>NZ_JBKEBW010000116.1:0-12383 GCF_047973365.1 Vibrio sp. | reverse complement strand
TATCCCACCCTCAATCACAGTATTGGTCTGACTAAGTATTGGGCTTTGCGCTATTTTGGACGCTTACCCACCAGTACCGCCGAAACAGATTACGGTTAGTTGTGTACATCTAACTTCCTATGGCTTCCTTCAGACCCCACCGTTAGCCCGTGACGCCCTTGCCATTCGGATTGTCTTCCCCTTAGTCAGGGTGACTCCACTTTCTTTCAAGTGGACGGGTTTGCCAGCTTTGCTGGGCAAACAAAAAACCGGCTCATTGAACCGGCTCTATAAACAAGTCGCTAAATTACACGCTAAAAGGGTGTACTTTAATGATAGTTTCGTTACGGTCTGGGCCAGTAGAGATAATATCAACTGGAACACCCGTTAGCTCTTCAATACGCTTGATGTAATCGAGCGCTGTTTGAGGCAGCGCATCCAGAGACTTAGCACCGAATGTTGTTTCAGACCAACCAGGCATAGTTTCGTAAATTGGCGTAATGTTTTCATACGCATCGGCTGCCAGTGGTGATACTTCAGCCACTGAACCATCAGCCATTTGGTAACCAGTACAGATCTTGATCTCTTCCAAGCCATCTAAAACGTCTAGCTTAGTCATACAGAAACCTGTTACTGAGTTAAGTTGAATTGCGCGGCGCATGGCAACAGCATCAAACCAACCCGTACGACGTATGCGACCTGTCGTTGCACCAAATTCAGCGCCAACAGTACCTAAGTGTTTACCAACTGGATCTTGCTTTTCTTTACCGTCATACAGTTCGGTTGGGAAAGGACCTGAGCCGACACGAGTACAGTATGCTTTCGCGATACCCAGGATGTAACCTAAGTGACGAGGACCAAAACCAGAACCTGCAGCAACACCACCCGCAGTGGTGTTAGAAGAGGTTACGTATGGGTAAGTACCGTGGTCGATGTCGAGCAGAGTACCTTGAGCACCTTCAAACATGATCTTATCACCACGCTTACGCGCTGCATCGAGTTCGTCAGTTACGTCGATAATCATTGACGTTAATAGGTCAGCGTAACCCATTGCTTGCTCAAGTACGTCTTCGTAGCTTACTGGTTCAACTTTGTAGAAATGCTCGAGTTGGAAGTTGTGCAACGCCATAACTTCTTTTAGCTTCTCAGCGAACGCTGTGCGATCGAACAAGTCACCAACGCGTAGACCGCGACGAGCCACTTTATCTTCGTAAGCAGGACCGATACCACGACCAGTAGTACCAATGGCTTTATTACCACGAGCCGCTTCACGCGCCTGGTCTAGAGCAATATGGTAAGGAAGAATGAGAGGACAAGCTTCAGAAATGAAAAGACGCTCTTTAACAGGAACACCGCGGTTTTCTAAACCGGTCATTTCTTTAATTAGTGCATCTGGTGAAAGTACAACACCGTTGCCGATAATGCATTTCACGTTATTGCGAAGGATACCGGATGGAATCAAGTGCAGAACCGTTTTCTCGCCATCAATAACTAGAGTATGACCAGCGTTGTGACCGCCTTGATAGCGAACCACATATTTTGCATCTTCCGTCAAAAGGTCTACGATTTTACCTTTACCTTCATCACCCCATTGGGTGCCAAGAACGACTACGTTATTACCCATCTTTCCATTTCTGATTGCTAGTTAAAAATGGATTCTAGCACCGAATTTGATTCGTTGCAGTCATTTTTTAGGCAAAAAAGTTGGTTATTAAATAAGCTGAAAGATAATTCTTACATTTAAGCCGAAACATCATTCATCAGCATAAATTTTGACCTCAAGGCTACCTTTATTATCGATACTCGCTCGGTACATCCCTGAGCTATTCATCGCGAAGTGAATTTCGCCATTGGCATCTACAGCGATTAAGCCTCCTTCACCACCGATCGCTTTTAAATCACCATTGATAATGTGCTCGCAAGCGGTGTGAACATCTTCCTGCAAATAGCGCATTCTTGCCGCAACATCCCCCGCGACCATTTTGCGAATGAAGAACTCGCCCATTCCCGTTGTCGAAACCGCGACATTGCCATTCTCGGCAATAGTTCCTGCACCTATTATGGGGGAATCACCAATGCGACCATACTTTTTGTTGGTAATACCACCGGTGCTTGTCGCTGCAGCCAAGTTGCCTTGCTGATCAAGCGCTACGGCGCCAACGGTGCCAAATTTTTTGTCGTCTGGATACCGTTTCTCTGTCGAGTACTTAGCTTCAGATAAAGCAAACAGACCGTTTTCTTTCATCGATTGCAGTTGCTCATAACGGCGCTCAGTGAAAAAATAATCCTGTTCGGTGTATTCGTAGCCCAAACTAAAGGCAAACTCTTCAGCACCCTCTCCCATCAGTAGCACATGGTCGCTTTTCAACATCACATCACGGGCAAGTTCAATCGGATTTTTGATATGGCGAATACCCGTTACGGCTCCGGCATTCATCTCGCGGCCATGCATAACAGATGCGTCCATCTCAACCATTTCTTTATTGGTGAGAACGGAACCTTTACCAGCATTAAACTGTGGAGCATCTTCCAACACTTTAACCGCTGCCACTACCGCATCAAGCGCATCGCCACCTCGAGCCAAAATACCATGCCCAGCCTTTACCGATTTTTCTAACGCTGACAGAATTTCTGCTTTAAGTTCATCACTCATCTGTTCACGCAATATGGTTCCGGCACCACCGTGAATAGCGATAGAAAATGGTTGCGACATAAAATAGTCCTTAAGTCTTGAGCAAGAGATAATAAAAAAGCGCCAACCGATCTCTCGATTCGCGCTTTCCTTTATAGAGCCAGACGTTACTTATCGCAACCCCTAAACACTCTGATTAGTGGCAGTGACCGCCACCGCAGCAACCATCTTTGTGGTCATGGTCGTGATCATGGTGATGACCGTGACCACCACAACATTCGTGATCATCGTCATGACCGTGGCCGCCGCAACAACCCTCATGGTCGTGACCGTGACCACCACAGCCACCAGCTTGGTGTACGTGACCGTGCTCTAGCTCTTCAGATGTCGCTTCACGAACGGCAACCACTTCTACGTCGAAAGTCAATGTGTGACCAGCCAGCATATGGTTGCCGTCGACAACAACTTCATCGCCGTCGACTTCTGTAATTTCTACAGGGATTGGACCTTGGTCGGTATCCGCAAGGAAGCGCATACCCACTTCGATTTCGTCAACACCTTGGAATACGTTTGCAGGAACGCGTTGAACAAGATCATCGCTGTGCTCGCCGTATGCATCTTCAGGTGCGATAGTTGCAGTGAACTTGTCGCCTGCTACTTTGCCTTCTAGCTCTTTCTCAAGGCCAGTGATTAGGTTGTTGTGACCATGTAGGTAATCAAGTGGTGCTTCCACAGTAGATTGGTCAACAACGATGCCATCTTCAAGTTTTACTTGGTAAGCAAGGCTTACAACCACGTTCTTTTCAATTTTCATAACAGCTCCAGGGCGGTTTTGGTGCTTCTAGACACATTAAGTCATGTCTAAAAATAATCTAACGATGGATATTATGGGGATCGTGAGCAGAAACTCAATTATTCTGGCTTAAAAATGCCGATCATTTGTTCTTGCCCGTGTTCACTTTTCTCTACAGATTTCGGTTTACGCTGCTCTGAATAGTCACATTCAACGCATTCCACCAACTCTATATTGTTCTCTATCCACCAGCGCAGAGTATCTTGAGCTTTACAACTCGGGCAACTTGCCCCGGCAATAAAGCGTTTTTTTATGTTCACGTTTGGGCTTCCTACTACTTTACGACTCAGTTTCTCACTGACTTCTTTCTTCTAACTGAACGATTATCGATCAATGAATTTTAGCTTTAATCTTTTTCCCAATAGCGACGAGATTGTCTGTCACCATCCATCTCACGCCCAAAAATTTCTTCTAGCTCTTTGCGGGCTTCTTTGGCTCTTAGGTTGAGCTGTTTACCTTCATTGTGCTGCGGTAGCAACTCTTTGAGCATCGCCATGTCGAGTTTCCGAAAATGCGCTTCGGCTCGCTTTGCCTCGTAGGGATGCATGCCCAGTGAGATAAGCGTTTGTCGACCGAGATCTAACGCGCCCAAAAAAGTCTCACGGGAGTAGCGCTCCACCCCATGGTTCATCAACTGATAAGCTTCAACCCGACTTCGTGCGCGAGCCAGTATTTTCAACCGGGGAAAATGATGTTGACACAGCTCGACTATTTTCACTACTTCATCAGGTGCATCGGTACAGATCACAATCGCTTCTGCTTGGTCAGCACCCGCGGCTCGCAGAAGCTCAAGTTGAGTCGCATCACCATAGAATACTTTATATCCGTATTTACGTAGTAATTTTATTTGGCTGGCATCGCTTTCCAATACGGTTATTTTGATCTTGTTGGCATACATCAAGCGGCCAACAATTTGCCCAAAGCGTCCGAAACCGGCAATGATGACTCTGGGTTCTTTATCGAAAATATTCGGATCCAGCACTTCGTCATCGGCGCTATTTAAATTACGGGCAAACCAACGATTCTGCGCGGAAAGCAATAATGGTGTGGTCACCATCGATAAACTCACCACGACGAGTAGAAATGCCACTTGTTCAGATCTTAGCAACCCTTGATGGCTCGCTGCGGTGAAAATAACAAAGGCAAATTCACCACCTTGGCTCAAAATTGCTGCCATACGGCTGCGCGCCTTTGCCCGAGTGCCAGAAAAACGGGCTAACACATAAAGCAGCAAGCCTTTGACGGTCACCAAGCCAATGACAGCTAGCAAAATACTTAACGGTTCAAGTGCGAGCAGCCCTAAATCGACCGCCATACCGACAGAGATAAAAAACAGGCCCAACAGTAAACCTTTAAAAGGCTCAATGGCAATTTCAAGTTCATGACGAAATTCACTTCCGGCTAATAACACTCCAGCCAAGAAAGTTCCAAGCGCCATCGACAAACCTAATTGTTGCATCAGCAATGCAATGCCGATAACCAGCAGTAACGCGGCTACGGTGAATAGCTCTCGCACTCCGCTCAAGACGACATAGCGAAACAATGGGCTTAACAACCAGTGACCGCCCACCAGCAAACCGACGATGCCACACAACATCCAAACCACATCAAGCCAGCTTCCGCCTGTATTTCCCGCCAACACAGGTAACAGTGCCAACATAGGAATGACGGCGATATCCTGAAACAGCAAGACCGCAAAGCCCGATTGCCCAGTTTCACTACGAGATAAGCCTCGTTCTTCTATCACACGCAGTGCAATAGCGGTGGAGGAGAGCGCGAGCCCCATACCGATCACTAAACTGCTTTGCCAACCGATACCCATTAGTGAAATAAGACTGGCAATCACGGCGGTGGTGACGACCACTTGTGCGCCGCCTAAGCCCAAAATGGGACCACGCATTTGCCATAATTTTCTCGGATTCAACTCTAAGCCAATCAGAAACAGCAGTAGCACCACGCCAAACTCAGCAAAGTGCATAATTGCTTCAACATCACTGATTAAACTCAATCCCCAAGGACCGATAATCACGCCAGCTAACAGATAACCCAGCACCGAACCTAACCCTGCTCTTTGCGCCAAAGGCACAGCCACAACCGCTGCGGTAAGAAAAACGGCGGTACTTGGCAGGAAACCACTACCTAATTCAGCCATGGTGTTCTCCTTGCTCAGTCAGTGGATTGAGTAACCATTGTTGATAAGCTTCGGCATGTTGATAGCGTTCAACATCACTGACATTACGCGACCAATACAACACCAAGGGCTCTATCCATTGCATACGACACAGCGCCGCTGTCAGTTCGAAGGGTTGTAAAATGTCTTTCAGTGGATAGCGGTTATAACCTTTTTCGCCAAAGGCATCGAGATTACCACCAGTGGTGATCACGCTGCGCCAGACTTTGCCCTGCAATGCGCTGTTATTACCAAAGGCAAACCCTTTCGCCAAGATTCTATCCATCCACTCTTTAAGCAGCGCCGGACATGAATACATGTACAGTGGGTGTTGAAAGACAATCACATCATGCTCGAGTAAACGTTGGCGTTCTGCTTGAACATCGATGAAAAAATCTGGATAAGTCGCATAGAGATCGAGTACGGAGACATGCTCAAGTGATGAGATCTTTTTGATCATCACCTGATTAGCAATAGAGTGATGCGGCTCAGGGTGAGCATAAATCACTAACACTTTGGGCTTGTGTACAGCAGACGGCGTATTTTTTGTCATTCCTTGACGGCACTCCGTAACGTTATCAAATCGGTAACTGTTGCTTAGCAAGCATAACGTAAATTGCATAATGATCGACATTCATCCTCGTTGCCCCTACTATTCTGGGCGAAATCTCAACGGCAACTCAATTAACAGCTAAAACAAATTTATGATTATCTTCTCGGACATCCAATTACTACGTGGCGGAAAGCCTCTGCTCGACCAGGCATCGGCAACCATTAACCCAGGCGACAAGGTGGGTTTAGTGGGTAAAAACGGTTGTGGTAAATCCACCCTGTTTGCCCTCTTGAAAGACGAACTGTCTATTGATGCTGGCTCATTCAGCAAACCAGCCCAATGGGAGTTAGCTTGGGTTGCGCAGGAAACATTGGCTTTAGAGCGCAGTGCTTTGGAATACGTCATCGATGGTGACCGGGAATATCGTGATTTAGAGCGTCAACTCACTGAAGCTGAGCATGCCGACAACGGCACACTTGTTGCCGAGCTACACGGAAAAATCGAAACCATCGGCGGTTACAGTATTCGCGCTCGAGCTTCGGAACTGCTGGACGGTCTCGGCTTTAGCCAAGAACAAATGTCATGGAACCTCACTCAGTTTTCCGGTGGTTGGCGCATGCGCCTCAACCTTGCTCAAGCCCTGATCTGCCGTTCAGATTTACTGCTTCTCGACGAACCAACCAACCACTTAGATCTGGATGCCGTGATGTGGTTAGAGCGTTGGTTACAAAGCTATCCGGGAACCCTGATCCTGATTTCTCACGACCGGGATTTCCTCGACCCGATCATCAGTCGCATCATTCATATTGAGAACCAGAAGCTCAACGAGTACACAGGTAACTATTCGTCGTTTGAAAACCAACGTGCGCAAAAAATGATGCAGCAGCAAGCGATGTACCAGAAGCAGCAAAAGCAGATGAGCCACATGCAAAGCTACATCGACCGCTTCCGCTACAAAGCCTCTAAAGCCCGTCAGGCACAAAGCCGAATTAAAGCACTAGAAAAAATGGAGAAGGTGCTGCCAGCTCAGTTCGACAACCCATTCAGCTTTGAGTTTCGCGAGCCTTCGGCACTGCCGAATCCCATTTTGATGATGGACGATGTGAGCGCGGGATACGGTGACAAGCTCATTCTAGAGAAGATTCGTCTTAATTTAGTCCCGGGCAGCCGTATCGGTCTGCTTGGCCGCAACGGTGCGGGTAAATCTACCTTAATCAAGCTGCTATCCAACGAGCTAGCGCCACAAGGTGGCGATCTCACTTATTCGCAAGGCGTGAAGATCGGTTACTTCGCTCAGCACCAACTTGAAACGCTTCATCCACAAGAGACGCCTTTGCAACACATGATGCAAATCGCGCCAGAGAAAAACGAATTAGAACTGCGTAACTATCTGGGTAGTTTTGGCTTTAATGGCGATAAAGCATTGGAAAAAATTGGTCCGTTCTCCGGTGGTGAAAAAGCTCGCTTAGTGCTTGCTCTAATTGTGTGGCAAAAACCAAACCTGCTATTACTTGATGAACCCACCAACCACCTTGATTTGGATATGCGTCAAGCCTTGACTCTGGCACTGCAAAGCTTCGAAGGCGCAATGGTCATTGTCAGTCACGACCGCTACCTACTTCGTGCAACAACCGATGATTTGTATTTGGTTCATGATCGCCAAGTGGCGCCATTTGACGGTGATTTAACCGATTACTACAAATGGCTTCAGGAGCAACAAAAAGCCGAACGCAAAGAACAACAAGCGCAAGTTGCGCCAAAAGATAACGCCAATAGTGCTGCTGCCAAAAAAGACCAAAAACGTCGTGAAGCAGAACTGCGTAAGCTGACTGCGCCAATTCGCAAAAAGCTGACACAACTCGAAGCGAAAATGGATAAGTTGAACAACATTGTCGCGGACTCAGAACAACAATTATCGGAGTCCTCACTGTATGATGCAGAAAACAAAGCTAAACTTAACCAAGTTCTCGCGACCCAAGCTCAGGCAAAATCCGAACTCGAAGAGATCGAAATGGAGTGGATGAGTGAGCAAGAAACGCTGGAAGAGATGGAACAGGAGTTCAACAGTCAATGAGCCAAGAGCACGTCAGAATTTCACTCACGTTGGAACGACTATGGCAATTCAGTTTGCAGTACTACAGCGTGCGAGAAGTCAAAGAGGCGTGCTTACACCTGCAAAACCACTATAACGGCAACGTAAATTTGCTGCTGCTGCTCAAATGGCTTGATGAGCAGCAGGTGGCATTTCAAGAGCACGACTGGCAAACGGTAAGCGAATGTCTCGGTCGTTCGGAGACCCTGCTACACAGCTATAGAGAACTAAGGCGAAAACTCAAAACAACCTTGCCAGATACACTCTATCGAGAGGCGTTACAGTTTGAACTTCAACTGGAAAAACAGCAGCAGTCAGATTTGGTGGATTGCATTAATAACCTTCCACTGATTAACAACAATGATGCGCCTTTGACACAACGTTACTGTCGCCAGCTCGGTGCCGAAAATCTCGCTCAGCAATTTGCCAAACCCGCACCAAAACACTGAACCTACCCGACGGTTTAATTACGTATATACTCAATATAAACAGAATACTTGGAGTTGCAGTAGCCAGCGCTGCAGCATTAAATAGGCAAAGATAACTATATTAAATTAGATGGTTAGACGATGACCCAATTTGTTGCCGCTACAGGCTTGAAAAATCCGCATTTACAGACTTTAGTACCACGCTTTATTCGTAAAAAGGCGCTATTTGAACCGGTCTGGCAAACCTTAGATACGCCAGACGGTGATTTTCTCGATCTCGCGTGGAGTGAAGACGCTCATAGCCAAAGTGCAGCTAAAAAGCCAATATTCATCTTATTTCATGGTCTGGAAGGTTGTTTTTACAGTCCTTACGCCAATGGGCTAATGCAAGCCTTTGCTAAAGATGGCTGGCTATCGGTAATGATGCACTTCCGGGGTTGCAGCGGTAAACCGAATAATTTGGCTCGAGCCTATCATTCTGGTGAGGTAGAAGATGCCCGTTTTGTACTGCAATATCTGCGAGAGCAGTTCCCGCATCGAACCATTGTCGCGACGGGTATTTCATTAGGCGGCAACATGTTAGTGAACTATTTGGCCGATTATAACCAAGATCCGATAATCACCGCCGCGACTGTCGTTTCAGCCCCTTTGGACTTAGCCGCTTGCGCGCAACGAATTGAACACGGATTTTCCAAAGTTTATCGCCGTTATCTGGTCTCTTCGTTAAAGAACAGCGCAATGAAAAAGCACCATCTACTTAAAGGTGAACTGGGGCTTTCCTATCAGAGCATTAAACGGGTCACTCACCTCAGTGACTTCGACGATTTGATCACTGCGCCACTGCATGGGTTTAAGAATTCCCAAGACTACTACGAGAAGTGCTCCGGCATTAACAAACTACAACAGATCAAAATACCGACGCAGATCATTCATGCCAAAGATGACCCATTTATGAACGATGCCGTGATCCCCAAGTTCATCCTACCCGACAACATAGACTATCGTTTATTCGAGCAAGGCGGACATGTTGGTTTTGTCTCCGGAAGTATCCTTAAACCTGAGTTTTGGTTAGAAAAAGCCTTACCCGCTTACTATGAAAGCTTAAAAGACCTCAAGGTTTAACCCTATTCAGCTCGTTGGTTAATGGACGACTGAACGCCAAAAATCAGCAGCAACACAGTTCAACAACAAAACAATATAGGTTTACGAGTAAGTTATGATTGTACCTTGGCAAGATATTGCACCTGAAACACTAGACAATCTCATCAGTGAATTTGTGCTTAGAGAAGGTACAGACTACGGTGAAGTTGAGGTCTCTCTGGCGCATAAAATAGAACAAATAAAAGCTCTATTAAGAAACGGAGAAGCCGTTATTGTTTACTCTGAACTGCATGAAAGTGTTGATATCAAAGTTAATAATCGATAATCCGTGACAATTTAAATTCCATGTTATAGTGGCTGCTACTCGGGCGGTGAAAAGGTTTCAGCGCCTTCTTTTAGGATCTATAGACAAGGCTAGTCATGTCAGCAAAACACCCAATAATTGCCGTAACTGGTTCATCAGGTGCCGGCACTACTACAACGTCAGAAGCATTCCGCAAAATGTTCAATATGATGAGTATCAAACCCGCTTGGGTTGAAGGTGATAGCTTTCACCGCTTCACTCGTCCCGAAATGGACATTGAGATTCGTAAAGCCCGTGAACAAGGTCGCCATATTAGCTATTTTGGTCCAGAAGCCAATGACTTCGCGACTTTAAGCGAGTTTTTCCGTCAATACGGTAAAGCGGGTACGGGTCAAATTAGACGCTATCTGCACACCTTTGACGAAGCGGTTCCCTACAATCAAATGCCCGGTACCTTTACCCCATGGCAAGAGCTGCCAACCAATACGGATGTGCTGTTCTATGAAGGGTTACACGGCGGGGTAGTCGATGGTGAAGTGAATGTGGCTCAGCATGTCGATTTTTTGATCGGCATGGTACCTATCGTCAACCTGGAGTGGATTCAAAAATACGTGCGCGACACTCGTGACAGAGGCCATTCTCGCGAAGCCGTCATGGATTCAATCGTCCGCTCAATGGACGACTATTTGAACTACATTACCCCGCAGTTCTCGCGCACTCACATTAACTTCCAACGTGTACCGACGGTCGATACTTCTAACCCACTCAATGCTAAAGGTATCCCTAGCCTGGACGAAAGTTTTGTAGTTATCCGCCTACGTGGAATTAAGAACGTCGATTTCCCTTACCTGTTGGCAATGATCGACGGTTCCTTTATGTCTCGGCATAACACCATAGTGGTTCCTGGAGGAAAAATGAGTTTCGCCATGGAATTAATTGTAAGACCGATCCTACAACAACTGATTGAGGCGGGTAAAATTGGCTGATCAAAATACCGTTTTACGCTTTAGTTTCGATACCGTGACCATGTGCACATTTTTGCGTACGAAATCATGGCAGTGACACGATTAAAATCAAGAAAAAGTTGCCGAAAAAGGATACTATTCTTAACCGAAACACAAGATAGCTTGCAGCGACCATTAAGTCCTCTTATTCTAGTAAATCTATTTTAAGCTTTGCTAAATATGGATAGCAGCAAGCGTACCCTGCAGAGGAAGTGAGATATTATGGTTCTAGGTAAACCTCAAACCGACCCAACATTAGAGTGGTTTCTTTCACATTGTCACATTCATAAGTACCCTTCAAAAAGCACGCTGATTCATGCGGGCGAGAAAGCAGAAACTTTGTACTACATTGTTAAAGGTTCTGTTGCGGTACTGATTAAAGATGAAGAAGGAAAGGAAATGATCCTTTCTTACCTAAACCAAGGTGATTTCATCGGTGAACTTGGCTTGTTTGAAGAAGGTCAAGAGCGTACAGCATGGGTTCGAGCTAAATCTCCATGTGAAGTTGCAGAAATTTCATTTAAGAAATTCCGTCAGCTTATCCAAGTAAACCCAGATATTTTAATGCGCCTTTCTGGTCAGATGGCTCGCCGTCTACAAGTAACAAGCCAGAAAGTTGGTGACCTTGCGTTCCTAGACGTAACGGGTCGCATTGCTCAGACGCTACTTAACCTAGCGAAACAACCTGATGCAATGACTCACCCAGATGGCATGCAGATCAAGATCACTCGTCAAGAGATCGGCCAAATCGTTGGCTGTTCACGTGAGACAGTGGGTCGAATTCTGAAGATGCTTGAAGAGCAGAACCTAATTTCAGCTCACGGTAAGACTATCGTTGTGTACGGAACTCGTTAATAGTTAGCACTATGACAAAAATTCAAAAGCCACCTTCGGTGGCTTTTTTTATTTATGCTTGTGACCGGTTTCTCGTTCCCACGGTCCCCCGTGGGAATGCATACCAAAGCCAAAATAGGCAGTTATACCAATTTCACTATTAATCTGACTTTCTGTGAGTCAAATATGCATTCCCACGCAGTGAAGTGACCCCATAAAGTTGGACATTTCTGTTAAGCGGCTTGCAAGGCCTGATTTCGATATTCTATCGGAGTCAGGCCTTTAAATTTCACCTTAATCCGTTTTGTATTGTAATACTCTATATATTCTTCGATATTTGCAATCAGTTCATCAGCATCAGTGAAGCTTTGACCGTGATACATCTCTGTTTTGAGTAAAGCGAAGAAGTTTTCAGCCACTGCATTATCTAAAC
>NZ_JBKEBW010000170.1:0-4203 GCF_047973365.1 Vibrio sp. | reverse complement strand
GCACCGAGCGAGATCTGCTCAGACACAGCCTGCATGTGGTGAAGAAATTCAAACAGTGGCTTGGGTATCACTATCAGATCCGAGATTAGGCAGATCCGAGATTAGGCAGATCAGAAACGAGGGCAGATAAGAGTGATGTTATGAATTGGATACGGCGACGCTATTGGCACCACAAGCTAAAACACTCTCACTATCAATCACTGTTTGAAGCGAACGGTGGCAATGAGTATGTCTCACTGGATTGTGAAACCACCAGCCTGGACCCAAATCGGGCAGAGTTGGTGACCATCGCCGCCACCAAGATCATTGATAATCGCATTATCACCAGTCAGCCTTTTGAAGTTCGGCTAAGAGCCCCGCAGTCGCTCGACTCCAATTCGGTGCGTATTCACCGTATGCGTCACCAAGATCTAATCGACGGCATTTCAGAGAAAGAAGCGCTGAAGCAACTGCTTGATTTTATCGGTAATCGCCCACTGGTCGGCTATCACATTCGCTATGACAAAAAAATCTTAGACATCGCTTGTCGCAAACAGCTTGGTTTTCCACTGCCTAATTCGCTGGTGGAAGTCAGCCAGATCTACCACGACAAACTCGAACGCCACCTGCCCACTGCCTATATTGATTTGAGTCTGGATTCGATATGCCGTCATCTTGATCTGCCGATACAAGACAAACACGATGCACTGCAAGATGCCATTTCCGCCGCCTTGGTTTTTGTGCGCTTAACTCAGGGTGACTTACCAACCTTTACCACCCCACAGTAAAATACCCCCACCCTGACTCCCCTTCTTCGTTCCCCCAGCCCTTTATCCTAAAGTCTAATTGTGAAACTTATCTATCTGGCTAAGAGTTATAGGCATAACGAATTTCTTTGTTGGACGTTTTAAACGCCATCAAGGTGATTGCAGTATTCACAAGGAGAATTTGTAATGAGTGCAGCGCACATTTATCCGGTAAAAGAAAATATTAAAACTCATACCCACGCGGATAATGACACTTACCTGGCTATGTACCAACAGTCTGTCACCGCTCCAGAAGGTTTCTGGAGCGAACACGGTAAGATTGTCGATTGGATTAAGCCATTCACTAAAGTGAAACAGACCTCTTTCGACACCGGGCATGTCGACATTCGTTGGTTTGAAGACGGCACTCTCAACGTTTCAGCGAACTGTATTGACCGCCATCTTGCACAGCGCGGCGACGACGTAGCGATCATCTGGGAAGGCGACAACCCAGCAGAAGACAAAACGCTGACATTTAAGCAGTTGCATGAACAAGTGTGTCGCTTCTCAAACGCAATGAAAGAACAGGGCGTGAGTAAAGGTGATGTGGTTTGCCTTTACATGCCAATGGTGCCAGAAGCGGCGATTGCGATGCTGGCTTGTACTCGTATCGGCGCGGTACATACTGTAGTTTTCGGCGGTTTCTCTCCGGAAGCACTGTCAGGTCGTATCCTTGACTCAAACGCAAAACTGGTGATCACTGCCGATGAAGGTGTTCGTGGCGGTCGCGCAGTTCCACTGAAGAAAAACGTCGATGAAGCACTAACCAACCCTGAAATCAAAAACATCAACAAAGTGATTGTGTTTAAACGCACTGGCGGTGACGTTGCCTGGCATGAGCATCGTGACATTTGGTGGCACGAAGCCACGGCAAAAGTCTCTGCTGACTGCCCACCTGAAGCAATGAAAGCGGAAGATCCGCTATTCATTCTTTACACCTCGGGTTCTACCGGTAAACCAAAAGGTGTTTTGCACACCACGGGTGGATATCTGGTATACGCAGCCATGACCTTCAAGTACGTCTTCGATTACCAAGCGGGCGAAACCTTCTGGTGTACCGCTGATGTGGGCTGGATTACCGGTCACACATACCTGATTTACGGACCACTGGCGAACGGCGCGAAGACGATTCTGTTCGAGGGTGTGCCTAACTACCCGGATACCAACCGCATGAGTCAGGTAGTCGACAAACATCAGGTCAATATCCTCTACACAGCACCAACAGCGATTCGTGCATTGATGGCGAAAGGCGATGAAGCGGTAAAAGAGACTCATCGTAACAGTTTACGCATTATGGGTTCAGTCGGTGAGCCGATTAACCCTGAAGCTTGGGAGTGGTACTACAAAACCATAGGCAACGAGAAATCGCCGATTGTGGATACTTGGTGGCAAACCGAAACGGGCGGCATTTTGATCACCCCACTACCGGGCGCGACCGATCTGAAACCGGGTTCAGCAACACGCCCATTCTTTGGTGTACAACCAGCACTGGTCGATAACATGGGTGAAATCGTTGACGGTGCAACCGAAGGTAACCTGGTGATCCTTGATTCATGGCCGGGTCAAATGCGCACGGTTTATGGTGATCATGATCGTTTCGAGCAAACTTACTTCTCAACCTTTAAAGGCATGTACTTTACCGGTGATGGTGCACGCCGTGACGAAGATGGTTACTACTGGATCACCGGTCGCGTCGATGACGTACTCAATGTATCCGGTCACCGTATGGGTACCGCAGAGATTGAATCTGCACTGGTTGCCTTCGATAAAATTGCCGAAGCGGCAGTGGTGGGCGTTCCTCACGATATCAAAGGACAAGCCATTTACGCCTACATCACTTTGAATGATGGCGTTTATCCAAGCGCTGAACTGCATAAAGAAGTGAAAAACTGGGTGCGTAAAGAGATTGGTCCAATCGCAACACCCGATGTACTGCACTGGACAGATGCGCTGCCGAAAACCCGCTCAGGGAAAATCATGCGTCGCATTCTGCGTAAAATTGCCACCGGAGACACCAGCAACTTGGGCGATACCTCAACCCTGGCGGATCCAAGCGTAGTGGATAAACTGATCGCCGAGAAAGCGGAGCTGGTGTAACTATCCTACTCCACGTCACTCCTGCCCTCACAGCCATTCCTGCCTCGCTGTCATTTCTGCCTCGCCGTCATTCCTGCGAAGGCACTGAGGGATCCCCATTTATTGGAGTGGTCGACTTATTATTGAAGGGTAACCTATCGATAAAGCGGCCACTCCATTTCGAAACCATTGAAGTACACGCCTCAAAGGCGTGTCTTTTAAAATATTCTTCGCCAAGCTAAGGAATGATAAAACCCTCTTTGTTTTTAGTGAGTTAGCCTGATATCTATAGTGCTGATTCTGTCTTTCTGCTTCAAAACCAACTATCCAAAGCACCACTGTTGCTACACAAGCTATAAGGCTTAATACAGAGATTCTTTTTGTTCCTATGCTTTTGCTGTTCTGCCATGAAAAACCATACCTCTGACTTTTGTCATCACGGAAGTTTTGCTCTATTTGCATCCTTTTGCTGTAATAAATGACAGCAGTCTTCGCGGATAAATAGCTATCATTTGTTATTAATAACCATGGCTCATTGGCTATAGCTTTATATGTCTTTTCTGCATCAGGATAAATTTGGCTCTTTCTTCGCTTTTTATTGTGACGATTTTTCTTTTTCCCCTTAAAAAGGTGGAAAAAACCTTGGACCTGTGTTTTTGATGTTTTCCCCAATCGGCCTTTACCTAAGGTTTTAGGCTTGTCTGTTGCACTTATTGTGAGCTCTGATATTGATTTCCATGAATCTTCTTCCAACTGCCCATGAATATTCCCTCTTACTCTTCCAAGAAAAAACCACCCAAGCGATGCAACTTTATGAAACCAAGGTGTTTTAAAGCCTCCATCTGTCACTATGTAGACGGGTTTATCTTTAGGTATGATGGTGGTCAATGAATCTAAAAATTGATTATGAATATGTTCCTTTTCCTGATCCTCTTCGGCAACAACGGTATTAAAAATTGGGATGGCTCGGCCATCAACAAGCAGGCTGGCTCTGAGTAGCCAAAAGTCACGATTACAGCAACCACTCCAGTCCACCCCAATGATATAAAAAGGTAATTCTTTGAGAAAATGAGAAGAAATCGCTCCATATAGCTCAGTTAATTCATTATGGAGCTTGGTGTTGCTGAGAAATCTGTCCGCACGTTTTATTTTATGCTTTACATTTGAGCGACCTTCTAAATTACGCCCAATAGTGGTCAGGCTAAGTTCATTTCCTCGAATAAGGGCATTGCTACAATCGAACAATGATTTAACTCGAGCCTGATTAAAGTTCTTTAGAGATTTAGAAAGTGTTTTGTGGCAAAATTTTGTTATAAGCATGGCATCTTGAGTTGTGTTTTTT
>NZ_JBKEBW010000131.1:0-78036 GCF_047973365.1 Vibrio sp. | reverse complement strand
TATCCCACCCTCAATCACAGTATTGGTCTGACTAAGTATTGGGCTTTGCGCTATTTTGGACGCTTACCCACCAGTACCGCCGAAACAGATTACGGTTAGTTGTGTACATCTAACTTCCTATGGCTTCCTTCAGACCCCACCGTTAGCCCGTGACGCCCTTGCCATTCGGATTGTCTTCCCCTTAGTCAGGGTGACTCCACTTTCTTTCAAGTGGACGGGTTTGCCAGCTTTGCTGGGCAAACAAAAAACCGCCTCAGTGGTGAGCCGAAGGCGGTGTAAGAGAGATTTCAGGGTATATCTAATTATTATTAGGTGGATTATGTTAGCGATTATTGCTCTTTAAACGTTAGCAAGCTTGTTCAATTTTCAATGAGAATGCCCTACTTATTGTCTTGTTGTTACAATAAGTAATTATTTAAAAGGATACAATCGTGGCTCCTGAGAATAACATTATAGAAAGGAAAATGACCGAAAAAAGTCGCCGCCCCTTGGCGGTGCGCAAATTCAAACTCACCAAGTATGTCGCTATTTGGCTTAGCCAAAAAAATGTCACACCAAATCAGATTTCTATTGCTAGTATCATTTTTGCATTTGTAGGGTTCTGCTGTTTAGCTACGTATTATCTTTACCCATTAGCACCTCTGCTGCTGCTTGCTGCGATTAGCATTCAACTGCGTTTGCTGTGCAACCTCTTCGACGGTATGGTCGCTGTCGAAGGTGGAAAAAAACACCCGCGGGAGAGTTGTTCAACGATGTCCCAGACCGCATTGCCGACCCATTGTTTATTATCGGTGCGGGTTTTGCATCTCAGTCTCTATTTGGTATGAGTTTAGCGTGGACTTGCGCCATTTTGGCGGTAATAACCGCGTACATTCGGGTGTTAGGTGTGAGCATGAATAGCCCTACCAATTTTTGTGGTCCAATGGCGAAACAGCACCGCATGGCATTATTAACGTTTTCATTGCTACTGCTCTGTGCACATCAATGGTTAACGCTGCCACTAGATTCGCTTGACTATACCATGGACTATGCACTCGCTGTGATGCTTTGTGGTTTGGTGGTCACAATTTGGCGGCGCTTAGAACATATCTATCAATTTCACCAAACTAACGCTACGCAACAGGAAGACCAGCAAGATGTTTGACATTCCTCTGCATTCGCTGCATACCATGTTATTGATTGGTGCAGCCTTGATTATCAGTACACTAAGCTATTTGTGGTTATCTCGTTATCATACTGACCGCAATTATTTGGAACTGAAACTTCGTATTCGTTCCTGGTGGTATATGATAGCCATTGTTTTTGTCGTGCTGATGCTACCTTTTAATTACACTTTGTTTTTTATAGGTTTTCTCAGTTTCCTCGCGTTGAAAGAGTTTCTTTCCATCGTTCCGACTCGACTCGCTGACCGACGGGTTATTTTTTGGGCTTATCTCTCTATTCCGTTTCAGTTTTACTGGGTATCGATTCAATGGTATGGGATGTTCATCATTTTCATTCCTGTGTACCTATTTTTGTATCTCCCTATGGTTATGGTGATGATAGGCGACACAAAAGGGTTTATTCGTTCTGCGGGTGTCATTCACTGGACGGTAATGCTCACTGTCTTTTGCGTCAGCCATATGGCGTATCTACTGGTTCTTCCTGATCTCAATCCACAAGCCGGTCCTTTGGGTATACTGCTGTTTCTTCTACTCATGACACAATTCAATGACGTTTGTCAGTACGTGTGGGGGAAAAATTTCGGTAAGCATAAAATCGCACCAAGAGTGAGCCCCAATAAGACTTGGCAGGGGTTTATTGGCGGTAGTATAACCGTTACAGCATTATCGTATTTTGTCGCCCCGTACTTAACGCCACTTTCCCCAGTGCAAGGGGTGCTCGCTGGTGTCATCATTAGTTTTAGCGGCTTTATCGGCGATCTTGTGATGTCAGCGGTTAAAAGAGATCTGCATATTAAAGATACCAGCCAATTCATCCCGGGCCATGGCGGTATTTTGGACAGACTTGATAGCCTGATGTTTACGACGCCTCTGTTCTTTCATTATATTTACTATCTTTATTACTGAGTTCCCAATGGCAAAAATACTTAAGCTACTGTTTATTTTATTATTGGTAAAGCCGCTAGTATTTATCGGGCTTGGGTTAAATGTTTTGCAACGACAAAATCTACCACCACGAGGCCCGGTTATCATTGCGGCGAATCACAATAGCCACCTTGATACACTGGTCCTATTGTCACTATTTCCTATTCATATGATACATAAGGTTCGTCCCGTCGCCGCTGCAGATTACTTTCTTGCCAATCGCTTCATTGCTTGGTTATCTTTGAACGTAGTTGGCATTATTCCTCTCAATAGGTCACCTTCAGTGGCACAACGTAATACGCTATTTAACGACTGCGTCACCGCTTTAAATAACGAGGAAATTTTGATCATTTTCCCTGAAGGTAGCCGTGGCGAACCGGAAACGATGAGTGACCTTAAGAAAGGCATTTATCACCTAATAAAAAACCATCCTAAAACTTCGGTATTACCGGTAGTGATGCGCGGTCTCGGTCGCTCGCTGCCTAAAGGTACAGCAAGGTTCGTACCCTTTAACTGTGATGTAGTGATCGGTGAGCCATTATCCGGTTTCAACGACCCACAACAGTTTATTGAGGTAATGCAACAACATTACCAAGAACTGGCAAGCTGTTGCATTACGCAGGTGCCGTTATAAAAATGCCGACAGTTAGGGCAACATCAAAAGAAAGGTAGAAGAGAAGCGACTGATCGAAGATTAAAACTCCCCTGAGCACAAACCTGAAAACGATAAATTCGCTTCTGAATGTAATTTGGCTAATTCGACTACCGAATCCACCTGACATTTTTGCAATATACGGCTTCGGTATGTGCTTACGGTTTTATGACTGATGGAAAGTATCTTAGCGATATTTTTGTTAGATACGCCATTGATTAAATAGCCATATACAATGATCTCTCGTTGTGACAGCGTTGGTAACGGCTTATGACAATAATTTTTAAATAAACTATAACCGGACATAACATGAGAAATCGCGTGCTGTATTGTCTCTATCTTCTCTGTTTTTAATATAAAGCCATCAGCACCCATTCTTTGAGCCGCACTTTCGTAAAAATAATGTTCGCTACTGGATATAAACAGTATTTTTCCATCATAAGTGCTTGCTTTAATTCGACGTAGAAAATCTAAACCATCGAAACCTTGTTGCTGAGAATCTAGAATAATTAAATTAACATCCTGTTCTTTTATTACTTTCATTGCTGTTACATTATTATCTGCAATGAATATTTGCTCAAATTGGTTATTTGTATTTAGGATTTTCTCTAGCGACTGCTGAATCATAGGAACACTATCAATGATGAGTGCTGATGTTTTCTTGGTTATCATCGTTTTGCCATTGTAAGTGAATATAACGTTTTACAATACGCTATATTGATACATCTAGTATTAGCACCTCACAACAATTATTAAATCAATCGCTATTAACCTCAGTGTTTGATGTGCACTGGGGCACTTCACCATCATTACATGCTAATTGAATATCTTTTCTCTTTGCTATATTGCGCTTATAACTTTTTGTCTTCATCAATAGGCTTTACCATGAAACTAAAAACCTTGGTATGTATTGTTACGTTGCTGCCACTTTCCTTTGCTACTGCTGCTTTCGAACCTATGCGGTTTCAAAATAAAGATTGGTTTTTAGTCTGTGATAACACTGGTACCTGTCGTGCTACAGGTTATTCTACGCAGTTAGATATACGTCGATGTGAACTGTCTATCGCATCTCGTAATGAGGGCTGGGAATGCACTTCAGAACGCCCTTTGACGGTAACATTTACTCGCGAAGCAGGTTCTAATAAGCCAATAACAGCCAGTATTTTATGGCATATATGGGAAGATGGTGAAGAATCAATACCAGAAAATGTGAAACTCTATGTAGAGAGTGATAACAGTGGCAGTCAAACGAGTCAATATTTTGATATCGCAGACAACGGGCAACTAAACGATGAACAAATTGCCGCAATGTTATCGGTAGTAAGGCAAAATTCGATTTACAAATTTTACTTCTCTTATACTGATAGTGGGCGTTTATTTTCAGGAATAAGTTATCTATCGGATAAAGGTGCAACATCCATATTTCGCAAAATGGACGAGTTTCAGCAACGAGTTGGTACTCCTTCTGCAATTATTGATAAAGGCTCTAAATCAGAATCATTAGTCAAACACCCCCAATTAGCCCCGACCATCATCAATCGCGCAGCAATCGGCTCTTTAAATCCTGTTAGCTCTAAAGAGCCGTTGTTCAATTACCAAATATTATACGATGTGCTTGCTTATACACCATCGACTCATACTCATATTGATCACGTATGGGGTAATAGCTGTAATGTTAAAGGACGATATCAATTATATTTGGCAGATTTGGGTAACGATTATCAACTCGCGGCAATGGATTGCTTATATAGCCTTAGTAGTAAAAAATTCTGGCTTATTGATAAAAATTATCAAGCGACGCTATTGGATATCGATGGGAGTGATTATCAAGATGGTAAAATCATTGTTAGGCGTGATACACAAGAGTGTTGGTTGGAAGAAGAGCGCTGGGTTTTCGATGGAACACAATTTGTTCTGGCTAATAGCAGTTTAGTAGAGTCATGTCGATATATTCAGCACAAAGCTATGCCTTATAGAGTGTCTAATATAAAAAAGTCGGGAAAAGCGATTTCGACTAGTGCACCTAATTTGCTGTCACCGATTGATAGAAACAGCATTAAAACACTAATTGGTCCCTATGCTTCTCATGAGTTTGCGTTATTGAAAAAAGACGGAACCGTTGCCCACAGTTGGGGAAGGACCCGTCTAGGTAAGATACGTAGATTAAATGATATGCCAATTTGGCATGGATTAAACAATGCAAACCAACTCTACGCTACCTATGGAGGCAGCGCATACGCTGCGCTTATGCATGATGGAACTGTGGTTACCTGGGGAGATGAAGATTTAGGCGGCGATAGCTCATCTGTACAAGCAGAACTAAAAAAGGTTAAAACCATTTTCCCGGCTATTGATGCCTTTGCGGCACTTAAAGCAGATGGTTCGGTTGTTGCGTGGGGAGATAAACACCGAGGCGGAGATGCATCTAGTGTCCAAGGTGATCTCATCAATGTAGAAAAAATAACCTATGCAGCAAATAGCTTTGCGGCAATGAGAAAAGACGGTTCAATTGTAACTTGGGGTGATCTGCATGGCCTTGAACCCTTTGTAACATCTAAAGATTATGTTGATATAAAAGCCACCCGTTTCGGTTACGCAGCTCTTAAATACGACGGTACGGTGAAAGTGTGGGGAAATGTTCACTATGATAGAGGACAAGATTCATCAGCTCTTGATATTCAACTGACCGATATAGATTCCATCTATAGTATTGGTCGGGCGTTTGCAGCTCTACGCAAAGACGGCACAGCCATTTTGTGGACTTTTGGTCCTAATTCTTTCATCCAGCTAACAGACGTTAAAAGTATCACAGGTGACATAACCGATTTATTTGACAACAAAGATATGGATTTCACAATTCAAATGCAGGATGGTTCTACTCGTATTTACAATCAAGATAGTATAGATGCAGCTATAATCAATGAAATCAGATAGTTGTTGGAATTGACAAAGCTGATATAGCGATTTCATTGTTTGGGAACAGTTACGCTTTGAACTGATGCCTAAAATGATACTAGACACCACTCCCCTTAGGGGAGTGGCTCAAAGTATCACAACCGGTTAGAAATGCTCTAACTCGGTATTATTTAGCGTAACAATCACCATAACTTTTCGATCCTGTGCGCTTTTTGCTTTAACGCCAGGTCGCGCAACACCTTTACCTTTCATATAGATATTCTTAACACCTAAGCTATCGAGAAAACTTCCCGCCGAATGGGCACGGCGCTTTGATAACCATTGGTTGTAATGAGACGAGCCAATGTTGTCTGTATAGCCTTCCAACCATACTTTTGTGTTCTGTTTATCTTTGACAAATTCAGCCAATCGCTGGAGTTCAGCTTTAGCTTTTCGACTCAATATCGAACTATTGTTACTGAACAGGATCGGCTCTGAAACAAAAATTTCTTCAGCATTTACCTCTGGGGCAGATTCCTGCAAAACAAATTCAGTGACAGGTTTAGCTTGTTCCACGGGTTTCGCTTGCTCGACGGGTTTTACGGCTTCGACAGGTTTTACCGGCTCAATTTCTATTTCATAGGTCGTGCTTGGTTTAGCTGAACTTTGACCAAAACGATAACTGAGACCTAAAGAGGCAAAGTGGCCACCACGTTCCTCAACATCAGCGATATATTGATACTCAGGGCGAAGAACCCAATTCGATGTCATGTAGTAAGCAACACCCAACGCTCCAACAGGGCTCCAACCGCTCTGGCTATTTGCTTCACGGTTGCTGTTCATATAGCTTCCACCTACCCGGAAATAAGCATCAAGGCTATCCCATATAGGTTGAGAAAACTTTAGCGATAAACCATAACCTCTAATATCATCTTCAACCTGAGATGTCTGATTAAGCGCATCATAGTTGCCATAATCGACAGCATCAATTTCAGCAGCTAACCATGAATTAAATTGATAGCCAGCGAAAATACCATAGCCTAGGCTATCATCCTCACATTCGGTATAGCTTTCGAAACAATCGCCAGAAAACAGGTTATAACCAACTTTGGCACCAAAATAAGCAAATTTTTCAGATTCAGCGAAAGCCGACGAGAGTGAAAAAATACTCAGCATCACCAAAGTAAATACATTATGTTTGTTATTCATTCTATTTCCCTTCAAATACAACTTAAATAGTTAAAAACTTACGGCATATATCATCAAGAACATCTGCCAAATTAAAATTTAATTAACGTTCTCTTAATGCCTCTTTCGCTTTATTTAATGGTTTAATCAAATAATCAATCACCGTTTTACTTCCGGTTTTTATATCAACAACCGCGATCATACCGGGAAATATAGGGAAAGTTTCTTGTTGTTTATTCTTTAAATAATTCACGTTTGTTTTAACGAATACTTTATAAAAATGCTGCTCTTGCCTTACTTCATCCCTTATCGTACCAGGTGAAATCATAGTGACTGTACCTTCGAGACCACCATATATTGAATAGTCATAAGCGGTAATTTTGACAATCGCCTTTTGTCCTGGATGAATAAAAGCCACATCTCTAGGTGAAATTTTCACTTCAATAAGAATGTTGTCATCAATCGGAACTAAGCTCATCAATTGCCCTCCGGGAGGGATAACGCCGCCCATTGTTGTGACGTCGATTTCTTTGACAATCGCTTTCGACGGAGAATAAATGGTTAAGCGCGTTAAAGAATCGGCACGACCGCGAATAATTGAGCGTTGTGCAAAAATTTCTTCATTGGCTTTGGTTAACTCTTCTCGACCGTTAACATAATATTGGTTTACGACTTCATTTTTTTTATTTTCAAGTTCATTTTTTTGTCGCTTGAGCCTCAACACTTCGACATTACTTGCTGCGCCTCTTTTAACTAAAGGAATTGTCATCGCCAATTCTTCTTCGATTAAGCATACTCCTTGTTCTAAACCTTTAACTGTCTCATTCAGACTTTTCTTTCTGGACTGAAAAAGATAGCTCTCATGTTCAATCAGCTCTTGGTGATTGGCTATTTCCTCTGGGAACACTAACTCGGTGTGATTGACTTCCGCATTAAGACGCGCCACTTTTGCCATAGCAGCATTCAATCTCGATTGTGCTTCCTCAACGACAGATTCCGTCTTCGTTCTGTCAAGTTGTGCTAGCTCTTGTCCCCGCTCAACAATATCGCCTTCATGTACTCGGAGTTCACTCAAGATCCCGCCTTCAAGAGACTGAATAATTTGTTCTCGCGCGGATGGAATCACGGTACCTTGACCTGTGGTCACTTCATCTAACTTGTACGATGAAGCCCAAAAATAAAACGCGGTAAATAGCAACACGCTTCCCCAGATAACCCACCATGAAGAAGGGAGTCGCGCACTTTGTAAATCGTCGAGGTTGGATTGGTTCATAATGTTCACTGCGTATTGGTTGACGGTTGTGATGACTGAAGCTGTTGCAAAATGGTGTTTCTGGGACCATCTAGAACGATTTGCCCTTTGTCTAACACAATGATCCGATCAACCAATCCCAAAATAGAGAGACGATGAGTTGCCACTACCAACGTTTTATCAGTAACCCAACTTTCCATAGCGCTGATTAACCTTTGTTCAGATATTTCATCAAGCATCGACGTTGGCTCATCGAGTAATAATATTTTGTGGTCGCAAATAAAGTGGCGGGCGAGCAGCAGAGTTTGTCTTTCACCGCCGGATAAACCTATTCCCCCTTCATGAATGATATGATTCAAGCCCTCTTTTTGTTTTGCCACACACGACTCTGCACCACTGAGTCTCAATGCTCGTTGAATATCGGCATCAGATGCCATAGGACGTCCCATCACCACGTTGTCGCGTATTGAACCAAAAAAGAGATGGGCATACTGTTCAAGTAAACCGACATCACGCCGAACATCTAGCGGATCGATAAAACTTAATTCCAGTTTATCCAATAATACTGAACCAGATTGAGGCTTTAGCATTCCTGAGAGCACACGCAATAGCGTGCTTTTGCCAGAGCCGTTACGCCCCAAAATCGCTATTTTTTCCCCGGGGAAAATTTTCAGTGATGGAATAGTCAAGCTACTGTCTGAATTTTCTTCATCGTAACTAACAGAGATATTCTGCAGTTCAAAATCACCACGCACATGACTTAAATGGACCAAATGTTTACCTTCGGCTTGATCCAATGGCTTTTGCATCAAATCATTCAAACCTTTCAACGCCACTTTTGCCGATTGCCACCTTGAAAGAACACCCGTGACTTGCGCCAGTGGAGCCACCGTTCTTGAAGAGAGAATTGACGCGCCAACTAAGGTCCCGGTGGTAATGTCGCCATTAATGACTAAGTAAGCACCGCAGAGTAAAACAAAAACATAAACCATGGTTTGCAACTCTTGTGTCCAAACCACTAAGAAATTGGTAATGAGTCGTTGCTTCATTGATACCGATGCGGACACCGCACATGAGTGGTTCCATTGATTCTGAAAACGAGCTTCAGCACGCATTGATTTAATATCATCAATCCCCTGAACCGATTCAATCAGCGTCGCGTTTCTTATGGCCGACTCTCTCATCCCTTCGTTTGACAGCCTTGCCAAAGGAATTTGTGCGATAAGCCCTGGAATCACGATGAGTGGCACAGCGCACATCACAACCCATGCAAGAGGCCCGCCGATAAACCACAAAATAGAGACAAATAACAGGAAGAACGGCAGATCCGCCAAAGTCGAAAACGTGGTTGAGGTGATCAACTCTCTGACCGATTCCAACTCTCGAATTTGCGAAATAAAGGTTCCGGTCGATTTGGGACGGGCGTCATTTCGAATCCTTAGCGCTCGTGAAAAGACGTGATCAGAAACACGCAAATCTGCCCTTTTGCCAATTACATCTGAGATGTAAGCTCTTATCATCCGCATAGTGAATTCAAATAAGATCGCGATCATCACACCAGCAAACAGAACCCACAACGTAGACTCAGATTGTGCCGGTACAACGCGGTCATAAATCTGCATAGAAAAGACCATGCCCGATAAAGCAAGCACATTGGCAATAACCGAAGCGACCATAATGTCGATATATTTACGCCAATCCGCTAAAGCAATTTTCCAAAACCAATTTTTGTTATAGGGCTTAATATAAGCATCGACCCGCACATCTTTAATATTGTTACACGGTCGAATAACAATGCACGACGAAATATGTTGCTGAACAAAGGACTTTTCTAGCACACTTTCTAGCTGCCCATCTCCAGCAAAAATAACCGCGAAGTTACCCTCTGCATCCATTTTAGTCACAACCGCTACCTGACCATCATTGAAAGTCACAACTAAAGGAAGACGTGAAGGCGTGATACTTTTTAGTGCAGTTTTAGAATAATGAATCTCAAAGTCCATTTTGCTCGTTACATATTCTAACGTTATAAATGGCTTCGTATTCAATGTATTTTCTATAAGTAGTTCTACATTCTCTATAGAAAAACTCATACGGTAATGCGTCGCAAGACACTGCAACACATTGGTCCAATCTTTATAGTTATCTTTTGTTAGTTTCATCAGCAAAAATTATAATTAAACTATCATTCATAAAATAAACAACCAAACAATATGACAATGGCATAAGCTATTCACAGTATTTCCGCGAATAACTTATGCCTTATTTATCTTTCCTATCAATTAATTGTATTTATTAAATAACCAACTGATTATTTAATAATAATGATTCCAGATCCGTTTGAACACCATTCAGAGTCACTAAGGTAGACAATTCATAACTATTTCCCGAACCATCGCGGTCAATTTTAATTGAGGTACTAGTACCATCATGTTCTACCGAAAGAAAATCTTTTAGCGCCGACAAATCAATGTCACCGTTCGCGTACTCTTCAGCAAGGCGACTAAACTCGGTATTGGTTCGTAACAGTTCACTGATATCGATACGGTCAGCATCCATAGTCACCCCATAATTACCAACGGTAAATCCATTAATTAAGGTTTCGCTGTGACCGGCTAAACTGTCAGCACTGTTGAGCACATTAAACAATAACGAATCTTGCCCACCATTCCCCATCTCGATGATCTGTTGTTCAGCCGTGATATCAATCACATCACTTTCATCACTACCACGCAACAGTCCCTGACTGAAAGTCACCACAGATAATGAGCTCGCTCCGCTATTGTAAACGGTAATACCATCTTGAACCCATAGTGATGCTTCGGTGCTGTTGTTGTTCTCATAGACTTGGTAGATATCACCGCGCCATATTTGCTCACCAATCAAACTCCAGCCGGAATCGGTTAACTCTAGCGAATCGCTATCGCCACCATACACAACCAGTACATCGGTGGTATCAGAAGCACCTTGTACCGACTCCAAAGTTAAAGTCAGCTTGTTGGCATTATTGTCACCGAGATGAATCGCCTCGATACCCTGTACACGATCACTCACCGCAGCCAAATCGAGATCGGCAATCGAATCCCACAGCAAGGTATCAAACCCTATACCACCGGCAATACTCGTAAAATTAAGAGTATCAATCATTAGGTAATCGTTGCCGGCAAGACCATTTAACGTTACGCCGGAATATCCACGACCATCAAGAGTATTGACACCTTCAGAGCCCGCTAAGGTTGCATCATTAGACTCGGCTATGGTTACCGAAGCGGCAGAATAGATGGTGTCATCGCCTTCGCCACGAATAGTACCATCTGGATTAATGATGATGGTTTTAATATCGTTAGTGGTGACGCCATGGTAGTTACCACCATTGGTTTGATTGTTCCAGGACACCACATAGCCACCATCGAGTAACGCGGTTACGGAAGGTTGACTATCGACATTGGGACTATTCACCGACAACAGGGTTTCACCACCGACTTTGTTACCTGCGGCATCATAGGTTTGCGCATAGATTTCCGACTTATTGCTTGCCGTCGCTTTTGCCCAAGTAACAACATATCCGCCTTGTACCAGTCCGGTCGCGCTAAAGTTAACCGACATCTCATTATATGAAATGCCGTTAACACCATCTTGCGAGGTATTAACCCTGTTTTCAGTCGCATCCAACGCCACTAATGATTGTGTACTTTCATCCCACTTAAAGCGGCGCGAATACACATCAAATCCATCACCGGTACCATATGTGCCCGATGAACCGTGGTTGGATGCCCAAATCGCAACAAATGAACCATCGTGTAAGCGCACTAAATCAGCACCAATCTGCATCGCAGCCGTTTCGCTATTGGCAAGAGTCATAGCAACCGGTGTTGAGCTGCCGGTATTAGCATCATAAATTTTAAGATGCATATCCAAACCACCCGTCGCACCATTATTGCTGATAGTGCTGCCCGAAATGGATTGCTCACTCATATGCAATACGGCATATTTGCCATCACCCACCGCAACAGACGCCATCCCTTGCGTGCAGAAACCACTGTTTGACATGCCTGTTGGTCGACCAATATAGGTTGATGTCATGTAACACATCCCATTTGCTTGGTTCGAGCCGGAAGTTAGTGCGATAGGGTTGGCGTCAAGTGCAGTGCCATCGGCACTATAACGTTGTGAATACACATTGTAGCTTTCTACAGTACCACTAACGAAAACCAGAATGTAATCACCGTTATCCAATTCAACATAGCTCGGCGTTAGCTCATAGGTTTGATTGGACTGTACACTGTTGCGGCTAATCAACTCACCTGAAGCTGTATAATTAGCTAGATAAGGGGTGGTTGAGCCTTGTGAATAGAACACCGAAAACGAACTGTCAGCTTTCATATACACATCGTACAATGAAATGTATTGCAAATTGGTGCCATTCGTTTGCCCGGTATTGGTCGCAACCGTGATGGTACTGCCTGCAATCAGATTGCCTTGCGAATCATACTGTTCCGCCATTAAGTTATAAGTTGGAGTGTTACTGGTTGATGTCGACTGCGCCCAGAACACCCAATAGCTTTCACCATCAGGGTTAGCAACGACTTTCGCATTGCTATCATCATAGCGACTATCAGTATGGTTGGAAGCCAAAGAGTTAATGACCGGCTCAACAATAGTAAACTCGATCGGCTGCTCCATGCTTTGCCCACCGGAACCATCGGCAACGACGACTTCTGAAAACGCCGTGTATTTACCTGCGGAGAGCAACGTCTCCCCCCAATTAGCTGCGCTAATAGACCAGTTTCCGGTTGATAACTGCGTCATTTGTCCCAGTGAGCTATCAAATGTAGCCACGGTATCGCCCGCTGCATTTTTAATGGTAACCACGAGTTTTTCATTCTCTCCCGGATTACCACGAATCAATAGTTCAGGTTGCAGCTCTGCAAGATAATCAAAGCCTGGCGAGCGAACCACAGTGGTATCCCGTAACACCACTAGCTCATCACTGGTCGCATCAAGTTTCGCGTTACCGGCTAAATCCGCAATTCGCGCTTCAACTTCGTAGGCAATATCCACGGTGCCATTGGCATTAAGCGCATGGTTTGCCGGAATTTTTAATGACCAACTTGTTCCTGTCACTGTCAGTTCGTCATCAACACCATGAGTATAAAGCACGCCATTGACTAGCACTTGTAAACGGTTTCCTTCCGCCATACCTTGCACCGTACCGGTAATGGTTGGGGTCGCATCGGCTGTCGTCAGAGCATCAACGGTAACAGAGCCTTCGCTTGGTGCTACCGTATCCACTGTTAGGTTCAGTTCGTTACTCCATCCCCCTTCGTTACCCACAGCATCAGCAACCACCGCAGTATAATCGTACCTCCCATCGCTCAGTTCGTTATCAACTAAATAGCTCCAGGTTAAGTCGGCATTCACTGTCGCATCACCAATGTAATTACCGTTTTGATAAATACGCACCACTTCACCGGCTAACAGCTCCGAACTTAAACGACCTTGTAACTCTGGTGTGGTGTCATTGGTATGACTACCTGATAGATGCTCCCCTGTTTGGTAATCACCGTTATTGACATTATCAATATAGCTATCGATAGTCACCGTCTGTGCCGGTGGCGTGATATCTACCGTCAGGGTAAAGTCCGGCGAACTCGCGCTATGGTTACCCGCTTGATCGACCACAAAAACAGTAAAGGTGTGGTCGCCCTCGGTTAACGGTGTGGTTAATTGCAATGACCAACTGTTGCCATCGACAACTGCCGTACCAATGAACGCTCCGGTACTATCATAAATTCGTACGGTATCCGTCGCTGAGATAGCGCCAGAAAGTGAACCTTGCAGCAAGGGTAAAGTGTCATTGGTTTGGCTGTTATTGGCTAATGTCACTGCGGCATCATGAGTCGCACTGTCAATATTATCAACATAGCTATCTATGCTGGCAGTGATTGTTGGTGCAGTTAAATCAACGTTAATGACAAACTCTTGCGAATAACTGCCTTCGTTACCCACCAGATCAACCACCACGGCGGTTAAGTTATGCGCACCTTCCGCAAGATCCTCAACAAGGAAACTCCATTCCAGACCATCGACCGTAGCAACGCCTAATAATGTCGTACCATTGTAGATACGGATCACACCCGTTTCCCCCAATTGTGCACTGATTTCTTTATCCAGTGTGCCTTTCAGCAAAATAGATTGATCATCGGTGTAATCGCCGCTAGCAAATAAGCCAAGTTCACCACTTTGGTAAATGCCGACATTATCTTCATATCCGGAAATCGTGACAGTGTGCTCTGGATTTTCAGTATCCACAGTCACCGTTTTCGAAACCACTTTACCCGCATTCCCCGCAGCATCGACGACACGGAAATAGTAGGTATAGGACCCATCCAACAATGCGCTGCTATTAGTAATAGACCAATTACCATTGATTAATGTAACGTCACTCCATGTTACACCACCATCAAGGCTGACCTGGAAAATATCATTAGCCGCTAAGGTACCTGTGGTTGAGCCAGAGAGCGTAAACTGATTGTCCGAGGTTCGAAAATCACTGTTGATTTCCGACACGCCAGTGGTGGTATCTATTCCCGTATCATCAGTAATCGCCTCGACATTAATCACAGCCGTTGGCGCTGTCAGGTCGACCTCAAAATTCGCCTCCGTGGTATTGTTGTTACCTAATGCGCCATTAACGCTGGCCGTAATGGTATTTTGCCCTTCGGCTAATGCCTGCATATCGGTAGCCGAAACCGCGATACTCCACGTGCCATCGATACCAACTATCCCAGTATATGTTTGCCCATTAAGGGTTACCGTGACTTCCTGGCCGATCGCATCGCTTGTCCCGGTGATAGTCTGCATTAATTCATGTTCAGCACTATTCACGTAGTTATCTTGTGCAAAGATATCAATAGTCAAGGTTGGTGGGCTCACTTCCACAGAGACCGTGGTCGATTCACTATGAGAATTGCCGGCACTGTCGGTCACAGAGACTTGAATGCCATGCTCGCCTTGCATTAACCCAGACAAGTGATTAGACGGTACATCAATTGACCAGCTACCATCACTCTGAATCGTCGTTTCGTAATTGCGGTCATTAAAGGTAACAACGACTTTACTGCCAACCTCAGCATCAGAAGTACCGGAAATAGCGACGCCAGCTTTAGATTCAATGCTGTTAATGACGTTATCATCCGTCACACTGTTAATCGTGACGTTTGGCACAGTGGTATCCACCGTCACTTCCCGACTGGCACTAGTGCTGTTACCCGCTACATCTTCTATGCTGGCTTCAACCGTAATATTGCCATCAGCAATAGTCGCTAAGTCTTCTGCCGGTACGGTTACTTTCCACAGCCCGTTACTGTTCACACTCCCCGTATAAGATTGACCGTTAACAGTAATAGTGACCACTTGCCCCATTTGTGCATTACTGGTACCAGAAATGACCAGTTCTTTGCCCTGCTCAGTAGCATTAATGATGTCATCCGTGGCTATGGTGTTGATCGTCAACGTTGGCGCAACACTATCCACATCAAATTCATGGGTCGCGGAAGCGCCGTTGCCGTTTTGATTGGTAACATTGACCTGTAGATAACGGTTTCCATCTTCTAAACGTACAACTTCGGAAGACGGAACATTAACGCTCCAAGTGCCATCTTGTACGATTGCGGTGTACGTTCTGCCATTAAGAGTAATGGTAACCGTTTGACCATTCTCAACATTTCTCGTTGCACCAGAGATGGTAAGATCGGTTCCCTGCTCCATTGCATTGACGATGTTATCTGCTGTCACTGCATTCACACTGATGGCCACATCACTTAAATCCACTGTGATGGGGTGGGTAATACTCACCGCATTACCAGCTTCACTTTCGCCTATGACTTGAATATCAAGATGACCGTCAGCCCATAATGCAACATCCTCTGCGGATATCGGCGCTTGCCAGCTACCATCGGCAAGAATATTAGTGATGTAAGTTTGACCATTGATCAACACTGTGATGGTGCTGCCTTCGGCTAAACCATGGCTGCTACCGGTAATGATCAGTGCCTGTTCCGCTTCAATGCTGTTAATCACATCATCACCAGATACAACATTGACACGCACACTCGGCAAGTTCGCATCTATGGTAATGTCATGCTCATGGGAACCAGTGTTACCGTGCTCATTCGTCACCGATGCTTTGACCGTCAACTCACCATCACCGAGCGCTTTTAATACATCACTCGGGACATTAACACTCCAACTGAGATCGTCAGCGACCGTGGTGGTGAACGTTTGCCCGCCAAGGGTAATGGTCACCGTATCACCCGCTTTTGCATTGGCCACATGACCAGCAACCACCACGACCGATTCGATTTCACTTGCGTTAATGATGTCGTCATTGGCAATGGCATAAATAGTCACCACAGGCAGACTAGTATCCACAAGTAGGCTGCTTTCAACCAATGTGCTGTTACCAATATCATTGGTCGCAGTGACAGATACCGTATAGCTCACATCGCCAAGCGCCGCTAAATCAGATGGCTCAATCGTCACACTCCAAGAGCCATCATTTTCGACCGTCGCAGTATAATTTTTATTGTTTAAATTTACCGTAACAGTCGTTCCTGCGCTAAGCCCGTCGCTACCGCCACTGATGGTTAATGCCTCGCCTTTTTCAATCGAGTTTAACACATTATCAGTAGCGATGTCGTTGATAGTCATCGACGCTGATGCCGTATTAACCTCGATGTCTTTACTAACTGAAACTGAGTTCCCCGCATCATCAATTGCGCTAGCGATAATGGTAAATGTACCGTCTTCTAACTGAGACACGACCGAGGCAGGAACACCAATGCTCCAGTTACCAAACTCATCAACCGCACTGGTATAAGTTTGACCAGCAAAAGTCACTTTAATCAGTTTGCCTTCTTTGGCTCCAACCGCCGTACCGCGAATCACACCACCTTGGGTGGATTCTGCTGCGTTAATAACATCATCAAATGCCACCACATTGATCGTCAGCGTTGGCGATGTGGTATCAACAACAAATTCGTGTTGCGCCGAACTGCTGTTGCCAGCTTTATCCGTCACATCAGCAGAGATAGAGACTTCCCCATCATTAAGCAAGGCTAAATCTTCCGCAGGAACCGTCACACTCCATAGCCCATTATTGTCAACCAAGCCAGTGTAGACTTTATCGTTCAGCGTAATAGTGACCGTTTGCCCCGCTTCGGCGCTGCTGGTACCGTCAATAACCAGAGCGTTACCTTGCTCAACCGCGTTCAGCATATTGTCAACCGCGACATCATTGATCGTGAGTTGTGGTGTAACACTGTCAACGACAAATTCCTGCTCAGCAGAGCCGCTGTTGCCGTTTACATTGCTGACTGAAACCGTCACCTGGTTTTTGCCGTCTTGCAAAAGAGCCACTTTGTCGGCAGGGATATCCACTGTCCAGCTTCCATCTTCCGCTACCGTGGCAGTGTATTTATTGCCATTTAATGTGATGGTCACTGTCTGCCCAGCTTCAACATTCTGAGTCTCTCCAGACAACGTGAGAGCGTTACCTTTTTCCATCGCGTTGAGGATATTATCGTCAGAAATCGTACCAATGCTGACGGAAACCTCACTCAAATCCACCACAATGGGATGTGTGATCGTCACACCGTTGCCAGCACTACTTTCACCGCTCACCACAATGCTCACTTCACCCGCAGGCCAAGCACTCACATCTGCGCTAGAGATGCCAATTTGCCAGTCACCACCGGCAACCACAGTGCCGCTGTAATCTTTACCGTTAATCGTAACAGTAACGCTACTTCCGACCGGAATATCACTACTGCTACCGGTGATAACAAGCGCTTGTCCATGTTCGATACTATTGATGACATCATCACCAGAAACAGTATCAACCCGTAAACCCGGTAGGTTCACATCTATGGTAATGTCATGCTCAGCAGAGCCAGTATTGCCACGACCATTAGTTACGGTAGCATTAATGGTTAATTCGCCATTTCCTAACGCTGTGAGTACCTCAGTTGGAACATTAATATTCCAGCTTAAGTCACTTTGGACGCTTGCTGTATAAGTTTGACCACCAAGTGTCACGATAACTGTATCGTTAGCCGCTGCATTGGAAACCATACCGCTGATGGTTTGTCCCACCGCCACATCGCTGGCATTAAGAACATTATTACCAGCGACCGAATTAATCACGACCATTGGTAGGCTGGTATCAACCAGTAGGCTTGTTTGTGATGAGCTTGCATTACCAACATCATTGGTAGCACTTGCCGTCAATGTGTAACTGACATCGCCTAAATCTGCCAAATCAACAGGTTGGATCTCCAATGACCATGCACCACTGGCATCCGTGGTTGCCGTATAGCTTTTACCATTGAGCTCAACGGTAACCACAGTACCTTCACTTAATCCTTCACTTTCACCACTAATGGTCAACGCCTGACCTTTTTCAATCGCATTGAGAATATTATCTTCAGCAATATCATGGATAATCAAAGGGTGTTCCGCGGTTTCCACCGCAACGTCTTTGATTACAGTATGTGTATTACCCGCTTCACCCGTCACGGTTGCCGTAATCGTTAACGATTCACCCGATGCCGCAGACACAACCGATGATGGGATACCAACACTCCAATTCCCGTCAGCATCAGTAATAGTGATAAATTTCGTGCCATCAATATCAACTTCTACACGAGAGCCGGCTAGCACTCCGGTAACATTACCTGTCACGATAAGTGGCTGATTTTGTTCCTCAGCATTGATGACGTCATCCCCTGCAACGGTATTAATCGTGATCACAGGCGCGACGGTATCAACCGTAAGGTCGCGGTTAATTTCAACCGCGTTACCCGCTTTATCGGTCACTGTCGCCGTTACGATGAAATGACCATCAGCAAGTGCAGCTAAGTCGTCAGCAGAGACAGTAACACTCCAATTTTTATCCGCACCAACCGTAGCTGTGTATTCATGCTCATTTAGCGTCACGGTTACCGTCTGACCGACTTCCGCTGAGCTTGTACCATTAATGATGAGGTTATTGGCTTGTTCAATAGCATTTAAGATGTCATCGGCGGCTATAGTATTGATGGTTAAAGTCGGAGCAGAGCTATCCACTGAAAGTTCATGAGATGCTGATGCACCGTTACCATTGACGTTACTCACACTGACTTCAATATGGTGATGTCCGTCATTGAGCGCGGCGACATCATTAGCGGCAACGCTGACGCTCCAACTACCATCACTTTGTACTGAAGCGGTATGTTGTTTGCCACCCAAAATAATGGTTACGATTTGCCCCTCTTCTACATTGAGGGTGGTGCCTGATATGACTAACGTCTCGCCTTTTTCAAGCGCATTCAGAACATCATCACCTGCCACAGTGTCTACACTGATCGCAACTGGGCTCAGATCGACAGTAATAGGATGGTTGATACTGACCGGGTTTCCAGCACTGCTGACGCCTTCAACAACAACGTCTAACGCACCGTCAGACCACGCACTAACGACTTCAGCAGGAATACCGACAGACCAGTTACCGCCTTCTGATACCGTCGCAGCATACTGCTCACCATTAATCTTAATCGTGACGTTGCTACCGACCGTTAAACCGCTGCTGCTGCCGCTAATCACCAGTGCTTGCTGATGCTCAATCCCATTGATGACATCATCACCGGCTATGGTATCGACACGTAGCCCTGGAAGTTTGGCATCAATCGTCACGTCGAGATCTGCCGAGCCAATATTGCCTTGTTCATTCGCCACTGAAGCCGTTACGGTAAGGCTTCCATCCCCAAGAGCTTGCAGAACGTCAGAAGGAATATTCACACTCCAACTCAAATCTGCCTGTACCTCTGCGGTATAGCTATTGCCACCAATAACAACCGTGACGGTATCGCCTTGTTGTGCGTCGACAACCCGACCTTTAATGGTTTGCCCTGCATTCACTTCTGCAGCATTAATAATATTGTCACCCGCAATGGTGTTAATGATCACCGTGGGTAAAGTGGTATCCACCAGAAGCTCAACCGATGCATTCGCGATGTTACCCACATCGTCACTGGCTGTGGCGGTAAGGGTATAGTCGGTATCGACTAATGAAGCCAAGTCAGCAGGAGCGATCGCCAGTGTCCACAAACCATTCGCGTCAATCTCGGCGGTGTATGTTTGGCCATTTAGTGTGACCGTAACCACCGTTCCTTCTACCAATTCATCACTGCTACCACTCACAATAAGTGCTTCGCCTTTTTCGATAGCATTAAGCACATTATCCTGAGCCAAAGTATCAATCACGATGACCGATGGTTCGGTATCAATGGTTATTGACGACGTTGCACTGCCTGAATTTCCTGCACTGTCAATCACAGTGACTTCAACCGTTAATTCACCATCGGGTGCTGTTGATAGCGTCGAAGAAGGAACACCGACAGACCAGTTTCCGGACTCGTCGACAATAGTGGTCACTTGAAGATTATTGATGGTTACAGTAACACGAGTACCTTCAGCGACCCCCGTTGCCGTGCCGCTGATAAACTGTGCCTGTCTAACTTCTGATGCATTAAGAACATTGTCACCGGCAATCGTGTTAATGGTAACTACTGGCGCGGTGGTATCGACTGTGATATCCCGATCCACGGAGGTCTCATTACCGGATTGATCAGCAACCGTTGCACTAACAGTAACAGTGCCATCGGTTAACGAATCAAGGTCAGCCGCAGGAACAGCAAGTGTCCATTTACCCGTATTGTCAACGTTGGCAGTATACTCGTTGCCATTCAATACCACAGTCACGGTTTGCCCAGCATCCGCATTACAACTACCACTGATGATCAGATCTGCGCCCTGCTCTTGGGCATTTAAAACATCATCGCTTGAAATGGTATTGATCACTAATGTCGGTGCTAAGGTATCTACTTCAAATTCATGCGTAGCAGAAGTGCTGTTACCATTAACGTTGCTGACACTCACCTGGACGGAATGATCGCCATCCTTGAGCATTGCTACTTGTTCAGCCGGAATATTCACACTCCAGCGTCCATCACCATCCACCTCAGCTGTATAACGTTGTCCAGCTAAAATAATGGTGACCACTTGGCCCGCTTCTACGTTGCTCGTCATTCCCGACAACGGCAGTTCCTGACCTTTCTCCAAAGCATTGATGACATTATCATCAGTGATGGGATCAATGCTTATCGCTAACGCATCCAAGTCAACAGTGACAGGATAAATAATACTCACAGCAGTATCCGCACCGCTTAGCCCATCGACAGTAATATCTACACAGCCCTCAGGCCATTCACTTACATCTGCAGCGGATATACCGGTTTGCCAACGACCATTGGCAAGTATTGTCGCTGCGTAATCTTTTCCATTTACATGAATAGTGATACTGCTGCCTGCTTCCAGGTGGGTGCTGGTACCGCTAATGACCAGATCATGACCAGTTTCAATACTGTTAAGGACATCATCACCGGCAATCGTATCAACACGTAGTCCAGGTAATTTGGCATCCACGACCATGTCATGATCAACACTGCCAGTATTACCCCGCTCATTGGTGACCGAAGCATTGATGGTTATTTCACCATCACCTAATGCAGTAAAAACATCTGACGATAAATCTAAACTCCAAGTTAGATCGTCTTGTACCGTTGCGGTATAACGTACACCACCAAGTAAAATAACAACGGTATCACCTGTTTTAGCATTACTCACACTACCTGTGATTGTTTGCCCTGTTACAATCTCAGCAGCGTTAACAATATCGTTACTTGCAATGGTATCAATCACGACCGTCGGTAAACTTGTGTCAACTGTTAGGCTTGCTTGCTCTTCAGTGATATTGCCGGCCTCATTGGTAGCACTAACGGAGACCAGATAACTGCTATTACCAAGTAGCGCTAAATCTGCAGGAGAGACGTCCACGCTCCAGGAGCCATCACTTGCAATTGTCGCTTCATAATCTCTATGATTAAGCGTCACTGTGACGATAGTGCCTGCTGCAAATCCACCGCTACTGCCGCTGATTGACAAGGTTTCACCTTTTTCAATTGCATTTAGAATATTGTCCTCAGCAATAGTATTTATCTCTAACAATGACGCATCAGTATCAATGAGCACCTCTTGCACGTCTTTGCCGACGTTGCCTGCAACATCCACAACAGTAACTTCGATATTAAATTTGCCATTGACCGTGGTGATTGAAGCAATAGAAGAGAGAGCAACGCTCCACTGGCCTGAAGCATCGACAAGAGCGGTATATTGAGCATCACCAATTTTGACCAGCACTTTTGTTCCTGCAGGAACACCCGTTGCCGTACCACTAACAATTTGCACCTGATTAAGTTCTAATGCGTTAAGTATGTTATCGCCAGTCACAGGGTCAATCGTCACTTCAGGTTTAAGTGTATCGACGGTCAGATCATAAGAACCAACAATTTCGTTACCGGCTTTATCTTGTCCTGTTACCGTGACGGTATATTCACCATCTGACATAAGCTGAGAATCGTTAGTTGGAACTAATGTGCTCCATGAACCATCGCTACTAACTGTCGCAATATAGGTATTGCCATTACATACAACGGTCAATTCTGTGCCTACTTGCAGACCTTCCGTTTGCCCTGAAAGCGTGATCCCTTCCAATAATTCTGAATAATTAATCGTGCTATCGGCGCTGATAATATCAACACTGATACTTGCCACTTCTGGTGCAATGGTAAAAGAGATTTCTCCAGCATGAGCCACGTCATTACCATTAATCTGCAAAATAGACCATGTATGAGTGTCATACTCTTGTGCTGATAAGGTCACACTCCAGGTGCCATCGCTGCCCACGATCACACTTGCGATAGTGTTGCCATTGGCATCCTTAACCTGAATCGTTGCACCTGGGTGACCAGTACCAGAAAACTGAGGTGTTGTATCATGAGTAACCGCACCATGGGTGATCCCCCAAGTTTGCTCAGCACTATCATCCAGTACGACAAAAGTGGGGTTAGAAACGGTTTCTATCTGTGGTGCAGCTACTTCGACCGATTCTGATTTGCCATCGTTTAGCATGTATCCACCAATACCTGCAAATAACCCGGCGGTGATACCAAAGGCATAGTCTAAGAAACTGCTATCATCAAAAAATGGCGCAATGCTTTCGATATTTGACTGGTGAGCAACAAGTTCGACAGGCGTTAAGTCATGACTGGATATATTAACGCTATCAAATTCAACATGAGTTAACTCGCCTTGTGATTCAAATACCAACTCAGAACTGCTATCCGAATCGGCAAAATAATTACGAAGTTTAACTATGGTTCCATCTTGAAAATAAATGATAAGTTCATTACCTTGTCTGACATATTTAGCAACATCAGCGGTCGTCCCTCTCATCTGGATAACACTCGGCTCGGAGATAAATATCGCCATATTGGTCAATTTATCGCTCGTATGAATAACTGAGTCATTTGTTTTTCTTGATACAACGTTAATAATTTTTTTCACAATATATCCTGAATTTATAATTTTTTAATACCACAGGCTAATCAAGTTAGCCGTGCTTAATAACGTTTAATAATTCACCACGAATGGAAAGATAATTAATCGCGGCCATCAAGCCATCAAAATGGGCGTTAACTTCAGCCTGAATAGCTTGAACCAAATCTTGCTCTGCTGTTAAAAGATCATTCAAACTTCTCTTTCCCAACAGATACTCATCTTGATAAATATCCTTTGCTTTTTTTGCAGTACTGTTCTGTATAGCACTTTCATTTTTAAGTCGTTTTGCGCTCTCAAATTCTCTTAACGCAATTTTTGAAGATTGAATAATATCCAGCTTAGCTTGTTGTAAATTCTGCTTAGCGATGGAAACTCTGGCACTCGCTTGTTTAGCCTGAGCGGTCAATACACCACCTTGATATATGGGATAATTTAAATTTACATATATCTGTTTATCCCAATCTGAAGAGCTAGTGTCATCTTTTTTATTAATATCCAATGTCATATCAATGGTCGGCAATTTGGCACTTTGGGCGGCCTTTAAATCATTTTGTGCCACATTAAGATTTGCTTCAGCAATTAACATTTCAGGCAAAGTGGAGAGTTGAATTGATTGTAAAGATGAAATATCGAATTTTTCATGCTGAAATGCTTGGTATCTATTAGCTGCTACTCCAGATAAGACAGAAATTTTTGTAATCCAAACATCATGATTTGCTTGATAGCCAATAAGAATAGTTTCCATGGAGGATATTCTTGATTTTATCTGCAATACATCTGACTGCGTAGTGACCCCGGCATTAACACGCAACGATGCCATAGAATGAAGTTTCTCTAAGTTTCTTATGTTTTCACCCATGGCTAAAATGAGTTGTTCAAAACGTTTTATTTCCAGATAATAAAGAGCCGTTTGTAAAACAATATTTTTAGATATAATTCGTTTCTGATATTGATTAACGACTAAGTTATGAGAAGCAGCATCAATTTGATACCCCGTCTTGCCAAAATCATACAATAGCTGATTAACTTGCAAGCCATAATCAGTATTGTTGTTACTGCCAAGCAAAGATCTTCCTGTATTGACTGACACTTTTGGCAGCCATCCGCCTTTTGCTTCATCAAGCATCGCCTCAGCCATTTCTGTCTGTAACGAACCCTCAATCACCGATGGGCTTTCAGCAAGAGAAAAATGAACCAATTCTTCAAGTGATATTTCATCAACCATAGGAAAGTACCCATCAGAACTCCACGCTGCCGTCAAATCCGACGCTTGATTAGCCAATGCAGGAGTTGCTGAAAAATATAAAATGCCTATTAAAGAGCAAAAAATTAGTTGGCTCTCTTTTTTGATTCTCTTGATCAGACTTAAATACAAGAATAAAATTTTCATTAACTTCTTTAAAACACTACAATTAATCAATTTATGACAAAATAAAAAACACTCAAACTATATTAATATAATGTCAACGTGTATCCTTGTAGGGCTTTTCTCAAACCATCAACAGAATATATTTCATTTAAAAAACATCTCACATGACTAATCTCTCACTAACAGGGCAATTATATATATCAATCAACTGATGAACAATTAGCACGCAAATACAACAATCCCCTCCCATGCCAACACGCCAACTTGTGATAAAAAATAAAACGATGAATTTTGCCTCTGTACCCAGTAAAATTCCGCGCTGATATCTAGGTTCTGTTGACCTAACAAGAGGTTTTGGCATTATGAAGCACTCCGATCACTGTTTTACCCCTTTTCAGACGGACATCTCTGAATTCACATTACCGGAGCGTTTTACTTATCCGTTTTGCTATCAACCACATCCATTAAGTGAGATCGCAGCTCAAGAACTCCAACAGCATATTGAGACTCAAACTGACTGGTTGCATCCTTTCGGCTTAACGGAGCTTGAGCCTGATTCTCATGGCAAAATGTTTGGCGTGTTAGTGGTGCAGAATTTCCGAGGTGAATTAGGCTATCTGTCTGCGTTTTCTGGCCTGCTCGCTGAAAAACTGCAACAGCCTCGTTTCGTTCCACCGATATTTGATCGTTTTGCGGACGAAACCTTTTTCCGCGTCGAAGCAAATGAGATTGCCGAGATCAATCGTCAAGTTCGCGAACTAAACGCTTCCCTGCGACCAACAGAACTAACTCATGCCATCCAAACCTGCCAAAAACAAGCTGAGCAGCAAATAGAAGCTCATCGTCAGTTGATGATTGCAGGACGTAAGAATCGCAAATTCCTGCGTCAAACACCTCCCGCCAACTTATCTGCAAATGAAGTAGCTGCGTTGTTTGAACAACTTGCTCAACAGAGCGTGACCGAGAAAAATCAACGAAAGTATCTCAAACAAAAGTGGCACAACGAGTTAGCGCTGCTTCAAGCAGAACTTGAACAACATCAAAATCAGTTGGATAAACTCAAAGAAAAGCGTAAGCAACTTTCCGCGGCTTTACAGAAAAAGCTGTTCTCGCAATACCAGTTTTTAAATCCGCAGGGTGAGGAGAAATCGCTGGTCGATGTCTTTGAAAACACAGCAAATCCTATTCCACCAGCCGGTTCTGGCGAATGTGCGGCCCCTAAATTGTTGCAATACGCTTTTGCACACCAACTAAAGCCGATTGCATTGGCGGAATTTTGGTGGGGACGTTCACCAAAATCTGAAATCCGTCAGCACAAAAAGTATTACCCAGCATGTAATAATAAATGCCAACCAATATTGGGTCACATGCTTGAGGGTATAGAACTGGATGACAATCCGTTGCTTGAAAATCCCGCTGACGGTAAAGAAATAGAGGTCCTCTATCAAGATGAAGCGATTGTCGTCGTCAACAAACCCGCTGAGTTTTTGTCTGTACCCGGTGTGAACATCAAAGATTCGGTTCTGACACGCTTAGAGGCAATGTTTATCGACGTGGAAGGCCCTTTTGTTCTGCATCGGTTGGATATGTCAACATCCGGAATACTGGTGTTTGCACTCACTCGCCGCGCGAACAAGAGTTTGCAAAAACAGTTTATTACTCGTGGCGTTGAGAAGCGCTACGTAGCACTATTGAGCGGCGAACTGATGGCTGATTCAGGTGAAATCACGCTTCCTCTGCGTGGTGATTTAGATGACCGACCTCGCCAAATGGTTTGCCACCAACACGGTAAACACGCAGAAACTTTCTGGCAGAAAATCAGCACTGAAAATGGACAAAGCCGAGTCTACCTCTATCCAAAAACAGGGCGAACCCATCAACTTCGTGTCCATTGTGCCCACACAGATGGATTAAACATGGCGATTGTTGGAGATGACTTATACGGAAGCAAAAATACCCGTCTTCATCTGCATGCTGAGAGTCTAAGCTTTGATCATCCCTACACAAAACAGCGTATGCACTTCCAAGTCGATGCTGATTTTTAATCCATTCAATACAATAGCTGCTACCGATATAAAGCAAATGAATATACCCAAACTACTTGAAGTTGCAGGTAGGCGGCAAGTGAGTGAATCCCCATGAACATAGATAACTATGCGATTGGGGTGAACGAACGCAGCCCCATATCAAAACATAAAGCGCTGCAGCTTCAAATAGGAAGGGTATAGTTAAGCCACTTCCGGCATAACATTGGTGGTATTCTCGTTTGGATCGTCTTCTTTCTGCACCGGTGGTACCTGACCTTCCTGAACCGCCTCTTGATAACAACCGCTGAGCTTAATCGCTAAATAGAGATCAGCACGAAGCACGACACCACCATCACCAACAGACACTCCGGTTAAATCACACCACTTACGCATACTACGTTTTCGTCCTGCGATGACTAAACGAATGCCTCGTTTTTTCAGAATCGTCTGAACATCGCCCAACATCGCCATCACACTGAGATCCAAATGGGTAAAACTGGAGACCGCATCGACCACCACACACACAACGTCACTGCCACCCGCTTCTGAAAGCTCTAATAAACGGCGCTTAAAGTACGGCGCGTTAAAGTATGTAAGTGGAGAGTTAAAACGATAAATGATCAAACCCGGAATCGCTGTCGCTTTGCCTGAAGGATCAATCGAACGTACCGTACCTTTTTTATCTAAGCCTAAGACTTGGTCCCTTGGGCGCATAACCACACGCAAAAATTGGAATAGACCCAATAGTACCGCTAATGTGATGCCCGGAATAACACCGATAACGAGCACCGACACCAAAGTGATTGAAGCAAGATAAAATGCATCTTTGTTACGTGTTTTTAGCTGCCAAACCCCTTTTAGATCAAGCAGAGAAGTTGAAGCAATAATCAACACCACACCCAATGCCGCGATAGGTATGTACTGCAAAGGTTGATAGGCAAATATCGCTATTGCGCCGATACACAGCGCTGCAATCACTGAAACCAGTTGTGATTTTCCGCCGTTTGCATCATTGACCGCCGTACGAGAATCTGCGCCACTAATAGCAAAACCTTGTGAAAATGCAGAGGCGAGATTAGCTAAGCCTAATGCCTGAAATTCTTTGTCTGCATCGATATCATAGCCGTTTTTCGCGGCAAAACTACGGGCAGTCAACATCATACTCACAAAGCTTACTACCGCTAAGTTAAGCGCAGGAACCACAAGTTCACGGGAAACACCAATATCAAATGTCGGGGTCTGAAAGGCTGGCAACCCACCTTGAATAACGCCCACCACTTGAACACCGACAGTATCTAGCTTCATCAGCCAAACCATCACACCAGTAATGAAAATCGCAAACATGGCTGCTGGCCATTGAGGTCGAAAGCGCTTGGAAGCCAAATACACAACCACAGTTGTGGTACTGATCATCAAAGTTTGCCAATGAAGACTCATCAACAGTGAAGGCGTTTCGTACAATCGTTCCAATAGGTAACGCTGCTCGAATTTTAAACCGAATATCTTCGCAAACTGACCGACAATAATGGTCAATGCCACACCATTTAACAACCCTAGCAAGATCGGTCTTGATAGGAAATCAGCCAGAACACCTAGCTTGAAACGGCTGGCTAAAATACACCAAATGCCAGTCATCGCCGTCATGGTCATGACTAGCTGCCAATGCTTAGTCGCGTCACCTGCGGCTAAAGGCGTAACCACCGCAGCAATAACCGCACAAGTTGCGGCATCAGGACCAATGATCAACTGACGAGAAGTGCCAAATAGAGCATACACCAACATAGGAAGCACACAGGAATATAACCCGACAATCGCTGAGACTCCCGTTAACTGCGCATAAGCAATAGCAACGGGCAGCGCTACTGCAACAACCGACAGAGCTGCGCGCAAGTCATCTTTAAACCAAGTTCGGTCATAGTGTTTAAACTGATTGAGACCAGGCATCCATTGAGCAATTGACGCGATTTTCACCTACGGTGTTCCTTACTTCACATGAGAAAGTGATGTAATAAGCATAACCTAACTTGTTCAAACACTTCATATAAACATTGAAATAAAACTGCAATAAATCATCTCTAATACGTTACTGAGATAAAGATAGGCAGACTCTTGCAAGCTGGTAAAAAAAATCTCACTTAAAAATAAGAATATGGGAAAATAACGCGCTTTCACACACCAGCTCAAAGTTATAATAATGAGATCCAAGGCTGCTATTTAGATGCTCGAATGAGCGTGCAAAAGCGCTTGAGGTTTTTATTGTCTAACTTGGAAAATTGCGTTAATAATGAGTTCAGTAGGATATATCCACCAAGGAGATGTCAGGTTATGTGGAAAAAGCTATTAAGTTTACTTTTAGGTGGCGCAATGGCGTTGCCAGCAGGTTCAGCTTTGGCATCACAGCGAGCAGACGCAGCTTGGGAACTGATTGAAAGTGGCGCACTGGTTGTTGATGTGAGAACCCCGGAAGAATTCGCTCAAGGACACCTTGATAACGCGATTAATGTTCCATTAGATACGGTAGAAACGGGCTTTGCGCACATCGCTAAAGACAGCTCAATTGTCGTTTACTGCCGCAGTGGCAATCGTTCAAGCATGGCAATGCAATCGCTCGTTCAGCAAGGCTTCATCAATATCCACAACGGTGGTGGCTTATCAGAAATGCAGCAAGCACAACTGAACCAAGCACCGCTGAACTGATTGTATTTCTAGCAAGTCGAATCACAGCATTGCTCCATAAGCCTATCAATACCTTATGGAGCAATGGCAGTGCATGAATCTGTGACCATGAATATATTTTATATAACTGAGAGTGTTGTTAAAAATATCAGCAAATTCAATAAATTGATTGATAGGTAATACAGTTTCCCATCTCTGTATTGAGTAACATATTTGCCGTTATCAAAATATAATATCGTTCTAGAAAAATTTCTGATCAGTGAATGGGTGTCGATAAGCAAACCCTCCGAGCCATGGATGTCTCGGCGGAGCCCCATAGAAGGACATTCTTATAAAAAATAAGGGCGTGTTTGCGTTCGATAGCCATTTACTGTTCCACCGATGTCCAATCTGATCATATTTTTATTTAGAACGGTATAACAACGCTGATTTCTCTAACTATTAAGACATTTCAATTTGAGAGGTGTGAGCAAGCACTAACTTAGGTGTCCCCATTTCCGCCTCAATATTAAGACAACCATTTGTTATCGACTTACTTTTCCTACTCTAACTTACTTCTCAGAAGTACTGTTTAATTGAAAAATTGACACATATGGAAAATGAGATATATGATATTTCGTATGTTTTACAGTGCTGAATAGTTCCTATGTTCGATCCAATCCTTCTTTACAAAGCACTTTCTGAAGAAACTCGGCTCAAGTCTCTGCTTTTAATGCAGAAGCAAGGAGAGTTGTGTGTCTGTGATCTCATGGAAGCACTTAATCTCAGTCAACCCAAAGTCTCTCGGCATCTTGCCGAATTACGAAAGCACGGGGTTGTTCTGGATGAACGACGTGGTAAGTGGGTTTACTACCGAATCAATCCCACGCTTGCTCCTTGGGTTAAGCAAGTACTGGAGATCACCCTCAAGCATAATTTGACATTTATCGAGCCAGAGTTGCAGTTCATCAAAGGCAAGTCATGTTCGAATGCAGTGAACAAATAATGTTTATATTCCGTTGGGTTATCAATTTCAAACTAAAGAGGTTTGTATGAGTAATGTCTCAAGCTGTGTCGATACCAGCGCATCTGAAAAAATGAGTTTTCTTGATCGATACTTAACCGTGTGGATTTTTCTTGCAATGGCAGTTGGTGTCGGGATTGGCGTGTTATTTCCTCAAGTCGCTCAGTGGAACGAAAGCCTATCTGTTGGTTCAACCAATATCCCACTAGCCATTGGCTTAATCTTAATGATGTACCCGCCATTGGCGAAAGTGAACTATAGTCTTTTAGGTGAGGTAACCCGAGATAAACGCGCGATAACGCTTTCTTTAGTGATGAACTGGCTCGTGGGACCAATTTTGATGTTCATTTTGGCCATCATTTTCTTACGCGATCAACCTGGCTATATGGTGGGACTTATTCTGATCGGCCTTGCTCGATGCATCGCAATGGTGTTGGTGTGGAATGACATCAGCGACGGAAACAAAGAGTACGGAGCAACCTTAGTTGCCTTAAATAGCGCGTTTCAGATTGTCACGTACAGTTTTATGGCATGGCTGTTTATTACTGTTTTGCCCCCTTACTTTGGTCTTGAAAGTTTCGTTGTTGACATCACTATCTGGGATATTGCGCAAAGCGTCTTAATTTATTTAGGTATCCCTTTCTTAGCGGGTTTCTTAAGCCGTAAACTATTAGTCTCAACAAAAGGTGAACAGTGGTACAACGAAGTCTTTATCCCTCGTATTTCACCAATTACCCTGATTGCACTTTTGGCAACCATCGTTTTGATGTTTAGTCTGAAGGGTGAAATGATCATTGAGTTACCGATGGATGTATTCCGTATTGCAGTGCCACTTATCATCTATTTTATGGTGATGTTTTTTGCGAGCTTCTACATCGGTAAACGTATGGGTATTCCTTACGACCAAAATGCTTCTATCGCCTTTACTTCATCAGGTAACAACTTTGAACTGGCTATCGCCGTATCCATCGCTGTATTTGGGTTAAACTCAGATCAAGCATTTGCTGGTGTGATTGGACCTTTGGTAGAAGTGCCAGTCTTAATCGCGTTGGTTAACGTCGCCTTGAGAATGAAGCGTAAATATTATGCCTAATAAGCGCAGTATTTCGAAACAAACGTCAGCAGTGCCATGTCTCATCGAGACATGGCATCTTTCCGAGTCCGAACTTTACTATTGGCTACTGAAGCAAACGGGTGATCCTGATCTGAGCTTTGACTTACTACAAGATACCTTCTTAAAGGCATTACAGCAGAAGCAAGCGTTTTGCGATATTCAAAACCAAAGGGCTTGGCTATATCGGGTAGCACGGAATATGCTCATTGATAAGCAACGTAAGGCGAATCAAGAACAAGTTCAGGTTGTGAGTGATAATGAGCCGATATTGGAAGAGTATGAACTCCCCGCCGTCGATAGCCTTGCGCAATGCCTGCCTAAAGCGCTATCAAAACTGACTGAGCCTGAAAGCGAAATTATCAAACAGTGTGACCTACAAGGTCTTACTCAACAACAATTTGCCGAGCAAAATGGACTGACTTTAGTGGCAACCAAATCTCGCATTCAACGAGCTCGACACAAACTAAAAGGTGTTCTGCAAACGCAATGCCATATACGTTTTGACGAACAGCAGCGAGTTTGTTGCTTTTATCAAGAATAACACGAGATTAAATCGAATCGGGAACCAGACCATTCCAGTAAAGTAAATATTTTTAAAATTCTTTGCATCCTTTCACCTCAAACTTCGTCTTAGTCATAAAGAGTTAAATCACGAGGTTGAAGGAGCCGATATGTTTGCAGTCTTTACCCATCTTGCTGATTGGATGACCTACCAGCTATTTGCTATGCAGCAAGGTACTAAGCTGGCAGATGCTATCCACTTTTTTATAGAAGACACGAGTAAAATCATGGTGTTGCTGGTCGTCATGATTTACGTCATTGCTTTGTTTCGCGCTTCTTTAAATGTTGAAAAAGTGCGCTACTATCTTGCAGGCAAGCGCCGTCTTTTTGGCTATGTGATGGGGAGTGTTTTCGGGGCGATCACCCCATTCTGCTCATGTTCAAGCATTCCCGTTTTTCTTGGCTTTACCTCCGCAGGTATCCCGCTTGGGATCACCATGGCATTTCTGATTACCTCGCCATTGATCAATGAAATCGCAGTATTGCTTCTGTTTAGTCTACTGGGATGGAAATTCACCATCATGTATGTGCTGATAGGGATGCTTATTGGGATACTAAGTGGCTGGTTGCTCGATTTAATAGGGGCAGAACGTTGGTTACAGCCATTTGCCGCAAAAGCCATGCAAAAAGCTCAAGCCCAACAACATAATCAAAATAATCTGAACGTTAGTAACGAAGAGTCTGCAATCACGCTTTCATATCGACATCAGTTCGCCAAACAAGAAATGGTTGAAATCATCGGTCGAGTTTGGAAGTGGGTGTTTATTGGTGTGGGCATAGGCGCGGGCTTGCATGGTTTTGTACCCGATGGCTGGATAGAAGCCCACTTAGGAGCGGGTCAGTGGTGGTCTGTTCCAGCTTCCGTATTCATTGGTATCCCTTTGTATTCTAATGCGACTGGTGTGATCCCCATCATGGAGAGTTTACTGAGAAATGGTCTTCCCATTGGTACGACATTAGCGTTTTGTATGAGCACTGTCGCTGCAAGTGTCCCTGAATTCGTCATGCTAAAACAAGTGATGCAATGGCGCTTACTGGGACTTCTTTTTGGTCTGCTGCTAACAGCGTTTACTGTTATGGGGTGGATATTTAACTTACCGTTCTGGCAACTTTAGGAGATAAACATGAAAGTATTTAAAGTATTAGGTTCAGGTTGTGCTAACTGCGTTAATACCGCTAAATTGATTGAGAAAATCGCAGCGGATCAAGGCATTGATGTTTCGGTTGAAAAGGTGACCGACCTTGAAACGATTATGAATTATGGTGTGATGTCTACGCCAGGAGTCGTCATGGATGAGGTCGTGGTTCACGCAGGAGGTATTCCAAAGTCTGAAGCAATTTTAGATTGGTTAAAAAAATAGATAGCTATTTTCTTTTAAGCTAGGTAACCAACATCCTAGCTTAAAAGTAGCGTTATGAATTTTTTATGACATCGTATTTTACTTCTAGATAAACTTTCTTTTGCGCCTTAATATATATGCAAATACATATATTGGTATATTCGTATGCTACCTCATCAATTTTTTAAATTACTTTCAGATGAAACGCGTGTTCGTTGCTTGTTAATGATTGCCCGTGAAGAAAAGGTCTGTGTCGGGGAGTTGACAGAAGCCCTTAACGAAAGCCAGCCCAAGATTTCTCGCCACCTTGCATTACTCCGTTCAAGTGGTGTGGTGGTTGATACCCGTCAAGGGCAGTGGATTTTCTACCGTTTATCGGATCAGCTTCCTGGTTGGATGAGAAAACAGATCCAAGGGTTAGTTGACTCTAACTGCCTGAAAGCAAAATACCAGCAAGATATTCAACGCTTATCCGAGATGAAATCTCGCCCAGAATGTTGTGTTTAAAGGAAAAATTAAGATGTCTATCAAAGTAGGAATTAATGGATTTGGTCGTATTGGACGTTTGGCGCTGAGAGCGTCGTTTGATTGGCCTGAAATCGAGTTCGTTCAGATTAATGATGTGGCAGGTGATGCGGCAACCTTAGCGCATCTGCTTGAGTTTGACTCAGTGCAAGGTCGCTGGCAGCACGAAGTGACGAGTGAAGATAACGCAATTGTCATCAATGGAAAAACCATTGCAACCTCACAAGAAAAAGCCATTGATGCGGTAGATTGGTCTGGTTGTGATGTGGTGATCGAGGCAACGGGTAAACACCGTAAATCTGAGTTCCTGAATCAGTATCTGGCACAAGGTGTTAAACGCGTGGTGGTTTCCGCTCCAGTAAAAGAAGATGGAATTGCTAACATTGTTGTTGGTGTTAACGACCACATTTTTGATCCAGAAAAACACCAAATTGTGACCGCAGCCTCTTGTACTACCAACTGCATTGCACCTGTGGTTAAAGTGATTCATGAGAAGCTCGGTATTGAGCAGTCGTCATTTACAACTATCCACGACCTCACTAACACCCAAACTATTCTCGATGCTCCGCATAAAGACCTTCGCCGTGCGCGTGCTTGTGGTATGAGTTTGATCCCAACAACTACAGGCTCTGCGAAAGCGATTATCGAAATTTTCCCTGAGCTTAAAGGCAAAATTGATGGTCACGCCGTGCGCGTGCCGTTAGCTAATGCCTCATTAACCGACATTATTTTTGATGTTAAGCGTGACACCACGGCTGAAGAGGTGAACGATTTACTTAAAGAAGCTTCGCAGAATGAGCTGAAAGGCATACTTGGTTTCGAAGAGCGCCCTCTTGTTTCTATTGATTACAAAGGCGACCAGCGTTCAACGATTGTGGATGCGCAATCAACCATGGTTGTTGGCAAACGTATGGTGAAAATCTATGCGTGGTATGACAACGAAATGGGTTACGCAACTCGTACCGCAGAACTTGTTCGTAAAGTCGGCCTAGCATAAGGAAGCGAACAAATGACACATCCTACGTGGGAACTGCCTGTTGAAGACAATAACGCAGCGTTAATACTGACTCCTTGTCCTGGCACTAAAGAAGCGTCGCTGAGCGCCAGCATTGAACAACTCAAGTCTCAAGGTGTAACCGTCGTGGTTACGGCACTGAGCACTCATGAGATGCAAGAAAAAGGCGTTGGTGACTTGCCAGACCTTGTTGAGCAAGCAGGCTTGCAATGGTTCCATGCACCAATAGAAGATGACTGCGCACCAAATGAAGCGTTCCTGGCTCGCTGGAAGCACTTATCACCATCTTTGCATAAAGCCCTCGCCAATGGCGAAAAGATAGCGATGCATTGTATGGGGGGATCGGGACGTACTGGTTTGCTTGCTGCCCATCTCTTGCTCGAGAAAGGCTGGGAGTTGCAAGAAATCATCACTCATGTCCAGTCATTAAGACCTGGCGCGTTTACCAAAGATGTACAAGTTGAGTACATCCACCAATTTGCTAATCAATAAAAGCCTTCAAGGGCTGCCTTAGGCGGCTCTTTTTAAAGAGAGTAAATATGTTGTCTAAGTTCAACCAAAATGTCCGTCAGTACATGTTGGTCACATTTAACTATTGGAACTTCACCATTACCGATGGCGCACTACGCATGTTGGTGGTGCTCTATTTTTATGACTTGGGGTATTCAACCTTAGAGATCGCCTCCCTGTTTCTTTTTTATGAATTCTTTGGCGTTGTCACGAACCTCATCGGTGGCTGGCTAGGCGCTCGTCTTGGTTTGAACCGAACGATGAATATTGGCTTGGGAATGCAAATTATCGCTCTGTCAATGCTGGCTGTTCCCGCAAGTTGGCTCTCAATTCCATGGGTCATGGCGGCACAAGCCTTGTCAGGTATTGCCAAAGACCTAAACAAAATGAGTGCGAAAAGCTCCATCAAGGCCTTGGTGCCAGAGAATGCGCAAGGAGCATTGTATAAGTGGATTGCCATACTTACAGGCTCTAAAAACGCGCTAAAAGGTGCAGGATTTTTCTTAGGTGGTGCGTTGTTATCGATGATTGGCTTCCAATATGCGGTAGCTGCGATGGCTGGTGTTCTTTTACTGGTCTTTATCGGCAGCGTGATTAGCCTTAAATCCGATCTGGGCAAAGCGAAAAATAAACCTAAGTTCTCTGAGATTTTCTCCAAATCTAGCAGCGTTAACATTCTATCTGCTGCTCGTATGTTTTTGTTCGGTGCGCGTGACGTTTGGTTTGTGATTGCACTGCCTATTTATCTGGGATCTGTGTTTGGATGGGATCATAGCGCCGTCGGTGGATTCCTGGCTATTTGGGTTATCGGTTACGGTATCATTCAAGGGATTGCACCAAAGATAACAGGCAGTAAATCGGGGCATACTCCAGATGGTAAAGCCGCGATAGTGTGGGCGTTGGTATTGTCTGTAGTGACTGGCGTAATTGCTTACAGTGTGCAGCAGCAATGGCACCCAGAATTGGTGATTGTCGTTGGACTGATGATTTTTGGTGCTGTGTTTGCGGTTAACTCGTCTTTGCACTCGTACTTAATCGTCAGCTATGCCAAGGACGATGGCGTTTCTCTGGATGTCGGTTTCTACTACATGGCAAACGCAATGGGACGCTTGATAGGGACGGTTCTATCTGGATGGGTGTTCCAAATGTGGGGGTTCTCAGCCTGTCTGTGGGTATCCTTTGCCTTCTTAGCATTAACGACCATTATTTCCTTTTGGTTGCCGACAGGCGAAAATCAAAAACTGGCTCAGCAATAAATAAAACTAAGCAGATTTATTTACCAATGCCAGCAATCATAGCTGGCATTAATTTTTAACCTTAAGTCATGGAATAAGCGAGAGCTGTATAATACCGTTCTAGAAAAATTTCTGATCAGTGAATGGGTGTCGATAAGCAAACCCTCCGAGCCATGAATGGCTCGGCGGAGCCCCATGGAAGGGTTTATGCGTGTTTGCGTTCGACGCTCATTCGCTGTGCCACCGATGGTCAATCTGATCATATTTTTAGCTAGAATGGTATAAAATCTCAAATGAAGTAGTATCAGTTCGTTACGCATACACACCCTTATCTACATTGATTTTAGATCCAGCACATGCTGTTTTATTTCTTCAGAATCGAGATGTTGAAAATCGATGTTTGCAAGAGCTTCAATTCTTCGTTTTAGAGGTTTGAGACATAATTCACGACCTCCTTGTCGTTCTCAGTACTTATAGTGCTTTTTGAGATTCCAGCGCTTGTTTCAAAGCTTCGGTAACCAATTCGTGATCTTCCAACGAGGCCAGCCCAGATGCCGTTACCGCTCCCACTAAACCAGAACCCTTGATGCGGATTGGGAATGAGCCGCCGTGAGCACAGTATTCATTCGGGTCAATATGTGGCTGAGTTTCAAATTCTCGCTTTTTTCCCTCATTGTAGAGCGACAAATAGTAAGTGCTTTTGCCATAACACAGCACCGAATTGCGCTTACGTCGAATCCAGTCCAGTTGGTCGGCACTTGAGCCCAACATGCAAAATTGAAATAACGTTTGCCCAAAGCCAAACACTTCTATCGATATAGCAGCGCCTTTTTGTTCTGCGAGTGCCTTAATGCAACAGCCTAATTGCCAGGCGACATCTTGATTGAAGTATTTCAGTTGCAACTCGCGTTCTTGTTCTACAAGACTCTCTAAGGTGTAACTCATAAATCCACCTTTAACGTTTGACCTGTTGCGCTACTTTCCATCGCCATTTGAATCAACATGATGTTTTTTAGCGATTCCGAAGCATGAACTGGGTTTTCAGTACCAAGACGAATGGCTGATGCAACGCCTTTGAAATACATCTCGTAACAACCGTGCTCAGTGGTAATAATATGAGACTCACTTTCTAAATAGAGTTTACCGTAAGCCGAAGGGTCTTCTTGCGCCCACCCTGCTGAATTAGGTTCAACACCTTCTTTCAAGCACGCTTCTTGTGGATCTAACCCATACTTTTCATATTTACCCAAAGTACCTAACACCTTATAACGCAAGTTCGGCTCAGGGCTATACAAGTTGCCATGCAAATGAACCAAATGTTGTGGGTAATGGAGGATAAGATTGAAGTAATCATTGGTAGTCGAACCTGGGCGCATAATGCGGCATTGAGCGTTAATTGCTTCAGGCATACCGAACAGCATAAGCGCTTGGTCTAGCAAGTGCGGAGCTAAATCAAACAGAATACCGCCACCATCGGTTGCCATTTCTCTCCAACGTTGACGGACTTCAGGGCGATAGCGATCAAAGTGAGATTCAAACAATTTCACCTCGCCCAGTTGTGCTTCATCAAGCAGTTTTTTCAGCGAGAGAAAGTCACCATCCCAACGACGGTTATGAAATACGCTCAGCACAAGCCCTTTTTCTTCAGCGAGAGCGATCAGCTCTTTGCCGTCTTCAACGCGAGTAACAAACGGTTTCTCAACGATAACATGTTTACCATTTTGTAAAGCGCGCTTAGCAAGTGAATAATGTACATCGTTTGGCGCGGTAATGATAACCAGCTCTGCATCACTGTTATCTAACAGCGCATTCGCATCGCCAAACCACTGCGCCTGTGGCCAATCCGCTTCGACACTTGCCTGCTGACTAGAGCTAATGGCTGACAACTCTAGCTCAGGCAGCGCTTTGATAAATGGAAGATGAAAGGTTTTTGCAGAAAAGCCGTAACCAATAACAGCCGTTTTTACCGGAGTGAAACTCATATCAAAGCAGTCCTTTTTGAGTCGAAATGAAACCGGTATCGTGACACAAAAACAAAACCCTCTCTAGTGAAAAAACCAGAAAGGGCTTATTTAGAATGACAACGGCAAAATTAAGCAGCGACGATATAGCTTCGCTTAGTCTGCTTTTGTTTTTTTAATGACTTAATCAAAGCATCAATGTCCACTTCGATATCGAATCGACGTTTTAAGTTGGCAAGAAACAATGGGTCTTCACACATGGCTTTTTCTGGCTCATCACTGATTTTCGCCACTGGTCGACCGTTACACTCAGTCAGTTTGATCACGATGGAAAGCGGTTTATACACCTTACCCTGACTGTTTTTCCAATCGTCAAGATCGTTGGTTAAAAACGTACCGATACCAAATGAGATTTGAACGCGACCGGCGAAGTATTCACACAAGTCTAGCGCCTCATCGAAGTTGAGCCCGTCGGAGAAAATGAAAATTTTCGTTTTAGGATCAATACCAAGGCTTTGGTAGTGAGCAATCATTCGGTCACCCCATTTATATGGGCATCCGGAATCGTGTCTCACACCACTATACGCTTTGGCAAGATGCATATTGAAATCACTGATGAAAGCATCAATGGTCAAGGTATCCGTCGGTGCAATCGCTAGCTGACCTTCAAATGCGCTTAGCCATTGCTCCAATGCCACGCTCTGAGAGTCACGCACGTTGACCAACGCCTGATGCCCCATAAACCATTCGTGAGCAATAGTGCCAATAGATTTTAAGTCAAACTCACGGGCAAAGTGACAGTTACTGGTACCCAGCAGCCATTGAGGGATCTCTTGTTTCAGATGTTCCATCACATCTCTTTGTACCTGACCAGAAAAGCGACGACGAGTCCCCATTTCTGTCAGTGAAAAATTAGTGATGCCACGTTTCGCAATCTGCGCTTTTAACTGTGCCACTTTTTTGGCGAAAACCTGCATTGGCAAATCGGCCGGTACATCTGACCAGCGGCGACGATTACGCACCTCAGAAACAATCGCCATCACAATGGTTTCATACAAAATGGTGTCACGCCACGAACCTTGAATGCCAATTCTTAACTGGTTTTTGCCCTCTTGCTTAATCACGCCTAACTCAACCTGACGCTCAGGCTGAAAATGGAAGTAGCGCAAGGACTGGATAAAGGAATCTTTCAGATGTGGAAAATGAGCGCTTAAATAAGCGATATCTGCGTCAGAAAATCTTAATGAAGACAAATGTGCTATCTCATCACCGATCTCCTCCAGTAAATCGCTGACATCTTCATCGCTACGAACAATCAGTTCATAACGTACTTGTGCGTCAGGATAATTGGAATGAATTGCCTGCATCATATTGATTTTATAGGTATCTAAATCCAATAAGCTGCGGATAATTTGAGGGGAGAATAGGCGATTACTCATCTTGCCTTCCTTCTGTTTACTGCAAAAGAACTGTATGTTTTACGCAACAACTTTCGGTTTTACCCAACAAACTGTTATGTTAGTAACATTTTGTTCGTAACCATGGCAAAACAATAAGCCAACCACATCAGTTTGTCAAATATTGTTACAAACCACACAAGATCTACTGTTTTCTCGCTTAATCGTTCACCTTTTCTTGAATCAATTTAATTACAACGACTTATTGTTATGCTTCTGATACAGACTCAACTGTCTAAATGAGTTTGTCACTATATGTTATTTACATTGACCCTCAAATTTCACTTCCCTAGAATGGAACCGTCTCATGTCAGGATACGTATTATGATTGTTACCATTGATATGGTTTGCCTTCGTCTCTCTCCATCGGGGATTCAAACCCTCCTTGTTAAACGCAGCAACCCAAACCGCCCCGATTGTGGTAAATGGGCTTTGCCAGGCGGATTTGTTTACGACGAAGATCTCTCCAACCAAGGTGGCGAACCTGCCGATGAAGATTTCAATTCCGCCCATCGCAGAATTTGCCGTCAAAAAATACATACTTACCCTAATTACATCAGTGACCCACTCGTTGATGGTAATCCTAAACGGGACCCTGAAGGCTGGAGTATTAGTATTTCTCACTATGCGTTACTCAACCCTTCCAATGTTCAACAAATCGAAAATGCAGGTACAGATAAGAACCGCGCAAATTGGTTTGACTTACTCCCCTTGCTCGACGAAGAAATGGAGTTGGCTTTTGACCACGTCGCTCAGATACAGCACGCATGGAAAAAGCTAAGAGCGGCGGTAGAATATACTTCGGTGGTGTTGTTTTCTTTGGAAAAAGAGTTCTTAGTCGCGGACATTATCGATGCCTACAGTCAGTTCGGTGTTGAAGTAAACCGTATGACGATTAAACGCCGTTTAATTGATACCGGCATTATTATCAGTGCCAATAAAATCGCTGCATCTAGCAAAGGTAAAGGCGGCAAACCTGCCAACGTGTACAAGTTGGCGACCAATGAAGTGAGTTATTTCCAGACCTGTCTACGCGGCTAACCAGAACGCTCTAAGTTCGCTGACGTTTTTCTATTGCGCCAGTGATATTGTTCAGTATGATGTAAACGATAACAATAAGCGCTATACCCTTGCGGCATGACTATCTCTAAGTCGCTCGCGTATAAAAGCTAATTCAAACAAATATCGCCACCTCCTCTACGATTCATCCACTTATTATTTGGCGTACGGACACTATGAAATCCTCGATTGCTGCTACTGGCGGCTGGCTATTAATGCTTAGCGTGTTGCTCTCTCTCATTGCCCAGATCACAGGTTATTTCAGCGGCTATTGGGCGGGGGTTCCTATCTGGCTCGTCGTGATGCTTTTTGTTCCCTATGTCAAACCAGCACAAAGAAAGCAGATAATTTTGCTGATGTTCGTTGGCTCAATGGGACTGCTATACGGAGTATACAGCGGTCTAGATGAACGCTATCTATTAAAAACATTAGACGCTAATCAAAATGTAGTGGCGATGATTGTCGGTGTTGGCTTTTTACGTATCTTTGCTGTCAATAGCGTGAAAACCGGTGAAACACTGCCGAAAGGGAAAAGCGCTCTCATTCGCACCTTATTTGGCGCTCATCTGTTTGGATCTGTACTCAACATATCTTCAGTAATGATCGTTGGCGATAAACTGGCAACACAGGGCAAACTAACAACCACACAAGGATTAGTACTATTGCGTGGCTTTTCTGCGTGTGCCTTCTGGTCACCGTTCTTTGCATCCATGGGCTTAGCCTTGGTCAGTGCTCCCGGTGCAGAGCTGGGCACTTTAGTCAGCTTTGGTATCCCTATTTGTCTTGTGGCATTAGCTCTCAGTTGTTGGCAAATCATCCATCGTGACGATGCCGATTCGCTGTTCGGATACCCAGTCACTCTCTATTCGTTGTGGATGCCAGCATTGCTCGCTGTGATGGTTATTACTGCACACAAGTTCTATCCGCACATAAGCGTGCTGTCACTCGTTACCCTAACTTCACTCTGTTTCATTGCTTTATGGCTCTTATTTACTAAGGGCTATCACGCTATTGTCGTGGCGCGTAGCCATATAGAATCCGGCATTGCCAACTCCAGCGGTGAGGTGGTGTTGTTTGCGGCTGCCGCAATGCTTGCGTCCGGTGTTGCAGCTTCTTTAGATGCAATGAACATTCAACTGGCACCAGAACATTTTGGTCCACAGGAAGCGGGGGTCACAATTGCTGTTCTAATTGTGTTAGCAATGACAGGTATGCACCCAGTCACCAGTGTCGTCCTCGCCGGCAGCGTATTGGCACCGTCAATGGCGGATCCCAATATGCTGGGTTTAACTTTACTCATGGGCTGGTCATTGGGTATTACTGTGTCACCATTTTCTGGTGTTCAGCTCAGTATTCAATCTCGCTACGACATCGGCGCAAAAGACTTGCTGAAAGCCAACTGGCGCTACATAGCAACAATGTATCTGATTTGCTGCTCTGTTCTTTGGTTATATTCAAGTCAGCTCTAGCCACTCAGATCTAGCGTCTTATTAAGCCCAGCGCAGTACCCGAACTTCATTACCTTCTTCCGGCTGTCTTGGAATATTCAACGACAACAGTAGTGAAACACACGCCATGCCTGCTCCGATATAAAAAACAGCAGATGGAGAGACTAACCATAGCAAGCCAAAACTGACTGGAATAATGACCGCTGCGATGTGGTTGATGGTAAATGCCACACCCGCTGTGGATGCCATATCGGCTGGGTCTGCAATTTTCTGGAAATAGGTTTTCACTGCCAGTGCTAATGCAAAGAATAAGTGGTCAACAACATAGAGCCCCGCTGCCCAGTGAGCATCTGTCACCAATGCATAGCCCACGAAAACACCAATCAAGCCAACATACTCAACGATTAACGCTTTGCGTTCACCAACCACACCAATAAAACGACCAATTCGTTTAGCAAACAGGAAGTTAAATACATAGTTAATCAAAAAAAGTAGTGTAATATCTGCGGCAGTATAGCCAAATTTTTCAACCATCAAGAAGCCCGCAAACACAGTAAATATTTGACGACGGGCGCCACTCATAAAAGTCAAAGCGTAGTAAAGCCAGTAACGCTTACGTAGTACCAGTTTCTTATTTTGCGGGGTAGCGGATTTAAACTCAGGGAAAACCACAGCAGCAATAATGACTAAAGCCAGTGCCAGACCACCGGTAATGCCATACACCCATTTATAGCTCAAATGCAGTTGTTCCAACATGATCCACAATGCACTGTAGGTAAGCAGTGATGCAAGAGCACCGATAGAGATCATCTTGCCAAGCATCTCTGGCGCTTCATCTTTACTCAGCCATTGCAGTGACAGTGATTGTTTCAGCGTTTCAAAATAGTGAAAGCCTGAAGACATCAATAACGTTGTCAGTAGCAAGCCTGTAAGTGAAGGAAACAGTCCTGTAATCGCGGTACCTAGAGTCAGCATCATCAGTGCAATCAACATAAAACGCTGTTCACGAATAAATAGCAATACAAACACGGCAGTGAAAGCGAGAAAGCCTGGGATTTCGCGTACACTTTGCAGCAAGCCGATATCAGCGCCGTTGAAATTTGCTTTTTCAATCACGAAGTTATTCAGCAGTGCCATCCAACTGGCAAAAGCAATCGGCACAATGGCCGAAATAATCATGAGGAAGTTTTGTGGACTGCGCCAGTTTTTAGTGTTCATTAAAAGTATTATCATCCTTTTTATCATTTTCTTAGTGTAACCAATCCTGCTTTAACTGTAACTAAACTGTTGAAATTTAAAATAGGAGCAACGACTGATGCAGATTCGTTTTGCTACAGCAAACTTATTCAACTACCTTGCTCCGCCAAACGCCTTTTATGAATTCAATAACATTTACCAAGTGACTGAATGGAATAAAAAGCAACAGTGGCTAGATAGAAAACTGTCGCGATTAGATGCTGATGTTATCGGCTTCCAGGAAATATTCAGTGTAAATGAACTCGAAGTTCAGTTACGAAAACTGGGCTACCAATATTTCGCCGTTGTCGACCATCCCAAAGTTTCTGACGAGTATATATATACCCATCCCGTGGTCGGTATTGCTTCGCGTTATGAGCTGACAGATGTAGCAGCAATTCAAGTGACTGAACTCAACGCAGAACAGCCGTTTAGTTTCTATCGAAAACCTTTGAGGGCGACGATAAACCACCCAATGCTCGGCAAGTTAGATATCTATGTCGTTCACTTTAAATCACAAAGACCAACGCTAGAGAACAAAGAAGAAAACTCCAGCGTTTTCGAAGCATGGCAACAAGAAACCTACGGCAACTGGCTTTCTACGGTACAACGTGGGTTTGAAGCCACTTTGTTACATCGCGCAATCATGAACAGAAAACGAAGCACCCATCACCCGGTCGTTTTAATGGGCGATTTTAATCAGTTTCTGGATAACCAAGAATTTGCATGTCTACGCTCTACCCATCGTTTTCGCCAACCAGAGTCTTACTTGCCACTTTTACCTTATCAGCTTATTGATAGTTGGGAACTGTATTGTCACAGTGGCCAAGCCCAACGCAAGCCAACTCATTATACGGGAGCATCAGGACAAGTTCTTGATTACATCTTGCTTTCAAGCGACTTCGGATTAGAAACCGATCACAACATAGCCCAAGTGAGCGATTTTCATGTTGAGGATCAACACTTAGTGAACCCCGACTTCGAACTCGACAAGTTTGCCAGCGATCATGCCTTTGTATGTGTCACTCTAGAGCTACGCTGTTAAGTGTTGCCACTCAGGATGTCTGTCTAAATAGTGTTTTACGTAGCTGCAAACTGGCACAATTTTGAATCCTTGCAGCTCAATCATAGGTAACACACTCTCCATCATGATTTTGCCATAACCTTTACCCTGAAGAATTTCCGGTACTTTAGTTGACGTTATATGCATCGCTTTATCGAAAAATTGATATCGGACAAGCGCATAATGATCACCTTCTAGATGTACTCGGAAGCATTCGTTCTCTTTGTCATAAATGACTGCATGTTTCATGTTTATGTCCAAAATAATAGTTAAGTCTTACGGTATAAGCCTGACGAAACAAACTTTCCATACATAATATACCCAAACTACTTGGAGTTGCAGGTAGGCGGCAAGTGAGTGAATCCCCATGACCACAGATTATCATGCGTGATTGGGGTGAACGAACGTAGACCCCATACCAAAACATAAAGCGCTACAGCTTCAAGTAGGAAGGGTATACTACGCCAGATAATAATATGATCATGTAACAGCGAATTTCGCTATACTGCTGAGCAGTATTCTTATTTTAAGGTTTGAAATGAACTACTTTAGTACATTTATCAAAGGAATAGCGATGGGTGCGGCGGATGTTGTTCCCGGTGTTTCTGGTGGTACCATCGCTTTCATTACCGGCATTTACGACACCTTGTTAGAAAGCATTCGACGCGTAAACCCAAGTATTATTGGTATATGGCGACGTGAAGGATTTGCTGCCGTATTCCGTTATATCAACGGCTTTTTCCTCATTTCATTGTTTGCAGGGATATTAATCAGTATTGCTACACTAGCAAAATTGATATCTTGGGCATTGGTGACGCATCCAATCCCAACGTGGTCCTTCTTCTTCGGTTTAATACTCGTATCAGTCTTCCATATGCTCAAACAAGTGGAGTACAAGACTTTATCCCGATGGGTATGCTTAGTTTTTGGCATCGCGTTCGCTTACAGCATCACGATTTTAAAGCCCCTGAACATGGAACCAAGTAGCATCAACATCATCATCGCTGGTGCCATAGCCATTTGCGCCATGATACTTCCCGGTATTTCGGGCAGTTTTATCCTATTACTTATCGGTATGTACGCAACAATACTAGGTGCAGTGAAAAGCGCACAGATCGATATCCTGCTGTTATTCGTTGTTGGATGTGTACTGGGACTATTAACTTTCTCCCATCTTCTTTCGTGGTTGCTTAAGCATTTTCGTCAAGTAACGCTGATGTTCCTGACTGGTCTCATGCTCGGTACGTTACCGAAGATCTGGCCGTGGAAAGAAACCGTCTCTTGGCGCACCAACTCGCATGGTGAACAGGTACCTTTAGTCCAACACAACCTAACGCCTTTTGAATTCGAAGCGATTACCTCCCAATCCTCTCAGTTGGTTGTTGCCGTGATCTTTATGCTGTGTGCCATTGCATTAGTATTAGGACTGGAAAAATACGCTGAAAAACACGATGTATAACTCATATATTCCATTATTCATGCATTCAATTGCTTGAGAACTCAATGACTCTTGCAATTGATAATCCTCGGCGCGGATATACCCAAACTACCGAAGTTGCAGGTAGGCGGCAAGTGAGTGAATCCCCATGAGCATAGATAACTATGAGATTGGGGTGAACGAACGCAGACAACACCGCTGCAGCTTCAAGTAGGAAGGGGATAAGCGCCTTATGTTTACTTGAACCCTTGCACATTTTCCCCTATTTTTCCTAACGTTAATCTGAGTTTGTGCTAGGATGCGCACACCTTTCCTCGTCGAGTGTAAGAAAATGCGTTCAGCTTTAAGACTTTTCGTCACACTTGCCGCACTTCTTGCTGGTTTTTTTGCAAGCGATCTCATCAATTTTTTTTCTGGTAACGAAAAGAATATCGATTTAGCACAATATTGTGTTCTTTCGAGCATCCCTTGCACACAGCAAAATGTTTCGATGTCGTTAGCACAAGATACCTTACATCCGTTAGTCGCTAATCGCCTTACTGTTTCTTGGCCAAACAGTGAATCCAACCAGTTAGTTTTAAGCCTGCAAGGTGTTGAAATGGATATGGGTACGGTGAAATATGTGCTTAAGAAGATCGACTCAGGCAAATATGAAGCAGACATCATATTACCTGTCTGCACCAGTGATTCGATGACATGGGTAGGACAACTTTCCAACGGCAACACAACCGTTCTCCCAGCATTAAGGATGGAACGATGAATAAAAATTGGTCTTTAGTTTTAATCGTGGCTTTTGTACTGGGTTTTGGTACTAAGAGCTATTTAGACGCTCAGAAAACCCTACAACAAGAAGCGACTTCATCTTCTTCTAACGTGATTCTATACGGCGAAAAAAATCAAGCAGTGAATATCTTTGATACAACAGACAGTCGTATTCGTATCATCTATTTTGGCTTTACTCGCTGCCCAGATGTTTGTCCAACATCTCTCGCTATGCTGTCTGGTGCTTTAAATCAAATTGATGACGAAACGAAGACGCTATTACGACCAATATTTGTTTCACTCGATCCAGAACGTGATGATGCGGACTCATCGGCAACCTATGCACATTACTTCCATGCCATGATAGAGGGACTATCAGCACCGTTAGATGTCACGACTGCTCTGGCAAATCGATACGGCGTTATCTTCCGTAAAACAGACTTACCAAATTCCGAGCTCAAGTACACGCTTGACCATAGCTCCTATTTCTATTTTTTGAAGCCCGACGGCACTCTTATAACTAAAGTACCACATACGCAGAATCCTGCGCCGATAGTGGAAGCCATAAACCAAGTCACTCAGCCACCAAAAGGATAAAATAATGAAAGGTAAACTACTGTTATTATTAATCTTATTATCAAGCCCGTTAGCTTATGCCAAAATGGACGTCATGGTTCATAGCCCATATGCCAGAGCGACACCACCAACTGCCGTCACCAGTGCGGTATTTGGCGAAATCGTCAACAGAAGCGACACAGACCGATACATTGTTTCAGCGACGACTAATGCAGCAGGAAAGGTAGAGTTACATGATGTCATCACAGAAGGTGATGTAATGAAAATGCGTCAAGTCACCGAATTTAAAGTACCAGCTAAAGGCAAGTTGGAATTAAAACCGGGCAGTTTCCACATTATGTTGTTCACCCTACCTAAGCCATTATCTGAGGGCGAAGAGGTCGAAGTTCAGGTGACATTCAAAAATGGGGAACAACTGACCTTTAAAGCACCAGTTAAAAAAGTCATGAGCGGCATGAAAATGGACCATCATTAATTCCATATTTCAGCTTCGAGCGTTTAGAAGTGTTAAAGCTAAAACATTAAAAAAGAGGTGGGTATTCCCGCCTCTTCTGCTATTATTTGCATGATTTTTAACTAGAGAACATTAGGAGATTTTAATGATTGTATTCCGTACCCACCGCGCAAGTTCAGAGAAGAAAGCTTAATTTTCAACCTTTTCTTTCCTTCGATTTGCCCGGTGTTTGCTTAACCGGGGTCACACCTTTATTCGGCCCTAGTCATATTTAATTGCGTTATAAGACAGCGTACCTACGCGTGTCTGGGGTAACCAAATGAGTTTAAACGAAACCTTATCACTTTCTTTGCCACAATTAGGATGGCGACCTGTTTACCAGCAACAACTTAGCTGGGATGAATTAGACACGGCAATGCCCGCTCGTATCAGTGAGCATCACCGTACTGGCTATATCTGTTGGACAGAAAATGGCGAGCTTCACCTAGATATCCATGCCAAGCTACCATCCATGACGGTGGGCGATTGGATATTGCTAGAACGGGAAACTAACCAGTTTATTAAGCTACTGGAACGTCAATCTCTCTTTAGCAGAAAAGCGGCTGGCATTAAGTCTTACGAGCAACTCATCGCTTCCAATGTGGATACGGTATTTATTGTCTGCTCACTCAATTATGACTTTAATTTAAGTCGCATTGAACGCTATTTGGCACTCGCCAAAGAAGCACAAGTCGAGCCAGTGGTTGTGTTAACTAAAGCTGATTTATGTGACGATGCTGATGATAAAAAGCAGCAAGTTCAAGCGCTAAACCCAATGCTGAATGTGGAATCGATTAACGCGCTTTCTGGCGATAGCTGTCATCGCTTAAAAGCGTGGTGCAAAATTGGTAAAACTATTGCGGTGATGGGCTCTTCCGGTGTGGGTAAATCTACCTTAGTGAATACATTACTGGGCAGTGAGGCTCAGGAAACGGCTGGCATTCGTGAACACGACAGCAAAGGCCGCCACACAACCACGTCTCGCTCTCTTCTTCCAATGCCTTCAGGCGCTTTGCTGCTTGATACTCCGGGAATGCGTGAAATCCAGATCTCCGACTGCGAACAAGGCATTGAAGAAGTCTTCGCCGACGTAACCAAATTGGCGGACAAATGTCGCTTTAGTGATTGTAAGCATGTCAGCGAACCAGGCTGTGCGGTTTTGCAGGCAATAGAAAACGAAGAGCTTGATGAAAGAAGACTGCGCAACTATCGCAAACTGCTTACTGAGCAAGCTCGAAACCGTGAATCCATTGCAGAAAGGCGTTCCAAAGAGAAAGATTTCCATAAGCACGTGAAAAGCGTGATGAAGGAGAAACAATCTAGGGAACAAGGATATTAATCCAACACATTAGCAAAGGGTGAAATATCACCCTTTATTTTCACCCAAAAAACCAGCTACAAATGCGCAACATTTCATTAAAAATGTGTCGAATTTCAACATCTCTATTAAATATTATTCTAACGATAAATAAAACCTAGACACATTGTCCTGCGAAGTTAATATACCTCTCTACAGCGAGTACTGCTGTATACATTACAATTCAAACTATTTATTCATTGCAGGGATAATTATGCAAAGCAACAACATTTTTGCCCGATTCGCTCGAGGCAATTTGGTGCTTCAGATCCTCGTTGGTATCGTTTTAGGTGCTATCGTGGCGACTGTTTCACCAGATTCTGCTCAAAGTGTCGGCTTACTTGGTAACCTCTTTGTCGGAGCTCTAAAAGCCGTAGCACCAGTGCTTGTTTTCATTTTGGTTGCAGCCTCTATTGCTAACCAAAAGAAAAACCATCACACATACATGCGCCCTATCGTAGTTCTATATCTGCTAGGAACATTTACCGCAGCTCTAACAGCCGTTGTACTGAGCTTCATGTTCCCAACAACTTTGACACTTGTTGCAGGAGCTGAAGGTGCAACACCTCCACAAGGTATAACTGAAGTACTGAACACACTATTATTTAAATTGGTTGATAACCCAGTAAATGCGCTAATGTCAGCAAACTACATTGGCATTCTTGCTTGGGGGGTTGGTTTAGGTCTGGCACTTCATCACGCTTCAGCAACAACAAAAGCGGTGTTTGAAGATCTCAGCCATGGCGTTTCTCAAATCGTACGTTTCATTATTCGCCTAGCACCATTCGGTATCTTTGGTCTTGTCGCATCTACGTTTGCCACCACTGGTTTTGGTGCTCTGGTGGGTTACGCTCAGCTTCTTGCAGTGTTATTAGGTGCGATGATATTCATTGCTCTAATCGTTAACCCTTTGATTGTCTATGTAAAGATTGGCGAAAACCCATATCCTCTAGTTCTACAATGTTTACGTGAAAGTGGCATGACTGCGTTCTTCACCCGTTCAAGCGCGGCCAACATCCCAGTAAACATGGCACTTTGTGAGAAACTAGAACTGGATGAGAATACTTACTCTGTATCAATTCCTCTAGGTGCAACGATCAACATGGCTGGTGCAGCTATCACAATCACAGTACTAACACTTGCGGCTGTAAACACTTTAGGTATTGAAGTTGACCTATTAACCGCAGTGTTATTGAGTGTTGTTGCGGCTATCTCTGCTTGTGGCGCGTCAGGTGTTGCAGGCGGTTCTCTACTGCTTATTCCATTAGCTTGTGGTTTGTTTGGTATTTCGAACGACGTTGCAATGCAAGTAGTCGCAGTGGGCTTCATTATCGGTGTTATTCAAGATTCGGCAGAAACTGCACTAAACAGCTCGACGGACGTTGTGTTCACAGCCGCCGTTTGCAAAGCTGAACATAAGAAATCTCAGAAATAAACGATTAATAATACTACCTAGGTAAAAATATGATCAGATTGAACATCGGTGGAACAGCGAATGAGTGTCGAACACAAACACGCATAGACCCTTCCATGGGGCTCCGCCGAGCCATCCATGGCTCGGCGGGTTTGCTTATCGACACCCATTCACTGATCAGAAAGTTTTCTAGGATGGTATAATTGGCTAATAAAAAATCCGCCTCTTGGGCGGATTTTTTAACTCTACATATTACTTCAAAGATTACTTCTTCACAGAAACTTTAGCGTCTTGGGGTTGCACCTCTTGTACCTTCGTTTCATGAGCTTTCACTTCTTTGACTTTATCGGCTAATTCAACCACAGACTTATTATCAGTATTGTTTTCACCCGGATGCGTAACGCCATTGAAACGTCCACCTTGTTCAATACTCAGGTCGTCACTATAGATAGTGCCACTAACCTTTCCGCGGCTAAGAATTTCAATCTTCTCCGCATGACAAGTTCCTACAAACTCACCATTGATGACAAGGTGTTTAGCGAATATCTCACCACTTGTACGTCCGGACTCGCTAACGATTAAGGTTTTATCAACGTGAATCTCACCCTCAACAGCACCATCCACTTGCATATTGCTTTCTACCCGGAATTTTCCGGTGATTGAGCAGCCCTTTGCAATGAGAGTGGTAGCTGAGTGCTGACTCTTAGCTCGACCTGATTTACCAAAGATTCCCATCGAATACCTTTAACCTCACTAAATATCGTCTCAAAGTTATTTATTCCCCAATGAACAAAAGGCTTAGGGTCTAACGACCGACCGACGAATCGAATTTCATAATGTAAATGTGGCCCTGACGAAAGACCACTGTTGCCAGAGTACCCGATCAAATCACCCTGTTGAACGAAGTCACCACTTTTTACCGCGAACTTCTGTAAGTGTGAAAATGAACTGCTGAACCCATGCATATGTAATAAACGCAGGAAGTTTCCTGACCCTTGATCACTTTTACGAGTGATCTCTACAACACCATCTGCAGGTGCATAAATTGGAGTGCCAATATTTACTGCGAAATCTTGACCTCGATGAAACGTTGCTTTTCCAGTAACCGGATGAACTCTTTTACCATAACTAGACGAGATTCGTCCTTTTTGTACAGGAGAACCGCTTGGAATTTGAGTCAACATCACCATTCGAACCGATGATGTAATTGCAGCCGTATCTAAACGAGACTCCAATTCAGAAGATGTCTCTCCCATTCCAAGCACTTTCTCTAAGTCACCAAGCTTATCTGAAACAAGCTGAATTTTTTCTTCTCGTTCCAGTAAATCGCCCTCTAAGTTTTCTTTCAAACTCTTAAGGGAAGTCACTTCCTCTGCTAGTGTTAAAGATTTATTTTCCAATTCAAGCTGCTTTAATCGAGCAAAGTATGCGTCATTAACCAGTTTATATATAAACGCACCTGTTGCTAGAATACTGGCAAACAACAGATATCCTATACCTTTTAAGCAGTATCGATACAGCTTTCCTACATGTAAGTGCCGCGTTCCATTGATTGACGAAACGGAAACTATGACGCTTTCTTTCATTAACTAATATCCGTTACCCATATCGAAAGTGGCGGAATTCTAGCAAGGAAATGCCACTGACTAAACTATTTGCTGTAAGTACTTATTGCCAATTCACACTTCTCGCTATTTTTTCCGCCCATGAAGCAAACATCCAACGCCAATCTTTGCGCTGTTACTGGTCTGCATCCCAGCCGATTTCTTTACTAAAAACATGCCAATTCGATAGTCATCTTCTGACGTGTTATAAAAACACACTTCCCCCATTATTGCTCACATTTTATCCAGGATAATTTTCTGTATCTAAATTACAAATATCCCAATAACAATTCCATTATTTATTTCAATAAATAAAATAAATCAATAAGTGTGAGATTTATCTCCTTTAATTTCTACCCTAAGATTTAATTTAATAGAATTGTGACTTTGATCTATATTTTTAAAAATGATTTTTAATCTAATTCGTGACATTGATCATAAACTATTTATTGACAATGTAGTTAATCGCGTTTTGTAACAAAATTACATAGTAGAACAATGAGAAAGGTCACAAAGAAATTATTTGAAAGGTATTTAATATGAGAATTAGATCACAAAAACCCCGTTCTCAGAGCCAATTAGAAATTATGTGGTAAATTTATTGAGTGTTATTCAATCTGCGGTTTTGGCGAACCGTTACTACAACAAAATTAATCAGAACATCAAACGGGGTACACTTATGTTATCACCAGAAGCAAAGGTCAAGGTACAGAATTTTGGCCGATTCCTTTCCAATATGGTAATGCCGAATATCGGCGCGTTTATCGCTTGGGGGTTTATTACCGCACTATTTATTCCAACGGGTTGGATTCCAAATGAAACGCTATCCAGCATGGTTGGTCCGATGATCACTTACTTGCTACCGCTACTTATCGGTTACACCGGTGGTAAAATGGTGGCAGGTGATCGTGGCGCTGTAGTTGGTGCAGTCACCACTATGGGTGTCATTGTTGGTACTGACATTCCAATGTTCATGGGTGCAATGATTGCAGGTCCGCTTGGCGCTCTTGCTATCAAAAAATTCGACCAAGCTGTTCACGGTAAAGTGAAGAGCGGTTTCGAAATGCTAGTCAACAACTTCTCTGCTGGTATTATCGGTATGATCTGCGCAATCATTGCGTATTTGATTATCGGCCCTGCGGTAAAAGTTCTTTCTACTGCTCTGGCTGCTGGTGTAAACACTTTAGTTGAATCAGGTCTGCTACCTTTAACTTCACTTTTTGTTGAACCTGCGAAAATCCTATTCCTTAACAATGCGATTAACCATGGTATCTTCTCACCACTTGGTATTCAGCAATCTGAGGAGCTAGGTAAATCTATCTTCTTCTTAATCGAAGCTAACCCAGGTCCTGGTCTAGGTCTACTTATCGCTTACATGGTCTTTGGTAAAGGCAGTGCTAAGCAATCAGCAGCGGGTGCTTCAATTATCCACTTCCTAGGTGGTATCCACGAGATCTACTTCCCATACGTACTAATGAACCCACGTCTAATCATCGCAGTAATCGCAGGTGGTATGACTGGTGTATTCACTAACGTGATGTTTGAATCAGGTCTTGTATCTCCAGCATCTCCAGGCTCTATCTTCGCTGTACTATTGATGACACCAAAATCAGCATTCGTTGGCGTTATCCTGTCAGTAATCTGTTCAGCAGCGGTTTCATTCTTCGTTGCTTCACTACTGATGAAAACTCAAAAACAAACATCCGAAGATGACGATTCGCTAGAGCAAGCAACTAGCCAAATGCAAGACATGAAAGCGTCTTCTAAAGGTCAAACTGTTGCTACAAATATCGACATGAGCAGCGTTCGTAAAATCATCGTAGCTTGTGATGCAGGTATGGGTTCAAGCGCTATGGGTGCGAGCCTGCTACGTAAGAAAGTTGATGCTGCTAATCTAGATATTGAAGTAACAAACCTAGCAATTAACAACCTGCCAAATGATGTAGATATCGTTGTTACTCACCGCGATCTTACTGACCGTGCACGTAAACATGCTGCTAACGCTAAGCACATTTCGCTATCAAACTTCCTTGATAACGCTCTGTACGACAACTTGGTGGCAGAACTTACCGCGGCTAAAGAGGGCGCACTAAAAAAGCCTGAAACACCAGCAAACACTGTCTCTAGTGAAGATAAACCACTAAAGCTTTCCAATGAAAACATCTTCTTAAGCTTGACTCCAAAAAGCAAAGAAGAAGTGATCAAGTTTGCTGGTGAACAACTTGTAAAACTAGGCTATGTAGCACCTGAGTATGTCGAAGGCATGCTAGCGAGAGAGCAATTGGTGTCTACCTATCTGGGTGAGTCCATCGCGGTTCCTCATGGAACGATCGAAACCAAGCAATACGTTAAGAAAACTGGCATCGTTTTCTGCCAATTCCCTGAAGGTGTTCAGTGGGGTGAAGACGAAGATGATGTGGCGAAACTCGTTATCGGTATTGCTGCGCAAGGCGATGAACATATTCAAGTTATCACGGCTATCACCAATTCGCTCGATGACGAAGAAGCTATCGAGTGCTTGAAGACCACAACTAACTCTGGTGATGTTCTTCGTATATTAAATGGCTAAAACATTTTAGGTCATGCTCCTACACGATGAACTTAAGGCCGGTCTCCCCCGACTGGCCTTGTTTTAAATTTGAATTTTTGGAAGGTATGTTATGAAAGCGTTGCATTTTGGTGCCGGCAATATTGGCCGCGGATTTATTGGTAAGTTACTCGCTGACGCAAACATTCACGTTACATTCACCGACGTCAATCAGGTTGTTGTAAACGAACTGATTACACGCAAAGAATACCCAGTTAAAGTTGTAGGCGCTGATTGCGTTACTGAAATTGTAACCGGTGTCACCGCGATCAATTCAACTGATCCTACAGTTGTTGATTGTATCGCAGAGTCTGATCTCATCACTACTGCGGTCGGTCCTACAGTTTTAAAAATCATTGCAAAAACATTAGCTCAAGGGCTTGAAAAAAGAGTCAAGAGCGGTAAGACTTCGCCTCTAAATATTATCGCCTGTGAAAACATGGTGCGTGGTACCACTCAACTAAAAGAAGCCGTTTTCGAACTTCTTGCCGATGATGTGAAGCCACAAGTAGAACAGTTGGTTGGTTTTGTTGACTCAGCGGTTGACCGCATCGTTCCTCCAGCAGAAGGAGGGGAAACGGATCCGCTAGCGGTAACAGTAGAAACCTTCAGCGAGTGGATTGTCGACAAGACTCAATTTAAAGGTGAGATCCCAAATATTCCAGGTATGGAATGTACCGATAACCTGATGGCTTTTGTCGAGCGCAAACTATTTACCTTAAATACTGGGCACTGTGTGACAGCGTATTTGGGTAACATTGCAGGTCATAAAACTATCCGCGAAGCCATCGAAGACCCAGCTATTCGTAGCGAAGTGAAACAAGCGATGGAAGAAAGCGGTGAAGTACTGATTAATCGCTACGGGTTTGAAAGAGAAAAACACGCAGCCTACATCGAAAAGATCCTAGGACGTTTTGCAAATCCGTTCCTCGTAGATGAAGTGGATCGCGTTGGTCGTCAACCAATCAGAAAATTGGGGCCAAATGATCGACTTATTAAACCTTTGCTCGGTACTATTGAGTACAAGGTAGCAAATGGCACTCTACTAAAAGGCGTTGCGGCCGCATTGAAATACACCAATGACAGTGACCCGCAAGCAGTAGAACTGCAAGCTTCTCTTCAAGAAGTTGGCGTGAAAAAGACACTCGCGCATTACACTGGCTTGAATGAGGACAGCAAAGAAATACAACAAATTGAAGCTTTATACCGTCAGTTCTAAAAAAGACAAGTTCTATAAAAGACAGGTTCTAAAGAGGACAAGTTCTGAAGAGGAAATGAACGGTAAATAAAGCAACCACTTTAGAGGGTTGACTTTCGACCCTCTAGCCCCAAATTCGATTAGAACATTATATGGTAAACACAATTAACGAAACTGAAATATTAGAACGGCTAAATGATGCTTCATCCGTTCGTGGTTATTTCATTGCTGCCGTAGAGATATTCAGTGACGCCATAACCGACCTGATGGAAAGAATTTTTCGTAAAGATAATTTCGCAGTTCAATCTGTGGTGGGACCTCTGCTGCACGATACCGGTCCATTAGGAAACCGCTCTGTCAGACTCAAACTGCTTTACGGGTTAGGCGTTGTTGCTGATGATGTATACCATGATATTGAGTGCTTTATCAAAATTCGTAACCAGTTAAACAAAGACGGTTCTGAGTACACCTTTACTGATCCCAATATCGTGGCTCAAATCAAAGAGCTTAACCTTGTTAAGAAATCTGGCATGGTGCCTTTTGATTCCATCGATCCCGACTTAGATATCGACCTGGACTTCTATCACTTGCAGCTTCAACGTCAGCAGCAAATGATCAAATCTGGTTTATCGCTAGCAATCATTGATATATGTAATGACCTCAACAAAGAGAGCCCTTTTTAAATCATCTCATAAAGTTAGTGCTCTCATATTCCCATTTTTAATTCATGACACTACCGTTTTTTCATCAGCATGTTAGCCTGTTAACTATTGTTAGCGTATTAACTATTATTTGCTAAAAGAGAACCTGCAATGAAAATCGGTATTATTGGTCTGGGCGGCATCGCACAAAAAGCCTATCTCCCCGTGATTACGTCACTTCCTGATGTGGAACTGGTATTCTGTACTCGTAATGAACAATCCCTGGCGGCACTTGCAAAACAATACCGAGTCTCACAAACCTGTCGTGATTACAAAGAGCTGCTTTCTTTCGGCATCGATGCCGTAATGGTTCACGCAGCGACAACCATTCATCCCGAAATAGCCAGTTTCTTTCTCAGCCACGGTATCCCAACTTTCGTTGATAAACCTCTCGCAGATAGCGCACAAGCGTGTGAAACACTCTATGACTTGGCACAAAAACACAACCAACCGTTGTACGTAGGTTTTAATCGCCGCCATATCCCGCTCTTTAACCAACATTTGCCAGGTTTACAGCAAGGTTGCTTGGCAAACCTACGCGCACTTCGTTGGGAGAAGCATCGTTACAACCTAACCGGTGATATCCGAACGTTCATCTTCGACGATTTCATTCACCCATTGGACAGCGTTAACCTGTTTGCTAAAGCCGACCTCAATGATGTCTACGTCACTCATCAAATGTCAGGCAATCAACTCGCTCGTGTTGACGTGCAATGGCAAAGCGGTGAAGTTATGCTGCATGCTTCTATGAACCGTCAATATGGCATCACGGGTGAGCGGGTACAGGCTCACCTCGTCAATGAGGCCTATGAGTTTGATTCTTTTGTCTCAGGCTATCACTGGGCCAACAATCAGCAAAGCACACTGACGCTAAAAGACTGGACACCTATGCTAGACAGCAAAGGCTTTGCTCATATGATCAAAGATTGGCTAAACGTGGTAGAGCAAGGAATCCTTTCAACTTCAGTGATTGAACGTAATCTTGCCAGCCACCAGCTAGCCGAAGCGATCTGCACTAAAATTCAGGAAACCATCTATACTCAAACTACTTGAAGTTGCAGGTAGGCGACAAGTGAGCGAATCCCCATGAGCATAGATAAACTATGTGATTGGGGTGAGCGAGCGCAGTCAACACCGCTGCAGCTTCAAGTAGGAAGAGTATAACAAAGAAAAAAACTGAGCCTCCTACCGTTGGTCCAGTTTTGTTTTTCAAGCTAATGAGCAAGTTAATCGATTTGGTTAATAAACCACTGCTTGAACTCGGTTAGCAGTTCTGAATAGTGAGGCATTTCCAGTGCGAGTGATGTGATACACGGTTCAATGTTTGCTCTGCTGTATGAGAGGTTGGATAACTTCTGCGCTAATAGTTCCATTGGATAAGGATCTAACATATCACTGAAGATTTTCGCTTCAAGAATGGTTCCTTTTTCCACATCAAGATACACATCTACCCCACCCCAGGTAAAACGTTCATCCATGCGATGAGTAAATGGCGGCGTTTGTCCAAAGTTCCAGTCCCAGCTTTGTTGTAGCGCGAACTTATCACTGAATGTTGGTAGGTCGTGGAAATTCTCTGGTGAAATCCATTCAGCGCTAACTGACTCACCATAATGTTCTGAATACGCTTCGATAATCGCTTCACACACTTGGTCATGATTAATATCTGGCTTCACCGTATCTAAGTTGATCACGCGAGATTTTACCGACGTGATCCCTTTAGCTTGCAGTTTCTTCTCATCTGGATTGAGATAATCCGCTAAGCGATTTAAATCTGCACTCAAAAGCAAAGTACCATGATGAAAACCCCGGTCTAAGGTTTCGCGGTAAGCCGAGCCTGAGAACTTCTTAATTCCAGCTTCGTCTTCAATCACCAAATCGTTACGACCATTTGCCATGCCGTTGATTCCCAGCTTCGCCAGAGCTGCTAACACGATATTGGTTGAGATTTCTTTGTCATATTCGGGTTTAGCCGCCATGAAGGTAAAGTTGGTATTGCCCAAATCATGGAACACCGCTCCGCCGCCAGTTTGACGACGAGCGAGCTTCACGCCATCTTGTTCCATACGCTCTGTCTTGCACTCACGCCATGGGTTCTGTGCGCGACCAATCACCACAGTATCGGCATTACGCCATAGAAACAGCACCCTTTGGTCAGCAGGCATAGAACGAAAAATCGTATCTTCGACGGCTAGATTAAACCAAGGATTAGTGGAATCTGAAATTAGAATACGGGTCTTACTCATCGAATGCTGTTCCTTACAACGGATAATTAACCGATTAAACCTTGTTTCGCCAAGTACTCATCATAAGTACCGTGGAAGTCATTGACGCCATCTTTACTAATTTCAATGATACGGGTAGCGATAGAGGATACGAATTGACGGTCATGAGAAACAAACATCAATGTACCTTTATAGTTTTCTAGCGCCAAGTTCAAAGACTCTATCGATTCCATATCCATGTGGTTAGTCGGTTCATCCATTAGCAGGATGTTTGGTTTTTGCATAATCAACTTACCAAACAACATACGACCTTGCTCACCACCAGAAATCACTTTGACTGATTTCTTGATGTCATTTTGAGAGAACAGCATACGACCGAGAATGCCGCGAACAGTCTGTTCATCGTCGCCGTCTTTTTTCCATTGCCCCATCCAGTCAAGCAGGTTCATGTCTTGTTCGAAGTCATGAGCATGATCCTGAGCATAGTAACCAATGTTGCTGTTTTTAGACCACTTAATCACGCCTTCCATTTGCGTCATTGCACCTGCAAGCGTGTTAAGGAAGGTTGATTTACCGATACCGTTCTCACCGATGATTGCAATACGCTCACCCACTTCAACCATTAGGTTAACACCGTTGATCAGGATGTTGTCACCGTAGCCCTGTTTTAGGTCAGTCACTTCTAGCGCGTTACGGAACAACTCTTTTTCCTGTTCAAAACGGATGAACGGGTTTTGACGGCTTGAAGGTTTCACTTCTTCAAGTTGGATTTTGTCGAGTTGTTTCTGACGAGACGTTGCTTGTTTTGCTTTTGATGCGTTTGCAGAGAAGCGGCTTACGAAGGTTTGCAGCTCAGCCATTTGAGCTTTCTTCTTCGCATTATCTGCATGCAGACGATCACGCGCTTGTTCCGCTGCGATCATGTATTCATCGTAATTACCGTGGAATAAGCGCAGTTCTCCGTAGTCCAGATCAGCCATATGAGTACATACGGTATTTAGGAAGTGACGGTCGTGCGAAATGATGATCATGGTGCAGTTACGCGCTAACAGAATTTGCTCCAACCAAGCAATTGTATGCATATCCAGGTTGTTGGTTGGTTCGTCTAGTAGCATGATTTCTGGTTCAGCAAACAGAACTTGAGCCAATAGCACACGGAGCTTTAGACCCGGAGCAATTTCGCTCATCAGACCAAAGTGTTGTTCTTCAGGAATACCCAGACCTAACAGCAACTCACCCGCTCGAGCCTCAGCCGAATAACCGTCCATCTCAGCGAATTCCGTTTCGAGGTCGCCAACACGCATACCGTCTTCATCAGACATTTCAGGCAGTGCGTAGATACGGTCACGCTCTTCTTTCACTGCCCACAGTTCTTTGTGGCCCATAATCACGGTATCAACCACAGTGTATTTTTCGAACGCGAACTGATCCTGACCCAGTTTCGCCATACGCTCGTTAGGATCGACAGAAACGTTGCCTGCGGATGGTTCAAGTTCACCACCTAAGATCTTCATGAAAGTAGATTTACCACAACCATTCGCCCCAATAAGGCCGTAACGGTTGCCATTACCGAATTTGATCGAGATATTTTCAAATAATGGCTTATCGCCAAATTGCATGGTGATGTTTGCAGTTGTTAGCACGTGAAATTCCTAAGTAATAAACAAGAAAAAAGTTGGCTCAGCACCAACTTTTCAAACTATGGCAATAGTAGCAGCTTTTGTGACAGACATCACCCCCAATCAGGGGCATTTGTTTTTCCTGACTTAAACGAATGATTAGCAACAGAATGAGGATAAATGTCCTCTATCTGTACAGATTAAACACCTCTGGAAGCGTGTTTAAGATCCTCAACCAGAAAGTCCAAAAAGGCTTTGTGTAACTTCGGTTGATAGTGTCTTGAAGCATAAAGAGCCCAGATGCCAAATTGATTGACGTGATACTCATCCAGCACGGTTGTGAGCAAGCCAGACTCAATATAATCGCGAACATCTGGCACAGGAAGGCAGCATAAACCGCGACTACTCAAGGTCGCTTTTAGTAAAATGGTGGTGTCATTGACGGTGTAATTACTTTTAACTTTCACACTGAGTGCATTTCTAGCGTTGCCTTTATCGGTAAAACTCCACACTTGCCCAAGCTTCTTGTGCACCAGACAATTGTGATGAGTCAGATCTTGCGGCTCACGAATTGGCTCATGCGTGTTGATGTATTCTGGTGTGGTACAAATCACCGATGGAAAATCCGCCAGTTTGCGACCAACCAGTTGCTCAGGAAGTCGGTTCCCGCCTTCGATAGCGATATCAATCCCCTCTTTAATCGCATCAACCGGTTTATCAAAAATATGTAGCTCAATAGAAACATTAGGATGCAGCTCTAAAAAACGTTCCACACTTTGCGCCAAGTAGAGTTGCCCAAAAGAGATACTGCTCGCTAGCGCAATTTTGCCTTCCAGCGTACTTTGTTGGTGTTGCGCCATGTGATAAAGCATTTCAGTCTGCTTTAAGATCTCACGGCAGAAAGGCACTAATTCTTCGCCATTGGAGGTCAGAACCAGATTACGAGTTGAGCGATACAAAAGCTTAACGCCCAAGTCTTGTTCCAATGCATTGATGTGGCGTGTCGCCATAGAACGAGAGATATCCAGCTTGGATGCGGCAGCAGTCAAACTTTTCTCATCGACCACAGCAACAAACACTTCCATTGATTTCAGTCTGTCCATTCGCTCTCCATATGTTCGATATGTGCAACAATCTATTGACTGATACCATGTTTATTCAACTACATCAATCATTCATACTCGCAGCCAGTTGCTTAAAAACAAACAAGACAATTAATATCAACATGTACCGATAGGAGTATGAATGATGATAGTCGGTCCTGTGTTGAACAGTTGTGCGATTATATTAGGCGGAATCATTGGCGCATCTTTAGCGAAATACATTCCGAAAAGGCTCGAAAAAGGTTTACCCGCTACCTTTGCGCTCTCGTCTATAGCGATTGGTATCACCATGATAATTAAGGTGCACGATGTCACTGTCGTCGTCATGACATTTATTCTTGGCACAGCGTTGGGTGAACTCATTTTTCTTGAAACAGGTATTGGCAAAGCCGCGACCTATATTCAAAGCAAATTTGAACGCTTTCTGCCGCTGCCCAGAGGATTAACCAAACTCGATTTCACCATGCAGTTTACCGCCCTGATTGTACTATTTGGTGCCAGTGGTTTGGGCGTGATTGGTGCCATGACCGAAGGTTTGAACGGTGATTATCAGCTACTGGTAGTGAAATCCCTGATGGATTTCGTCACAGCGATGATATTTGCCATTACATTAGGTCCCAGTATTGTGTTGATTGCCGTTGTGCAATTTGCCGTTCAAGTCGCGCTATTTTTAGTGGCGAAATCGATCATGCCTTATATGGATGCGCAGGTTTATGCCAATTTCTCAGCAATTGGCGGTATCATCATGCTGGCAGTTGGTCTTCGTATTGCCAAGATCATGAATTTTGCGGTGGTAAACTTCTTACCGGCGCTGTTCTTGGTGGTTCCATTTACCTATTTGTGGCGCCACTTTATGTAGCTAAGCGCCCTAGGCTAGCCAATTATTTTATCTAAGTTGGTTTATATCAAAGACGGTGCGAAAAGGCTCTTTTATGCTGATGTAAATTCCACCGTTCGATTTTCGCTATGAGCCAGCCAGACATCCTTAAAACTATCGCGAGTTTTACCGCTATCGAGCAGGCTCTCGACCATTTTGAAATCGAGTTTGATAGCCGTTTTATCGACGAATACCGAATGCAGGTAACCAAGATATTCAACGGCTATGTGATCATGCAAAAACCCGATGATTGGTTTGCGGCACGGCGCGCTTTGAAAAACGCCTACTGCAAAGTCCAGCGGGGAAGATTAGACCCACATACCCGCGCAGCCTGCCGAGGCTGTACTTCGTGTCAACGGCGCTAGCGTCGAAACCAAGAGATCCATGAGTTATTGTTAACTCTCATTTACATTGTAAATCACAATTTCATCCCCTTTACCAACAACGATGTTGAGCATTTCTTTCGAAGCTGATTGAATGGACGAGAATTCGCGTGAGGAAACATTATGCTCGACAAACTCTCCACATCTGCGTTAGCCAAACTACGTAACATTGATGCAAAACAGCTATTTTCCGATCTTTCTAAAGCGGGTTATCTCAGCCGCCATGAAGGTCAATGGCGACTCACCGATCTCGGAGCAAAATTTGGTGGTGAGTATGTGGAACATCCGAAATTCGGCAAATTTGTCGTCTGGCCTGAAAACTTGCTTATCGATCTTATGGCGACCGGCGGTAATACCTTAACGGCAACCCAAGTTGGGGATTATTTCAAACTTAATCCTAAGAAAATCAATCAGCTTTTTAGCGAACTGGGTTGGATTAATAAACAAGAGGATGGTTGGATTGCTACTCCCTCTGGTATCCGTGTCGGTGCAAAACAACGTGAAGACAAGCAATCACAACAGAAATTCGTCGTCTGGCATGATTCTATTCGCCATAACCCACATATGTGTCAATCTGTGGTTGAGTTTTTAGGCCAAGATGCTCAGAAACAAGCAACGGATAAATCTTATTCCAATTTCCGTCAGAAGTTCGAAGCCAAACATCGAACCCTAGATGGGCATTATGTACGCTCTACTGGCGAACTACTGATTGATAACTGGCTTTATCTCGCTGGAGTCATGCATGCCTATCAACGACCTCTCCCTATTGAAGAAGTGATTATAAGTGACTTTTATCTTCCGAATGGCAAAGTCTACATTCAGTATTGGGCAACCGATAACGGCGAGATCTCCCAGCGAGAGCAAAATAAAACCCGCCAACTTTATGCTGAGCATGAGTTCAATTTAATTGAGATTTCGCCACAAGAGATCCATCAGTTAGATGATATTTTGCCGGAGAGACTACGGCAGTTTGGTATCAAAGCTTATTAATAACCTGCTGATTAGGAGCGGTTTATTACGAGATCAGCTCTGATACCAAACCTATTATACCCAAACTACTTGAAGTTGCAGGTAGGCGGCAAGTGAGTGAATCCCCATGAGCATAGATAAACTATGTGATTGGGGTGAACGAACGTAGCCAACACCGCTGCAGCTTCAAGTAGGAAGGGTATAGAATTAATGGCGACCATATCTCGCGCCATACGCCACTTCTTTTACCAGAATAGTATTACATAAAACTGCGCCAAATCGCAGTAGTGCCACTGATCAAACACAGCGCCAAAGCACCCATGCGAATTTTCTCTTTAGGCAGAGCATGCGTCGTTTTACGCGCCAGTGCGTAACCTAACCAAGCGGCAGGAAGCAGAGGAAGGCTCAACATCAAATGATGACTATTCAGATACCCTGCCGGAACTTGAATCACCAATGAAATAACCGAGCTGAATAAAAAGAAAGCAGACAGGTTTCCACGTAACTGGTTCGCTTCTTGGTGCTGCAGAAGAAGCGCCATAGGAGGACCGCCGATAGAACTGCTGGTACCAAAAAAGCCAGAGAAGAAACCAGCCACCACCATACGCCCCGGTGTTGGTTCAATACGATACGGTAGTAAACTTACAATAACGGCAAACCACACCAACAAACCAAGCCATAACGCCAGAACATCGCTCGACACCATCACCAACATCACGCCACCAGCGATAGAGCCAGGAACACGCCCTATCAGCGCCATTTTTAATCCACCGATAGAAATGTCTGCGCGTAACTTGAGTGCATTCAACAACGAAATAAACAGTGCACAAATAACAATGGGTGCCGGCACATAATCAGGAGAGATCGAGAACAGCAGCGGTGCTGCAACGATGGCTAATCCAAAACCTATTGCCGTTTGAACATACGAACCAACAAATATCAGAAACATTGCGATAAAAGTGGTGCTAGTTAAATATTCCATTGAACTGCCTTAAAGACCAAAATTGAAAGATTCTTCCCTTAGTAAGATCGGTAGATCTCATAGATGAAGCATTCTTACACAATACATCGATTTTGTAGAGTCACTGTTTGATTTGACAAATAAATGCGATTCACCTAGCCCACGTAAGCTTCCTCCTACATAAAACCCACATTTATGTAAAATCCAGGTAAAACCCCGTCAGGGGAGCGTCAAAACCATAGTGTACTGATGTCTTTTCATACTCACTTTGGCTTAAATCCGCGCTCCATTTTATAGGGGCACCTCATCAATGAAGAAAACACCATTACTGACATCGCTGTTTGCTATTGCATCTGCAAGCTTGATTTCGGCTACATCTTCGGCAGCCGGATTTCAAGTGAATGAGCATTCAGCAACGGGTCTAGGTCGTGCTTTTGCGGGTGATGCGGTTATTGGTGATAACGCTTCGGTGCTCAGTCGCAATGCCGCGGCGATGACTCTGTTTAAACGTGATGCAATGTCTATGGGGTTGACTTATGTTCGTCCAGATTCAACGGTTAAAGATGCGCAGTTCTACTCTGCAAAATTGGGTGGTGATGTACATTTTCGTGTTTTGCCAAAACCGACTATTGAGAGCATATCACCCTATGTGTCCCCAACCGTCACCAATGTCGATGATGTTGAAGGTATCGGCAAACAAGCTGTGGTACCTAATATTTATTACATTCATCGCCTAAGTGACGATTGGTATATTGGTCTAGCCGCCTATTCCAACTTTGGAACTGATATCGAATTCGAACCCGACTATGCCGCTGCGGTGTTTGGTGGCACCACCAAAGTGACAAGTATGAACGCGGGCATCAGCTTAGCGTACAAAATGAATGATCATCTCAGCTTTGGTGGTGGTCTCGATGTGATCTACGGTATCGGTACTCTTTATCGTGATATGGGATTAGAGCTATGTTTGAGCGCAACTGGTCGAGGATCGGGTACTTCAGAGCGATGCAGTGGAGTACAAGGCAACGCACTAAGTGTTGAAGCTTCAGGCGTGGGTATAGGCGCGAACATTGGCATGATGTACCAAGTGAATGAAGATCACCGCTTTGGTTTGAGCTATAAATACAGCCCAGAAATCGAAGCACAAGGCGACATTCACTATGTGGGTCAAACACTTGATACGCTCTATCTAGCATTGCCTGATATCGCTGAGTTCTCCGGTTATCACCGTGTGCTTCCAGAAGTTGCCCTGCACTACTCGGTACAATGGATCAGTTGGTCTAAATTTGATGCACTCAAAGCCGATGACGTGGCACTGAAAGAGTTCCGGTGGCAAAACTCTTATCATTATTCGTTGGGTGCAACTTGGTACGCGACTGATAACTGGACACTACGCACCGGCTATATGTTTGACAAAACGCCGGTTGATCAACTGGCGTCAGTCTCCATTCCAGACTCAAACCGTCAATGGTTTTCGGCTGGTACAACCTACCATTGGTCAGCAAATACCAGTATTGATTTCGGTATAACCTATCTGCTTGGCGAAGATGTAGAAATTAGCGAATATTTGGAGGAGCACGTTTCTCTACCGCGCATAGAGGCAACGACTCGTTCAGATGCGATGTTATTTGCCATGCAGTTTAGTCACAGCTTCTGATAGACAAGCGATTATTAAAACAGCTTTTCAATTGAGAAAATTGCTCTACAATAGCGGCTCTTCCGAACTGATCCAAAATAAAATAAGCAGGCACTTCTTTCATGTCGAATACGATTACGAGATCCATCCTACTGTTGGTTCTCGCAAACTTAGTGGCAGCGTTTTCAGACGTATCACTAAAAATACTTAACGGCGAAGTGCCAACTTTCCAATACGTATTTATTCGCCAATTAATTGGTACCGTGATTCTGTTACCTTTCTGGTGGAAATTGCCAAAAGAACAACGTCGACAAGGTCGTTGTAAGGTCGCCTTTACCCGAGCTCAACTGATTCTGCTTGGCAGTGCTTGCGCCATGATCACGATAACCTACATACCACTCGCGACCGCGAACGCAATTTTTTATGTTGGTCCAATATTAATGTTACCGCTGTCGGTGGTGCTGCTCGGAGAAAGGCCAGCATTAAAGCAGATCGTAGCAACGATTATTGGCTTTATTGGGGTTTTAGTTGTACTACGACCTGAACAATTTCACTGGGCTGGAATTGCAGGTCTCGGCTGCGCTTTATCTATGGGTATGGGCAACATATTGATCCGCCGCCTGCCACAAAATCAGCCATTGGTTAGCACCTTATTCTGGACCAATGTGATGACCCTACCGCTAGCGTTAATACTGGCAATTCCCGGATGGTCAACCATTTCATGGACACACTTGGGTTGGATTGTGATTATTAATCTGTTGGTTCTGGCTTGGCATGCATTGGTGGTGATGGCTTACAAGAAGGTTGAAGCTAACCGTATTGCTCTTGCTGAATATACCGGTTTGGTATTCGCCACCTGGTTTGGCGTCATGTGGTTTGACGAAATACCAGATATGCTCACCGCGATTGGTATCCTGCTGATTGTGGTACCTATGATGCCTGTTAAATGGTCGAAACTGTTTAGAATAAAGCAAAAGGCAGAGCCAGTAGCCGCCGAAAACAGCTAAAAGTAATAACCGCGATAAAGCAAGACGAAACAAAGAGCGAGCTAACAAGCTCGCTTTTTTGTATTCCATCAACAAGATTACTGATCTTGGTTCTCTTGCTCTTCTTTCTGACGTTTGTGCTTTGGCACATAGTTCAGAATAGAAATAGGCACGGGTTTACGAGGTTGGAAACCTTCCACTTCACGACGCTCAATCAAGTGACCTAAACGGCTCTCAATCATGCAAAGGTTCTTGAAGTTATCTTTCGATACGAAGGAAATCGCTTCACCACTTGCGTTTGCACGACCAGTACGACCAATGCGGTGCACATACTCATCCGCTGGGAATGGCAAATCATAGTTCACCACGCGAGAAAGCTCTTCAATATCGATACCGCGCGCAGCCACACCCGTCGCTACTAGGTACTTAATCCTGCCGCTCTTGAAATCTTCCAGTAAGCGCGTACGAACTTCCTGACTACGACCACTGTGGAACGCTTCAGCGGCAATTTCACGCTTTTCTAGCTGTGATACCAGCTTAGCCGCACCGTGTTTTGTCTCGATAAAGATCAAAGCCTGATCCCACTGATTTTCTTTAATCAGATGGCTGAGCAGCGCTGATTTCATATCTTTATCAACGGTGATCAACCACTGTTCAATATTGGATTTCGAAGCTTGATTCGCCGCAATTGAAATTTCATACGGGTTGTTAACCGCCGTTTTAGCAAGATCACGAACCTTATGAGACAGAGTCGCAGAGAATAGTAAACACTGAGCGTCAGTTGGCACACGGTCAATGATCTTGTTAATCGATTCGATAAAGCCCATGTCTAACATACGGTCAGCTTCATCCAGCACCAACATTTCGATCTCTTCGAAATACACTGCACGCTGACCATACATATCAAGCAAACGCCCCGGTGTCGCCACCAGCACATCCACACCATCAATCAACGCTTGTTTTTGCGATTTTTCGTCTACGCCGCCGTACATCGCAAGCGAAGTGAGCTCAGTAAATTGACCGTACTCTTTAACTTTGCCTGCTACCTGAATTACCAACTCACGAGTTGGAACCAAAATCAGTGCACGAACACGTTTTTTCTTCTGGGTTTTTCCGCGTTGTAACTTTTCTAATATTGGCAGCACAAAACTGGCGGTTTTACCCGTACCTGTTTGTGCAGCGGCGATCAAATCCTGCCCTTGCAAAATCACTGGAATGGCTTTGGTTTGAATAGATGTAGGTTTCTGATAACCAAGATCCGCCACTGCTTTCGACAGTGCTTCACTTAATCCTAGTTTTGCAAATGACATGAATTGACTCTGAAAATATTAATTTACGAAAAGATAGAACAGCTTTTGAACCTCTGCTCTAAATCAAGCCGCGAATTCTAACACGAAGTTAAATAATAAGAGAGATAAAAGACCAATCACGACAAAGCTCAGTAGTACTGCTGCGAATTTAAGTTCATAATTCGCTCATTCGTTAATTTTAAACTATTGAATTCAAAAAAAGTAGAAAAGCAGTAATGACAACGACTTCCACAGCCATTATTGGACTGTATAATCCTAAAAATCCAACCAATGTGGGCGCCGTATTGCGCGCAGCAGGTTGCTACAACGCTACGCAAGTACGTTACAACGGAACACGCTATAACCGAGCGGCAAAATTCCAAACCGATACCAAGCATGCTCATGAGCGAATTGGCTTAGTGGAGATGGACGATCTCACCGCAGCACTTGCCGATGACGTCGAGATCGTATGTGTGGAACTCGCCCTTGGCGCAGTGCCACTTCCTCACTTCATTCACCCACAAAAAGCGATATACCTGTTTGGTCCAGAAGACGGTTCGCTGCCGCAAGAGGTCGTCGATAAAGCTCACTATGTGGTGTATGTGCCAACAACGGGTTGCATGAACCTAGCTGCGACAGTAAACGTTGTATTGTATGACCGAATGGCGAAAAGCATGGGTAACCTCGATCACCACCAGCAAGTATTAGAAAATCGCGACAACAAGAATAGACTGATAGTTAAATAACCTAGCCGCTATTTTCATTCGAGTATACTCTTCTTTATTAACGGTCATCTTCCCCACATAAGTTTGGCAATATTTTCAACTTGCGCTTCGAAGATGGCTTTGATTTTTCTCTGCCAACTTAAATATACCCAAACTACTTGAAGTTGCAGGTAGGCGGCAAGTGAGTGAATCCCCATGACCACAGATTACCATGCGTGATTGGGGTGAACGAACGTAGCCCCATACCAAAACACAAAGCACTGCAGCTTCAAGTAGGAAGGGTATATCTCTCAGCAAAAAATCAGAAAATTGCTTATTTAATCGCAGTGGGATACACGCTAGACTCATCCCACTAGATGCTCATTTTTTCTCTATAAAATCCAATAATTGAATTAACGCAGGTATGGCACCTTAGGAACCGTGAATGGCAAATCCGTTACGTACTTTCACCGCTTTATATAGCACAACACTGCTCACCGTACTAGCGAGTGGCTTACTCACTACTTACTTAGGTTTGAGACTCTCTGTAATGCAAGTTCCAGAACTATGGATTGGTGGCATGATGTCAGCGTATTACGCAGGGCTAGTTGCGGGTTCTAAGATTGGTCATCGATTGGTTGCTCAAGTTGGTCACATTCGTGCCTTCGTCGCCAGTGCAGGCATAGTTACCGCATCCGCGTTGGGACACGCATTGGTGGACGACTTGTCTATCTGGATTGTGCTGCGCTTAATTGTCGGTATCGGTATGATGTGTCAGTACATGGTACTAGAAAGCTGGCTGAACGAACAAGCCGACAACAGTCAACGCGGTGCCGTGTTTGCCAGTTATATGATTGCTTCCTACTTAGGTTTGATTCTTGGTCAAAGTGCGATCAGCTTCTATCCTGATTTGGGCTTGGAGCCACTTTTACTTATCGCGATCTGTTTTGCGCTGTGTATTGTACCGATTGCACTGACAAAACGGATTCACCCGGAACCACTGGTGCCAGCTCCGCTGCACATTATGTACTACTGGAAGGAAGCACCTCAAGCCATGACCACTGTCGCCATCGGCAGTATGATCGTCGGCTCTTTTTATGGTCTGGCACCCGCCTATGCCAGTAACTTAGGTATGCCTCCAGAAGAAGTCGCCAGCTACATGTCCACGACCATTTTGGCGGGCTTGTTAGCGCAATGGCCAATGGGTAAGCTCTCCGATGTAATTTCCCGTAGCACTCTGATCCGCATCAACTGTGTGTTGCTCGGTGGTTTAACTATCGCGATCGCATTGTTACCGCATCAAACATACTTATCTCTAATGATGACTTTTCTATTTGGTATTCTCGGCTTCACGCTTTATCCGCTTGCGACAGCACTGGCGAACTCGCGCGTGGAACAAAATGAGCGAGTGGGTTTGTCTGCAACAATATTGCTGACCTTCGGTCTGGGTGCCAGTATCGGTCCTCTGATTGCATCTACCGTCATGCAATGGTTTGGCAACAACATGCTTTACGGTTTTATGGCGGCCTGCACCTTAATCATGTTCGTCCTGCTGCAATACATCAATTCGCAGCAAAAAGCCGAAGTACCTGTTTCCGAAGACTACATTATGGCCACTGGTGACTTGGTATCCTCTCCGCTTGCCGTTGCACTTGATCCACGTGTCGATATAGAAACGGTACAGGAAGAGATGATCCCTTCGTTTGAACCTGAAGAAGAGTCACAAGAAGACGATGATAGCGATTACCAAAACGATGAAATTGATGGTGACCACGATGACATTGTGATCATCAATTCAGATATTGAAGATGAACGTAAGTCATCACTTTAGTTCGAAATGCTAAGCGATGAAGATCCCCCAAGCTTTGCGGCTTGGGGGATTTTTGTAACTTATCCTGGATGACCATCAGCTCGTGGGCTCAAAAGCATGGTACCAAATTTCAACACGAATAAGCTGAATGCGATGATCCAAAGTGCTGCGGCGGCATCCACCATCAACAACATATACTGTGGCCAGAAAGCAACACCAAAACCTCGCACAAAAGCAGCAAGCACGATGGCTGCAAACGCTAGCCACATGTTTGGTCCTTGATAAATCATTCGCCCTGTATGCCCCATAGTCACACGTGAAATCATTGATAAGATAAGACCGCCAATCGCTCCGATAGCAATCACGTGTAACATGTTGTGGGATACAAACAGGCCGTTAGAAATCCAATTTAACTCCGCTAACGCTTTGATAAGCAGCCCTAAAGGAATGCAGGCATAAGTCAGATGCAACGACCACACTAACGGCTCTTTTAACGTTGTCCATGGCTTCCAGCGTAGCCAACGAGCCAACTGCATCACCGCGGCAAATAGCATGATAGCAGGGCTAACTTGTTCACTGGTTAACGGGAAAAAACTTAAAGCAAACAACATAACCAACGGCGTATTGGCCGCGGCATCCAACCAAAGCAGAGTGTTCGCTTTCTCGAAGTTAAATCGACGCGCAGTGAAAAACGGAATCACTCGGCCACCCATAATTGAAATAAGCAGTACAAACCACCACAGCATCGCTTGCCAAACCGCAATTGAAGGGAAAGGAGGCATACCCTTGATGGTTGCGTAACTGGCGTAGTTCGCCACAATAGCCAAGACAAAAAATGGCAAAAAGATCAGATTGCGATAGCCTTTTGCTTTCACCACTCGAAACGAAATCTCATACGCAACTAAAGCAAGAAACAGCGCTTCAATGGAAGAGGTCATCCAAAGCGGAACCTCAGTCCAAAGCAATATTCTCGGCAGAATCCATAGCGAAACAAGCATACCTAACCATTTATCTTTGGTGCCATTCACACCTGTCCAGTTCTGAACTGCGGTTAATAAGAAACCAGCCACAATCGCCATGGCAAAACCAAAAAACATTTCATGAACGTGCCACCATAGCGCCGGAACGCGAAGCTGAGCAGGCTGCCCATGCTGAAAGGCATACACCCAGATGCCAATAGCAATGACTGAATAAACACTGCCAAATAAAAAGAAAGGTCTGAAACCTAAGCGTAATACGGGAATGATTCTATCTTCCACACTCTTATCAATAATGTTGAGCATAAACAAACAGTTCCTAACAGTACATCTGGATAATGAAGTAAAACTAATCTCGCGAATCTTGCACGATTCAAGCCAACTTTAATATATTGATTTTAAAAGACTTTAAATATCACCACTTGACACCTTTGTTGTATTAAATACATCATAGCTTTATTTTCCCGCTGACTGGATGGCGAAATGCACGCCCAACAAAGCAAACCTTCTATCGAACAGGTACTGTTAAACATCGCCGTTGAATTGAATATGGGCGAACCTTCAACTCAGCATTATCAGAAGCTGATCGATGCTTTGCATCAGTTGCTTCCTTGTGATGCCAGCGCTCTGTTTACTTTCGATAACGAGCAGCATTTGGTGCCGATTGCTATCAGTGGATTGTCTTCAGAAGTGTTCGGTCGCCGCTTTCTGCCCGATGTTCATCCACGTTTAGCAATGATATTAGCCAATCGTAAACCCGTACGTTTTCCTGAAAACTCAAGTCTACCAGACCCATTTGATGGCTTGCTAAGCGAAGATATCCACCACAGCATTGATGTTCACTCGTGCATGGGATGCAGCCTCTATGTGGGTGATACTTTGGTTGGCGCGTTAACTCTGGATGCGGCTAAACCCGGAGCATTCAATAGCGTTGACGACAAAACTATCGAAACTTTTGCTGCTCTGGCGGCAGGAATTATCCGTAATATCAGTCTGTTTGAAGCGCTCAATAAAGCGAACCGACAACAGCATTCCGTAAACCAGTTGTTGATTGACGAAGCACGCAACAAAGGTGGAAAGTTAGTCGGTGTTAGCCCTCAAATGAAACGACTTATCGCCAATATCGAGATGGTTGCACACTCTAACTACGCGGTTTTAATCAGTGGGGAAACCGGTACGGGTAAGGAAGTGGTGGCACATCAGGTACACGCACAAAGCCTGCGTAGTGATAAACCTATGGTTTACGTTAACTGCGCCGCATTACCCGAATCCATTGCTGAAAGTGAATTGTTTGGACATGTAAAAGGCGCGTTTACTGGCGCCAATAACTCACGCGCGGGTAAATTCGAACTCGCAGACGGCGGCACGATCTTCCTAGATGAAATTGGCGAATTGCCTTTGCTGCTGCAAGCTAAGCTGCTGCGCGTGATTCAACAAGGTGAAGTTCAGCGAGTGGGTGCCGACAAAAACCATATTGTCGATGTTCGTATCATTGCTGCAACCAACCGAGATCTAGCAGAAGAAGTGACACAAGGACGTTTTCGCTCCGATCTGTTTCACCGCTTAAACGTCTTCCCAATCCATATTCCCCCCCTTCGATCCCGCGAAGGTGATGTACCCGTTTTGATCGGACACATATTGGATAACATACGCCGCCAATTCAACCTTAAAACGCTACACATACATCCGAAGGCACTACAATTGCTGGAAAGACAGCCTTGGCTTGGCAACGTACGTGAACTGGAACATACCCTGATGCGCGCAGGTCTACACGCGATGCGCACTCAGTCAGAGCTGATTGAACCACAGCATTTTAGCAATGACTTTGATTTAGTGGGTCACCACGGGCATGGCAGAGCAAAGAAAAACGCCTCAGCTGATTTACCAACCTCGTCCACTCCGATGCGTGAAGCCGTAGAGAGCTTTCAAAAGCAGCTTATTGAACATGCACTGCAACTCAACAATGGTGTTTGGTCACAAGCGGCTGCTTTTTTACAAATGGACAGAGGTAACCTATTCAAAATGGGTAAAAAATTGGGTGTAGAAGCCAGCGAATCGCCGAAATAGATGGTTGATGTTGTTTTATTGACAACGCATGATGTATTTATAACATCACAACTTGTATTAAAATATAAAATAATACAATTAAATCAATAAGATAAATATTGGCACATTCTCTGCTATACCAGTGACAAATTTTGATGCCCCTAATACACTACTTTTTCATTAAGGGGCAATTTTGATAATAATCACTGGAGCCCAAATATGTTCTGTATTCAATGTGAACAAACCATCCAAACCCCTATCGCAAAAGGTTGTGCGTATTCCCAAGGTATGTGTGGAAAAACGAGTGATGTCTCTGATCTGCAAGATATTTTAGTTTATACGCTACAAGGCGTTTCATTCTGGGCTCAGCTTGGTCGCGACTATCAAATTATCGACACTGAAATCGACCAGTGGGCACCGAAAGCCTTTTTTGCAACACTAACTAACGTGAACTTTGATGAAAAGCGCATCGTTGAGTTCGCAAACCAAGCTTACCAATACAAACAAAGCTTAGAACAGCGAGTTAGAGCAGCCGCGACTTTAGCCAACAAAACGATTCCAGATCTATCGCCAGCGGCTCAGTTTGAACTGCCAACCGATCGTGAAGCTTTGTTAAAATTTGCACCTTTGGCAGCGGTTAACCGTGGTCATGAAACCGTCGATCCAGATGTAATGGGTTTACGTTTACTATGCCTATACGGCTTAAAAGGTGCGGCAGCCTATTTAGAACATGCCCGTGTTTTGGGGCAGAGTGATGTAGAAGTACACACCGAGTATCATCAAATCATGGCTTGGCTAGGTACAGAACCGCAAGATCTCAATGCCCTGCTGAACTGCTCAATGCAAATTGGCCTCATGAACTACAAGATCATGGCGATGTTAGATAAAGGCGAAACGGATACCTTTGGTCATCCAGCGCCTACTCAAGTCAATGTGAAAACGAAAAAGGGCAAATGCATTTTAGTCTCTGGTCATGATCTGCATGACTTAGAAAAAATCCTGCAACAAACTGAAGGCAAAGGCATTAACGTCTACACCAACGGTGAAATGTTGCCCGCTCATGGCTACCCAGAGTTGAACAAATACCCTCACCTTGCAGGTAACTACGGTAGCGCTTGGCAAAACCAACAAAAAGAGTTTGCAAACTTCCCGGGTGCAATAGTGATGACATCAAACTGCTTACTGAACCCAGAAGTCGGTCAATACGCTGATCGCCTGTTCACTCGCAGTATTGTCGGTTGGCCGGGCGTGGCTCATTTAGAAGGAGATGATTTCTCTGCGGTAATTGAATGTGCATTAGCTCACGATGGCTTCCAACATGACGAGATTGAACAGATGATCACGGTTGGCTTTGGCCGCAACGCTTTAATGGAAGCCGCTCCAGCTGTGATTGATCAAATTAAGCAAGGTAATATCAGCCACTTCTTCTTGGTGGGCGGTTGTGATGGCGACAAAGCAGAGCGCAACTACTACAACCAATTTACCAAACAGACGCCAGAAGACAGCCTGATCCTCACCCTTGCTTGTGGCAAATTCCGCTTTAACAAAGAGCAGCATGGCGAAATAAACGGTATTCCTCGCCTTCTCGATGTCGGTCAGTGTAACGACTCCTACTCGGCGATTCAGTTGGCTTTGGCACTGGCTGAGGAATTCAACTGTGGGGTGAATGACCTGCCATTAACGCTAGTATTATCCTGGTTCGAACAAAAGGCGATTGTTGTTTTGCTGACCCTCCTCGCCCTAGGCGTGAAAGGTATCTACACCGGACCAACTCAACCAGCATTCCTGACTGACAACTTAATGGCAATTATTCAGGACAAGTTCGACTTAAGAGCTATCTCAACCGTTGAACAAGATCTTAAACAGATCCTATCTGAAAAAGCCGCCGCCTAATTCTATTGACTAACTGGTGGGGGTCGCCCCACCAGCATATCTTAATGAGAAAACTATGGAACAATTTCAATGGCCTGCTCAAGGAGCTACTCGTTTAGTTTGCAAAGACCAATGGCAGGAAACTCCCGATTGCATCAGTTTTACGTTAACCAGTGAAGAACAAAATCAGGTTTTTAATTTCATTCCGGGTCAGTTTGTGACTTTAGGTATCGAAATTGAAGGCAAAATGGAATATCGGGCCTATTCACTCAGTTCCATTCCCGGGGAAACGGAACTGCAACTGACCGTAAAAAAAGTCGCTGATGGTAAAGTATCTAACTATCTCAACAATCATTTGCAAACAGGGCAATCACTGGAAGTGCTGCCACCAGCGGGTCAATTCCATATTGAACAGCCCCATGCAAATAAAATCGTATTGCTCAGCGCAGGTTGTGGCATCACCCCTGTCATGTCTATGGCAAGAACATTGCTGAGTGATAAAGAAGATCAGCACCACATTCATTTCATCCACGCGGCAACTTGTGCAGAGCAGTTAATTTATCATGCTGAACTATTGCAAATGGAGCAGCAGCACCCTCGTTTCAAGCTCGACATTATGCTGGAGGATGCAACCAACACTGATTACCTGGAAGGACGTCTAACCCAAGCGGCGCTTGTCAATTACTGTCCGGATATCGCTTGTCGAACGGCGTTTTTGTGTGGTCCTGTGGGCTTCATGCAAGCGATGAAAGAAAACCTAGCAGCGTTGGGAATGGATATGACGTTGTTCTATCAAGAAAGCTTTACGCCTGCTGAATCAGCGCAACCAACGGTTGAAAATACATCGAACAAAGCAAAGGCTTTATCTCAAGCAACGGTATTTGTTCCAACATTCGGTGCGACAACTCAGGTAGTGACAGGAAGTTTACTGATTGATGCACTAGAAAGCGCCAAAGTACCGGTTATTGCCGCCTGTCGCAGTGGTATTTGTGGCTCTTGCAAATGCAAAGTGACCAGTGGTGATTTCATCAGAACCAGTAGCGAAACATTAACCGAGCAAGAAATTGCCGAAGGGTTTGTTCTCGCCTGCTCATGTCAAATTCATTCCGATGTGGAAGTGGCACTGATACCATCCTAGGTAAAAATATGATCAGATTGAACATCGGTGGAACAGCGAATGGGCATCGAACACAAACACGCATAAACCCTTCCATGGGGCTCCGCTGAGCCATCCTTGGCTCAGAGGGTTTGCTTATCAATGCCCATTCACTGATCAGAAAGTTT
>NZ_JBKEBW010000027.1:0-81086 GCF_047973365.1 Vibrio sp. | reverse complement strand
TGTCGAGAAAAGGAAACTGTTTAGATAATGCAGTGGCTGAAAACTTCTTCGCTTTACTCAAAACAGAGATGTATCACGGTCAAAGCTTCACTGATGCTGATGAACTGATTGCAAATATCGAAGAATATATAGAGTATTACAATACAAAACGGATTAAGGTGAAATTTAAAGGCCTGACTCCGATAGAATATCGAAATCAGGCCTTGCAAGCCGCTTAACAGAAATGTCCAACTTTATGGGGTCACTTCAGAGTGTGGGAACGAGAAAAAGCAACCCCACCTAACCTTCCCTTGAAAAGGGGAGGAATAATAGATTTAAATTCACTTGTTTAGGTAAGTTTCAATGGTGGTTTTGATGCCTGCGCTGTCTAAACCAAGTTCAGCGTGCATCTCTTCTTGCGAACCCTGAGCAATAAATTGATCAGGGATACCCAGATTCAACACTGGTTTGATGATTTTTTCTTTCATCATAAACTCAACCACGCCTGCACCTGCGCCACCGGCAATCACGTTTTCTTCCAGTGTTACCATGATATCGTGGCTTGCAGAAAGCTCTTTAATCAAAGCTTCGTCTAATGGTTTAACGAATCGCATATCAGCCACTGTGGCGTTCAATGCTTCTGCCGCTTCCAGAGCATGAGGAAGAAGAGAGCCGAAGCTTAGAATCGCGACTTTCGAACCTTGACGCATCAAACGGCCTTTACCGATTTCGAGTGCAGTAAACTTTTGCTTGATCTCAACCCCCATACCATTACCACGAGGGTAACGTACCGCGCTTGGTCCTTGATGCTGATGACCGGTATAGAGCATTTGACGACACTCGTTCTCATCCGCTGGTGCCATGATCATCATGTTAGGAATGCAACGCATAAAGCTTAAATCAAACGCACCTTGGTGTGTTTGACCATCCGCACCGACAAGTCCAGCACGGTCAATAGCGAACATTACAGGCAGATCCATGATAGCGATATCGTGAATCAACTGGTCATAACCACGCTGTAGGAAGGTTGAGTAGATCGCCACAATCGGGTGGTATTTAGCGATAGCCATGCCCGTTGCTAATGTCACTGCATGTTGTTCGGCAATGGCAACATCGAAGTACTGAGATGGAAACTCTTTCGAGAAACGAACCATGCCAGAGCCTTCTCGCATGGCTGGTGTGATTGCCATCAGTTTTGGATCTTGCGCCGCCATATCACACAGGAAGTCACCAAAGATCTTTGAGTAGGTCGGCTTAGTGCTCGCACTCTTAGGTAAACTGCTATGGCTTGGGTCGAACTTTGGTACGCCGTGATAACCAATCGGGTCTTTCTCCGCGGGTTCATAGCCTTTACCTTTTTTGGTCATAATATGAAGGAACTGCGGGCCTTTCAGTTCGCGCATGTTCTTCAGTGTTTTGACCAGTTCAAGCACATCGTGTCCATCCACCGGGCCGATATAGTTAAAACCCAACTCTTCAAATAGCGTTCCAGGTACAACCATACCTTTAAGGTGTTCTTCAGTACGGCGAACCAATTCTTTGATTGGTGGAACACCAGAAAGCACCTTCTTACCGCCTTCACGGATCGAGGTATACAAACTGCCTGAAAGTACTTGAGCAAGGTGGTTGTTTAGTGCGCCTACGTTTTCTGAAATCGACATTTCGTTGTCGTTGAGGATCACTAACATCTCTGGGTGAACATCACCCGCATGGTTCATCGCTTCAAATGCCATACCTGCGGTAATTGCACCGTCACCGATAACACTGACAACTTTACGATCTGCGCCTTCTTTACCTGCACAGATCGCCATACCTAAAGCGGCACTGATTGACGTTGATGAATGACCGACAGATAAAGTGTCATATTCACTCTCTTCACGCCAAGGGAAAGGATGAAGGCCCTCTTTCTGACGAATAGTCGGCATCCTTTCACGGCGACCAGTGAGGATTTTATGCGGGTAAGCTTGGTGACCCACATCCCAAATCAATTGATCAAAAGGTGTGTTATAGACGTAATGAATCGCCACTGTCAGTTCAACCGTACCTAAACCAGAAGCTAGGTGACCGCTTGATTGGCTAACAGAATTGAGCAAATAAGTTCTAAGTTCATCACAAAGCTTAGGCAGAATGTTTTTAGGCAGACTGCGTAACTCATCCGGCGTATTTGCCAGAGCCAGTGTTGGATATTTTGAAATATCAAGAGTCATAATTATGCGCGCTTATAGTGTTAGTTTTTGCGCTCGATGACGTATCGGGCGAACTCTTCCAAACTTTGAGTATCGTATGGAATGGCTTCAAGTGCTTGAAGTGCTTCCTGTAACAGAGTTTGGGCTTTATTTATCGCTCCGTCTAATCCTAATAGAGCGGGGTAGGTACTTTTGTTGAGCTGTTGATCTGAACCCTGAGGTTTACCCAAAGTTTCGGTATCGCCGATGACATCCAAAATGTCATCTTGTACTTGAAATGCGAGACCGACCGCGTCAGCGTATTTATCAAGTTGAGGCAGAACTTGTAACCCCTTTTCGCCAGCAGCTAAAGCCCCTAAGCGAATTGCACAGCGCATGAGTGCACCGGTTTTATTACGATGGATAGTTTCGAGTTCTTGCAACGAAATAAGACGGTTCTCAGCACCAAGATCTAAGGCTTGGCCTAAACACATGCCTTGAGCACCAGAAGCTTCAGCCAGTACTTGCACCATTTTTATACGGTTTGCTTCGCCTTCATCAGACAAAGCACCTTCTGCCAAAATAGTAAAGGCGAGTGTTTGCAGAGCATCGCCAGTTAGGATTGCCGTTGCTTCATCAAATTTAATATGGCAAGTCGCTTTACCACGGCGTAATTCGTCGTCATCCATTGCTGGTAAATCATCATGGATAAGTGAATACGCGTGAACACACTCCACTGCTGATGCCGGAGTATCTAAATTTTCAATACCGCAACCTAACATTTGACCTGTTATATAAACCAAATAAGGTCGAGCGCGTTTGCCGCCTAGCAGTAAACCATAACGCATTGCTGCAATGAGTGGCAAATTTTGGTTCGGCAGACGGTTTAACCAATGGTCAAGCTGCTCGTTATTTCGTTGTTGATAAGAGGTTAGAGCCTCAATCATAGGACACTCTTAAACGTTTTGTTCAGCCGCTAGTGACTTGTCAGTTAAATCTAAAAAGTCAGTTAAAAACAAATACGACTAGGGGCAATTGTTAACAACAATAAATATTAGTTATTCAGGTAATTCGTTGAATTCACTGAGTTGTGCATCATCGGTGTTACTCAGCAAAATGCTCACACGTTGCTCTGCTTCATCCAACTTACTTTGACCTGAGCGAGCAAGTGAGATACCACGTTCGAATTTTTTAAGGGCATCGTCTAATGTTAAATCACCATTTTCTAGTTGCTCGACCACTTGGTCTAACTCATCAATGGTCGCCTCGAAAGACATATTTTCTGGTTTTTTGCTCGCCATAATACTGTTGCCTTGGGAAAGATGAACGAAAGTTACCTTAGCCTGTGTTGATGGTCAAATTTAACCAATAAATTTTGTCAGAATTGAAGACATTTTTAGTCGATACTGTTAACGAAAATGAAAAACTGAGGTTGCGGATTTTTCTGAAATCTTAGCGGTTTTGTGCAATCTATGTATACCGAAGGTGCATATTGGCACGCTTTAAGTATACTCTTGTTAGATTTTCTATTTAAGAATTTGATTCTCTTGTCGATAAGAGAATATCTAGGAGTCGTGCGGCTCTCATCAATGCGAACATATTGTCTGAGGAGTGTTTCGTGGATTTAGCAACGCTGATAGGTCTAATTGGTGGCTTAGCCTTCGTTATCATGGCGATGGTTTTAGGTGGAAGCCTAATGATGTTCTTCGACGTAACCTCAATTTTGATTGTTGTCGGTGGTTCAACGTTTGTTGTGTTGATGAAATTTACCATAGGGCAGTTTTTCGGAGCGGCTAAAATTGCTGGCAAAGCGTTTATGTTCAAAGCGGACGAGCCAGAAGACTTGATCGCGAAAATCGTAGAAATGGCAGATGCCGCGCGTAAAGGTGGTTTCCTTGCTCTAGAAGAGATGGAAATCAGTAACAGCTTTATGCAAAAAGGGATTGATTTGTTGGTGGATGGTCATGATGCCGATGTTGTGCGTGCAACGCTACAAAAAGATATTGCATTGACGGACGAGCGACACCAATTTGGTACTGGCGTTTTCCGCGCATTCGGTGATGTGGCGCCAGCGATGGGAATGATCGGTACTCTGGTTGGTTTGGTTGCCATGTTATCAAACATGGATGACCCGAAATCGATAGGTCCTGCAATGGCCGTTGCACTTTTAACCACGTTATACGGTGCGGTATTGGCCAATATGGTGTTTTTCCCGATTGCGGACAAGCTATCTCTACGTCGTGAACAAGAAACCCTGAATCGTCGTCTGATTATGGACGGTGTGTTGGCAATTCAAGATGGTCAAAACCCGCGTGTGATTGACAGCTACTTGAAAAACTACCTCAACGAAGGCAAGCGAGTGCTTGATGTTGATAACGAATAACCGGAGCAAATGATGGATGAGCAAAAGTGCAAATGTCCACCTCCGGGGCTTCCCGCTTGGTTGGGGACATTTGCCGACCTAATGTCACTGTTGATGTGCTTCTTCGTACTGTTGCTGTCGTTTTCAGAAATGGATGTACTGAAGTTTAAGCAGATTGCCGGCTCGATGAAATTTGCCTTTGGCGTGCAAAACCGCTTAGAAGTAAAAGATATTCCTAAAGGCACTAGCATCATTGCTCAGGAATTCCGACCTGGGCGCCCTGAGCCAACACCCATTGATGTCATTATGCAGCAAACGATAGACATCACTCAGCAAACGTTAGAGTTCCATGAAGGGGACGAAGACCGAGCTGGTGGTACTATGCGTGACGAAGGTGAGATGACGGGTGGTCAGTCACCAGAAACATCAACAGAAGACAATCAAAATACCGAGTCTGAATCTCAGCAATCACAAGCCGCTTCCGAAGCAACCGAAACCTTGATGGAAACGATTAAGAATGCGTTGCAGCGTGAAATTGAGCAAGGGGCTATTGAGGTGGACAACTTAGGTCAGCAAATTGTTATTCGTATCCGGGAAAAAGGCGCGTTCCCTGAAGGCTCTGCGTTCTTGCAGCCTAAATTCCGTCCTTTGGTTCGCCAGATTGCGGATTTGGTCAAAGATGTTCCGGGGATCGTGCGAGTGTCAGGACATACCGATAATCAAAGAATTGATTCCGAGTTGTATCGTTCAAACTGGGACCTTTCTTCTCAACGCGCGGTATCTGTCGCTCAAGAGATGGAAACGGTAAGAGGCTTCTCTCATCAGCGTCTTAGAGTGCGAGGGATGGCGGATACAGAGCCTTTAGGCCCGAATGATACGGCTGCGCAACGGGCACGTAACCGTCGTGTGGAAATTAGCATTATGCAGGGTGAGCCAGTTTACAGCGATGAGGTACCGTCAGCACAAGCCGGTTCTATTCAATAGTCGAATACCGATATACTCAAACGACTTGAAGCTGCAACACCAAGTAGTTTGAGTATAGAAACATTAAGGGCAAGCGTTAGCTTGCTTTTTCTTTGGCGCGCTTTTATCAGTGCGTCATTATCGTGTATAATCTCGCCCCCTTACTGATACTGACTTTAGTGATCCCCACTTTGGTCGTCGATGAAATTAGCGTTATTGCTGAATTCAGAGAGATAGCTACAAGCTACTGTTACGTTAATACTTTAATTGCGAAGATACTTATGAAATTTATTGTTAAGCCCCATCCAGAAATCTTTGTTAAAAGTGAGTCGGTGCGTAAGCGCTTCACGAAAATTCTTGAGTCTAATATTCGCAATATCGTAAAGAGCCGCACCACAGGTGTCGCGGTATTCAACCGTCGAGACCATATCGAAGTGACATCTGAAAGTGATCAATTCTTTAACGAAACTCTGGAAATTTTGACCAGAACTCCGGGTATCCAGCAAGTTCTAGAAGTTAAACAGTCAGAATTTAAAGATCTTCATGATATTTATGAGCAAGTTTTGCAAACCAGTCGTGGTCTGATTGAAAATAAAACCTTTGTGGTTCGGGCTAAGCGTCGCGGTAAGCATGAGTTTTCTTCGATAGAGCTTGAGCGTTACGTTGGTGGTGGTCTTAATCAAGCGGTTGAAAGTGCTAAGGTTAAACTGACTAATCCTGACGTGACGATTAACGTTGAAGTCAACCATGAGCTGTTAAACCAAATTATTCATCGCTACAAAGGTCTTGGTGGCTTCCCTCTTGGTACACAAGAAGATGTGCTCAGCCTGATTTCTGGCGGTTTTGACTCTGGTGTCTCAAGTTACCTGCATATTAAACGTGGCTCAAAAGTCCATTACTGCTTCTTTAACTTAGGTGGTCCGGCACACGAGATTGGTGTTAAGCAGGTCGCTCACTTCTTATGGAACAAATATGGGTCTTCAGCCAAAGTCCGTTTTATTTCTGTGGATTTTGAACCAGTGGTTGCGGAAATCCTTGAGAAAGTGGATGACGGCCAAATGGGGGTGATCCTTAAACGCATGTTTATGCGCGCGGCGGGTCAAGTGGCTGAGAAATTCAATATTGAGGCTCTGGTTACTGGTGAAGCATTAGGTCAGGTATCGAGTCAGACACTGACTAACCTGCGCCATATTGATGGCGTGACCGATACGCTGATCCTTCGTCCTTTGATTAACTGGGATAAAGAAGACATCATCACCCTTGCGCGTGAAATCGGCACTGAAGACTTTGCGAAAACAATGCCAGAGTACTGTGGGGTGATTTCCAAGAGTCCGACAGTCAAAGCGGTGAAAGCCAAGTTAGAAGCCGAAGAAGCGAAGTTTGATTTCTCAATTCTTGATCAGGTGGTTCGTGATGCTCGTGTCATGGATATTCGTGATATCGAAAAAGAGAGCCAAGAACAGGCACCAGAAGTGGAGCAGGTCGCTGCTGTTCAGGAGCACGCCATCGTGCTTGATATTCGCAGTGCTGATGAAGAAGAAAACAAACCGTTAGAGATTGCAGGTGTGGAAGTGAAACATATTCCTTTCTTCAAGCTTTCGACTCAGTTTGGTGATCTTGATCAGTCTAAGACTTACTTATTGTATTGTGAACGTGGCGTAATGAGCCGCTTGCAAGCGCTTTACTTGCAAGAGCAGGGCTTCAACAACGTAAAAGTTTATCGTCCATAATCATAGCGACAATACGTTTAAATAGTAATAACGCAACCCGTTGATTCAGGTTGCGTTTTTTATGTTCTATCAGAAATTATACCATTCTGGAAAACATTCTGATCAGTGAATGGGTGCCGATAAGCAAACCCTCCGAGCCATGGATGGCTCGGCGGAGCCCCATGGAAGGGTTTATGCGTGTTTGTGTTCGATGCCCATTTGCTGCTCCACCAATGTCTAATTTGATCATATTTTTACTTAGAACGGTATTAGGCGATAAAAAAACACCGCCAATAGGCGGTGCTAAAAATTTGACAGACAGGTCAAAATAAATACAGGAAGTATATGTTTTGTATCAGGGGATAACTGCACAAAACAGGTGGTAGAATTCTACCTAACTCGAAAATCGAGTATGCAAACACAACATCGTAATAATAAAGCCAATTGATTCAGAAGAATCAAGCCGTTCAGGCTCATATTACGGGAGGAAATATAGATTTTCTCTGGCTGGTTAGCAACGGACAATTTATAATGTTTCAGATAAAAAAAACTAATGATTATTGGGAACAATACATAGGGTTGAACCATGTCCAGACGATTACCTCCATTGAACTCACTGAAAGTGTTCGAAGCCGCCGCTCGTCATTTGAGTTTTACTCGTGCAGCTGAAGAACTTTTTGTCACCCAAGCCGCGGTAAGTCATCAAATCAAGGCGCTTGAAGAGTTCCTCGGTTTGAAGTTATTTCGCCGTCGTAATCGCTCTCTTTTACTTACAGAAGAGGGGCAAGCCTACTTCCTTGATATCAAAGATATCTTTAGTTCCTTGGCTGAGGCCACCGATAAGTTATTAGAACGTAGTGAAAAAGGTGCGTTGACGATTAGCCTCCCGCCTAGCTTTGCGATTCAGTGGCTAGTACCTAGACTTGCCGATTTCAACCAACAACAACCAGACATTGATGTCAGAATTAAGGCTGTGGATATGGAAGAAGGCTCGTTAACTGATGATGTTGATGTGGCTATCTATTATGGTCGAGGGCACTGGTCCGGTTTACGTGCCGACAAACTCTATCAGGAGTTTCTGATCCCTCTTTGTTCGCCTTCTTTGTTACTCGGTCACAAGCCATTGAACTCATTAGGCGACCTTCCGCTGCACACTTTGTTACATGATACTTCTCGCCGTGACTGGAAGCAGTTCGCTAAAGAGAACCATATTGATGGTGTCAACGTCAACCATGGTCCGATTTTTAGTCACTCAACGATGGTTCTGCAAGCGGCTGTTCATGGGCAAGGAATTGCGTTGGGTAACAACGTATTAGCCCAGCCGGAAATTGATGCGGGTCGACTGGTGGCTCCATTTGATGAAGTACTGATGACCAAAAACGCTTTCTATGTTGTTTGTCATGAAAAGCAGGCAGATATGGGACGTATTGCTACTTTTCGTGACTGGATGTTGAATAAAGCACGTAGTGAACAAGAGGTGATATTGGATGACTAGCGTAATCGCGATTAAAGATTTAAATGGATTTATTGGGGAACTGAACAATGAAAAGTAAGTATTTGCTCACTCTTGGTGGTCTGTTTTCCGGTGTGGCTGTGGCTCTAGGGGCATTTGCAGCACACGGTTTGAAAGCACATGTCACTGCATACCATTTAGAAGTCTTCCAAACCGGAGTTCAATATCAGTTTATCCATTCCACGGCTTTGATTGCGTGTGGCATTTTGCTGAGATTGGTTCGCAGTGAAAAAGCACAGAAATATTTTAGCCGTGCAGCGATTTGCTTTATCATCGGCATCTTTTGTTTTAGTGGCAGCTTATATGCGTTAGCGCTGACAGGGATAAAGTGGTTTGGACCAATTACTCCGCTAGGGGGATTACTCTTTATCGTTGGTTGGGTACTATTCGCACTGGCTGCCATGAATTTTGATGAGGTGAAACAGTGAAACAAGTGATGCTCTATTGTCGTGCGGGCTTTGAGAAGGAGTGTGCAGGTGAAATACAAGATAAAGCAACGCAACTTGAGGTTTTTGGTTTCCCTCGTGTGGTGAAAAACGCGGGTTATGTTTTGTTTGAGTGTTACCAAGAGGGTGATGTAGACAAACTGATCAAAGATATCGATTTTCAGGCATTGATTTTCTCTCGCCAGATGTTTGCTGTTGCCGCTGAGTTTTCCGATTTGCCAACTGAAGACCGTATCTCGCCAATTCTTTCTGAGTTAAGTGACATTGAAGACTTCCCACTATGTGGTGATATTCGCGTAGAAACGCCAGATACCAACGAAGCCAAAGAACTGCTCAAGTTCTGTCGTAAGTTTACGGTGCCACTACGCCAAGCTATGCGCGGTAAAGGTCTTCTTACCGCCAAAGATAATGCCAAGCGACCGGTTTTACACGTGTGCTTTGTTAAGTCTGGTCACTGTTATGTAGGGTATTCCTATAGTCATAACAACTCTAAATTCTTCATGGGTATTCCTCGTCTTAAGTTTCCAGCCGATGCGCCAAGCCGCTCAACGCTTAAGCTTGAGGAAGCATTTCACGTTTTCATTCCGCGCGAAGAGTGGGATGAACGTTTAGCTTCAGGTATGTGGGCTGTCGATCTGGGTGCTTGTCCCGGTGGTTGGACGTATCAACTGGTGAAACGTTCCATGTTCGTGCATGCCATAGATAACGGTATGATGGCGGATAGCCTAATGGATACCGGACAGGTGAAACACCATATGGTCGATGGCTTCAAATTCGAGCCGCCACGTAAAAATGTGACTTGGCTCGTTTGCGATATGATCGAAAAGCCTTCCCGTGTGGCGCAGTTGGTGGGCGAGTGGATCATCAGCGGTTGGGCGAAAGAAGCAATATTTAACCTTAAGCTGCCGATGAAAGGCCGTTATGATGAGGTGTTGCAAGATGTTGAGAACTTGAAGATATTCCTCAAAGACAACAATGTAAGGTTTAAGCTTCAAGCGAAACATCTTTATCATGATCGTGAAGAAATTACCGTGCATGTACAGACATTTGTAAGGAGAATAGACAACTGAACAAAACACTAGACTATGGGTTAACCCGAATTTATGTGGATTAAACCGGATTGAGGTTAGATAATTAAAGGGCTGACAAAGATATGAGGTATCATTCCCTCTGACTATCATGTGGCTCGACAAATGAACAAAAAATTAGTGTTTTTTGGAGGTGCAACAATTGAACACAAATTTAACTTGTTGAAAAACAAACGATTCTACTGAACGCGATTTTTTTAAAATACAGTAATAATCCCTTTGGGATTATTACTGTCGACTAGGGATTATTGTAGTAATAACAATTACATAGAGGTGTTTTTGCATGCAAACGGATATGATATAAAAATCCTATATTGAAAAGGGCAATTGCATAGATATGCAATTGTATTAAAGTAATTGACTTGGGTGAAATTATTCAGATAAACTGTTTACGCACTGGCAAAATCCAGTGTCAGGATTGGTCTCCTGTTCGAACAGGCGTGATAACGCCAGCTTTATGCTGGTTTTTTATTACGTAAAGTCAGAACGCCTTTATTATGGTGGGCTGGACAGGGGCGCGAAAGCGCACCGTGCCTGTTGCGGTAAGACCAACCTTGTTCAGTTCATCGCCCTTAGTTTGGTCTCTATGTGCGATGATTTTAAAATTATGCAACAGGAGATTATCTATGTCTATTACCCCATCTGTAATTAAAATAAATAACGAAACATATATCTCACTAGAATTTTTACAAGAAGCCTCGGTCGGTTTAATTTCTTCTCCACATGAACTGATGTGCGCTAGTAGAGATTTAGCTACATTATTATCTTATTACCAAGGTGAAGAACACCACAAAACCTCATGCATTGGCTTAATTGGTGGTTTGCTTGGTTTAGCTATTGAATTAGATGAAGTCTTACGTCTACACTCTTGCAAATAAAAATATCCAATTCACATAAAGCCTGTTTATTGTTAAATAAGCAGGCTTTTCGTTATCTAATCAAAATTAACTAGCATGCTCTATTCAGGCTTCATTTCAGTTGTCATTATCTAACAATTCTCTCCAATGTCAAATCTATAAATCGCCTAACTATTTTTATTAATCCGTCTTAAGCAGCAAAAATAGTAATCCATGTTAACTTGATTTTGTTTTTCAGTCGCGCATGCGACTTGGGAATTATAGCGTTTAATCGCTACTGTTTAAGTATGTTTTTAACGCGGCACTGTATGACGAAATCATTGTTATTTTTAAATATTAAAATTGCACTGATACAAAATTAATACATGAAATTACTAATTATTTTTATTGAGAAATGGTGAAGATATGAGTGATGACGTTACGTTTTATCAATCTCTTAGTCAAGTTCAAGGTAATCAACAAAAGGGGAATACTTCGAGAATAGAAATTTTACCAATTCAAGGATTAATCACTACTCATGATGGGCGTCAGTTTCGCGTACCAGACCCCGTTAGTGTTATTTCTCATTCAAAGAAGAAAGGAATCGATATACTCGTTGACTATGAGCACGATTCAAATAAAAAAGAAGGGGCTCATCGGTCACTAGCCGCAGGGTGGATTTCAAATCTGTCTTTGACAGAGCACGCTATTGTAGCGGATGTTATGTGGACACCTGTTGCGAGCGAAAAAATTAAAAATAAGGAGTTTCGATATTTGTCGCCATCACTTATGCACAATGAAGAAAATGAAATATTGTCGATAAAAAGTGTGGCTTTAACAAATACTCCAGCTCTTCCTTTACATGCAAACTTATCTCAAAAAGATGACAATTCGCGATTAATTGAATTAACAGAAACTTCAATGACTCATAACGATGCTATTCAATTATTAAAGGCGGAATTAAATATTGCAGATTTAAGTGATAATGAAGTAGAAGCTGCATTGAAAACCGCAAGTACAGCAATAACACGTGATGTAGAAAATGCCATAGAAGAATATGTATTCCCACGCGCTATTGAAGCAGAGTTAACCCTGCTACGTAAAGAACTAGGAGCAAATGATTTTAATGCCGCAGCATCAAAACTTAGTAATAGCGGCCTTGGGTTTACTCATATAAAACGCATGCAAACGAGCTCTTTAACAAGGTATCCGCAACAAGATGATCAACGTAGCAAAGATGAACATCTAGCTTGCAAAATTACAGGCACAACAAAAGACGAATTTTTAAAAGCAAAGGATAATCAATATGAGTGATAAAGCCGCACAGACAGTTGTTAGCGCATCCACCGCATTTGCTGCACGCTTTGGTGCAGGAGTTGATAACGCTGTTACAGATTACACACAAATAGCCACCATTATTCCTTCGACCTCAAATACAACAGGTTATGGTTTTCTAGACCGTTTCCCCCGCGTTCGAGAATGGATTGGTGAACGACATTTAAACAAATTAAAAAGTTACAACTATTCCGTAACAAATAAAAAGTTTGAGTCAACGATTTCTGTCCCACGTGAAGATTTTGAAGATAATGATTATGGTAAATATGCGCCTGTATTTGAAGATATGGGACGTGAAGCAAATGAATTCCCAAATGAATATATTTTCGGTCTATTAAAGCAAGGATTTGAAGAATTGTGCTTTGATGGAAAACCGTTTTTTTCTAAGGAACACCCCATCAATGAAAAAGGTGAAGTTCAAAGTAATTTGTTTATTTCGGATGCAGGGAATGCAAGTAAACCGTGGTTTTTACTCGACACTAGTAGAGCTTTAAAACCGTTAATTTGGCAAGAACGAATTAAACCGGAAATGCAAACTCTCACGAATATGAACAACAACTCTCATACGTTTTTACATGATGAGTACCTCTATGGTATCCGCGCTCGTGGTAATGCGGGGTTCTCGTTCTGGCAGTTAGCTGCCGCGACAAAAGCAGATCTAAATTCTGATAACTTTAATGCTGTTTATAGCATGATGACCGCTAGAAAAGACCCGCAAGAGAGACCAATGCACATTCGTCCTACGGTTTTAGTTGTACCGCCAAGTTTGCGCCAACAGGCTCATGACGTAGTTCTTAAAGAGCGCATTGATGGTGGCGACAGTAATATCAACTATAAGATTGTTGATGTCTTTGTTTGCCCTTGGCTTGAATAAGTTATTAATTCCATCATCACTCTGTAAATACGATTCCTACAGAGTGATGACAACTAACACTCTAATAGTATTAAGAATCTGATTCAGCGTATATTACGCAATGAGCGTCATTTTTCGGGGGTATTATGAAGTCAAAACTATCTATGCAATCACTTGCTAAAAATAAACATCTAGAGCCTCAACATAGCAAAGAGTCCATCAAATGGCCTGAAGAGGTTCGTGAGATGTATGGGTTAATTAAAGCCACTTTAAAGGATAGTGGTGTGGATGAAAAAATAGCGACTCCTTTAATTATCAACATCTGTGAGCATTTTGGCGGAAACCAATTATATTTAGGACGTGCGGATGCTTTAAAACGCCATTTAAGGGATATTCAAATAGTCGAAGATTTTAGTGAAAATGATATAAGTTATTTGGTAAAAAAGTATAAATTATGTCGCGCGCAAATATATAGAATAATAAGAAATGCAAAATATAACAAATAAATAAACGCTATAATATAACATGAAGTATTTACATGAGCCAAAAAACTAAAAAATTCGAAATGTTTTATACATTATGACATATATATGGTTTGCGCTTAAGTGAGGGTGATATATTTAGTCTCCGTTTAATATCTCCTTACATTTTATATATAAAGCAAGAAAGAACTCTACACGGAAAAATAAGGCAAGCTTTTATCATTAATGATATTGAAGAACATGGTCGTACCGCCGCAGCGATAAAAAATGATGTGACTCTTCTTTATACTTACCAAGTTAAACCGGAGAAAAACAATGCGTAATTCTACAGAGTGGGATAAGTTAATTAATCGTGAAGACTTTCTAGCGATACTGGATACTGAGATTAGTAAAGACCATAGTATCGTCGGTGAGATGTACTGGACGCTCAAAGATATAGCAGAGCGTCAACACTTAGATAATGTTGCGTTTGTTCGATTATTTATCGCTTTATGTGACCTCATGGGGGGCGTACAAGTATATTTCCCGAAAAGGAATAAAGTAGAAGAGATAATACAAAAGCACCTTATTTACAGTGAGTTCACAGGCAATAACATATTCGATCTTGCTAGAAAGTATCGCCAATCCGAGCACGCAATCCGTCATCACATCCAAGAGGTTGGTGATTCCATGAAAGCTATTCGTGAACAAGTGCCTTCACCTATGACAGATCACTTAAGCTAGGCTAGACGTTATTTAGTATTAACCTAGTGAGCACGATGCACAGAAAGGTGTATCATAGTGAAGACATTACAACCATAGAATAAACACAACTCAAATGCTATTAATCACGCACATTGCATGCATAAAAATACACTTATACTTTGTTCAATTAACGAGACTCAAGTGTTCATTTGTCGCGACTCGCCACAACATTAAAGACGATTTCGCCACACTAAATAAATTGTATGAGTGCCGTCATTCCAGATATTTCGTTACGCAATTCTGGAATGACAAATATAGATTATGCGCTAGTTACTCTTTGTTAAAGCGGATGTCCTGAAGATTGAAGCCAAGTTCGATGTCGGTTTTCAGCGTTGATATTTGTTTGCAGATGCGAGCCATCTCAATATGTTCATCCAGTTTTTTGCGATATTTAGCGGCTAGTTCAGTGCTGTTGTAAGCTTGTTCGATATCGCAAAATTGAGTCAAAATTTCTTTTGCGGCTTTAGGTCCAATACCAACAACACCGGGAACTTGGCTAGAGCTGATGCCGGTTAGTCCCCAGTAGTCTGCAAGCTGTGAAGGTTTAACGCCAAATTCATGCTGAATAAAAGGTTCGTCTAACCAGCGGTGCTGGAAGTAGTCTCGGATTTGCAAAGTCGGTGAGAGCAGTTGGCAGTAACCTTTATCGGTGGAGATGATGGTGACTTTTTCATTGTGGCTTGCTACTTTACATGCCAATGTTGCAACCAAATCATCGGCTTCATCACCTTGCGAAAGCAGTGAATCAATACCCAATTCCCACCATGCTTGCTGAATATTGTCCAGTCCTAGCTGCAAAGGTTCTGGCATAGGTTTGCGGCCTTCCTTGTAGCTCGGGAGAAGTTCGGCTCGCCAGCCTCTGTCTTGCAGGTGATGATCAAAAACTGCAATGATATGGGTCGGCTCAGATTCGCTGATAATACGTTGTAGCGTGCGGGTGGTTGTGGTTATGGTTCTCTCGATATCATTAGGATCTGGCTGCGCAGAATGCACACGGCGAATGAGGTTAAGAGCATCAATAATGACAAGATGAATAGACATAAACACAAAAAAATAAGGAGCGATTGCCCCTTATTTTAATGAAATTTAACCACATTACTACCGCGACTAACTTTCAATGCGATAACAAGGGACATATGCCGTTCCACCTGGAAGCTTCATACGATGTTGTTCAACGAAGTCTTTCAGTAGCTTATCCATCTTCTTCATTAATTTTGAATCACCATGCAGAGTAAATGGACCATGGCGTTCAATCTCTCGAATCCCTTCCGATTTGACGTTGCCTGCTACAATACCGGAGAAAGCTCGGCGTAAATTGGCTGCCAAGACTTCCGGACGTTGGTTTAAGTGCAAATCTAAATTAGCCATGTTTTCATGAGTTGGTTCAAACGGCAGTTGGAACTCAGGTTCAATTTTCAGTGACCAGTTAAAACTATACGCATCTTCGTTATCTTTACGTAATTGACGTACTTTGGGCATGGCATTTTTTATAATGCGTGCGGCTTCTGCCGGGTTATCAATCACGATAGTGTAATGTTTCTGTGCTTCAGCACCGAGTGTTTCACCAATAAACTCATCAATTGAACGGAAGTACTCTTCGCTCTCTTTCGGACCGGTTAACACAATAGGCATTGGTTGATTAGCGTTTTCTGGATGCATCATGATACCGAGTAGGTAGAGAAGCTCTTCTGCTGTACCAGGACCGCCAGGGAAGATAATGATACCGTGTGCCATTCTAACAAACGCTTCTAAGCGTTTTTCGATATCAGGCATGATGATCAGTTCATTGACGATTGGGTTTGGTGGCTCAGCAGCAATGATAGAAGGTTCTGTTAACCCAATATAACGTTTATCTGCATAGCGCTGTTTAGCGTGACCAATTGCCGCCCCTTTCATTGGTCCTTCCATTGCTCCCGGTCCACACCCGGTACAGATGTTTAACTCACGCAGACCCAATTCGTTACCAACTTCACGAGTGTATTGGTATTCGATTGGATTGATTGAGTGTCCCCCCCAGCATACGACTAAGTTTGGTGTAATACCTGGGATAAGGGCTCCTGCGTTACGCAAAATACCAAACACTAGATCGGTGATATGGGTCGAATTGGTTAGGTTAAGACGTTGACCTACCGCGATGTGCATATTGACGTAAACAATGTCACGCAGTACAGAGAACAGATGTTCTTGAATGCCTTTAATGATATGACCATCGACAAAAGCGTGCTCAGGTGGATTAGTCAGCTCTAGTTTCACACCACGTTCGCGGCGCATCACCGTAATATCAAAATTAGTGTATTTGTCTAATAGCTCTTTTGAGTTGTCTGTGTGACTGCCAGAGTTGAGTACCGCAAGGCTACAGTTACGGTAAAGCTGGTAAAGATCACTAGACGCCGTTTTTTTTAATCGTTCTACTTCCAGTTGTGAGAGTAGGTCCATACTCCCTGCTGGGCTGACTTGAGTAATCATAAGGCCCTCCTTGATTGTGGGGGAACAACACCGTTTCTGCGCTACGTATTGAATTCAAAGGAGCTAGCTGACTGAACGGTGTTTCAAAGTATCAATCTTGTGCGCTCTGTGGAATATGGTGAACACGATACTCGATAAACTGTGAACTGCATCGTGTAATCATGCTAAATATGATTAATGATTGTTCACAACGACTCTATTTCCAAGTTATTTGGTTCGGGCCGAACTTTTTACCGTTGTTAAGTGCAGCATGTAAACGCTCAAGAACAATCTCCGGTGAATCAGAATCTTTGAATAATGTACTTGCCGCGCTCAACGTAATGGTGATGTTTTTGTCGCGGAACTTAAACGGTAAGTGAGAAATACTGCGTTGAATTTTTTGCACGATTTGGTAGCACTCAGAGTCTGTCCGCTCTGGCAACAACAACACAAATTCTTCACCCGAAAAACGGGCTACGGTATCTGTGTCTTCAATGTTGTTTTTGATGGTACGCGCGATGATTTTCAAAGCTTTATCGCCAGCGGTGTAACCAAAGCTATCATTAATCGCTTTGAATTTGTCGATATCTAGTATCACAACGCGTAGGTTATGTTGCGCGCGAATCCAACGGCGATATTCGAGCTCTAAGTGGTCATTAAAAGCTGTGCGGTTGTAAACCTTGGTGAGAGGATCTTGCAGCATGCGCTGAGTCTGATCTTCTAAGCGTCGACGATAATCTTGCGTTACCTCGTAAAGCGCTTCCATTTGGCTTTTGGTGTAATCCATTCGTTCAATAAGAGCTTGCTCGCGAGCTTCCGCCAGTGTCAGTCGTTCAGATAACGATGTAAGTTCACTGATTAATGGATTTAGCGTGCTTTTTAACGCGTTAATTTCAGTGCCATCACGAACAGCTGTTTGGCTTCTTGACACGAGAGAGCCTAGCTCTTTATGCATATCTTTGCGGTGTTCGAAATAGCTATGACCCTGTTCAACATTGAGTGTTGAGCTTTTTAAACTGGTGGATAAGGAGGCGTTCACCTGCTCAAGGAATTTTTCTGATGTTTTGCGCTCGTAGTTAGTACCCGCAATAACCAGTTTTAAAACTTCCAGAGTCAGTTCAAGTAAAACTTGAGTATTTACCCCGAGAAGTAACTTAGCTCGAATATCGCTGAGTAAATCACCTGATTCACCTTCAAAGTCAAGTTCAGTGATGAGCAGTTGTAGCTCTTCATTCAACTTGAGAAGGATCTCCTTATCTGCGCTCTGAGTGAGATCTTCGACAACAGAATTTGGATTGGTGGTGATGATTTTGATCGAACGTTCATAAATCGCCAACAGACGCAAAGCTTGGTCTATTTTAGGCAGGTTTTGACCCGTTGAAAAACTGAGAAGGTCACGGAGATCGCGTTTGATTTTAGAGGGTAAGCCCGGAATGCGTAGCAGTACTTCACCACTGTGCTTTACCTGTTGGTCTAAATGTTGCTTTTGCTTCTCGGTGTCTAACGTTTGCTTCTTCAACATGCGCTCCAATACGGCCAAGCGAGGAATTAAAATGCTGACGTCTTTCTGTTGTTCAAGCGCTTCTCGTAATTCCACTAAATTTTGGTTGAGGCGAGTATCCTCACCTTTGCAGGCAAGGCTGAGTGATGCGACGATTCGTTTAAGGACTTTTTGCTCTAAGGTAAATTTGAGCGAGTTATCCCTATGTGTTAAACGCGTCTGCTCCAACTGCATTTTGAGTTGGTGTAACTGAATCTGGATATCTTGCTCTAATACGCCCATTGATAAAAATGCTAAATATTTAGGGTGGTTACAATGCTAATTACTGATTTATCGATAATAGCAAATCTATTTGATACGTCATCGTATCTCTTTGTTTATCGGCTTAGATTTAACTATCTTTTAATAATTTTTTGATATTCTCCTCATTATTGTGAGATGAGTGGACTTTTATCAAACCTTGGTTGATAGCATGCTTACAACATTTTCGCATGTTACTTGAAGCAAAACTGGCTGCTGGCGCATTATCAATCGCCTTTAAATGGACCCAATGCGAACAGTCTTCTTTCATGCTGAGATCACGAGCAGCATTGGTTGCCATTAATAAAATATCAAGCAGTTCTTTGTCGTTGATCGCCGTGTAGGCTCTCGGTAAAAATGGATAATCAGTTATGCCCATACGAATAATTCGATTCACTTTGCGCTCAGGTTGGAACTCGCGTATCCACTGTTGAATCTTTGCAAACATCTCTTCTGGAGGGCTGTCTCTGTCAGTGCTTGGCTCAATATAGAGTAAGTTTGAGTCTGAAAAATGATAGAGCCTTGCCGGGTCTTCAATCTTCGATTTTAAGTATTCACCAAACGCTCGTTCTGTTTCCAGACCTGCGGTGTAACCATATTGCAAATATATGTTACGTAGGAATGGTACATCGATCATGGCAAAACGTAGACGATCATTTAGCGGTTCGTGGATCAATTCACCCACATGCCAAAGTTCGAAATTCTGGCTACTTCTCTGTAATGATTTTGGTAGTTTCGCGTTGAGCATACGAAGGTTTCTCAGCCGAGATCGAGAGTGAGTAAATAAGTTGCTATTCAGTTCACCTATTTCTTCATACTGATTCTGAATCACGTAACTTCGACGTAGAACTAACAAAAACAGACCACCCGCGACAATAAACAGCGTAAAGGTCAATTTTTGCAATTTTGTGTATTGGCGTTTGGTTTCTTTAAGCTCTTTTTCTTGTCCAACTAAGTGCAGTGTCTGTTCGACGAACTCTTTTTGCTGACGGAAAGCGTCTTCACTGATTTGATTGAGCTTTTCCTGATGCAGTCTTTCTAATACATTGCTGTGTTTTATCGTCTCTAAGGCTCGTGAATATTGTCCAATTTGCTCGTAACCTTGTGACAGCAAACGGTAGGCTTGCTGCTCAATGTCTTGATCGGCGATCGACTGGCTGATTTCAAGTGCTCGTTGAGCATTTAATATCACCTGATCACTTTTACGCTGATAAAAAGCTAATCCAGCATTGAGCAGCGCGGCTTTACCTTTTAAGCGTGGTATGTCAGCGTACTGAAGAAGATCCTCTGCGCGTAGCAAATATTGTTCAGCAAGCGGATAGTTGTAGAGATGAATATAGGTAGCGGCGAGATTTAAACGAGTCTCTATGACGCTCTCGATATTGTTGTTGTTATTTTCATGATCGATAACGTTGAAATAATGGACCAAAGCTAGGTTGTACTTACCTAAATCATAATAGACATCAGCCATGCGTTTTAGCACCATTGCAAGTTTTGGTGACTTTTCGTAGTTATCGTAAAAATCAGCCGCTTGAGATAGGTGAACAAGCGCTTTATCCAATACTCTACGCTCATAAAACAGCTGGGCTAGTAATGTGTTGGTTCTGGCAAGCAAGGCGCTGGAATTTGATTCAATCGCCCCCCAATAAGCAACCAACAATTCGGAAAGAGCTAGATTATAACGCTCATGGTTTAAGTAATGACCGCCAATAATAATGTGATATTCAATTTTGGTCTTTTCAGATAGCAGCAACTCAAGATCGTCTTTCAGCTCAGCGAACAGTTTGTTTGCGAGCTCTATATCATTGGCTTTAGATGCTACTTCCGCGCGAAGCAGCTTGATTTTATAGCCGATACCTCTTGCCGGTAGTTCTTTGGTTCTGATGGATTCGTATTGTTGAGTCATGTCACGCAGCTTTTCCCGCGCGGTATTTACATCGTTGTTATCAAGCCAATGGAGGCGAATCTGCAGCAACTGAATTTCGAGTTGCAAATAAGGTAGGTTAAACTCTTGAGTGGTTTTGTAGGCGTCATCCAACAGACGGAAAGCTGCAATAGGGTAACCAAGATTAAATTCAGCTTGGGCGAGAATTTTCATCGCATCGACCGTACTAGTCGGGGTACGCAGGCGACTATCGGTTTCGTCTCTGGCTACGGTAGATGGAGTTTGCTCGGCTTTTACCGCCATCTTTCTTACGGTCAGGTATTCACTGGTAAGGTCTTTAGCTTGTTGTGGAGAAATTTCTATTAAGCTTTCAGCTTCATTAAGCGTCGGAGAAGAGTACGGCGCAGCTTGTGAAAACACTGAAAAAGAGAACAGAGCTAGAGAAAACCAAAGCTTCCAGCGAATAAATCCCATCCTGAGTTAAGTCCTTTTATTGACGAGCCATACGTTTATTGTCTTGTGGTGCAGCCTGCTCGGTTGAACGGTAAGGGTTGATATCTAATCCACCACGGCGCGTATAACGTGCAAAAACAGTTAATTTCTCTGGTTTGCAGAAACGTCTGATGTCGATAAAAATACGCTCAACGCATTGTTCATGAAATTCATTGTGCTCACGGAAAGAGACTATATAACGTAAAAGTGCTTCGCGGTTAATTTTTGGACCACGATATTCAATTTCTACACTTCCCCAGTCTGGTTGGTTGGTGATCAGACAGTTCGATTTCAAAAGATGACTATGAAGCGTTTCATCAACAATGGTCTCTTCGGTTGCACCTGCTAATAACGTTTGGTCGAAATCGTAGCTATCAATGCTGATTTCTTGGTCGTCAATGCAATTGCCTTTCATTGTGACAATGGGCTCGGCGGTATAGTCACTCAATTTTTTTACGTTTACCGCAACGGTTTCACCCGCACAGGCAGAAAGATCAGCAATCAGCCGTTGTTCCACTTGCTGCCAGTTTTCAAACTTCGTCTGGTTAAAACTGTTGAGATAAAGCTTGAACGACTTAGATTCAATTAAATTGGCGCTAGTCGCCGGTATAGCAACCTCCCCGATAGCCACTTGTGGTAGACCTTTGTGGTTCAACCATGATAACTCGTAGAGCGTCCAGATATCGCAGCCTTTAAATGGCAATTCACCGGTCAAATTTAGGTCGTTACGGTTTAGGCTGCGCGGCACCGGTTGCAACAGCGTTGGATCATATTGATGTGAGTAATCGGTTTTTTTACCTAAAGTCAGACCCGCTAACTCTTTGGCATCGGAATATTTGCTCATACTTAGTGTGTAATTCGATTAGAATAAGCAGAATTTTACGCAATACCGTAGCCTATGTCACCAAAGGGCTGCGAGTTAGCTCAATTGAATTGGAACATTGGAGATTTTCATGGCGCATTCTGTTGCAGAAGCCTTACATACTTTTAGCCAACGTTATTTAGATGCTTATCAAGCGGCGCACCAACATTTACCAGAAAATGAAGAGTTATTAGACTGGGTTTCGCCATGTGTCGAGCAAAAGCTTGCAGATCGTGTCTACTGGCAGCCTGTTATAAGGGAAGTTGCTGCTGATTTTACCAATGTTGAGAATGGAATTGAGATTACGTTGCACCAAGATATTCATGATTTTTACGGCTGCCAGTATAGCGCAGATATGGCAGCGAGCTGGAAAGGCAACGCACTTAATCTGTTACAAGTTTGGAGTGATGAAGATTACCAGCGATTACAGGAAAACATTCTCGGACATCTGGTCATGCAGCGTCGTTTAAAGCAGAAACCAACGGTATTTATTGCGACCACGAATGATGAAATGGAAGTGGTATCGATATGCAATCTCACCGGTAATGTCATTCTTGAAAAGCTAGGCACGGATAACCGTCAAGTGCTTAGTGAAGATGTGGCGAGTTTTCTTGCTCAGCTTGAGCCAGAGGTACAAGCATAGTGTACGTTGTTGAACTGGAATTTGAATGTTTTGATAACACCACCATCACCGCTGTTGATAAAGCAATCAACGGATTAATGGATGCATTACGCTATAACGGTCAGGTGCTGGGGCGTGAATTCCCCATCATTATGGGCGATGGCGAATTCTCTGTTCGGGCGGTTTGCCCGGAAAAAGATAGCCTGCATCCCAATAACCACTCCGATTTTGTCAAAGTTTGTTTTAATCGCCTGGCAGATGCATGTTTACTTGCGCCCAAGTTTCGTTTGCTTGGCCGAGATATCAATTCTGAACAAGCGGCAGAAGAAGAAACGCCAAGTTGGCAGGTTCTTTACACCACTTATGTGCATACCTGTTCTCCGTTACGCAGTGGTGAAACCTTGCTACCGATACCTCTTTATCGCAATGAAGCGACGTTTAACGGAGACCATAAGGCTGTGATTAAATGGCAGACAGAGTGGCAGGCGTGTGACGAGCTACAAATGGCGGGTGGCTGCAAAGCGGAACATGCAGCTTTGCAAGAGATTTGCGAAGTGGACAGTGACTTGTTCCGCCGTGGATGGGACTTAAGTCAACGTATTGAATACATTACTAAAATACCGACTTATTACTACCAATATCGTGTTGGCGGTAAAAGCTTAACGGATGAAAAAGCGCGCCTTTGCCCTAAGTGTGGTGGGGCGTGGCTATTGGATGAACCTTTGCATGATATCTTTTATTTCAAATGTGATCGCTGCCGAATAGTGTCTAATATTTCGTGGGATCATCTCAAATAGACATTTGCTATGGCTGAGTGGTTGATAACTTTGCTTAATTTAACAGGGCTGAATGAGTATCAGCCCTGTGACGATTAGCAATTACGCCGTAAACCCTTGCCCGATAGGACGGTGAGTAGTCACGCAATATTAGAAATATTGGCTTGGTCGTTACGAGCTTCGAAACTGAACGTACTTTGGTTGGTTCTGTGCGCTTCTTTTTTGGCGATATACATGTGTTGATCGGCTAAATGTAAGATCTCTTCGACATTGAGGTCGCAACGTGGATAGTATAAAGCGCCTCCTATACTCAAGCCGACATCGTATTTAACCCTGTTGGTAAAGTCCTCAATGAGGCGCTTAGCAACAATATTAGCAAAGTCGATCTTGGTGTTCGGCAGGATAACGGCAAATTCGTCGCCACCATAGCGTGCTGCTGTTTCTGTCTGCCTTAGCACATTATGGCAAGTGGTCGCAAAATCGAGCAAAATTTGGTCGCCGGCAATGTGTCCATGTTGATCGTTGACTTGTTTAAAGCGGTTAAGATCAATATAAAGCAACGTAAAATGTTGCTCTGAGCGATGGCTCAATGCCCAGGTTTTATTGAGTACTTCGTAGAACGCTCGTTGGTTATACAATTCCGTCAAAGGATCTTTCATAGACAGATCTTCGAGCTCTTTGGTTCTCTGCTCAATGATTTTTTCTAGATTATTGGCGTATTTTTCTAGTTTTCGGTTGCTGTTTTCAATCTGATTCTGCTTTGATGCGATATAAGTATCCATCACAAACAAATTGTCCAGATAGAGCAACTTTTGCAGCGCCGCTAGGGTGGGGGCAGGGCTCTCGCCTATCTGCTCAAAATGTGTATAAATTTCATTATTCAGCAGTGATTGCAGCAACTGCATACCAGACAGATAATGTTTGGGGCTGACACCGATCCTTTGGTGTATCTGACCGACCTGTAATCTCACTTCAACATACGGTTTATTATAATAACCACTAAACATCTCAGAGATGTAGTTTTTCATCGTGGTGTGTAATCCACGTAATGTGTTTCTATCGCCGATGATCAGTGCAATTTCTGGAACTTGGGTCTGACGACGATAATACTCATCCGCAATTTTAGGAATTAGCGGTGTGAGCCAAACCTCACATGCTTTTAGTAGCCGTTCATCTTCTCTCGTTATTTCTAACAGATCTTTACGATGCTCAATTTCTTGATCGGTAATGTGGAGTTGTTCTGCTAATGAGAGTGATAAGTCAAGCATAAATCGTAGTTCGCTTAGTACAGGTAACAGCGGCTAAGATTAACTAATTGCGGAATAAATAACCTTAATTAGGCCTTGAAAAGGACGCTTCCTACAAAACTTGTAGGAAGTACCTCTAAAGAGATGTTCCACCAATGCCCAATTTGATCATATTTGGTATTACGTAACAAAAAAGGCTCGAAATCGAGCCTTTTGATGTTCACTTTATCAGTAATTGCTGAATTACCAGCCTTTAACTGAGCCACCGTGGAAAATTTCTGAAGCGCCGTTTGCCACTTCATCTGTTTGGTAAGCTTTTAGGAAGTTTTGTACGTTTTCAGCGTTTACGTTGTCTTGACGAGCGACAAGCAGATTCACGTAAGGAGATTCTTTATTTTCTACGAAGATACCATCTTTCTCAGGAGTCAGGTTGATAGAGCTTGCGTAAGTTGTGTTAATAATAGAAAGCGTTACGTCATCAAGTGAACGTGGAAGTTGAGCTGCATCTAGTTCAACGATCTTGATGTTTCTAGGGTTTTCTACGATGTCACGAACCGTCGCTAGTAGACCTACGTCTTCACGTAGTTTTAGCAGACCTTGTTGTTCAAGTAGTAGTAGTGAACGACCTAGGTTTGTTGGATCGTTTGGCACAGCAATACGGTCGCCATCTTTGATTTCATCAACGGATTTTACTTGTTTAGAGTAACCTGCGATTGGGTAAACAAATGTGTTACCTACGATGGCTAGCTTGTAACCACGGTCAACAATTTGCTGATCTAAGTATGGTTTGTGTTGGAATGCGTTTGCATCAATTGAGCCGTCATCAAGTGCTGCGTTTGGTGTTACGTAATCAGTGAAAGTGACCAGTTCAACATCTAGGTTGTATTTTTCTTTAGCAATTTTCGCCGCGATTTCTGCTACTTGAGCTTCAGCTCCGGCAATAACACCGATTTTAACTTTGTTGTTATCCACTTCTTTTTCACCACAGCCAGCCAGTACAAGCGCAGATGCTGCAGCAGCAATGGTCAATAAACTTTTAAGATTGAATTTCATGGTAATCTCCTTGTTAGAAATTCTTATATCGTTTTTATCTGTGATCAACACGGCGTACGAATGCATCACCGATTGATTGAATGATTTGTACTAGAACAATAAGCATGACAACGGTTACTGCCATTATCACCACATCATAACGGTGGAAACCGTAACGAATCGCTACATCACCTAGGCCGCCACCACCGACAGTACCAGCCATCGCGGAATAGCTCACAAGAGTGACTAGCGTGATGGTTACTGAGTTAAGAATGGTTGGCATTGCTTCTGGTAGCAGCACCTTGCGGATAATTTGCATTGGTGTTGCGCCCATAGATTGTGCAGCTTCAACAAGACCCGTTGGAACTTCCAACAATGCACCTTCAATCAAGCGAGCAACAAAAGGAATAGCGCCGATGGTTAAAGGTACGATTGCTGCTGTTGTGCCGATGAACGTACCCACAAGTAATTTTGTCACTGGGATAATTGCGACCATCAACACAAGAAATGGTACTGAACGGCCAACATTGACGATTGCGCCAAGTATGCTGTTCAACTTAGTGTTTTCCAGCAAGCCACCTTTTTTAGTGGTGTGCAGAATAACGCCCAGTGGAATACCCAGTGCAAAACCAATAATGCCCGCAACCGCTACCATATATAATGTTTGCCAAGTTGCTGTTAACAGCAGGTCACTGTTTAGTGATAACCAACTTGCGATGGTATTAAAGGACATAACCAAGCACCTCTACTTTTACTTTATTGTCACGCAGGTATTGAATTGCCGCGTTGTCGTTTTCTTCATCACCGAAGATTTCCGCTACCATCATGCCGAATTTTACGCCGCCAGCGTAATCAAGATCTGAGCTTAGAATGCTGACATCAATATTGAATTTGCGTGATATCTGCGACATCAAAGGTGCGTCTACTGTCGCTCCGGTAAATTCCAATCGAACTAATGGGTAGCTCCCTTCAACTCGCGTTTGCTGTAAGCGTGCTTGATAATCATCAGGAATGGATAAATCCAGCGTTGAGCGAATGAACTGGTGCGCAAGTTCTGTTTTTGGATGAGCAAAAATTTCACCCACAGAACCTTTTTCTACTAATTCGCCATCGCCGATAATAGCCACTTGATGACAAATGCTTTTTACTACATCCATCTCGTGAGTAATCAACAAGATAGTGATATTTAACTTACGGTTAATTTCTTTCAAGAGCTCTAGAATTGACTGCGTAGTCGCAGGATCGAGAGCACTGGTCGCTTCGTCACACAGTAACACTTTGGGGTCCGATGCCAGAGCACGAGCTATCGCAACGCGTTGCTTTTGACCGCCACTGAGGTTTGATGGGTAAGTGTCACGTTTTTCTGCCAAACCAACCAATTGAAGAAGCTCTGACACTTTTTTATCAATATGGCTTGCGCTTTGACCGGCAAGTTCAAGTGGTAACGCAATGTTTTCAAACACAGTACGTGAAGAAAGCAGGTTAAAATGCTGGAATATCATACCGATGTTACGGCGTGCTTCGCTCAATTGTTTTGAGCTAAGCTTTGTAAGGTCAACACCATTAACAATAACACTGCCGTTAGTTGGACGTTCTAGCATGTTTACACAACGGATCAGTGTGCTTTTACCAGCGCCTGATGCGCCAATAACACCGAAGATTGTGCCTTGTTGGATGTTAAGGTTGATGTCTTTTAAGGCATTGATCTCTTTCGTGCCTTGATAGAACACCTTGTTGACGTGACTAATCTCAATCATTGAAAAACCTGCGCAGGGATAAATCTTGGTTGTTCGGTAACGAGTTACCTTGGTATTACTAAAACAGTAGCAACAACAGAATAAAATATTTAACTTATTCTAACTTGGTAGAGGATGCTATGGCTTAACGAACATCAAGTCAATAGATATTTTTACGTCTAGACGTCTAAATGGTCATTTAAGTGAGACGATAAAGTAATTAGATAGTGATGAAAGAAATAAAGCGTGCAATAATTCGTTGAGTTTGACTTTATAGAGATGAATATTTTGGCGAAACCGGCTGTGTTTTTAGACCGTGACGGCGTGATTAACGTGGATCATGGCTATGTAAGTGACGAACATGACTTTGAGTTCATCGAAGGTGTTTTTGAAGCAACCAAAAAACTGAAAGAGATGGGTTACTTATTGGTCGTGGTGACTAACCAAGCAGGAATAGCCAGAGGTTATTATAGCGAAGAGCGTTTTCTTTCATTAACACAGTGGATGGATTGGAATTTCGTTGATAACGGCGTTGAGCTTGATGGCATCTATTACTGCCCTCATCACCCTGAGCATGGTGAAGGCAAATATAAAGAAGATTGCGATTGCCGTAAGCCGAAGCCAGGTATGTTTATCTCTGCTCGAGATTTTCTAAAAATCGATATGGCGAATTCTGTCATGGTGGGTGATAAGGCTGAAGATATGATGGCTGCAGAAGCCGCAGGTGTGGGTACTAAAATTTTAGTGCGCACTGGTAAGCCCGTGACAGAAAAAGGTGAAAGTTTAGCGACCGTTGTACTGGACAGTTTGCGTGATGTGCCTAACTATTTAAAAGAGCGTAAATAATATCATGGCAAGTAATCGGTAGTAGAGACATTGCTGGGTTTGGTATTGGGAGGTCGCTTATGCGGCCTTTTTTATTACTAAAAGAGAGATTCATCATGTATAGAAACGATAACGTGGTTGCGTTTTGTTTGATGGCACTATCTTTGACTGCATTAACGGCGTGCTCAAGCTCCACCGAAGTCGATGGGCTTAAAGTTAAAGACAGTGATTTTCAACATTACGTGTGTGAAAATAATCAGCAGTTTGATGTGGCTTATGTGTCATCCGAAAATGCCGTGTTAAGAACATCTGAAAGTTACTATCGACTCGTCAGTATTCCGACAGGCTCTGGCTCAAAATACATACTGGATGATCATACCTCAGTTGTTGTTAATCCTGTTACCTTGTTCACGAAAGGCAATGACGCTAGGTTAGAAATCAAAGGTATTATCTATAAAACTTGCCGAATAGAGTGAAGTGAATATTTAGCTTTAGATGAAAAAAAAGCCAGCTCAGTGAGCTGGCTTTTGTGTATATGGTGGAGGGGGACGGATTCGAACCATCGAAGGCGGAGCCGGCAGATTTACAGTCTGCTCCCTTTGGCCACTCGGGAACCCCTCCAGGGGTTTTCTTGCTCTTTATGAACAAGCTTGACTGACGTTTTCCCAACGCATCAATCAAGTTTAACTCTCTTGAAAACTTATTGTTTCTTGAAAACCTATTGTTTCAAAAGAAAATATGGTGGAGGGGGACGGATTCGAACCATCGAAGGCGGAGCCGGCAGATTTACAGTCTGCTCCCTTTGGCCACTCGGGAACCCCTCCAGGGGTTTCTTGCTCTTTATGAACAAGCTTAATTGACGTTTTCCCAACGCATCAATCAAGTTTTACTCTCTTGAAAATTTATGGTTTCTTGAAAACCTATTGCTTCAAAAGAAAATATGGTGGAGGGGGACGGATTCGAACCATCGAAGGCGGAGCCGGCAGATTTACAGTCTGCTCCCTTTGGCCACTCGGGAACCCCTCCGGGGTTTTCTTGCTCTTTATGAACAAGCTTGACTGACGTTTTCCCAACGCATCAATCAAGTTTTACTCTCTTGAAAATTTATGGTTTCTTGAAAACCTATTGTTTCAAAAGAAAATATGGTGGAGGGGGACGGATTCGAACCATCGAAGGCGGAGCCGGCAGATTTACAGTCTGCTCCCTTTGGCCACTCGGGAACCCCTCCAGGGTTTTCTTGCTCTTTACGAACAAGCTTGACTGACGTTTTCCCAACACATCAATCAAGTGCGGAGCGCATATTATCAAACTCGGACTTGGTGTAAACCCTTTTTTTATCTTTTTGAATTGAATGCTGCCTTTTTGGGCAAAGATGGTCGTAATTGCTCATTTTCTTTTTGAAATAGTGGTTCAAAAAGGAGATAAAAATATCAAATTTACGTTCCTTTACGTTTCGCCCCTCTATAACTAGTTATAATAAAAGTTCTTTCTTATATGCTGATGTGGTTTATGAAAAACGTTTCGATTCTTTCTATCGCTCTTGCTGTTGCTCTATTTGCCAGTGAGGGTGTTGTCGCTGCAGGGTCTAAAGGCGCACCTGCAATCTCTGTTGTTACCGATTTAGTTCAGGTCCATCAGGTATCTCAATCTCTTTCTCTCGTTGGTAAGTTAGAAGCCGAACAATCAGTGATTATTTCTGCTGAAGTTTCTGGAAAAGTGGACAACATTGCGGTTAAAGCCAATCAAGAAGTAAAGAAAGATCAGCTATTAGTTCAATTGTCTGACGACAAAGCTCAAGCTTCTGTTTCTGAAGCAAAAGCTTACTTACGTGATGAAAAACGTAAGTTGGCTGAATATGAACGTCTGCTCAAAAGAAGTGCCATCACGCAAACGGAAATTGATGCACAAAAAACCAGTGTTGATATTGCGCAAGCACGTTTAGAAGCCGCAGAAGCAAATTGGAATGATCTGCATATAAAAGCTCCCTTCGCCGGTACCGTCGGGTTTATTGATTTCAGCCGCGGTAAAATTGTCAGCTCCAGTACTGAACTGATGACATTAGATAACCTTTCTTTAATGCAACTGGATTTACAGGTACCTGAACGATATTTATCCATGTTGTCTAAAGGAATGAACGTGGTTGCTACTACCCACGCGTGGCCAGATAAAATCTTTGAAGGCAAAGTTGTTGGTATTGATTCCCGAGTCAATGCCGAAACATTGAACTTACGTGTTCGAATTCATTTTTCAAATGCCGAGCGTTTATTGAAACCAGGGATGTTGGTTTCCGCTAACTTAGCCTTCCCGGTCACGGAAGCTCCGATCATTCCTGTTCAGGCGCTTGAGTATTCGGGCACAAAACGTTACGTCTATGTCATTGATCAAAAAAGCAAAGCGGTACGGACGGAAGTTTTCTTAGGTGCTCGTATCGATAACCAAGTGGTGATTGAAAAAGGTCTGAATATTGGCGATAAAGTGGTTGTTCAAGGCATTGTTAATATGCGTGACGGTGCCAATGTGACTGAAGTGACAGTAGATGGTCGTGCGTTGAACAAGGATGACAACTGATGTTGATCTCTGATATTTCAGTAAAGCGTCCAGTCGCTGCACTCGTTTTGAGTATGTTGTTGTGCGTATTTGGCTTTGTCTCCTTTAGCAAACTTGCCGTACGTGAAATGCCGGATATTGAAAACCCGGTAGTAACCATTACTACGACTTATCAAGGTGCCTCAGCCTCTATTATCGAAAACCAAATCACTTCAGTACTTGAATCTCAATTAACCGGGATTAGTGGTATTGATGAAATTACCTCTACGACACGTAATGGTGCTTCCAGAATTACAGTGACGTTCAAGTTAGGCTATGACCTAAACTCCGGCGTGAGCGATATTCGCGATGCTGTCGCCCGGGCTCAGCGTTCTTTACCTGATAGTGCAGATGATCCTCTGGTTTATAAGAACAATGGTTCCGGTCAGGCCTCCATGTACATTAACTTGAGTTCATCTACTATGGACCGTACTCAATTAACGGATTACATGGAGCGTGTACTGGTTGACCGCTTTAGCTTAATTTCCGGTGTCAGTTCTGTCGATGTCTCTGGTGGTTTATATAAAGTGATGTACGTGCGCCTAAAGCCTGAATTGATGGCTGGGCGTGGTGTGACCGCTTCAGATATTTCCTCGGCTTTAAACCGCGAAAACATTGAAAGCCCAGGGGGAGAAGTTCGTAACGACTCCATTGTGATGTCGGTGCGCACCGCTCGTACTTATCAAAAACCAGAAGATTTTCAGTACCTAGTTGTTAAACGTGCCAGTGGTACGCCTATTTATTTAAAAGATGTGGCGGATGTATTTCTAGGTTCAGAAAATGAAAACTCTACCTATAAAACGGATGGCGTGGTGAACGTCAGTATGGGGGTTGTGCCTCAGTCTGATGCCAACCCTCTTGAAGTGGCTGAACGGGTTCGAGAGCAGGTTGATAGTATTCAGAAGTTTCTTCCGGCAGACACTAAGCTCGTGATTAACTACGATTCAACCATTTTTATCGAACGTTCTATTGAAGAGGTTTATAGCACTCTATTTATTACTGGCGGTCTGGTGGTTTTGGTGCTTTATATCTTTATCGGACAGGCACGTGCTACGTTAATTCCTGCCATTACTGTACCAGTATCGTTGATCTCTTCTTTTATTGCGGCTTATTATTTTGGTTTCTCGATTAACCTGATCACTTTGATGGCATTGATCTTGTCGATTGGTCTGGTAGTTGATGATGCTATCGTGGTGGTGGAAAACATATTCCACCATATTGAACAGGGTGAGAAGCCGTTGCTAGCGGCATACAAAGGAACCCGTGAAGTCGGTTTTGCGGTTATCGCCACTACGCTGGTGTTGGTGATGGTATTCCTGCCTATCTCATTTATGGATGGTATGGTTGGCTTGTTATTTACTGAGTTTTCAGTACTGCTTGCTATGTCAGTGATTTTCTCATCATTGATAGCGTTAACGTTAACGCCAGTTTTGGGTAGCAAGATCCTTAAAGCCAATGTTAAGCCAAACGGCTTTAACCGTTTGGTGGATAAACTGTTTGGTAAGCTTGAATCTAGCTATCGTTTCTTACTTCGCTATGCTCTACGTTTTAAATGGTTGGCACCGCTCATTATTCTTGGCTGTATCGGTGGCAGTTATCAATTCATGCAGAATGTCCCTGCGCAGTTAACACCATCAGAAGATCGTGGTGTTGTCTTTGCGTTTGTACGCGCCCCAGATGCGACCAGCTATAACCGTATGTCAGCCAACATGGATTTAATCGAAGACCGGCTGAAGCCTCTTTTGGGGCAAGGTTTCCTTAAGTCTTTTAGTGTGCAAACACCCGCATTCGGTGGTAGTTCTGGTGACCAAACGGGTTTTGTTATTATGACGCTTGATGACTGGAATGAGCGTAGCATTACCGCACAAAATGCGTTAGCTGAAATTAGAAAGGCACTGGCTGGTATTCCAGATGTTCGTGTAATTCCGTTTATGCCCGGTTTCCGCGGTGGTTCAAATGAACCGGTTCAGTTTGTGCTTGGTGGATCTGACTATACAGAATTAAAAGAGTGGGCTGAAAAGCTTGAAGCTGAGGCTGAAAGTTCACCTTACATGACCGGAGTCGACATCAATTATTCAGAAAGAACGCCTGAATTGATGGTAACTGTTGATCGTGAAAGAGCCTCTGAGTTGGATATCAGCGTGCAAGATATTTCCAATACTCTTGAGGTGATGTTAGGTGGCAAGAGCGTCACGAGTTTTGTTGAACGCGGCGAAGAATATGATGTTTATCTGCGTGGTGATGAGAACAGCTTTAATAACGTAACCGATTTAAGTCAGATTTATATGCGCACTGGTAATGGCGATTTAGTGACGCTAGATACCATTACCAAGATTGAAGAAGTGGCATCCGCACCTCGTCTGGCTCACTACAATAAGCAAAAATCGATTACGATTACGGCTAACTTAGCTGATGAGGTGACGTTAGGTCAGGCTTTGGATTTTCTGGATCAGAAAGCATTAGAGATGTTACCCAGTGATATCTCTGTCAGCTATTCCGGTGAATCTAAAGACTTTAAAGAAAACCAATCGAGTGTCGCGGTTGTGTTTGCTTTAGCTTTGTTAGTGGCGTATCTGGTTCTTGCCGCTCAGTTTGAAAGCTTTATCAACCCTATGGTGATTATGTTCACCGTACCAATGGGGGTATTTGGTGGCTTCCTCGGTTTGTTTGTTATGGGGCAGGGGATGAACGTGTATAGCCAAATCGGAATGGTTATGCTGATCGGTATGGTGACTAAAAACGGTATTTTAATCGTTGAGTTTGCTAACCAGTTACGTGACCGTGGCGTAGAGTTTGAAAAAGCGATTGTTGATGCATCAGCTCGCCGCCTTCGCCCAATCTTGATGACAGCCTTTACCACGCTGGCAGGTTCAATCCCACTGATTGTTTCTACCGGAGCGGGCTATGAGAGCCGGGTTGCGGTTGGTACCGTAATTTTCTTCGGAATGGCTTTTGCGACGGTGGTGACTCTGTTGGTTATTCCGGCAATGTATCGTTTAATCTCCGCCAACACACAAGCGCCAGGGCACGTTGAGGCTGAGCTCAACAAAGAGTTGGAGCACGATAGCAAAGGTCGAACAACACACTAGCGATTTCTCAACTTTAAGCATTAAGAAGCCCGCTAACTTAGCGGGCTTCTTATCATACCATTCTGGAAAACTTTCTGATCAGTGAATGGGTGTCGATAAGCAAACCCTCCGAGCCATGGATGGCTCGGCGGAGCCCCATGGAAGGACGCTCTTATAAAAAATAAGGGCGTGTTTGTGTTCGACGCTCATTCACTGTTCCACCGATGTTCAATCTGATCATATTTTTACCTAGGAATATATCAGATATATTTGACCGAATAGCGAGAGGGTTTGTGGTTCATAGCCAGCACGATATTCAGGATCACCGCACCTGCAATCGATAACATGATCACAGATGGCGTGAGATAAAACAACGAGGCGAAAACAATGATACAGTCTAACACCAACTGTGTTTTGCCGACTGAGATGGCAAATTTGTCCTGAATAAACAGACATAGCACATTGAAACCACCCAAGCTTGAACGATGGCGAAACAGAATCAACATACCTAAACCGGTTAGCAAGCCGCCAGCCAAAGCGCAATAGGCAGCGTCAATATGCTCAATCGCAATGAAGTTCGATAAGTGATCGGTAAATACAGAGACCAGACCACAAGATATGGCTGTGTTTAGCGAAAACTTAACCCCAAAGCGTTTCCAGGCGAGGAGGTAGAAGGGCATGTTAACAAAGAAATAAAGCGTGCCGAAACTCCAAGGGAAAATATGCGTCAGGAGCAGTGCCAGACCCGCTGTGCCGCCAGTGATAAGATTTGCTGCTTTGAGAAAAAATAAGCCTTGAGACACGATAAATGTGCCAGTAAAGATCGCTATCCAGTCTTCCTTCCGTGAATGTGTTTCCATTTAAATGTAATTAATTAGTGAACAATAAGTAGATACTAATGAAAACCCGATCTTTTCGGTAGCGAGCGAACGGAAATTAGGGTAAACCTATGTAATCCCAAATTTACACTATGTAAAGAAAATGTAGACACTCATCATTGATGCTTTGAAGATGAGCGGTATTGTTAATCAATATGAAAAAACTGCATGATAAATTCTGCAATTTGGGCTTTATGATATAAATCAAATTATGTAGAATGCGCGCCATATTACGGTGACGAAAACGTTTGCTTTTAGTCGTTGTGTGGTTTTTTGCTACTTTCAGTCAAATCTGAGTCAGGAGATACAGATGCTTAAGCGTGATATGAACATCGCTGATTATGATCCGGAGCTATACGCTGCCATTCAGGAAGAAACTCTTCGCCAAGAAGAGCACATCGAACTTATTGCTTCAGAAAACTACACCAGTCCGCGTGTAATGGAAGCTCAAGGTTCTCAGCTAACAAACAAATACGCTGAAGGCTACCCAGGTAAGCGTTACTACGGCGGTTGTGAGTACGTGGATAAAGCGGAAGCTCTGGCAATCGATCGCGCATGTCAACTATTTGGTTGTGACTATGCGAACGTTCAGCCTCACTCTGGCTCACAAGCAAACAGCGCAGTGTACATGGCGCTTCTAAACCCAGGTGATACGGTTCTAGGCATGAGTTTGGCTCACGGTGGTCACTTAACTCACGGCTCACCAGTTAACTTCTCTGGTAAACACTACAACGTGATTCCTTACGGTATCGACGAAGCCGGTCAAATCAACTACGACGAGATGGAAGCGCTTGCTCTAGAGCACAAACCTAAGATGATCATCGGTGGTTTCTCCGCTTACTCGCAAATTGTTGATTGGAAACGTATGCGTGAAATCGCGGACAAAGTCGATGCTTACTTGTTTGTTGATATGGCACACGTTGCTGGCCTAGTTGCTGCTGGTGTATACCCAACACCAATTCCACACGCTCACGTTGTAACGACGACCACTCACAAAACGCTCGCTGGCCCACGTGGTGGTTTGATTCTTTCAAACGCTGGCGAAGAGATGTACAAGAAGCTGAACTCAGCAGTATTCCCTGGCGGTCAAGGTGGTCCTCTAATGCATGTTATCGCTGGTAAAGCGGTAGCGTTCAAAGAAGCGATGGAACCTGAATTCAAAGCGTACCAACAACGCGTTGTTAAGAATGCGAAAGCTATGGTGGCTCAATTCCAGGAACGTGGTTACAAAATCGTCTCTAACGGTACTGAAAACCACCTGTTCCTTGTTGATCTCATCGACAAAGACATCACTGGTAAAGAAGCTGATGCAGCACTAGGTGCAGCAAACATTACGGTTAACAAAAACTCAGTGCCAAACGATCCTCGTAGCCCATTTGTCACTTCAGGTATCCGTGTTGGTACACCAGCAATCACTCGCCGTGGCTTCAATGAGGAAGATGCGAAAGCACTAGCTAACTGGATGTGTGATGTTCTAGACAACATCAACGACGAAGCGGTTATCGAAGCAACAAAACAAAAAGTGCTTGATATTTGTAAGCGTCTACCTGTTTACGCTTAATCGCTTAAACATATGGAAAAGGCCTGCAATGCAGGCCTTTTGTACATCTTTATCTCGTTCCCATGCGTGGGAATGCGTATTTAACTCAAAGAAAATCCACTTTGCTGTTTATTTAGCTCCGATATGCATCCCCACGGAGGACCGTGGGGACGAGTCGATAATTGAGTTAGTCGTAGAGGTTATTTTGCCATACTGATCAAAGTGCCGGATTTACATTTGAACATGTAGTATTTGTTACTTTCGGTAAACTTGCCTAAGCCTTCACCGTCGCAGTATTCGATATTAATCTCACGCATTATTTCTAGCGTGTCTTCACTTGCCAATGCGAATTTAGAACCGTCTGAACAAACAATGCGAACTTTGCCATCGTCGCTGACAGAGTAAATATCGACTTCTGTATTACACAGTTCAAAAGAAGCTTCACGGTAGTTGTCTGTTTGTGTGTTGGAAGAACAACCGACGGTAATGGCTGCTGTGGTCAGCGCTAAAGCGAGCATGGTTAAATTTTTCATTATCATTGTCCTTCGAGATTTTAAGGGTCAGTGGTAAGCCTATAAAACTATTTGCATCTATTCAATCATAGACACAAAAAAGGCGACATATCCGAAGACATATCGCCTTTTCATTGATTTAGTTGTTCAAGTATTGATTACTTTACTTCTAAACCTTGCGCTTGCATGTCTGCGTGGTAAGAAGAACGCACAAACGGACCACATGCTGTATGGGTGAATCCAAGTTCTAGCGCAACGTCTTTTAGTTCATCAAACTCTGCTGGTGGAACGTAGCGCTCTACTGGCAAGTGGTGACGGCTTGGTGCTAGGTATTGACCGAGAGTTAGCATAGTGACACCGTGAGCACGAAGATCTTTCATCACTTCGATGATCTCTTCTTTTGTCTCACCAAGACCCATCATCAATCCTGATTTTGTTGGAATCTCTGGATGCTGCTGTTTGAATTTTTGTAGCAGTTGTAGAGACCAGTTGTAATTCGCACCCGGACGCGCTTTACGGTATAGGCGAGGCGCCGTTTCCAGGTTGTGGTTAAATACATCTGGCGGGTTATCTTTCAGCAGATCCAGAGCTACATCCATACGACCACGGAAGTCCGGAACTAAGGTCTCAATACGAATGTTCGGGTTGAGTGCACGGATTTCACGGTTACAGTCAGCAAAATGTTGTGCACCACCATCACGAAGATCATCACGGTCTACAGAGGTAATAACCACATACTTCAGCTTCATATCACTGATAGTTTTCGCTAGCTTTTTCGGCTCATCGGTTTCAGGAGCAACAGGGCGACCATGGGCAACATCACAGAATGGGCAACGACGTGTACAGATAGCGCCAAGAATCATAAAGGTGGCAGTACCGTGGTTGAAGCACTCCGCCAAGTTAGGGCAAGACGCTTCTTCACAAACCGAGTGCAGGTTGTTCTTACGCATCGCTGACTTAATGTCCTGGATACGTTGGCTGTCTGCTGGCAGCTTGATTTTCATCCACTCTGGTTTACGTAATATTTCTTTTTGTTCTGTTGGCATGTTCTTTACAGGAATCAGTGCCATTTTATCTGCGTCGCGGTATTTGACGCCTTTTTCCATTTGGATGGGTTTGCTCATACTTTATTACCGATTGAGGGTGCTTCAGTGCTGAATTCGACATGCTCGTAGCCAAAAAGCGGTACGAGTTCTTGGATTAATTGTTGCTCTACTAGGTGGATATTTGATGGCCCGCCTAAGTCGCTCACTTGTATCATCTCCATTCCTTGGTAACCACATGGGTTAATACGCAAGAAGGGGGAAAGATCCATATTGACATTCAATGCTAGCCCATGAAATGAGCAGCCTTTACGGATACGAAGACCAAGTGAACAGATTTTTCTTCCGTCAACGTAGACACCCGGAGCATCTGGACGAGCTGCGGAGGAAATATCGTAAGCTTTTAGAGTGCTGATAACCAGATTCTCAATATCCGTGACCAAATCTCTAACACCTAATTTTTTGCGTCTTAGGTTAATTAAAAAATACACTACCAACTGCCCAGGGCCATGATAAGTCACCTGACCGCCACGATCGCTTTGCACAACCGGAATATCACCAGTGTTAAGCAAGTGCTCAGCTTTGCCTGCCTGGCCTTGTGTAAACACAGGGTTGTGCTCAACAAGCCATACTTCGTCGCGAGTTTCTTCATTACGCTGATCGGTAAATTCATGCATAGCCTGCCAAACAGGATGGTAATCTTGACGACCCCATCGTCTGACAACCAGCTGGTTATCTAGTGTCATATTCCGTCAGTGATTGTTAAAAAGTTTGGGCGATTATAAACGTCTTGAGAGCGATGAACTACATATAAGGGTGAGTTTTTTGTCCATGAAATTAGTAGTGATTATTTAACATAATGATAAATATAAAAAAAGCAGCTAAATGCTGCTTTCAAAAAAAATTTAATTAATGTTAAATTTTTTGATTTTGGTTTGCTTATAGAACCATTTGTCTATAAAACCATTTGTTTATAGAACCATACGAACAATTTCGATATCGCCCAGTTCTTTGTACAAAGTTTCTACTTGTACAATAGATGTCGCCGTAATGGTTACTGAAACCGAGTGATAATTGCCTTTCGCACTAGGCTTAACTCGTGGGCTGTAATCGCCTGGAGCGTGGCGTTGAATCACTTCCAGAACGAGTTCTGGTAATTCAGGTTTAGCATGGCCCATCACCTTGTAGGTAAAAGAACAAGGGAACTCAAGCAGGTCTTTCAATTTTGCATCAGAGTTGATGGTCAACATATTGGAAACTCCAAGTTTGGCATTCGATTAAGCGGTGCGGAATAGTACAGCCTATCGAAGTGGATCTCAAGTGAACAAAAAAGCCGCTAAAAGCGGCTTTTTAAAACTAATCGCTTTGGTATTAGAACAAGCCTTTGAATAGTAGAACAATGTAGTCCCATAGACGGCTGAATAAGCTACCTTCATTCACATCTTCAAGAGCTAATAGTGGGTATTGCGCAACATCTTCGTTGTCTACTTGGTAGTAAAGCTTACCAACGACGTCACCTTTTTTAATTGGGGCTTTCAGCTCTTTTTCAAGTACAAAGCTTGCCGTTAAATTTTTCGCCTGACCGCGAGGAAGAGTTACATAGGTATCTTGGTCAACACCTAGCGCAAGGGTTGATTTGTCACCCATCCAAATTTGTTCTTCAACGAATGTTTCGCCTTTCTTATGAGGAGCAACGGTTTCAAAGAATCGGAAACCGTAACTCAGTAGCTTTTTGCTCTCTGATTTACGAGCATTCATATCCTTAGTGCCCATCACGACCGCGATTAGACGCATTTTGCCTTCAGTCGCTGAACTTACTAAGCTGTAACCTGCATTCGACGTGTGACCAGTTTTAATACCATCAACGTTCATGCTCTTATCCCATAACAGCCCGTTGCGGTTGTATTGAGTGATGCCGTTGTAAGTAAATTTCTGCTCAGAGTAAAGTGCGTATTCATCTGGAACATCACGAATCAGTGCTTGACCCAGTAGAGCCATATCGTGAGGCGTTGAATATAGGTTTGGATCATCTAAACCGTGTACGTTTGAGAAATGCGTGTTGGTCATTTTCAATGAACTTGCCCATGCATTCATTAAGTCAACGAAGGCATCTTCTGATCCGGCAATATGCTCAGCCATCGCGACACAAGCATCATTACCTGATTGAATAATGATACCGCGGTTAAGATCACTGACTTTTACTTTGGTGCCAACTTCGATAAACATCTTAGAGGAATCAGGGAAGTTCTTTGCCCAAGCATTTTTACTGATCACCACTTCATCATTAGGTGAAATATTGCCACGCGAAAGTTCTTGGCCGATAACGTAGCTTGTCATCATTTTAGTCAAACTTGCAGGAGACAGTTTAGTGTCCATCTCTTTTTCAGCCAGAATCTTACCTGAATGAAAATCCATCAGAACATAGCCATTAGCGGCGATCTGTGGTGCGTCTGGAATAACAATAGGAGCAGCTGCGGCTGTAAATGAGACAAGAGTAGAAAGCGCAGTCGATGACGCCAGAACAGAATTTAGAATCAATTTTTTCATGGTAAATGCGTGTTATTTAGTTGGTTGTGTATATCTTAACAGAAACGACTATTCAAGCCAGAGCCGATATGCTTTGGCTCGCCAGTCATTACTGTGCAACTTGGTACTTTTTAATAAATGCGGTTTCGTAACCTAGGGACTTTACACGCTCTAATGTTTCTTGAGTCAGCGTATAGTCAGTAAAAGGACCTAAAACAGCCCTATGGCTACCGTTATCACTATCAATAAAACTTTGCACCGATAAGCTTTGTCCCAAATTTTGCGATAAAGTTCGAACTCTTTCTTCATTTTGTGAAGAAGCGACCTGAATTATATACCTAGGGTCCGAGTTTTTAACTATGGTTGTCAGTGGTTTATTTACATTAATTACTTCAATCGCGACGTTTGCTGTACCAGTTTTTATTACATCTAATTTGTATGCAGCCGCATAGCTTAGATCAATAATCCGTCCAGAATGAAACGGACCTCGGTCGTTGACACGAACGATCGTCGTCTTATTGTTATCGAGATTCGTCACTTTTACATAGCTAGGAATAGGCAGTGTTTTATGTGCCGCACTCATTGAGTACATATCATAAATCTCGCCATTGGACGTAAGGTGTCCATGAAATTTTTTTCCATACCAAGATGCCTGACCTTGTTGTTTAAAACCTTCGGTGTTTTTGACTATCTGGTAGGTTTCCCCCCTCAGGGTGTAGTCCTTGTTGCCACCTCGGCTGTAAGGTTCATATTGGGGATGTGCATCTTCAATATGTTCAACAGAAATTGGAGAATTGGGTGCTACATCGTCTTTGATGTCATAGCGGTCACCAGAACTGGAACATCCGGCTAAGATCGTTAACAGCAGGAGCGGAAAAAAGAACGTTTTTAAATTCATTAAGTCGCCTTTGAAAATGCTTTTCTGTGCGTGTGAATAGACATTAGGATGCCAAAGCCAGCCAGCAAGGTAACCATTGATGTACCACCATAACTGATCAGAGGGAGAGGAACACCAACCACAGGCAGAATGCCACTCACCATACCAATATTCACAAATACGTATACAAAGAAGCTAAGAACAATACTGCCGGCCATCATACGACCAAACGCAGTTTGAGCATTGCTTGCCAAATAGAGACCTCGACCAATAATAAACAGATAAACGGATAGAAGCCCTAAGATGCCAATCATGCCCCATTCTTCGGCGATAACTGCAAAGATAAAGTCAGTATGTCGCTCAGGTAGAAATTCTAGTTGAGATTGAGTGCCATGTAGCCAACCTTTGCCTGAAATCCCGCCAGAGCCGATAGCGATTTTACTTTGGATGATGTGATAACCGGCACCTAGTGGGTCTGACTCAGGGTTAAACAGTGTACGAACACGAGTTTTTTGATATTCCCGCATCAGAAAGAACCAGAGCACAGGGATAAATGCGCCCACGCCTACCGTTGCAGCTATAATGATTTTCCAACTGATGCCGGCAAGGAAAATAACGAAAATACCGGAAGCGGCAATCAGAATGGAGGTTCCTAAATCTGGTTGCTTAGCAATCAAAATAGTTGGCACGAGTACCATTACGATTGATGCTATAAGTGTTGGGAAGTTAGAAGGAAGCGGGCGCTTACCTACATAACGAGCAATCATCAAAGGTACCGCCAGTTTTAGTAGTTCTGAGGGCTGAAAACGTACAAAACCAAGGTTTAGCCAGCGCTGTGCACCTTTGGAGGATTCGCCAAAAAACAGCACACCAAGCAGCAAAACAATACCGGCGAAGTACAGCAAGGGAGCGAGACTTTCATAAGTTCTGGGTGAAATCTGTGCTAAGCCAATCATAACGGTTAATGCCAAAACCATACGCATCGCCTGACGATCCATCATTTCCATGCTTTGACCGCTAGCGCTGTACATCACCATAAGAGCAAAGCCAAACACGGCCAAAATGCCGATCAGCAGCGGTAGATCGATATGAAGCCTTTCAAATAGAGCTCGACTTTGTCCAGTGGAAGGATCCAGTTTCATTACTCTTCGCCCTCTGTATCACCCAATATGATGTGGTCAAAAATACTTCTAACCACTGGCGCTCCATTGCTTGAACCGCCACCTGCGTTTTCTAATACTATCGTGACAATCGCTTTTGGATTATCGACGGGAGCGAAGCCTGTAAATAATGCATGGTCGCGTAAGTGTTCGGCTAGTTCATCAGCGTTATATTCTTGTCCTTCCGCTAAGCCGAATACCTGAGCCGTACCTGACTTACCTGCACTTTTGTATTTTAGGCCTTGGAAAGCACGCCTAGCAGTCCCTTTCTTACCATGGTTAACCAGATACATACCTTCGATTGCCATATCCCAATATTTCTTAGGAACACCAGTAATTGGAGGATAACTGACGTATTCTGCTTCTTTCTGATGGTCAAATTCTTCGCCGTTGTTGATGGTTGAACGTAACAAATGTGGCGCCAGAACTTCACCGTGATGAACAAGCACGGAGGTTGCTTTGGCAAGCTGCATTGGGGTTGCTGTCCAGTAGCCTTGACCGATACCAACAGGGATAGTATCGCCCTGATACCAAGGTGTGCGGTGGCGAGACATTTTCCATTCGCGAGTTGGCATGTTGGCTTTACTCTCTTCGTAAATATCGATACCGGTGTAGTCTCCGAAACCGAAACGCATCATCCAATCAGATAAGCGATCGATACCCATATCGTAAGCAATTTGATAGAAGAAGGTATCCACTGATTCTTCCAGAGCTTTGATGATATCCACTTTACCGTGTCCCCAGCGCAGCCAGTCGCGAAATGGGCGAGTGGTCGAGTTCGGGATTTTCCAAAAGCCAGGGTCATTACGGGTGGTGTTAGGTGTAATGACCGCTTCTTTCAACGCTGAAACCGCAATGAAAGGTTTTACGGTAGAGCCCGGAGGATAAATACCTAGCGTTGTACGGTTAACCAGAGGACGATTCTTATCGTTTAATAGATTGCTGTAATCTTTACCTGAGATGCCGTGTACGAAGGCGTTAGGATCGTAGCTAGGGCTTGAAACCATCGCCAAAATGCCGTTGTCTTTGGGATCAAGCACAACCGCTGAGCCACGTCGACCATCCAACAGTTTGTGCACATAGAGCTGCAAGTCGATATCCAGGTTAAGAACGATATCTTTGCCGGGAACTGGTGGAACATACTTCAGAGTGCGGATTATACGGCCACGACTGTTCACTTCGACTTCTTGATAGCCTGCGGTGCCGTGTAGTGTACTTTCGTAATAACGTTCAATACCCAGTTTGCCGATATCACGTGTTGCTTGGTAGTTGGCAACTTGCTCGTCTCTTTCAAGACGTTCAATATCTTTATCATTGATACGCGAGACGTAGCCAATAACGTGAGTAAGTACTTCGCCGTAAGGGTAGTAGCGCTTTAAGCTCGCGGTAACCGTTACACCAGGGAATTTGTGTTGTTGAACCGAGAATTTAGCCACCTCAGTTTCGCTGAGCTGTGTCAGCAATGGAACTGAGTTAAATCGGCGAGAATGCCGGCGTTCTTTATCAAATGTGGCGATTTTTTCCGGTGTGATTTCTAGAAATTCTTGCAAACGAGCAATGGTTGCATCGATATCTTTCACTTGCTCTGGCGTGATCTCTAAGTTAAACACAGGACGGTTTTCTGCTAATAAGCGCCCATTTCTATCGTAGATTAAGCCGCGGTTAGGCGCGATGGGAACCACTTTAATGCGGTTGTCGTTAGAACGAGTTTTATAGTCTTGATATTGATTGATCTGAATATTGTATAAATTCGCGACCAGTATCCCCATCAAGAACACTATGCCAACAAAAGAGACCACAGCACGGCTTTTGAAAAGCCGTGCCTCAGCGATGTAATCTCGAAACGGGTTACTCTTACGTAACATCGATGCCTATTCTCGGTGGTATGGATGGTTGGCAGTAATACTCCACGCCCGATATAAGCTTTCGGCCATGACGACGCGAACTAACGGATGTGGCAAAGTCAAAGGTGATAAAGACCAACTTTGCTCAGCGGCAGCTTTACAGGCTGGTGATAAACCTTCTGGTCCACCAATCAAAATGGAGACGTCGCGCGCATCTAGCTTCCAACTTTCGAGCTGACCAGCTAGCTCTTCTGTATCCCATCGTTTACCCGGAATATCGAGAGTCACAATTCTGTTGCCTTTTGGTACGGCCGCTAACATCGCTTCGCCTTCCTTTTGCAATATTCTTGCAATATCAGCATTTTTGCCTCGTTTGCCCGCTGGAATTTCAATTAATTCGAGTGGCATGTCGTGAGGGAAGCGGCGGCGGTATTCTTGAAAGCCTTCTTCAACCCATTTCGGCATTTTAGTACCTACGGCAATAAGCTGAATTTTCACATTAGCTCCAAAGTTTCTCTAATTGGTACATTTCACGCTGTTCTTCTTGCATGACGTGCACCATGGTTGTCCCCATATCAACCACCACCCATTCACCTTCGTTTTCACCATCCATACCTAGTGGATCAAAGCCGACTTTCTTGGCTTCACTCGCAACATGGTCAGCAATAGATGAAACGTGACGCTTTGAAGTTCCGGTACAAATGATCATGTAATCCGTCACACTTGATTTTCCTTGTACGTCTAAAGTGATGATATCAACGGCTTTCATGTCGTCAACTTTGTCTGCAAGAAAGGTATTCAATTCTTCGCGTTGCAATGGGTATTCCTCTGAAATGGTCTATTGGTACAAATTTAAATATTAAGGCGTGCAGTATAACACTGTTTAAACTGGCAAAGGGACGTTTGCTTGAGGCACAGTAAATTCGATGCTTATTTGATGAAGAAGTGGCCAACAAGGCTGCTCGTATTGAGTTTTAGCCAGGACTTCCGTTTGAGCAAGTAATTTAATGAGTTGTTGCAATTGTTTAACAGACAGGCGTTGCAGAGCTGCTGAATAGAGTGGTCGCCTATTTTGCCATACTCGGTATTTATCAAATATCGCACTCAATCCCATGACATTCAGTTGCTGCTTCATTTGTACTAGTTGAAAAAGCTCTTTTTGTATGGTTCTCATTAAGATGATAGGTTCAACGGCTTCTGCTTCAAGCTGACGCAACACTCTTTGTGCGCGATTAGCTTTGCCCTCTAGTAGAGCATCCATCCAATGAAATGGGGTGAAATGGTTGTGTCTATCTAACGACTCTTGCAAACGGACAAGCGTCAATTGTCCGTCCGGGTAATTGAGAGCCAGTTTCTGCAAACTTTGCATCAAGGCAAACAGATTACCTTCATGCCATTGTGCCAACATTTGAACTGCTTCTGCATCGGGAGTAAGCCCTAACTTACGGCAACGTGTCATCACAAACTGAGGTAATCTGGATATGTCCGGTGTTAAACAGTTAACCAAACAACCATGAGTGATAAGCGCTTTAAACCAGGCTGCGTTCTCCTGAGCTTTAGTGAGCTTATTACCTATCACGATCAGAATTATATCGGGATTGAGGTAGTCAGCCACGGTAGCCAAAGCTTTTGATAAAGCGGCGTTAAGCCCGGCCTCAGCAATCTCTAATACGATGATCTGTCTGCTGCAAAATAGGCTTAAAGATTGGCAGCAATCATAAACTTGATTCCAATCTAAACCGTTATCGACGGTGAAATGATGTTTTTCTTCGAAGCCTTTACTTCGGGCTGCAATTTCTATCGCTTTGACAGACTCTTGAGTCAGCAAAGGCTCACCACCGAAGATGAGATAAACCGGCAATAACGATTTCTGGATGGAATCAGCGAGTTTATCGGCATAAATTCTCATGATGGTTACTACTCAGTTTCCACTTGCGCTGATGGCTCTTGGTGAGTTTCGATAGTATCGATGAGGTATGATTGGTCGCTGTTGTCGCTCTTCGCCACTTCTTCGTCGACGGTTTCATCCATCGTACCTGCTTGAATCGAAGCTTTCAGGCGCGCCATTTGACGGACAATTTGTGTGGCAGCAAGCTTGCGCATCTCGTCTTCCATCATATCTCGCTCTACAGACTTGGCTAATGCTGTTAATGGGTTGTCAAGATAGCTGCGAGTTACGCTGGTTGAAAATGTTTTAGTGCCAACTTCAGGAATTGTTACGCGATATGAAGCTCTTAGTGTGAGCTCTTTTTCCGCAGCGCGAGTGGTTTGATATAGTGACAAGGTCCGCTCGCTGGTACCTTCACTGATCAAGTGGATATTGGGTACATCATCAGCCGGTCTTACCAACTCAATTTCGTTCATGCGTAGTTGACGAGTAACAATTCGGGTGAAAGTGCTGTACTGGTCGTAGCTGGTGATAGAAAGTTTACTGAGTTCATCGGGTACATCGTAGTCGCCGCGCAGATGAAAACCACACGCACTTAAGAGAGTCGCGGAGAGGAAAACCAGTGACCATTTTAGTAAAGATGAAGATGTAAAACGCATGGCATTATTATTCTCGTTAGATTACTTATGTTAGAACACAAAGGTTTATGTTCTAACATAAGTAAACAGGGCGCTAAGCCCTGTTTACAGACAACACAAGTACGAATTAGTTCGCTACGATATTCAGCAGCTTACCAGGAACGTAGATAACTTTACGTACAGTTAAACCTTCAGTAAATTTCACGACGTTTTCGTCACTCAGACCAAGCTCTTCAACTTGCTCTTTGCTTGCATCAGCGGACACGGTTAGTTTACCGCGCAGTTTACCGTTTACTTGAACAACGATCAGTTTCTCATCTTCCACTAACGCTGCTTCGTCGAACGTTGGCCATGATGCTCTATCAATATCTGACTCGCCAAGAGCATTCCACATTTCAAAACAGATGTGTGGTGCGATTGGGTAAAGCATTAGCGTAATCGCTTTGACCGCTTCATCCAAAATTGCACGATCTTGTTCTGACTCTTGTGGCGCTTTTGTCAGCTTGTTCATCAGTTCCATGATCGCTGCAATTGCGGTGTTGAACGTTTGGCGACGAGCGATATCATCGGTGACTTTGGCAATTGTTTTATGAACATCACGACGAAGTGCTTTTTGGTTAGCAGTTAGTGCGCTTGCATCAACAGCTACAGAAACACCTTTCGATGAATGCTCACGAGCCAGTTTCCAAACACGTTTTAGGAAGCGGTTAGCACCTTCAACGCCAGATTCTTGCCATTCCAGAGTCATGTCTGCTGGAGAAGCAAACATCATGAATAGACGTACGGTATCTGCGCCGTACTTATCAACCATCTCTTGAGGGTCGATACCGTTGTTTTTCGACTTAGACATTTTGATCATGCCTGAGTGTTCAACGCTGCGACCTTGGTTGTCTACTGCTGAAGTAATGTTACCTTTACCGTCACGTTCAACTTTCACTTCAGTTGGTGAGATCCACTCTTTTGTGCCTTTCTCGTTAGTCAGGAAGAACGCATCAGCCAGTACCATGCCTTGGCAAAGTAGCTGCTTGAATGGCTCGTCAGACGTTACATAGCCCGCATCACGTAGCAGTTTGTGGAAGAAACGAGAGTACAACAGGTGCATACACGCGTGTTCAATGCCACCGATGTATTGGTCTACTGGTAACCAGTAGTTGGCTTTTTCTGGATCTAGAATGTCATCAGCTTGTGGGGAACAGTAACGAGCGTAATACCAAGAAGACTCCATGAACGTATCGAAGGTATCGGTTTCACGTAGTGCTGGTTCACCGTTAAAAGTGGTTTTTGCCCACTCTTTATCCGCTTTAATCGGACTGGTTACGCCATCCATTGTTACATCTTCAGGCAAAATGACAGGTAATTGATCCGCCGGTACTGGATGAACCTGACCATCTTCAGTGGTTACCATTGGAATTGGTGCACCCCAGTAACGTTGACGAGAGACACCCCAGTCACGTAGGCGGAAGTTTACGGTTTTAGTGCCTTTGCCTTCAGTTGCCAATTTTGCAGAGATAGCATCGAATGCGGCTTGGAATTCAAGTCCATCAAACTCACCTGAATTGAACAGTACACCTTTTTCAGTGTATGCGGCTTCAGAGATATCCAGCTCGCTGCCATCAAGAGGTTTGATGACAGGAACGATATCTAAACCGTACTTAGTGGCGAACTCATAGTCACGTTGGTCGTGAGCAGGTACCGCCATTACCGCACCTGTACCGTAGTCCATCAGTACGAAGTTTGCTACGTAAACAGGAACTTCACGACCGTTTAATGGATGAATCGCAGTAAGGCCTGTTGCCATGCCTTTCTTTTCCATCGTCGCGATTTCTGCTTCTGCAACTTTAGTGTTCTTACATTCATCAATGAAAGTTGCCAGCGCTGGGTTAGTTGCAGCAGCTTTCGTTGCCAGAGGGTGACCAGCAGCGATAGCGACATAGGTTACGCCCATCAGTGTGTCTGGACGAGTGGTGTACACTTCGAGATCTTGAGCTTCGCTTTTCACTTGGAACTTTAGCTCAACGCCTTCAGAGCGACCAATCCAGTTACGTTGCATGGTTTTCACCATTTCTGGCCAACCATCAAGCTTGTCTAAATCGTCTAGTAGCTCTTGAGCGTATGCGGTGATTTTAATAAACCACTGTGGAATTTCTTTTTGTTCAACTGGAGTATCACAACGCCAGCAACAACCATCTTCTACCTGTTCGTTAGCCAAAACGGTTTGGTCGTTTGGACACCAGTTTACTGAAGAGGTTTTTTTGTAAACTAAGCCTTTCTCGTAAAGCTTAGTGAAAAATTCTTGTTCCCAACGGTAGTACTCAGGACGACAAGTTGCGAATTCGCGATTCCAGTCATAGCCAAAACCCAACAATTTAAGCTGGTTTTTCATGTATTCGATGTTTTCGTATGTCCAAGGCGCTGGCGCTGTCTTGTTTTTTACTGCAGCATTTTCTGCTGGCAGGCCGAACGCATCCCAACCGATTGGCTGCATAACGTTCTTGCCTTGTAAACGCTGGAAGCGAGAAACCACATCACCGATAGTGTAGTTACGAACGTGACCCATGTGCAGTCGGCCACTAGGGTATGGAAACATAGACAGACAGTAGAATTTTTCTTTATTTGGGTCTTCACTTACAACGAAAGTCTTGTTGTTATCCCAGTGTTGTTGAACTTTTTGTTCAATATCTTGCGGGTTGTATTGCTCTTGCATCGATGATATCCGGTTCTCTTGGAATTTGTGAGTTCAGTTTGAACAGACTCTTTTAGATCGACATAGAATACATAAAGCAGCACAGCACAACAATAGCCAATCCGATTTGAAAGAGAGGTCTTATGCCAAAACAAAAATCTGGTTATGAAGCATTACTGAAAGATGTCGTTGAAACTCTCAAGCATAGCCGTGAGGAAGTTAGCCATATTGTCGAAACTTCTGGCAAAATTGTCAATGCGGCTAATGATTTAACTAAAGATGAATTATCTCTTATTTCTGAATATGTTAAGTCAGATTTGAAGGAATTCGCTGAAAGTTACGAAGAGAGCAAAAGTGGTCCATTTTATCTGATGATTGCAGACTCTATATGGCAAGGATTGCTCGATATTACTGACAGAACCAAAGTGGAATGGGTTGAATTGTTTCAAGATCTTGAACATCAAGGTTTGTATCAGGCTGGCGATATGATTGGACTCGGAACGCTAGTGTGTGAAAATTGTGGCCACAAGGTGGAGTACAACCATCCATCAGAAGTTGCGCCATGTATTCACTGTGGAAACAAAGTGTTTGGGCGTTTGCCTCTCAAACCTTAGTGAGCCTTGCGTCTTGAGGTGATAGAACAAAAGAGCCCGAGGGCTCTTTTGATGTTTAATCATACCAACCTGAATAAAAAGATGATCAAATTCAATATTGGTGAAATAGCGAATGGGCATCGAACACAAACACGCATGAATTCGTCCCTGAAGCTCCGCCGAGCCATCCATGGCTCGGTGGGTTTGCTTATCGAAACCCATTCACTGATCAGTTAATTTTCCAGATTGGTATTAACCACGATGTTTTCGCTGGAGAATCAACCCTAAGACGAGTCCAAACAGCACCCACAAGTACAGCGGCCAACTACCCAAGTTATGGTAAGGTGTTTGTCCACGAGTTGGGATAACCTCCGCTTTAAGCACTCCCGTTTCAAACTGAGGGATCTGCTTGATGATGTTGCCTCGGTAGTCAGTCACTGCGGTTACACCATTGTTAGTGGAGCGAACGACGGGCTTGCCCATTTCCAGCGCCCTCATTCGAGCGATTTCCATATGTTGCAATGGACCAATGGATTTACCAAACCAAGCGTCGTTAGAAAGCGTTAGAATAAAATCCGTATCTTCATTGACGTTTTCTCGCACTTGTTCGTTGAAAATAATTTCATAGCATAATGCGGAAGCGAACTTATGACCGTTAACGTCGATGTTCGGCTGAATATAACTACCACGGCTAAATGAAGACATAGGTAAGTTAAAAAATGGCGCTATCGGCCTGAGTAGACTTTCAAATGGCACAAACTCACCAAACGGAAGCAGGTGGTGTTTGTTATAGCGTCTTGCTGTCTCATACTGATATGCAGAGTCATTGGTTCCACCGAGAGCTAACACACTGTTAAAGAAAGCTTTGTTTTCATCTTGATTAAGAATGCCAAGGATAATGCCGCTGTGATTAGCACGAGCAAGTTCATCAAGGCTCTTCAAATAGGAAGGCAGTTCGTATTCAAAAGCGGGTACGGCGGCTTCTGGCCAAATGATAATGTCAGTGTCCCAATTTTCTCTGCTAAGATCCGTGTACTTCATTATGGTCGGCCAGCGATGTGAAGGTACCCATTTCAGTGCTTGTTCAATATTGCCTTGAATTAAGGCAACCTTAGTTGAACGATCGGCTTGTGGTGTGACCCAATGCGCAGAGCGTAAACCGTATCCAGTGGCAAAGATAACCGCAGGAATTAGCAGCAAAGACCAAGATTTATTGATAAGCGAATACGCCAAACAGCCAGAGCACACCAAAACAAGTAGTGTCAGAAGCTCTACGCCACCAAGGGGAGCAAAGTTAGCAAGTGGGCTTTCGATTTGACTATATCCTAACCACAACCAAGGGAAGCCTGTCATTACCCATCCGCGTAACCAATCACAGATTAACCAGAGAATAGGAGCAGCAAGCAGCAGTCGGGTTCGGTTGTTGACTGGGAAATAACGATTAGTCAACCAACCAAATAACGCAGGATAGACCGCTAGGTAAGCGATCAATAACACCATTAAGAACATACTGGCGAGTTTTGGCATGCCACCAAAGCTGTCAATACTGACATAAACCCAGCTTACTCCCGTCGCAAATTGTCCTAGCCCCCAACAATAGCCTGTCCATGCACCTTGTTTTGCGGATTGCTTATGCATCAGAAGGAGTAAAATCGCAGGACTAATAAAGGCGAGCGGCCATATTTGATAAGGGGCGAAGGATAGGGTAGTGAGAGCGCCAACAAAAGCGGCCGCAAGCGACCGCATCAGGCGATGAGTAAAGTTATTATTCATCTGCTACTTTTAATAGACTCTTAGTTGGTAAGAGACAAAAAGAATTATTCTTCAGTAAGTTCAGGCATCGATTCCATATCCGGAATGGTGACCTGAAGTTGGATAACCCGACGGCTATCAGCAGCGGTGACTTTAAAGCTGTAGTGACCAATTTCAACCACTTCACCTCGGTTAGGCAAATGGCCAAAGGCAGTCATAACCATACCACCAACGGTATCGACTTCTTCATCACTAAACTGTGTTTTGAACGTCTCGTTAAAATCGTCGATAGTCGTAAGCGCTTTTACAGCATAGGTATGCTTGCTAAGCTTACGAATCTCTAATTGTTCTTCGTCATCAGTCTCGTCTTCTATTTCGCCGACAATCTCTTCCAGAATGTCTTCGATGGTTACAAGACCTGACACACCGCCAAATTCATCAACGACAATCGCCATATGATAACGCTCTTCGCGGAACTCCTTCAGTAAACGGTCTACTCGCTTGCTCTCGGGCACAACCACTGCTGGGCGTATCACCTCTTCAATGTTAAAGGGAGTACTATTGGAACCTAAATACTTAAGTAAGTCCTTCGCTAGCAGAACGCCTTCTACATGGTCTTTATCTTCGCTGATCACCGGGTAACGGGAGTGCTGTGCATCGGTAATAAGTGCAATCAAGGTATCCAAATCATCGGTACGTGAAATGGTGACCATTTGAGAGCGAGGGATCATAATATCTCTGACTCGCATCTCTGAAATTTCCATAACACCTTCGAGCATATCGCGGGTGTCGTGGTCAATTAAGTCGTTTACTTCAGAGTCGCGAATCACATCTACCAGTTCCTGGCGATCTTTCGGCTCTCCCTGAAATAGTTGACTCAGGCGTTCAAAGAAGGACTTTCTACACGGACCTTCAGACTTTTCTTTTTTACCTTCGTTAGAAGGGGGCGAACTGTCTTCCATTATTTCTCTAATTATTAACGCTACCAAAGTGTGGTAACTCACAAACAAAGATAAGGTCATATACCCTTCCTACTTGAAGCTGCAGCGCTTTAATGTTTTGGTATGGGGGCTGCGCTCGCTCACCCCAATCACATAGCTTATCTATGCTCATGGGGATTCGCTCACTTGCCGCCTACCTGCAACTTCAAGTAGTTTGAGTATATATGACCCTATCTTTACATTTTTTCTGCCAAATAAGGGTCTTCAAAACCTAATTTTTGCATTAATTCAGTTTCGAGTGACTCCATCTCTTCAGCTTCGTCATCTTCGATATGGTCATAACCTAACAGATGAAGGCTGCCATGTACAACCATATGCGCCCAATGTGCCAACAGAGGTTTATTCTGTTCACCGGTTTCTTGTTCAACAACTTGGCGACAGATGACCAAATCACCCAGTAGATCCAGTTCCATTCCCGGAGGCGCTTCGAAGGGGAAGGAGAGAACATTGGTCGGTTTATCTTTACCACGATAATCCATGTTAAGCTGGTGGCTCTCTTGCGTATCGACGATGCGAATGGTCACTTCAGCCTGTTCCTGAAATGGCGTGATTGCTGCGGCTAACCAAGCAGCGAAGTTCTCTTCACTTGGTAAGCCGTTTTCATCTTCAACGGCTAATTGTAAATCGAGTTCAATGCTCATTATTGATCAGACTCTTTAATTGATGCGCTAAGCTCTTCTTTTTGCAATTCGAGTAATTTTGCTTCTCGTTCATCTCTGCGACGCTTTTCATACTCTTTGCGTTCTTTTTGATCTTGCGCTTCCCATTTCTCATAGGCATTCACGATACGAGCAACAACAGGGTGGCGAACAACATCATCGGCAATAAAGAAGTTAAAACTGATTTCTTCTACTTCGCTTAACACTTCAACTGCATGGCGAAGTCCAGATTTCGCACCACGAGGTAAGTCGATCTGAGTAACGTCACCGGTGATCACTGCGCGCGAGTTGAAGCCGATACGAGTCAGGAACATTTTCATCTGTTCAACAGTGGTGTTCTGGCTTTCATCAAGAATGATAAACGCATCATTCAAAGTACGACCACGCATATAGGCAAGCGGTGCGACTTCAATCACATTACGTTCGATAAGCTTTTCTACGCGTTCAAAACCAAGCATTTCAAACAGCGCATCGTAAAGAGGACGCAAATAAGGATCGACTTTCTGGCTTAGATCGCCTGGTAAGAAGCCGAGTTTTTCACCAGCTTCAACAGCAGGACGAGTAAGCAGGATACGGCGAATTTCTTGACGCTCTAAGGCATCAACGGCCGCTGCTACCGCAAGGTAAGTTTTACCAGTACCCGCCGGACCAATACCAAATGTGATGTCATGAGTGACCATGTTCATCAAGTACTGCGCTTGGTTTGGAGTGCGAGGTTTAATCACGCCTTTCTTGGTTTTCACAAACACTTCTTTGCCGTGAGTAAATTCTTCAGCGACGTCTGTGTTTTGTTCTAACACGCCCGATTCTTTAATCGCGAGGTGAATTTGTTCCGGTTCAATATCTGGAATTTCACCACGAACAGGCGCGGTATCAACATAAAGAGATTTGATGATATCAAGTGCTGCTGCCGTCGTATGAGGTTTACCTACAATGGTAAAAAACTGGCTGCGGTGATTAATTTCAACGCCTAAACGACGTTCTAAATGCTTGATATTGTCATCGAAAGGACCGCATAAACTGGCAAGTCGGCGGTTATCTGAAGGTTCGAGATTGATCTCTAGGGTAACAATTTTATTGCTCAAATTAGCCTCTCAGTATGGTCATATCAAGGTGTCCGAATTCGACCGGACACCTTATGACTGTTAAAGCTTATGGAGTAAACGTCGCTACTCCTAGCTCATCTTCACGTTTTGTTTTTGCCATCATTTCAGATGGAGAAGTCACAACACGAAGGTTCATTTCTTTTTCTGTACGGATCAGTTCACCACGAAGTGAGTTCGGGAATACATCAACGATTTTCACGTCAACGAATTGACCGATTAAATCTGGTGAGCCTTCAAAGTTTACAACACGGTTGTTTTCTGTACGACCACGAAGTTCCATTAGATTCTTCTTAGAAGTACCTTCAACCAGAATACGCTGCTCTGTACCCATCATTAAACGAGAATAGCGCATTGCTTGCGAATTGATCTGTTGTTGTAGCTCATATAAGCGATCTTTTTTCTCTTGCTCAGTCAGATCACATGGGTAATCTGCTGCTGGTGTACCAGGGCGAGGTGAAAAAATAAAGCTAAAGCTCATGTCAAAATCAACGTCACGAATCAGTTTCATTGTGTCTTGGAAGTCTTTATCTGTTTCGCCCGGGAAAGCCACAATGAAGTCAGAACTGATCTGAATATCAGGGCGAGCTTTACGTAGCTTACGAATAATAGACTTGTACTCAATCGCTGTGTGCGGACGCTTCATCATAGTTAAAATCCGGTCACTACCACTTTGTACGGGTAGATGAAGGAAGCTTACCAGCTCTGGAGTATCTTCATAAACCGCAATGATGTCGTCAGTAAACTCAAGTGGATGGCTAGTTGTAAAGCGAATTCGGTCGATACCATCAATAGTTGCGACCAGGCGCAACAGTTCAGCAAAAGAGCAGATGGTGCCGTCATGCATAGGACCGCGGTATGCGTTAACGTTTTGACCTAATAGGTTGACTTCGCGAACACCTTGCTCTGCAAGCTGTGCAATTTCAAACAGTACGTCGTCCATAGGACGGCTAACTTCTTCACCGCGAGTGTAGGGTACAACACAGTATGTGCAGTACTTAGAACAGCCTTCCATGATGGATACGAAAGCGGTTGGCCCTTCCGCGCGAGGCTCTGGAAGTCGGTCGAATTTTTCGATCTCAGGGAAAGAAATATCCATAACTGGAGCCTTGTCAGTACGAGATTGTTTAATCATCTCTGGCAAACGATGTAGCGTTTGTGGACCAAAAATCACGTCAACGAAAGGTGCTCGTTCGCGAATGTGGTCGCCTTCTTGAGTTGCCACACAGCCACCGACGCCGATCACCACGCCTTCTTTTTTATCTTTTAGCGTTTTCCAACGACCAAGTTGGTGGAAAACTTTCTCTTGTGCTTTTTCACGAATCGAACAGGTGTTGAGTAAAAGTACGTCTGCTTCTTCTGGATCTTCAGTCAGCTCATAGCCGTTAGCAGCGTTAAGCAGGTCGGCCATTTTTGATGAATCGTATTCATTCATCTGGCAACCCCAGGTTTTAATTAGCAGTTTCTTACTCATTTTCACTTTCGCTCGTGTTAATTCTTAAATAAATCTTGAATGCGACAGGGTTTGTTAACCGTTTGTGCTCAAATTATAGCCACCGTCTCGGCGGCAAGCCGCGTATTGTACTGCTTTAGAAACTCACTGACTAGTAATTGGATGAAATCTCTTAAATCCAGAATTCGTTTAAAACTATGGTCACATCTGGCTTTTCACCCTGTTAAGTCTAAGGTTTTGTGATAAAAACGTTCGCAAAAAAAGTGCTGTTCCGTACAATAAGCGACGTTAACGAATAGAGATAATAGTTGGAAAGATGAACGATTTTGACATTGTTGTTATCGGTGGTGGCATGGTGGGTGCTGCAACGGCGATTGGCTTTGCAAAGCAAGGACGAAGAGTCGCCGTTGTAGAAGGTGCAAAGCCGTATGCGTTTGAGCCTTCTCAAGCGATGGACGTTCGTATTTCAGCTATCTCGCAGACTTCCGTTAATTTACTGGATTCACTGGGCGCTTGGCAAAGTATCGAGCAGATGCGTATCTGCCCATATCGTCGTCTGGAAACCTGGGAACACCCTGAATGCCGAACTCGTTTCTCTGCTCAATCATTAAGGTTAGAACAGCTAGGCTATATGGTTGAGAATCGAATCATTCAGTTGGGATTATGGGGCTGTATGGAAGCGTACTCAAACATTACCTTGTTTTGTCCTGATAAGTTATCGAGCATCCAGTTTGCGGATAGAAATTCCGTTGAACTGTACTCAGGAACGACATTGACCTGTGATTGGGTAATTGGTGCAGATGGGGCCAATTCGCAAGTGCGTGCCAGTGCCAATATTGGCGTTACCGCTTGGGATTATCGTCAACACTGCATGTTAATCAATGTTGAAACTGAAAAGTCACAACAAGATATTACTTGGCAGCAGTTTTTCCCATCAGGCCCTCGTTCATTTTTACCATTGAATGGCAATCAGGCTTCTTTGGTCTGGTATGACTCTCCAAGTCGCATAAAACAATTAAGCATGATGACAAATGAACAACTGAGACTGGAAATTCTTAGTCACTTCCCACAAGAGCTAGGAGATATTAAAGTGCTGCAAACAGGCTCTTTCCCACTGACGCGTCGTCATGCTCAGACTTACGTAAAGAATCATTGTGTCTTAGTAGGCGACTCAGCGCATACCATCAACCCGTTAGCGGGGCAGGGCGTTAACTTGGGTTTCAAGGATGTCGCCACACTACTGGATTGTACCAATACTTTAGAAGAGTTATCGACAGGTGCGTTTTGCCGTTATGAACGTAAAAGAAGACCTGATAATTTGTTGATGCAGACGGGAATGGATTTCTTTTATAAGGCGTTTAGCAATGACATAACACCGCTCAAGTTTGCTCGCAATGCTGCATTAAAACTGGCGGAACAGGCGGGTCCAGCTAAAGAACAGGTATTGCGTTACGCGTTAGGTTTGTAGTCGATATAAATTCACTGTAGTCGGCATTTATACCACTCTGGAAAACTTTCTGATCAGTGAATGGGTGTCGATAAGCAAACCCTCCGAGCCATGGATGGCTCGGCGTAGCCCCATGGAAGGGTTCATGCGTGTTTGCGTTCGATGCCCATTTACTGTTACATGGATGCTCAATCTGATCACAAATTTATTTAGAATAGTATTAAATACCCAATACAGGATACAAAAAAACGCTGCACTGGGCAGCGTTTTTAGATTCAACGAACTAACTATTTCTCTTTCGAGTTATTTATTTTCTCGCGAGTTATTTAGTTACACGAAGAACGGCAGTTTCACCAACAGAAACAGTACCAGAAAGCTTGTTCAGCTCTTTGATTTCGTCCATGTTAGAAATAACAACTGGAGTTAGCGTCGATTTTGCTTTTTCTTCGAGTAGAGCTAGATCGAATTCAATGACAGTGTCACCCACTTTCACTGATTGACCTTCTTCAGCGATACGTTTGAAGCCTTCGCCTTTTAGTTCTACTGTATCGATACCGAAGTGAACGAATAGCTCAACGCCGTCGTCAGACTCGATAGAGAACGCGTGGTTAGTTTCGAAAATCTTACCGATAGTACCATTTACTGGCGCAACCATTTTGTTACCAGATGGTTTGATAGCGATACCGTCGCCAACGATTTTTTCAGCAAACACGACATCTGGCACATCTTCGATATTTACGATCTCACCAGAAAGTGGTGCGATAATTTCAATTGCACCAGCGTCAGCGCTGTCATCAGAGACTAGCTTTTTCAGTTTGTCAAACAGACCCATTGTGTCATGCTCCTAACGTTTTAAAATATTCAGTCGAAGTATAGTATACCAATCAAAAACAATAGACGACTACTTTTAGTCGTCTAAATCATTGGTATTCACAGATTATTGTGTTTTTTCTGCAATGAATTTTTCAACACATGCTTCGATTTCAGCGGCCGTTGGTAGAGAAAGCGCTTCCTCTGCCATTGCTTTCACTTCTGCGAAGTTAGAGTTGCGAACAACCTTCTTCACTTTAGGGATAGAAATACCGCTCATTGAGAACTCATCTAAGCCCATACCGAGTAGAAGAAGTGTTGCACGCTCATCACCTGCTAATTCACCACACATACCCGTCCATTTACCTTCTGCGTGTGATGCATCAATAACTTGTTTGATAACAGTCAGCACTGCTGGAGATAGCGGATTGTAGAGGTGAGAAATCATTTCGTTACCACGGTCTACTGCAAGAGTATACTGAGTCAAATCGTTGGTACCGATAGAGAAGAATGACACTTCTTTTGCTAGGTGGTGTGCAATTGCTGCAGCAGCAGGTGTTTCAACCATGACACCGATTTCGATGTTTTCATCGAACGCCAGACCTTCTTCGCGAAGTTCAGCTTTGTATTCTTCAATCGCTTCTTTAAGTGCACGGATTTCTTCAACAGAGATAATCATCGGGAACATGATACGTAGTTTACCGTGTGCTGATGCACGTAGGATACCGCGTAACTGGTCACGTAGAATTTCACGACGATCTAAGCTGATACGTACTGCGCGCCAGCCTAGGAATGGGTTCATCTCTTTTGGTAGATCCATGTATGGCAGATCTTTGTCACCGCCGATATCCATAGTACGGATAATAACCGCTTGACCTTCCATTGCTTCTGCAACTTCTTTGTAAGCTTGGTATTGCTCTTCTTCCGTTGGTAGTGCAGTACGATCCATAAATAGGAATTCAGTACGGTACAGACCAACACCTTCACCGCCGTTGCGTAGGATACCGTCACAGTCTTTCACTGTACCGATGTTACCGCATACTTCAACACGATGGCCGTCCAGAGTTTCAGCGTGAAGATCTTTAAGTTTTGCTAGCTCTTCTTTTTCTGCAAGGAATGCTTGTTGTACTTGTTCGGCTTCAGCCAGTTGTGCTGCGGTTGGATTAACAAAAACTTTGTTGTTAATCGCATCAAGCACCAACATATCGCCATTTTTTACTTTTTTGGTGATATTGTTAGTACCAACAATCGCAGGTAGTTCAAGAGAGCGCGCCATGATTGAAGTATGAGATGTACGACCACCAATATCACAAGCGAAACCAAGCACATAATTAAGATTGATTTGTGCTGTTTCAGATGGAGTTAGGTCGTTAGCCACGAGAATCACTTGTTCATTGATGTTCGCAAGTGAAACAACGTTGATGCCTAATGCGTTTTTAACGAAACGAGAACCGATATCGCGGATATCTGTTGCACGTTCTTTTAGATACTCGTCATCAAGAGATTCTAAAGCGGCTGCTTGCTCTTCGATAACAGAATAAATTGCGTTATCCGCTGACAACTTATCGTTTTTGATGAGTGCTAAAATTTCTTCTTCTAGCTCTTCATCTTCAAGCAACATGATGTGGCCTTCAAAGATGGCTTCTTTTTCTTCACCAAACGTTTCAAGCGCTTTTTGCTTGATGACTTCTAACTGTGCAGAAGATTTGTTGCGAGCGTCATAAAAACGAGCAACTTCGGCTTCTACCTGATCGTCAGAAATGGTGTTTGTATTTAGGACAATTTCATCTTCTTGAAGTAGTAGTGCTTTACCGATAGCAATACCTGGAGATGCTAGGATACCTGAAATCATAGCTTTACCTTAAATTGGTCAACTGTAAACGGGAGATAAATGGACGCAGGTGCTAAAGATATTTTTAGCTTATTCTTTGGATAATATCCAACAAAGCCACTTTACTTACGTAAAATGGCTTTGAATAGGAATAGACCTGATTAGTGAAGTTGGTCCATCAGTGCTACTAGGTGGTCAACAGCTTGTTGAGCTTGAGGACCTTCTGCAGAGATAGTTACTACAGTACCTTTAACAAGGCCTAGTGTTTGAAGCTTAAATAGGCTCTTTGCACTAGCACTTTTGCCGTTAGAAGTTACAGTGATATCCGCATCGAAAGCTTTCGCTTCTTTTACGAATTGTGCTGCTGGACGAGTGTGAAGACCGTTTTCTGCAGTAATTTCTACTTTCTTCTCGTACATGTGATATACCCCAATAATTTATTTTTTGTAAGTTTATTAACCAGTTTTAGCTTAACCGTAGAACTACGATTCTGCTAGCAGAGTAACGCGCTTTTCGTGTTAGAACTGATACTGATCTAAAATTCGTCAATCGTATTCCCTGTGAGTGGGCAGTTACCATTGAACTTGAATTTTTAGCGCTTCTTTATTTTGAAGCTAAAAATAAAACAGGGTGATATTACCAAAGGTAGCAATAGGGTCAACAAAAAAGCCCCGTAAAGGGGCTTTTTTAGCGGAAAATTTGATTTAACCACCTATTACTGCTGGTTTTCTTTTTCACTGAAAATGCCTGCAAATAGGGCTGTGCTTAGGTAACGTTCACCTGAACTTGGTAGCACAGTTACAATTGTTTTTCCTTCAAATTCAGGAAGTTCAGCCAAACGATTGGCTGCAACAACTGCTGCGCCAGAAGAGATACCTGCAAGGATACCTTCTTCTTCCATTAGACGACGGGCCATATCAATGGCTTCTTCTGAAGTGACTGTTTCAACGCGGTCAATCAGGTCTAAATCTAGGTTGCCAGGGATAAAACCAGCGCCGATACCTTGGATTTTGTGCGGTGCTGGCTTAATTTCTTCACCTGCAAGTGCTTGAGTGATCACCGGCGATTCTGCTGGTTCAACAGCAACAGAGATAATGGCTTTACCTTTTTCACCTTTGATGTAACGGGTTGTACCTGTTAGCGTGCCACCTGTACCAACACCTGCAATGAATACGTCAACTTGACCATCCGTCGCTTGCCATATTTCAGGACCAGTCGTTTTTTCGTGGATCTGAGGGTTAGCTGGGTTGTTGAACTGTTGTAGTAGCAGATATTTTGCTGGGTTGCTTGCAACAATTTCTTCAGCTTTAGCAATAGCGCCTTTCATACCTTTAGCCGCTTCAGTCAGCTCAAGGTTTGCACCTAGTGCTTTAAGCAGTTTACGACGTTCTAAACTCATTGATTCAGGCATAGTTAGTGTTAGTTTGTAACCGCGAGCTGCAGCAACAAAGGCAAGAGCAATACCTGTGTTACCACTAGTCGGTTCTACTAGTTCCACACCCGGTTTAAGTAAGCCTTGCTTCTCTGCTTCCCAAATCATATTGGCACCGATACGGCATTTTACACTAAAGCTTGGGTTGCGAGATTCAACTTTCGCCAATACTTTTCCTTTGCTGACTTTATTTAGTCGCACTAGCGGTGTGTTACCAATAGTAAGTGAGTTGTCTTCGTAGATTTTGCTCATTGTTTATATTCCTTCATTGCGCATGTTTGGGTATCGGTAAGACGATACGTTAGCGGATACGAAAAGAGCATATGTGTTCACTTGAAAAGGTAAAAGGATTAAATCGTTATATCTTATAGATAGAAGAGCTCTTTCAGCAGTTTACCTAACTTAAGTTATGACATTGCTTTGTTAACTTTTGTAATCTCGTTTAAACTCGTTCACCCACATTGCGGTAGCGCCGCAAACAGCGACAGGCATTACGATTAGATTAATAATAGGTATTGTTGTCAGAAAGGCGACCAGAATACCGAAGCCATAAGCTTTGCTTTGTTTTTGTTTCAAACTGTTTTTCATGTCCTGAAACGAAATTTTATGGTTATCAAACGGGTAGTCGCAGTATTGAATCGCTAGCATCCATGCGGTAAAGATAAACCACGCAAAGGGACCAATGGTCTGCCCAACTGCTGGAATCAACAGCAAGATAAATAACCCAATCGCCTTAGGTAACACATAGACCAGCTTGCGCCATTCTCGAGCCATGATGCGCGGAACGTCTTTGACGAAATCTAACACTCCGTCCTCATTAATTTTTTCTCCAATTAGCTTTTGTTCAACCTTTTCAGCCAGTAGTCCATTAAAAGGCGCGGCAATAAAGTTTGCTAATGTGCTAAAAAAATAGGAAAAAGTCGCCAGAATCGTCAACACTAACAGTGGCCACAGTAGGTAACTAAGCCAGGATAAAAAGCCGGGAATGTGTCCCATCCAACTGTTGATCCACTCATCTAAGTGAATGAAAAGATAATATAAGGCGCCGCCTACTAATAATATATTGGCCAGTAGTGGTAGAATTACGAAACGTCGAATGCCGGGTGAGACAGCCAATTCGAATCCGTAAAAAAAATAACCCAAGCCAGAGCGCTGTTTCAATTGCATAGCTATTCCATGTGTTATTAACGTGTCATAAAGTTGAATATTCTATTGTAATCAAGCGAAATCAGAATGAAAGAGTGCTAAAAATCACATTGTTATCTCAACTTATAACATTAAGTTGTTCTAAATCGGGGTAGAGTTTTGGTAGAGTATCCGGATATAAGAAATTTTGCCTCTGGTTGACGTTCTTCGAAAGCGTGAAATTCAGGACATCAAAAATCGAGAAGCTGAGAGTTTAAGATGCAGGAATTGCGATTCGTACTCATTATTGTCGGCGCGCTAGCGATAGCCGCTTTGCTGTTTCATGGTCTTTGGACCAACAAGAAAGAAGGGAAATCTAAGTTTGGCGATAAGCCATTTGGTAAGATAGATGTTGAGAAAGAAGATTTAGTACCGTCGCGTGCATTTGCTCCGGAAGACGATTACGAGATTATTCGTAAGGAGCGTAAAGAGCCGGATTTTGGTCTCTCAGATGCAGAGCCAAAAGAAGATCCATTGATTTCTGATTATGACCCTATTTTTGACAATGAAACGTCGTTAGAAACCATTGAGGAAACTGTGGAAGTTGAAATCCCTTCTATGGTGGCTGAAAAAGAAATCGATGACGGTGTTTCTGTAGCGAACCCTGACGCGCAGACGACCATCGCGGATGATAAAGATCGGCCCTCTTCTCAATCTAATGAAGTGGATGTGATCGTAGTGAATGTTCATTGTTCAGGCAACGAACCATTTGTCGGTACTAAGCTGTTCGATAGCATGCAGCAAAATGGTTTACTGTATGGTGAGATGGATATTTTCCATCGCCATGCAGATATGTCCGGAACAGGAAAAGTGTTGTTTAGCGTTGCTAATATGATGCAGCCTGGAACATTAGAACATGATGATCCGGCAGAGTTTACAACTAAGGGTATTTCATTTTTTATGACTTTGCCTTGTTTTGGCGACCCAGCACAGAATTTCAAATTGATGTTGAAAACGGCGCAACAAATCGCAGATGATTTAAGCGGCAACGTACTGGATGATGCGCGTAACATGATGACTCCAGATCGTCTAGATGCTTATAGAAAACAAATTCAAGATTTCAAGATGAAAGCTGATCAGCAGTAAGTGAACCGTTATTATTAAAAGGCTCCAAGTCGGAGCCTTTTTTCATGATTCGAGAGAATAACAAATGCAAAACGTAGAGCAAAGGCTAAAAGAACTCAGAGAAACGTTACATATTCATGCGATTCGCTATTACGTTGAAGATGACCCGACGATTCCCGATGCTGAATACGATCGCTTAATGCGCGAGTTACTCGACTTAGAAGAAGCTAATCCAGAGCTAGTTACTGCTGATTCACCAAGCCAGCGAGTGGGGGGAATGCCACTCAGTGGGTTTGAGCCCGTTACTCACGAAATCCCCATGTTGTCTCTGGACAATGCATTTGATGACGATGAGTTAAACGCATTTAATCGCCGTATGGGCGACCGCGTTCCAGCGGCAAAGCAAGCTGCATTTTGTTGTGAACCTAAATTGGATGGGCTTGCGGTTAGTCTGCTTTATGAAAATGGCGTTTTAGTGAGAGCCGCAACACGAGGTGATGGTGCGACCGGCGAAAATATCACAGAAAACGTGCGCACGATAAAGTCTATTCCTTTAAAACTGCAAGGTGATTCATGGCCGCAACGCATCGAAGTGCGTGGTGAAGTTTTCATGCCAAAAGCCGGCTTTGAGCGAATGAATGCGTTGGCGGTGAAAAAAGGTGAAAAGGTATTCGTTAACCCGCGAAATGCTGCTGCGGGAAGTTTACGTCAATTAGATTCGCGAATTACCGCAAAGCGACCACTGGCTTTCTACGCGTACAGTGTCGGTGTTATTGAAGGCGGAGAGCTTACATCTAGCCACTATGACCGCTTCATCCAGCTAAAAGGTTGGGGGCTGCCTATGTGCCCTGAGACCAAGCGAGTTGCGTCTTTGGATGACGTCAAAGCGTACTATCAAAACATCTTACTGCGTAGGGCGGAACTGCCTTATGAAATTGATGGTGTTGTGATCAAGTTGGATGACATTGTACTTCAGGAGCAGCTTGGTTTTGTGGCTCGTGCACCACGCTGGGCAATTGCATACAAATTCCCTGCGCAAGAAGAAATGACAACCTTGAACGATGTTGAATTTCAGGTTGGTCGGACTGGGGCGATCACCCCAGTGGCAAAATTAGACCCCGTATTTGTCGGTGGGGTTACCGTAAGTAATGCCACGCTGCACAATGCCGATGAAATTGATCGTCTCGGTGTAAAAATTGGTGATACGGTGATCATTCGCCGCGCAGGTGATGTGATCCCACAAATTGTTTCTGTGGTTGAAGAAATGCGTCCAGAAACAGCTCGAGACATCATTTTCCCGTCGACTTGTCCAGTATGCCAGTCTGCGGTTGAACGTGTAGAAGGTGAAGCCGTTGCTCGTTGCACTGGTGGTTTGGTTTGTCAGGCTCAACGTAAAGAAGCGTTGAAACATTTTGTCTCTCGCAAAGCCATGGATGTTGATGGCTTGGGTGACAAAGTGATTGAACAACTGGTAGATAAAGAAATGGTAGTGACACCAGCCGATCTATTTAAGCTGCGTGCTGGTGAACTGACCATTCTCGAGCGTATGGGGCCAAAGTCTGCACAAAATATTGTTAATGCGCTTGAAAAATCAAAGCAAACGACGCTACCTCGATTTATGTATTCATTAGGTATCCGAGAAGTTGGTGAAGCTACCGCGCTGAACTTAGCGCAATATTTTTCTAATTTGGCCGCGGTAAGCAAAGCGAGTGTTGAGCAATTAATTGAAGTGCCAGATGTTGGTCATGTTGTAGCCAATCATATTCATAGTTTCTTTGCTCAGGAGAATAATCAAAGAGTGATTGAGGAACTGATGGAGCTTGGTGTTGAATGGCAAGACATTGAGCCGAAAAATGACGATACTCCTCAACCTCTGGCTGGCAAAATTGTTGTGTTAACGGGCTCTTTATCTCAGCTCTCTAGAGGTGATGCTAAGGCAGCGCTACAGGCGTTAGGTGCGAAAGTGACGGGCAGCGTTTCGAAAAACACTGACATTCTTTTTGCAGGTGAAGCTGCGGGTTCAAAGTTAGCCAAAGCACAAGAGTTAGGGGTTGAAATCCGTGATGAACAAGATCTATTAGATCTGATGAAGTAGCAAGGTTGATTTTAAAAAAGTCTCTGTAGATAACTGCAGAGGCTTTTATTTTTATGCATAAAATAACTTTAAACATATTTGTCACAAACTTCATTGTAGCCCGTCAACTCATCTAATGTAACCGTTTGTATCTGCTCATATATTTCTTTAAAAATATGCGACTAATTTCAATTTGTGTAAAATATTATTTTTCTATTTGATTGTTTTTTAACAAAGTTTTTATTTATTTGAATTTTCCTTCTTGAGATTGAGATCTCGATCACTTACTTGGTTAAAGTTTGCTCGAGTTCATATTTTTTTAGTCGAAAATTAAGTTCTCATTGATGTTTTACTCTATCAAGTTAGTCTAGTTATATGAATGTACTCGTACATTCAGAGTTTTTAAGGCGATTTTAATCGCAATAATACTCAAAAATTAGTCTTCTCTTCGGCGGCCAACTTAAGAGAGACAAAACAAACAGCTATGACTATTTTTTAGGAGTTTTTCCATGGAAAAAGTATGTAAACGCACCCTTCTTGGTGCGGCGATTGCTATCGCGTCCACATCAGCCTTCGCAGAAGGCGAAACCGGCCAAATCGGCGTCCTTTCTGATTTCAATGTTCATGCCTACGGTGTTGCTGCAATATCTGCTTTCTATCAGGAAGACAGTTCGGGCTATGACTACGAAAACGAATCTCGTATTGGTTTCCGTGCCAGCAAAGACATGTTTGATAACGTGAACGTATTCATGCAAATCGAATCAGGTTATGTTGGTGAAGATGGCACAGGTTCAACACTTGGTGCTCGTGACACATTCTTAGGTTTACAAGGTGACTGGGGTAAAGTTCGCTTCGGTCGTATGCTAACGCCATTATATGAAATTGTTGACTGGCCATATTCTAACCCAGGTCTAGGTCGAGTGTTTGACTGGGGCGGTGACGTTAAAGCTCACTATGACCGTAAAGGCGATATTGCACGATATGACTCACCAGCGTTTGGTGGTTTAACTTTCAATGCTTCAGTGGGGCGTGGTGATACCAGTGTTGATGGTTCAAACCACTTAGGCTTCGGTATTCACTATAACGTTGCGGACATCATTACCCTACACGGTGGTTACGAGTCGAATGCTAAATATGGTGGTGGAACTATCGATTCTACGGCTTACATCGTTGGTTTCGAATTGCCTTTGCCAGCAGGCTTTGGTTTAGCGGGTTCTTATAAGTATAACGAAGGTGAATCTAAACATACCGCTTACGCGGGGCAAGAAGCGGAACAAGGTCAATACTCTATTATCGGTCAGTACTGGAACGGCCCTTGGGGTGTGAAAGTGGGTTACGCGGCAAACCTCGAGTCTGAAGTGAATGGTGCGAAGCAAGGCGATGATGATGAAGTGTTGTCTGCTCAGCTCATGTACGTGAAAAATGGCTTTGTACCTTACTTACGTGTAGGTCAACATGATGCTTATAACGCCGATGACAAAAAAGCATTTGTGCGTATCGGTATGGAATATGGTTTCTAATTGTTCCACGTGTTTTTCTTAATCAAAACACCGGCCTAGCGCCGGTGTTTTACCTAGCTCTCAAGGACAATGAGTATGACGATAAATAAAACATCATTATTAGCTTCTGCGATTTTACTTTTAAGTGGCTGCAGTACGTTAGACAGCTCTAGTGCATTTGATGATGTCGCGAGTTCGGTAAAGGAAAGGCACAACTACGTGCAGGTGGTTGCCAAGGACATAATGCCCGATAGTCACGCTGTTACCGGTACTGACGTGGTTAAATCGTCACTGTTTTATGTCGGCAATTTTGCCAAAGAATCTAATGTTGATGTAAACGAATCTTATGTTGACATGAATGTTACCACATTTAAAAGTTATGACCGATTTGATAGTGTTACTGTAAACAATGAACAAACATTGATTGTTGACTATCGTCCGCAAGCGGAAACATGTACCGAACACTGCACTGTCACACAATGGTTTCAATTTCCTTTAAGCGAAGCATCAATATCTCAATTCAAAGGCGATAAAGTAGAGTTCACTCTGGCATCTAAGACTAAAAAAAATGTTGTCATGTTCTCTGTACCTAAAGCGTATTTTAATGCCGTTAAACAAGAAGCTGCTTATGTCATGAATAAACAGCCTCAACAAGCAGTAGCTGTGACAACATTACCTGCAGAGATCAAGAGTAAATCTCAAGATATGGTTCAATACTGGTTTAATGAAGGTTCTGCGCAAGAGCAAAAGCAGTTTGCTGACTGGGCATTTAGTCAAAGAACTTCGGTTACCAAGGTCATTCAAACAGAGAGTAAACCCGTTGAAATGATGGCTTATTGGTATCAAAAAGCCACTAAGGACGAGAAGTCTGAGATCTTATCTTGGCTGATCCGTCAGGAATAATTGCTATTTTGATAAATTAAAGGCATGGTCTAGCTGTGTCTTTAATTTGTGTCAGTTTAATTATGAACATCAGTGAAGTATCTAAAAAGACCGGGCTAACGGCAAAATCGATCAGGCTTTATGAACAAAAAGGGCTGATTAAGCCGCCACATCGACTAGACAATGGTTATCGTGATTATCACAACCAGCATGTGGATGATCTGAATCTGATTGCAAGATGCAAAGGTGTTGGCTTTAGTCTTGATGAGTGTAAAGCGATGCTTAATTTAGCGAACGATCCGCAAAGAAGCAGCTTTGCGGTGAAAGAAAAAGCACAGCAGAAACTCAAGAATGTTGAGCAGAAACTTAAAGAGCTCACAGTGATTAAGCAGCAACTTGAAGTATGGGTACAGGAATGCCCAGGCGATGAAGGGAGTGAGTGTCCTATCATTGATGACTTAAAGGGACATTGTTGCCGTTGAAAATAGGCAAGCCATTTATTCAGTTTGCCTATTTTCTTTAGCAACAACTATTGGTTAGGTACAGCATTAAATCGGCTCGACTTTTACCACAATGCCATCAACATGAACCACCTTTACTCGAGTTCCTGTTTTTAATGGCATATCACATTCTGCTGTCCAGGTGGTATCGCCAAGTACCAGACGAAATTGCCCACTTTCTACGTCCTGTTCTACAACAGAGGTTCTGCCAATCAACTGCTTATCTTTCTGATTCAACGCTCGTTGCGCATCATCTTGTTTGTCTGTTGAGAGCTGCTTTCTCCACCATAACCAAGTGGTGATAAGTGAGAAGCTTGCAAATGAAATCCATTGCAGTTGCCAACTTATCGGTAAGAAAGCGACAACCACGCCCACAATCAGGGCAGATATCCCAAGCCAGAGGAAATAGCCAGCTGTGCCCAATAGCTTGATGGCTAGCAGGCATAAGCCAAACGCTAACCAGTGCCAATGGTTTAGCTCAGATAATAATTCAATCAAGAATCAACCTCTTTTTTGTTGGTTTGTTTGAACATTTCAGCGATGCCAGCGACAGAACCCATGAGCCCCGTAGCTTCTAACGGAAGCATAATGATTTTACCGTTTTCCGCTTGGCCAATGGCTTTCAATGCATCGGTATAACCCTGTGCTATAAAGTAATTCACCGCTTGCATATCACCTTGTGCGATTGCTTGAGAAACCATTTCAGTGGCTCTCGCTTCCGCTTCTGCTGCACGTTCACGGGCTTCCGCTTGCAGTATTGCTGCTTGCTTCTCACCCTCAGCCTTGAGAATTTCAGACTGCTTTTGACCTTCTGCTTTAAGAATTTCCGCCTGGCGAACACCTTCGGCTTCGAGAATCGATGCACGTTTCATACGCTCTGCTTTCATTTGCGCATTCATCGCCTCAGTCAGGTCTGTAGGTGGTTGTACATCTTTGATTTCGATCCGAGTGACTTTGATACCCCAAGGATTGGTTGCTTGGTCAACAATGGCCAGTAATTTGGTGTTGATCATGTCACGCTGACTGAGCATCTCATCGAGTTCTAAGGAGCCGAGTACCGTACGCATGTTGGTGAGCGTGAGGTTACGAATTGCGTTTTCCAAGTCATTCACTTCATACGCTGCCTTTGCGGCGTCGATGACTTGAACGAAACAGACTGCATCGATAACAACGTTAGCGTTATCTTTACTGATGACTTCTTGAGCGGGGATATCAAGCACCCGTTCCATCATGTTGATCTTACGTCCAACTCTGTCAATAAATGGAATAATTATATTCAAACCCGGTTTTAAGCTGTGGGTGTAGCGACCAAACCGTTCTACGGTCCAGTTGTTTCCTTGAGGAACGGTTTTGACCGCTGAAAAAATGAAAACAATTGCCAGAAAAACAAACACACCGATAGCAATGAGTGAATCAAACGCCATAACATGTCCTTATTGAGTTAATTATGTAATGGGGTAACTAGCCCGATATGCAGTGTGTCGTATAGTTCATTGATGGACAATATATTGGCATCGGTTTTGTAATTGACTTCAGAAAAAAGGCAGGTGTTATTGACCTGCCTATCCATAGTGTTGATTAGTATAGGAGAGAGTATAGCTGACGGCGATATTTGCTGGTGATGCTGTTACCTTGACCGATAGCATTAAGAATATCCATAAAGGTTTTTTTTACCTCACCATTCAGTGTATTCAAATCGGATTTTATAAAGCGCCATAAAAGTTCAAGTGCTTCTTCATCTCGTTTCACTTGATGGTACTGAGTTGCGAGTTCCACCGCGATTTTGGCATCACCTGGGTTGGCGGACAGTGCTGTTTCCAACGCCTGAATTTCTGGGCTGTTAGAGGCTTGGTCATGCAGTTCTAGTTTCGCTATTAGGCTTTTGTAGTAGCTATCTTGATATTCTAGTGGGATAGATTGCAACTCAGCTTTTGCGGCTTCTATCTGTCCTGTTTCAATAAAGCAATCTGCCAGTGCAAGTTTTACGTCGCCTTTGCGTTTTAGATCTTCAGGTAATGTTAAAAGAAGCGACAGCGCTTGTTGGTGCTGCTGAGTTTGAATTAACTCTAATGCCTGATTGAATGTCATTTCCTCCTGGCTAGGTAAATGACGGTTCAGCATCTGTTGTACGGCTTCGATAGGTTGAGGACCTCCGATGCCATCGACCGGCTGTCCATTGATAAATAAGGCTATGGTTGGTAAAGCTTGCACACCAAATTGAGCTGCAATGGCTTGTTCATCCTGGCAGTTCAGCATCGCCAATGTGAATACACCACTGTATTGTTGCGTCAGTTGCTGAAGTGCAGGGATCATCTGAACGCTTTCTTGGCTTACGGGTGCCCAAAAGTAAAACAGGATGGGTGTTGATGCTGAGCTTTCAAGTACCTGACGAAAATTGTGTTGGCTAACGTCAACAATATAGGGTGACTGCATGGGCATTCCTTATAGCAACTGCATTTTGAGCACTGATGGTATGCAATTAAAATGGGGGCGGAATTTAGCAATTCAAGCCTTTAATAATCGTTGGCTACTGGGGGTATTGTAAGGTATTAGAGAGACACAATTACAATGAGTGCAATACAAATACCAAGCCAATTACACTGGTTTAATGTCATAGATGAACTCAACACACCTTACTTAATATAAATAGTTTGCTTAATATCTGCGCAGTATTGACGGTGAATGTTGCGAATCAATGACAATGTTCTCGCTAAGAAAAATATATTTAATACCTTGCTAAAGTTAACCCGCGTGTTGAAGTAAATTTTTTAGTGCGGGTTCGATATGAGAAAACTGAAACTGAAATCCTAACTCGGTCAATTTTTTAGGCTTTGCCCGCATACTATCGAGTAACAGTTCCGCCGCTTCTCCCATGAGTAGTTTTATCGCCCACTTAGGTGTGAACAAGATGTGAGGGCGTTTAATCACAGATGCTAGATTTTGGCTAAATAGTGCATTCGTTGCAGGGTGTGGTGCGCTGAGGTTAAAAGGACCTTGTGCATGTTCGGTTGTGAGTAGAAATATAATTGCCTGAACCATATCTGTCATATGTATCCAGGGAATGTACTGTTGACCGGAACCAATGGGGCCACCCACCCCGAATTTGTACGGTGGAAGCATTTTCTGTAACGCACCACCTTGAGGTGAAAGGACCACCCCGGTTCTCAGAATGCAGACTCTGGTTCTGTCTGACTGTGCCCGCACAGCAATTTGTTCCCACGTATCACACACTTGATGAGAGAAACTTTCGTGATGAACATGCAAGCTCTCATCAAAAGGATGAGATTGTTGATCGCCATAATAGCCAACCGCAGAACCGCTAATGAATACTGCTGGTGGTTTAGTGCTGGCGTGAATGAGTGATACTAATTGCTCAGTAATGTCCCAACGGCTGCGACAAATGCGTGACTTTTGTTTCTTGCTCCAACGCTTATTGGCAATCGGTTCTCCGGCTAAGTTAATCACTGCGTCAAAGTGATTGAGATCCTGTAAATCCTGCAGAGAGTTAATGAAATTAAGATTCCCGCTATGAATATGGTTGAGTTGGCGTTTGGCATTTTCAGTATTGCGCGTTAACACGGTTATCTGCTCGGTCATGAGTAGCTTCAATAACTCACGGCCAATAAAGCCTGTCCCACCAGTAATCAATATGTTCATAGCCTCTCCTTTGTCGCTAAGTATAGGCATTATTCTAGGCTTACTCGAAGCTCTTCTGTGTTCTATCAGAGTACGAGATTCAATGGTCGCTGCCAATACACTGTTTTGCTTGCGATCATTTTTTCCTCAGCCCTGTACCTAGGTCACAGCGACTTAAAGGCTCTTTTGTCATGCTAGTGGCGAATAGAACGATAGGAGGAAGTATGTCCGGATTGGCAGCACTGTTGAAAGCGATGTTAGTAAGTGTGCGAGATTTGATGCCAATCGTAATGGTCATCGCTTTTTTCCAATGGTTTGTTTTGCCGGATGTCTTTCCTAATTTTCTCAGCGTGTTGTTTGGCTTGATTCTCGTCGTTCTCGGGCTGACTTTCTTTATTTTCGGTTTAGAAATGGGATTGTTTCCAATTGGTGAGTCTATGGCTCAAGCCTTTGCGAGAAAAGGGAGCGTCTTCTGGCTATTGGCATTTGCCTTTTGTTTGGGGTTTGGAACGACCATTGCTGAGCCAGCGCTCACCTCTATTGCTACTGAAGCGGCAAAAGTGGCGGCAGAAGGTGGGATGATTGTCGATTCAGAACAAGAGATGAAAGGCTATGCCAATGGTCTGAGGCTGACGGTTGCTTTATCAGTAGGGATTGCCATCGTATTGGGGGTGATTCGAATTATAAAAGGTTGGCCGCTCCATTATATGATTGCGATGGGTTATGTCGCTGTGGTTGTTATGACGGCTTTTGCTCCGCCGAGTATTATCGGCGTGGCTTATGACTCAGGAGGTGTGACGACCTCAACCATTACGGTTCCTTTAGTGACAGCTTTAGGTATTGGGCTTGCTTCTGCGATCAAAGGCAGAAATCCTATGCTGGATGGATTTGGTCTTATCGCATTTGCTTCATTGTTGCCGATGATCTTTGTCATGGCATTTGGCATGGTGATGACATGATTTCACTCTCCACTTTCTATTCCACTTTGATATCCACGCTGCAGGACGTCTTCCCGATAGCGGTTATCATTATCGGCTTTCAGTTGGTTATTTTGCGTAAACCGGTGGCAAACCCAATGAGGGTGCTGGTGGGGTTTGTGTATGTGATTCTTGGTCTTACGCTGTTTTTGCTTGGATTAGAGTTTGCGCTGTTTCCTTTAGGAAAAACCATGGCGATGCAGTTAACGTCACCGGATTTACTTACAGAATATCGAATAAGCCTTGGCGAAAAACTTGAGTGGGTGGATTACTACTGGGTATATCTGTTTGCATTTTCTATCGGCTTTAGTACCACTATCGCTGAACCATCGTTGATTGCGGTTGCCATTAAAGCGAATCAAGTGTCTGGTGGGGCAATATCAGTCAATGGTTTGAGAGTTGCAGTAGCATTGGGTGTGGCTATTGGTATCACTCTTGGTTGTTATCGGATCATTGTTGGCGACCCCATTCATTATTACATCATCGCTGGATATGTGGTTGTCGTTATTCAAACCTTCTTTGCGCCACAGTTGATAACGCCTTTGGCTTATGACTCAGGCGGTGTTACCACTTCCACCGTAACCGTGCCGATTGTGGCCGCATTAGGGTTGGGTTTAGCTTCTACCGTTCCCGGGCGGAATCCAATGATTGATGGCTTTGGGCTCATCGCCTTTGCCAGTTTATTTCCTATTATCTCGGTAATGGGGTACGCACAAATTACTCAGTGGCTTAATCGAAAATCTCAGTGTACAGATGCAACGATAAAGGAGAAAGACAATGCGGTTTAAGTTAATTCTAGCGTTTGTCGAAGATGCAAAAACGGATTTAGTGCTTGATGCCGCAAGAGAAGCTGGGGCAACTGGCGCTACGGTAATTAATAATGCTCGCGGTGAAGGGCTTAATAAAAAGAGAACTTTTTTTGGTTTAACCCTAGAAGTACAAAAAGACGTTATTTTGCTCGTGGTCGAAGAGCATTTATCTCGCCATATTCTTGAAACCATCAATGAAGTTGGCGAATTTGATGCCACTTCTGGGCAGGGTATCGCCATTCAAATTGATATAGAAGATGCCGTTGGTGTTGCACATCAGGTTGAACGATTAAGTAAAGTTGTGGAGGAAAATCTATGAATCTAGAAGACAAAATTCGCGTAAGAGATGTTATGGCTAATACTTATGTGATTGTTGATGGATTAACCACAGTTTATGAAGGTATTCAGCTTGCCAAAAAGCACTTGGTGAAAGCATTAATTGTCGATAAGCGCCATGACGATGATGAGTATGGCATCGTGTTAATGAATGATATCGCAAAGAAAGTGTTGGCAAAAAACCGCTCTGCGCAACGTACTAACATTTATGAAATTATGACTAAGCCAGCACTCTCTGTGTCACCGGATATGAATGTGAAATATTGCGCTCGTTTGTTCGAACGCTTTGGTATCAGTCGAGCGCCAGTTATTGACGGCGGCAAGGTGATCGGTATGGTGAGTTATAACAATATTGTGCTGAACGGTATGGCAAGAGATGACGATTAACGACTATACCCTTCCTACTTGAAGCGGCAGCGGTGTTGGCTACGTTCGTTCACCCCCATCGCATAGTTTATCTATGCTCATGGGGATTCACTCACTTGCCGCCTACCTGCAACTTCAAGTAGTTTGGCTATAAACCATTACACTTTTATGGTTTTTGTTAAGAGGTCTACGATGAAACTGTTTTTTGCTTCCGATTTGCACGGTTCTCTGCCGGCGACGGAAAAGATGCTCGCTTTGTTTGACAAGTCCAAGGCGACCGCGTTGATTTTACTTGGTGATCTTCTTAACCACGGACCTCGAAATCCTATCCCTGAAGGGTATAACCCCGCCGCTGTCGCTGAACTGCTTAATGGTTATACGGCAAAAATTATGGCTGTAAGGGGCAACTGCGACAGTGAAGTCGATCAGATGTTACTCTCATTTCCTATGATGTCTGATTACGCTTGGGTCATGTTAGATTCTGGGCAAAGAATTTTTCTCACTCACGGACACCTCTACAATCAGGAGAAATGTCCGACGATGGGAAATGGTGATGTTTTGGTTCATGGGCATACTCACATACCATCCGCCCAAATGTGGGATAAAGGGTATTTCTTCAATCCAGGTTCTGTGACATTCCCTAGAAACGGCTTTGCTCCAAGTTATGGGTTACTGGATGGAAAGACGCTGAGTGTTTTATCTCTCGATGGTAATGAAGTGATAGCACAGACGTTGATTTGATAGTGGTGCTTTAAATAGCAATCAAGAGCTCGTTTGAGCTCTTGATTTACTTTCTATCGGAATGGCCGAGATCGCGTTCAGGGTCGATAAGATCCCTGACACGCTGTTTCAGCTCTTTGGCTTCAGGGAATCCGCCATCTTTCTTACGTTCCCATATCTGCACGTCGTTACAAAAAATCTCATAGCGTCCACCGGTATCTGGGTGGAGCGATACGCTTTCTATCTCTTCACTAAAAGTATGTAATAGCTCTTGGCTTATCCAAGTTGCTCTTAGCATCCAGTTACACTGGCGGCAGTAAAAGATATCTATCTTTGCCTTGTCCATATATGCCTTATTTACGATTCCTTGAATGGGCAACTTTTGCTAGTTATAAAAAAGCTAATTACTAAAAAGAACGGTGGATCCGTGGTTCAAACTTGTTAGCAGCAGAGTATAATCATTGACGATATCGACACGGCGACTTTGCTGGGCATCCATTTTGAAAATTTGTGTTACTAATTCAAGCTCTTCTGCTGTGAAGTCTTGATTCTGGCTTTGTGAAACATTCCTAAACTTGGCTGGTGTGACCAGTAGGTAGCCGTCACTCACATCCCATTTTCCCGTTTCTGAGATATTCATGATGTTTTGCGCATTGTCGTCGTTTTCCGCGTACAAAACAATATTGGAAACACGTGAATAAGTTCCGTTAGGTAAGTACTTCACATTTGACAAAATGTCGACGCGACGAAGTGGCCCAATCGGTTGGTGAGTTTTGGTGTGTTCAATCACAGTCACAGTTTTTGATTGCCACTCACGCGAAGAAATTTCCTGCTCAAGTTTTAAATCGCTGCCCCAATAAAGCCAACTACTGAGTGCGATAGAGGCAACGCTCATCATTACGGCAATTTTTCTCATTTTGATGATGCCCCTGTTTGACAAACTTTGTTTATTTCATCTTGGTTTGCGACAATTTTCAGCGTGATGTTGGCTGAAGAATACAATGGTTTGTGGATGTAATTTAAGATCAATACGTCGTTGTTACCGCCAGTCGCAATCACTTTCTCTACCGCAAATTCGCCTTGATATTCGGTTACATATTGATTGATACACAGCTCAATCGAAGGTAACCACTGTGTTAAGTCAGGGTGGTTTATCGGTGTTTCGACGATCACATCCTGATAGCGGCCAAGTATGCGAAATTCAGACTCGGTCGGGCTTGCGAACATCACCGCAAAAATAGGCAGCAGTATGGAAAATAACAATAACAGCTTGGACCATAAGTCTACCGGACGTTTAGGCGTTGTTGCGTTAGGACCTAATGTCGTCTGAATCTGTGTTTGCTTTGGTTCAGGTGTTGGTTCACTGTTCAACACGCCTTCAGACAGTAAGTTGTCAGTTGCGGTTAGTGGTGAAGGATCATCTTCAACTCTGGTGTGAGTGTCATCTTCAGCAACAATTATCTCATCGTCACCACTGAGATAATTTTTAGCTTCTGCTGCAGAGATATCCGTAACGGTTGAAATTAACTGATACCCACGCTTAGGCACAGTTTTTACAAACTGTGGCGATTTTGTGGAGTCTTTTAACTGTTTACGCAAGGTAGAGATAGCTTGGGTTAAGCTTGAGTCATCGACTTCAAAGCCTTGCTCTCGCCATACGAAATCATACAGTTCGTTGCGAGTAACCACTTCGTTTGGACGTTGGCAAAATAGCAGGAGAATACGACTTTCATTGCTTCCCAGACGAACGAGTTCGTCGTCAAAAACATTATCAATAAGAGTGTTACTGATTGAATCGAATGTAAATCTGTCTGCGAGGAGAAATTTTGTACCAATGCCCGTCATCAATATCGTCTTCATTTATCTTTTTTGAGTCTTAAATCACGGCTAACTTAGCGATAGTCTCCATGTCATCGAGTTAAGAATGAGTTAAGACTGCGATGGATATTTATCTTCCTTGATATAAAACAGTGCCAAGCATAATCAATATAAATAAAAAAAACAGTGTTTTTTGGCATTGCTGACCTTGAATTTACATTCAAAGCCCTTACTTATTTAGCAACTTGTTATATTTCTAGCCTAGCCAGTTTTTGTTAAATTGGCGGTGAGAAATCTCTAATGTGATGTTATGGAGCTAAAATGAGCGAAACAACGACAGCAAACAAAGAAACTCGTGGCTTTCAATCGGAAGTTAAGCAACTACTTCATCTTATGATTCACTCTTTGTATTCAAACAAAGAGATCTTCCTGCGTGAGTTGATTTCTAATGCTTCAGACGCTGCCGATAAGCTGCGTTTCCAGGCGTTATCTAATTCTGATCTTTACCAAGGTGATGCTGACCTTGGTGTTAAACTGTCATTCGACAAAGAGACTAAAACGATAACGATCTCTGATAACGGTATCGGTATGACTCGCGAAAATGTGATTGACCATCTAGGTACCATCGCGAAATCAGGCACCGCAGAATTTTTCTCCAAACTTTCTGATGAACAAACTAAAAATTCTCAATTAATTGGTCAGTTCGGTGTTGGTTTTTATTCGGCCTTTATCGTTGCTGATGCGGTGACGGTTCGTACTCGCGCAGCGGGTACGGCGAGCAATGAAGCTGTACAGTGGCATTCAGAAGGTGAAGGTGAATACACGGTTGAGTCGATTGAAAAAGCGAGCCGAGGTACCGATATCATTCTGCATCTTCGCGAAGAGGGTGAAGAATTTCTGTCAGAATGGCGTCTGCGTGATGTTATCTCCAAATACTCTGATCACATTGGTATTCCAGTCTTTATTCAAACGGAAGAACGTGACGACGAAGGTAAAGAAACGGGTAACAAAAAGTGGGAACAAATCAATAAGGCGCAAGCGCTATGGACTCGCAGCAAATCGGATATTAGTGATGAAGAATATCAAGAGTTCTACAAGCACGTGTCGCACGATTTTGCCGAACCATTAGTTTGGAGCCACAACAAGGTTGAAGGTAAGAATGACTATACCAGTCTGCTATACATACCGTCGAAAGCACCTTGGGATATGATGAACCGTGACCACAAATCAGGTCTCAAACTGTACGTACAACGCGTGTTTATCATGGATGATGCAGAGCAGTTCATGCCTTCGTATTTGCGTTTTGTGCGCGGCTTGATTGATTCAAACGATTTACCACTAAACGTGTCGCGCGAAATTTTGCAAGACAACAAAGTAACTCAGTCTCTACGCAATGCTTGCACCAAACGTGTGCTGACTATGCTTGAACGCATGGCAAGTAGTGATGCAGAAAAATACCAAACCTTCTGGAAACAGTTTGGTCTAGTGATGAAAGAAGGTCCAGCGGAGGACATGGCAAACAAAGAGAAGATTGCCGGTCTACTGCGCTTTGCTTCAACTGAGGTCGACTCCGCTGAGCAAACCATTGGTCTTGCTTCTTATGTTGAACGCATGAAAGAAGGCCAAGATAAGATCTACTACTTAACGGCTGACAGCTATGCAGCGGCGAAGAACAGCCCGCACCTAGAGCAGTTTAAGGCTAAGGGTATCGAAGTTGTTCTGATGTATGACCGTATTGATGAGTGGCTGATGAACTATTTAACTGAGTTCGATGGTAAACAGTTCCAATCAATCACTAAAGCTGGTCTTGATTTAAGCAAGTTCGAAGACGAAGCAGAAAAAGAAAAGCACAAAGAGACAGAACAAGAGTTCCAATCGGTTGTTGAGCGAATCAAAGGCTACTTAGGTGACCGTGTGAAAGATGTTCGCACGACATTTAAGCTTGCGACGACCCCCGCCGTTGTTGTGACTGATGATTTTGAGATGGGCACTCAAATGGCAAAACTATTGGAAGCCGCTGGTCAGGCGGTTCCTGAAGTGAAGTACATTTTTGAGATTAACCCTGATCACGCGTTGGTTAAGATGATGTCTGATGAACCGGACGAACAAGCGTTCGGGCGTTGGGTTGAAGTACTGCTTGGGCAGGCAATGTTGGCTGAGCGCGGCTCAATGGCCGATCCTTCTCAATTCTTAGTGGCTATGAACCAGCTTCTGACTAAGGTTTAATAATCTTGATGAATAAAAAAAGCTCGCAATGTGCGGGCTTTTTTATTGAAAGTGATTGAATACCGCTTATTTGTATTGAAATGTAATGAACGTGTTTGATGCTTAAACACCTGTTTGTATTCTTTAGTCTTAGATTCGCCAGAGAGGCAAATTTATGTGATAGAATGCGAAGCTTGAATAAGGTTATCAACGCGTGTATTTTGCACGCCAGCTTGCAATCGCTCGCTGTATTAACTGTTATACCGAAACTTACCGTTTCTCAAATGAAAGGTTTTCTCTTCGTAACGTGCCCTTGTAAGGTTAAGAATTGAGGATGGATATAGTGAGCTTCGGTATAAATTTTTTTTCTAAAGAGGATTAAACATGCGCATCATTCTTCTGGGTGCTCCAGGTGCTGGTAAAGGTACACAAGCTCAATTCATCATGGAGAAGTTCGGTATTCCACAAATCTCTACTGGTGACATGCTACGTGCCGCTATCAAAGCAGGTACAGAACTTGGTAAACAAGCTAAATCTGTAATCGATGCTGGTCAGCTAGTTTCTGATGAAATCATTCTTGGTCTAATCAAAGAGCGTATCGCACAAGATGATTGTGAAAAAGGCTTCCTATTGGATGGTTTTCCACGCACTATCCCTCAGGCTGATGGCCTAAAAGAAATGGGCATTGATGTCGACTACGTGATCGAATTTGACGTAGCTGACGATGTGATCGTTGAGCGTATGGCCGGTCGTCGTGCTCACCTTGCTTCTGGTCGTACTTACCACGTGGTGTACAATCCACCTAAAGTTGAAGGTAAAGATGACGTCACTGGTGAAGATCTTGTTGTCCGTGACGACGATAAAGAAGAAACCGTACGTGCACGTCTAGGTGTCTATCACAACCAAACTGCACCACTGATCGAATACTACGGTAAAGAAGCGGCTGCTGGTAACACCAAGTACCTTAAATTCGACGGTACTAAGCAAGTTGCTGCAGTCAGTGCTGATATCGAAAAGGCATTAGCATAATAGCTAATACCTATTATCAAAATTTTTTAGAATTTTGTTATAGTTAAGCGACCAAAAGGTCGCTTCAGACTGATGTCAAACCCAACATCGTCATTCCAGAATTTCGGAACGAAATATCTGGAATCTAATAAAAGCGCATGCTGTAAATAGATTCCTGCTTTCGCAGGAATGACGGAAAGGGGCTTTGTCAACAACTCAAGCGACCGTAAGGTCGCTTTTTTGTTTGCCCAGCAAAGCTGGCAAACCCGTCCACTTGAAAGAAAGTGGAGTCACCCTGACTAAGGGGAAGACAATCCGAATGGCAAGGGCGTCACGGGCTAACGGTGGGGTCTGAAGGAAGCCATAGGAAGTTAGATGTACACAACTAACCGTAATCTGTTTCGGCGGTACTGGTGGGTAAGCGTCCAAAATAGCGCAAAGCCCAATACTTAGTCAGACCAATACTGTGATTGAGGGTGGGATA
>NZ_JBKEBW010000036.1:0-3726 GCF_047973365.1 Vibrio sp. | reverse complement strand
TTCGGTGCAATGCCTCGTTGCTCTTGCTTGAGTTGCCGTACCCAGCGATCCATTGCTGATTGACTTACATTCATTGCTTTAGCGGCTTCGATAACCGAATAGCCATGCTCTGTTACTAATTGTGCTGCTTCAAGTTTGAATTCCGCACTAAAAGTGCGTCTTGTACGATTTGTCATAAAATCACCTGTTTGTCTCTGAGGTGTATCTTAACACCTCTATTCAGGTGGCCAAATTCACTGTACCACTACATAAGATGCAGAATCTGCTGTGCATTATGGTAAAGTAGACTTGGTTCGAATTCTTGTAGCTGTTCTTTTAAGCCCTGCAGATAAAGTGCTTGAGGTGAAGCATCAACATATCTCGATATATTGAGGTTATAGTCATTTTCTTCTAGCTCCGAAACGGAAACAACAGCAGTAAAATTTTTAATATTCTCCCGTTGTATTGTTGAATGTATGATGCTTAGTATGTCTTCTTCGCTGATGTAATTTTGGTGAGAGCCGCTTTTGTAACTCTGGCTAGCATCAATAAAAAGAACATTATTGCTGTTTTGCCTCTCCTTTTTGAAAACCAAAATGCAAGTTGGTATCCCGGTCCCATAAAAAATATTGGCAGGCAGCCCTATGACGGCATCTAAGCAGTTTTTTTCTTGTATCAAGAATTGACGTATACGCCCTTCTGCTCCTTTTCTGAAGAGTACTCCATGTGGAACGACTACCGCCATTGTGCCGTGATCGCTTAGCTGATAGAGCATATGCTGGATGAAAGCGAAATCTGCTTTTGCTTTTGGTGCTAGGGAACCGTACTCTGCAAATCGCTCATCTTTGAGTAATTCTGGTTTCGCCGCCCATGACATAGAGAATGGCGGGTTTGCAACTACTGCATCAAACTTGAGTCCTCGATGCTGTGGAGATTCCAGAGTGTCAGCTAGCCTAATGTCGAATTCACGATAATTAACTTTATGCATGATCATGTTCATGCGAGCTAGGTTATAAGTACTACGGTTACGTTCTTGAGCGTAGTATTTGATATGTGGGTTATTTGATTCCTTCGCTACTTGAAGTAACAGTGAGCCAGATCCGCAAGTTGGATCGTAAACAGAATTAATAGAATCATTATTTAAGGTCGACAGTTTAGCGAGCAGCTTTGACACCATTTGCGGAGTGTAAAACTCCCCAGCTTTTTTTCCTGAATTACTTGCAAACATACTAATAAGGTATTCGTACGCATCACCAAGAACATCACTTGCATTGCTATTAAAATCAAACTGGATTACATCAAGATCCGTCATTATTTGAACAATCAGTGTATTGCGTTGCGATGGTGAACGACCAAGTGAATTTGAGTTAAGATCTAACTCGTCAAATAACCCATAAAAATCCTGCTCACTGCCTGAGCCAAGTGAACTATTTTCAATTTCGAATAGTGTTGTTTTTAATTTTTCAATAATGCTTTCGCTCGTTTGTCCTTCTTTGGTCAATGCATGGAAAAGAGCCTTTGGCTGAATGAAATAGCCTAAATCATCAATAGCTTCTTCTCGGAGCGTTTGGATAAGTTCTTTGCCTTTTCCGTTTTTTTCATCTAAATCGGCAAAGTTTAAGCCATCCTCAGAAAGTAGTTCATCGGCGAAATTGACTAGATTTTCCGATAGATACTTGTAAAACAATAACCCTAGAGTGTATTCGCGAAACGTATCCGCATGCATGTAGCCACGGACATGATTAGTGATTTTCCAGAGTTGTTTACGTAGTTCAAATTGATGTTCTTCGAGCATTTTAATTCTGTCACATACAAATTTTTGGTAGGTAGTTTACCAAAGCAATTGCATGTAGTGGCATAAATAACTGCTACGAGTGTAATTTGTGTGATACTTACATTCTTTCATCTTTCTTTGACGTCCTTGTCGCGTTTCGTGATGCGTTGATAGGTGCAATGGGAGCTGGTTTTACTATGTATTTAGTTAAGCTTTCCCCACTTGAGCTAATGAGTCTTTTACCAATTTAGCAAGTTGTCCGATACATTTATGTCCAAAAGAAGTTTAGAAGGGCAGTTTATTGATTGTGCAGTTTGTGTATAGAAGCAAAAAAAAAGAATGGGGAGCGTGATTGCTCCCCATTGTCGTTTTTTACCGTTGCTGGTGGTAGGTATTACTTTTCTTTGACTGCTTCACAGCCTTCAGGAACGGTGATGCTCGCTACGTCCTTACCTTTCTGCTGCGCCGCTTTCACATCCATTTTGTATTGAGTGCATTTGCCCACACTGACGTTGACGGCTCCCGAATCTGTGGATGGGCTGCCGCCCAGTGTTCCACCAGCAAAAGCAGAAGAGGTTGAGAAAACTAGCGCTGTAGCAATGAGTAGAGATGATTTTTTCATAGTTTATCCTTACGATTTGGTTGAGTGTGTTATTTGAGAATTGGAAGTTAGAAGGTGTAGACAAAAGTGCCAGCACTGGAGGTGACTTCGATGTCTTTCACGCTGTCCACGGTGCAGTTGTTGCTGTATCCGGTGTAGGTTTGGCCGAACTTTAATGAAACGTTTCTTGAGAGCTCTGAGGTAGTCCCCGCAGGTAATCGGCAGTTGCCACGGTTAATCACTACATTGCTAATTACGGTGTTGTCGGTGATGGCTTGCAGGTCAAAGACCAATGTCCCCCAATGAGGGTTAGTTGATATCGACACCTCAATATCTGCCGTTGCTGCTTGAGTTTCTTCTTGGTCGCCACAAGCGGTGAGTCCGATAAACAGGATGGTCATAGCGGCGTATCGGAGTAGGGTGTTGGTTAATGTCATAACGGTGCTCTCCTTATCGGTGAGTGAAATTCAGGGCGCACTGACTTCATCGTGTTCACGCATGAACCGCTCAAGATTGAAATCAGTCGGATAGGTAAAAGAAAACGTCGATACACTGGCCTCATCAATCAAAGGCAAAGCTAGGGTGCGTATCTTGTTTTGACCGGATAATCGAAAGAGCAGCAAGAGCGCGTCACACTGAACCGAGAGTCCCAGAGGATCAATGAGCGCCTTCTCTTGCTGCAATACTTGGCTAGATATCTTGAGCATACGGTTGTGCAGTAATGCCGTATGTACCGCATTCAACACTTGCCGTTGCTCGTTACTCCACTCACGAATAGTGGGCAATGCCACATGTACTTTTGCTAACCATTCTTGCTCTTTTGAATGTGCTGAACCCTTGTGTGGCAAGGGTTTGTCTCTCTCCGAGGAGGACCCTTGTCCATAATTCAGTGCATCAGGAACCAGCGGTAGTAAGTACTTGTTGGTCAGTTGCCAATAGAGCATTTCCTGCTTGTTGAGCTTCAGTAATTGCTCTGAAGTTTTCCGATAAACATGGGGCATGCTCATCGAATCACATTCCACATTAAACACCTCCACAATGACTTCATCGAGGTAGCGTTTAATGCTGCGCGTGGTGCGGTGGATATCGAGTAGGGCTAACTGCTGCTGCAACTCCCTAACGGTGATCCATCGATGTTGAGGAATAAGCATCAGCGTGTGCAGCAAAGCGGATAACCCTTCAATGCTGGTTTTATTGCTCATGACTACGCTCTCAATACATCAAAGCTCCACACCGGAGTCGGACATTTAATGTCGGGAGAATAGAGGTGGGTCAGACACATAATGTCCAACGGTGAAAACAGCATCAATCGGCATCACCAAAGCGTGAGCCGATTAACATTAACGAGGCTTATGCTTATCACTGAGCTCGG
>NZ_JBKEBW010000042.1:0-40663 GCF_047973365.1 Vibrio sp. | reverse complement strand
TTCGGTGCAATGCCTCGTTGCTCTTGCTTGAGTTGCCGTACCCAGCGATCCATTGCTGATTGACTTACATTCATTGCTTTAGCGGCTTCGATAACCGAATAGCCATGCTCTGTTACTAATTGTGCTGCTTCAAGTTTGAATTCCGCACTAAAAGTGCGTCTTGTACGATTTGTCATAAAATCACCTGTTTGTCTCTGAGGTGTATCTTAACACCTCTATTCAGGTGGCCAAATTCACTGTACCACTACATATGAAACGCGCAACCCTTTCGACGGTCTGGAATCTAACCAAAAAGATCTGTTCGACAATATTCGTCTAAAGTTAGGTTCAGAATACGATAAGGTTTCACCTGATATATTGAAGCTGTCAGATGAACTGATCCAAAAGAATAGTTTGGTCAATCAATATCTTTCGGACTCAAGGACTAGTTTGTATATATCTATCGCTTCTTTAGCATTTGGTGTCGCCATTCCTATGGTCGGGGGGGTATTAAAGCGTCGTAACTCAAAACGCAAATTGCGATTTGAAACCTAACAAACTGTTTAAGAGTGATTCGCAACGCGTGGCATTTTCACTATGCGTTGCGTTTAGTGTTTAAGGTAGTATACGGCGGCTTCGGTATTGCGTTGCTCACACCTTAACAGGGCTACATGGATTCCCCCGGTTGTCAAACATCCGCTAAACTTCAAGTGATGGGTTTTGGACTGCCGCTCTACATTCGGTCTTTATATCGATGATTCGCAACATCGTGACCCTGATGACTTTGCGCGACAGCGGTGCCTTATTCGTTAGATGACATCATATGTGTCCGCCGCATTAACAGGCTCTCCGCTAGTGGTCTTAACCTATCTCCATCCATTGCGTCTGCTATGACCCGGTGGGTGAACTCTTGTTACGCTGCTTGGGTTATGGTTTCTTAAGCAGCGTAATTCTCATATTCCGTTTGGTTGTGTAATAGCGACCAGATAATTCGAGCATTCTTTGCTGCAAGAGCGACAATAGCTCGGTTCATTCCTCGTCGTTCCAATACGCCTCGACACCACTGGCTGAGCCTGTCTTGTTTATCACCTAGATTAGCAATGACCGTTCTAGCACCATGGACGAGTAAGGCGCGTAGATACTTGTCTCCGTGTTTGGTAATTCTGCCTAATCTGGGTTTGCCGCCTGTTGAATACTGCTTTGGTACTAACCCTAGCCAAGCGGAGAAGTCTCGGCTTTTATCAAATTGAGAGCCGTTACCAATAGAGGCAAGAATAGCAGTTGCTGTTTGTGGACCAATGCCTCTGACTTTCATAATTCGTTGAACATTTTCACTCACCCTTGAAAAAGCCTCGAACACTTGTTCAGTATCTACAATACGTTGGTTGAGTTGTTCAAGATGGTAGTATGCGTCAGCAATAACGGTTCGCGCTAAGTGTGGAAGCTCGTTTTCGGCATCTTCCAGCATAAGAGGTACTTGTTTCATTAAAGAAGAGCGTCCAACAGGAATAATGAGACCAAACTCAGAAAGCAAGGCGCGAATACGGTTCATTAGAGCAGTACGTTCACGAACCCAATGCTCACGCATTCGATGAACAGAGAGTATGGCTTGTTGCTCTGGAGACTTTACAGGAACAAAACGGGTCGATGCATGTTGGACTGCTTGGCAAATAGCTACTGCATCATTGAGGTCGTTTTTGCCTTTAGTTCTATGTGGAACAACATACTTAACCGCCATAATGCGAGCATCATGTCCTAATTTATTAAGCGTTCTTGCCCAATAATGTGCACCGCCACACGCTTCGAGTCCTATACGCATGGGTGGCATATTTGCTATTGTGGTTAGTAGCTTAGAGCGAGTAACCGATTTATGAAGAGTCACTTTACCTTGTGAGTCAACGACATGAATACTAAAGTGGTTTTTAGCTAAATCGATACCGCCAAAATAAGAATAATCAGACATGGTGCCTCCAGTGCTAATAAGTACCACGTAAGTGTGGCAGATCCTCGGGAGGGGGAATCCATGTCATTCGTTAACTGGCAGAAGTAAAAATGAGTAAAAATAGCAAACAAAAAAGAATGCAAAAGCAAGCTAAAGCGAAAAAGGTAGCGAACCAAAAGGCTGAAGCTAGTCGTAGAAAGCTAAGCTTAATTCCTACTATCTATTTCGATGAGTCGGGGAACACGGGTTCAAATCTACTGGATAATGACCAACCAGTATTTACGTTGGCTAGTTGTGATTTTCCCCAGAAAGAAGCCGATAGACTTCTTCAGTTGATAGGCTCCCGCGCAGAGAGTGAACTTCATTTCAAAAGGCTTAAACGAAACAAAGCAGGTCAAGATGGCATTATCCGAATGTTGCGTGATCCAGCGGTTAACCCTACTAGTGTGAAGATGAATGTTTTCTTAAAACGATTTATGGTCACATCAAAAATTGTAGATTTATTGATTGAACATATGTTGCACCTTAGAGGAATCGACTTATATGTAAACGGTCAAAATATCGCCTTGTCAAATATGTTGTTCATTTGTTTACAGTCATTCTGCTCCGAAGATTTGGTTGATGAAATGTATAAGCTATTTGTCAACATGATCAAGGAACAAACGCCAGCTTCAATTGAAGCATTTTACTCAAGCGTTGAATTGGTTAAGGCGTCCTCTTCAAGCGAAGGCTTTAAGTCTGATATTGATCAGATTCTTGAAACTAAACAGGTAATTGATAGCGCACTGGCGAACTTAGACAAATCAGCACTTGATCCGTCAATTCCCGCTTTATTTGCACAATGTATTCAATGGGGTAAAGAGTATCCTAAAGGCTTCCATTTAGTTCACGATGACTCTCATAGCGTTGAAAAACAAAGAGAGATGTTTGCTATGTTCATGGATTGGACTCAGGAAAATGTAGAACTGGGGTATGATCGCCGTAAGTTTGACTTGCCGCTAAAAGGTAAGTCCCTCAAGTTTGCTGACTCAAAGAAACACAAACAAGTACAAGTCGCGGACATTATTGCAAGCTCATTTGCGTATTGGGCTGCGGGTGTGTCTAGAGGTGAAACGGAGGATTACTTCTTTCTAGAGTTAGATAAATTGAATCTAGATCGCTTTATTGGACACAATAAAATTTGGCCAACTGCTGATGTTGACCCTAAAGATTTAGGCACAGTTCACGATGGTGGTCTAAATGCAGCAAATCATATGCCGGAGTTTTTAGCTCAAGCAACACCTAATCCAAGGGTTGCAGAAGCAGCCAGTTAACAAAGCATTTAAGAGTGATTTCTAACGCATGGCGTTTTTCATTCCATCGTTGGGTTTTGTGATTAAGGTGGTGTACGGCGGCATCGGTATTGCTTTGCTCCTCTCTTAGTGGGGCTTAGAATAATTAGGAGTAATTGTGAAAGAAGAAAGTGCTATGCGCCTTTTTGTTAGCGCAAATAGCTACAGAAAGGCAGGTGCAATACTTTTCAAAGACGGTGATCTTAACTTGTTCCTGCCTGCGACAGTAAACCAAGCATTGTCTCTTGAGTTACTTTTAAAGTGTTTGTGTCACGTGTCTGGTAAGGACCAAATTCAAACACATAGCCTCAAAAAACTGTTTGTTCAATTGGATCAACAAACAAAGAAATCGTTGACCAAAGACTTTTCAGATTTTATTTCACAACCTGAAACCCAACAACAAATAAAGAACATGGAAGTAGCATCGAACATGTCTATGCCAAAGTCCTTGGTTGATGCTTTAAAAACTTGGGGTGATATTTTTGTTAATGCAAGATATGAACATGAAATTGATGGTAAGCAACTGACAATGATGTTCTATGATTTTCTATTTGAGCTTTTTGCAAAAGAAGTGAAAAAGCTCAGAGAGGATTGGTAGAAAATTATTCTAACAACCGCTTTAAGACGGATTTGCAACGCTCGGCGGTTTTGGTCTGATTTGGCCGAAGTTTCCAATCACGCTATTGTTGATCTCAGTTTGAAATGACTCGGATAGATATCAAATGGAACGTTGTGGAAAGTGTAAGCAATTTACGCGAACGAAAGAAAATAATAAGGATTTGTGTGGTGCTTGGGAACAGCCAACCACAGCAGATAGACAAGCTTGTCAGTTTTACATTCCAAAGAATCTGAGCTTTTTTCAAAACAAAGAAAATTCAAAGTTGTAGTAAGCCAAAAGCACGGGCATAAAAAGCATAAACGTTGCCTCTTGACCATCGGACACTTTTCCCTTAATATTTCCCATACTAGCCGTTCTTATATAGAGCGGCTTTTTTATGCCTAATTTTTGGCATTTCTCCTATCAATACCTCTTTCCGAACCTAACCTAAACGGTCTACAAAATGAATATTGAAGTGTCTCAAGTAGCATTAGCTACTCGAGTAAACGCCTCTTTGTTTGATGGTTGCATGCGCGCCTCTCAACAAAGGGGCGTTTCTCGTTATATGGCAGTATGGTTACTGCTGAAATCTATGGGTGAACGAATCCCTGTTAGTTATCTAGCCTATACACTGGCGACGGTGTACCACGAAACAGCTTACAAGATGCAACCTGTTAGTGAGATAGGCAAAGGTGAGGGATATGACTACGGCATCCCCGATGAAGAGACAGGACAAACGTATTACGGTCGTGGTGATGTTCAGGTGACGTGGAAACGAAACTATGAACGTTTGAGTTCTCAGCTTTTTAACGTGGGAACATTGCAAAGAGGCATCGATTTAGTCACTCAACCCGATCGCCTACTCATTCCAGTTTATTCTACACAGGCTGCGATCATCGGGATGAAAAGTGGATTGTTTACAGGAAAACAGTATTCGGATTACTTAGATCAGGAAGAGCCTGATTATGTCGGTGCGAGACAAATCATTAATGGCCGAGATAAAGCGGAAGTGATTGCCGGCTATGCCAAAGAATTTGAACGTGCAGTTAAACTCGCCTTTGGTGGCTTTATCAATCGGGCAACACTTTCCCAAGGCTCTCGTGGTGCTGATGTGCGAGAGCTGCAACTCAATTTAAACCAACAACCTGACGGTATCTTTGGTGTGAAAACTAGAGATGCCGTTATTGCTTTTCAGGAGAAAAACGAATTGGAACCTGACGGGGTAGTTGGTCGCAATACGTGGAAGCAAATCGAAAATGAATATTACTGGGGCTGAGTATGGATAAGTACCTAACAGCATGGCGCTTTACTTTAATCTGGTTGGTATTTTTCCTTTTCGGGCTAGCTAGTTTTATTGATTCAATTAGATGGTGGTGAAAATGAAAACGATGACCATCGCACTGCTTGTATTCGCTATGAGTGGCTGCACATCGGTGGCTTATGTAGAAAATGGGGCTAATGGTAGTGAATGCGAGAATACCGTTAGTATTAACGAAACAGGGCTTAAGGCTGTGAGTATTTGCAAAGGAGATAGCCAATCAAAAGAATGAAAAAATCAATTTATATCTTAGTGCTGGTGGCAATCACTTTTGTAGGCTGCACTAACTACCATATTGAGCAAAACAGTCGAAATGGCACCACTTCTTGTGATGATAAGGATTCCAAAGGTGTGGTGCTGAGCGTTTGCAATATTAAGAAGTAAGAGAAGCCCATCGGTTGATGGGTTCTCTTTTGGGTTTAAACCAAAGTGCAAATTTAAGTTTTTGCGCTTTGTTTTAACTCTATGAAAAGTGGGCGACTGCAAGATGTTGGAGCATCTAACAGCCACCGTCCCACACGTTCGGTCATGGGATAGATTTAAAGCCCACTGCGCCTCTGCAGAGATGCGGTGAAAATTCTAGGTAGTCACCAGGAATCAAACCATGACAAAAATCGTAAAAAACGGAAAATCTGAAAAAGCGCACGAGTATATTCTCAAGCCAATTAATGAGTTAGTTGCAAACGAGAATAATCCCAACATTCATAGTGCTAAAAACATCGAAGAGTTATCCAAGTCAATTACCGAATGGGGTTTTACCAATCCTATCTTGGTTGATGAAGAAAACGAGATTGTTGCGGGTCACGGGCGTTGGGAAGCGGCAAAGCTTCTTAATATCGAAATTGTGCCGTGTATTGTGCTTAAAGGATTAACCAAAACGCAGAAACGAGCTTATGTCATTGCCGATAACGCACTGCCATATGGTTCTGTATGGGATGACGAACTTCTCAAATCAGAAATTGAAGCGTTAGAGTTGGAAGATTTCGATTTAGAGTTGATAGGTATCGATTATCTCAGCTTGGATGATTTTGACCCTGACGCATTATCGGATGGTCACGTTAGTGATCCAGATGGTGATATTGAAAAATCAGGGACCAAATTACAGATAGGGGAATACTCGGTAAAAATCCCTCGTGAGATTTACTTACAATGGCACGATGACATTCGTGGAGAAGTGGGATTTGAGAAATCAGATGTGATTGATGAAATTACGAAGAGGCTAGGACTATGCTTAGACTCGTAAACATCGATGACATTGAACCATCAACGTATAACCCACGTAAAGCCGACCCACGCAGACTTGAGATTCTAGAATTATCGATTCGTAAGCTTGGTTTCGTGCTTCCACTGTTCTGCTCTGAAAATGGTGAAATTCTCTCGGGGCACCAAAGGCATTATGTATCAAAAACAATGGGGATCGATAAGGTCCCCGTTTTCTTTACAGGACCTATGGATTTAGCCGACAGGAAAGCGATAAACATTGCGTTTAACCGTGGTACTAACGATTTAAGACCGGAAGATACCCCCGATAACATTACTGATGCGTTATCGAGAGTGGACTTGGTTCAGCTTAGTCAGGGTATCGAAGACAAAAGCGGTAAAGCGTTATATCGCTGTATGCACACAACCAAAGAATCGGTTTCAGAGTTGGTGAAGATTAATCGTGGCCACTGGATTAACTATTCCAGAAACATGGCTCGATTACTTCACGGTAAAGGAATCGATATGCCTTTAGTGTGTACACCGGATAAGCGAGTGGTTAACGGAATAGGACGATTACAGTATTTTGCTGAGAAAGGCTTTGAGCACATCGATGTGGTTTACATCAGTGACGCAGAAGCCAAACTCAGTGATGCCATGTTGAATCTTCTCAGTATGGATTTTGATATTCATAGCCGATATGAAGAGCTGCTTCGCTACAACTCATTTCGTCGCGCTCGTCGCCAGCGTTCTGAACTTGGGCAAGGTTTCGTTTTTGCGGTTGCACCGAATGCACGTTCTAAAGAGTTCGATATCCTTGAACCGAAAAACAGCAAGAAGTGGAAACGACAACACGGTACCTCAGTGGTTGATTTCGGAGCCGGGCATTTAACCGAAACGAACTTACTGCGTTCGGTTGGTGTATCTGTCAGCCCATTTGAGCCATTTCGTTTGGGTGAGAATGACACTATCAATATTCAAGAAAGTATCGAGATAGCTAAAGCGTTTATTCACGATATCAAATCGAAAAAACGCTATACCTCGATATTCATCAGTTCGGTGCTTAATAGTGTGCCTTTTGAACAAGACCGACAATACATTGCTTGTTTATGTGCTGCACTGTGTAGTGAGAAAACAAGGTTATACGCTTGTGCGGTTTCTGTAGATTGTGCCAGTTATCGGTTTGTTGAAGGTGCTGATGGATTAAGTCAAAGAGAATCCAAATACGCTACATTCAAACTGGATTACGAAAGCGGTATTACGATTGGTGATTTCAAAGAAAAGCCCAAAGTACAGAAATACCATTCACCGAGCGAGTTCTACGCCTTATTCAAGCGCTATTTCGATGTCGTGAAAGTCGATAACAAGCTCAACAACGTTCGGGCGATATGCGCGAAATCAAACCGCACTCGTATTTTGCGTGATTTAAAAGCGGCGATTGAGTTTGAATTTAATCTGCCGTATCCGGATGGCTCTCGTATGGGGCTAGCAAAACAAGCACTAGATGCTTACAGCCATCGTTTGGGGGTATCACTATGAATATTCCAGATGAATGGACGTTTAAAGATGAGCAGATAGCGAAGAGCTTTGATAACCACGTAAGAGAACAACTTCCTTGGTACAACATAGCAACGAGCATGACAGTACACTTCATTCGTAACTACTTACCACAAGGCGGTGTATTCGTAGATTTAGGTTGTGCAATTGGCAATGTGACTAACAGTGCTAGGGAAGTACTTCAATCAAGAAAAGCCCGGGTCATCAATATCGATAATTCTGCTGAAATGAAAAAGCAGTTTATCGGTGTGGGTGAGTTAACCGTTGAGGATATCGAGAATTTCAAAATTCCTCGTTTTGACGTCTGTGTTCTGTTCCTGAGCTTAATGTTTGTTAAACCCAGCTATAGAGAAACACTCATTATTGAATTGATGAAAAACGTCAATAAAGGCGGCTGCGTTCTCATCATGGACAAAGTGGAATCATCAATAGGTTATGCCGGTACCGTGATTAATCGGATGAGCCTACATAACAAATTAGCCGCTGGTTGTGATGCTGCAGAAATTCTCAAAAAGGAATTATCGCTTTCAGGAGTACAAAGGCCAATAAAACCAGAATTGCTGAAATCGTTTCAAAAGTGGTTTCAGATAGGTGAATTTTGCGGTTATTTGTTTGAAGGTTAGTAACACAAACGGTTAATGGGATAACAAAACAAGTAATTCTGGAAATAATCGAAAATAGAAAAATCGCTTTTCAGTCTCTTTTACCAAAGGGATTGTGGCGATTTTTTTTGTTTTCATTTCGGACAATTTGGATTCGATAGAATGGTTGAAAATACGATTTTAAAAATCGGGAGGTAGTAATGTCTCGCAGAACCAAAAGAACGCGAGCGCGAGACAAGAAGTTTTTTGAAGCTTTAGAAAACGGTGGGCTAACAATGACAGTTGCTAAAGCAGCAAAGTTAGCAGGGTATTCTCGTTCTAGCGTTTATGACTACAAAGATTCAGATCCAGCATTTGCCAAGCGTTTTAATGAAATTATGGAGGAACGCTATGACGAGCTAGAAGCCACTGCCTACGATATGGCTGTGAATGGGGATACTGACTATAAAGTCGTTGTGGATAACAATGGTCAAAAAAAGACAGTTCCAGTTAAAAAGCGTCATGCAGGAATTGTCATGTTTTTAATGTCTGCCAATCGTCCAGCGAGATATCGAGCAAACTATAAGGCTCCAGTTATTGATGAAAATATGTCAGAGGATGAAGTCGAAAGCAGACTGGAAGAAAAGTTATTAGCACTTCTTGAGGTAGGTCTGCATGACTCTGACGATAAAGAATAAAAATTTATATGATTGGGTATGCAATATCACCGAAAAAGACATTCAATTAATTTTGTCTAAATTGACTTCAGATGAAGAACGGAAGGAATTGGATTTTTTATTTACGCAATACGCAAAAAATTCATTTAAAAAGGTGGCGAATAAATTCAGCATACCACCGCTTTACCGAAAATTGTTTGGTGATGCAGCTGCTAAGTACATCGTTTTAAAAGGTGGCCGTGGTTCAGGTAAAACCTTTGCGATTATCTGCTACATGTTAGAGCAATCATTTGACGAGAAATACCGCGATTCACTCTTTTTGATCCTGCGTGAAATCCAGAACTCAATTGAGGATTCGGTATATTCGGTCGTTGTCGATTTGGTTAAACAGGCGGGACTCGAAGCGTATTTCAAAATCACCAACAACAAGGTGATAAACAAACTGACTAATGTTGAATTTGCTTTTACCGGATTACGAGCAACGGGTGGTAAAACGGCTTTTAGTCAGGTCAATAAAATCAAAGGTAAGCACAAAGTACGTATGGTGTTTATGGATGAGGCTCAAGATGCCTCTGAAGATTCGCTTAACGTGCTCTTTCCTACGGTTAACCGTTCTGGTCAGGTTTCCTTTACCGCTGAATATGAACGGCTGCTAAAACTAGCTTTCGGTGATGAAGAGGTTGATGTCACCGAGGCGCGATTCTTCTTTGCAATGAATCCCAACTTCGCAGAAGACCCGGTTATCACCAAAGTGCGAACTTTTGGCGAAAACGCTCGAATTGAGCATATCAACATCTTCGACTTACCCGTTCGTTATCAAGACCTGCAATTACTAGCTCAGGCAAAAGCGGAAATGGGTGAGGTGTATTACGACCACGTATGGCTAGGTAAACCATCACCCAAAATATCGGGTTACCCGTTTATGGATACTCCGGTAATTACTGCAGAAAGTAGTGATGAACCACCACCTTGTATTGCGTTCCTAGACCCGTCTTTCAAAGGCGGGGATTTTACTGCTTTAACGTTTATCGCCCAATTGCGTGGCTATGTGTTCGCATGGGGTTTCTGTTTCCATCAATCATGGAATGCAGCAATTGATCAACTTGCAGAACGGATAAACCAATTTCCGGTTGTTGAATTTTATTACGAGGACAACGGGGTAGGCACAGCACCTCAAGACTATTTCGCTGTTCGTGGTATCGATGCAACGCCAAGAACAACGTTAGGAGATAAGCATGACCGGATCTTTAGGGTAGGTGCATTTCTAGCAATGATGCGGCTCAGATTTGTTGAAAATTGGTCGAATCAAACATGGCTAACTCACTGCGTCAAATTCAACAAAGATGCTGAATACGATGATGGTCCCGACTCACTGACTAATGCAGCAGTCAGAGGCGGCATTGTTTCAGACAAAATAAAAATAAGAGGTAGACATTAATGGCCTTATTCCCAGAGGAAGAAGAGAAAGGCGCTGGTGGCTCTGAATCGCCTCCTGATAAAAAACAAGATTTCGAAGCGTATTACAAATTTCTTCGGGCTAAAGACCCGCGACTATTGCCCGTAATTACCGAGTTTGACCCGTTCTCAATGGCGAGGGCTCGATATATCGAAATCGCTATTCGTGAGCTCTACTCACGCATTATGTATGTGACATTAGAAATAGTGGCTATACCAGATGCCGTTGGAAATTCAGATTTTTCGAAAACGATTTTTGATACTCACTCGCCAAAGCTTCGACGTGGGCTTATGTATCACATTGTTGAGGCTATGGCGGATGAAACTAAGGTTGTTTTGCGGAAACGCCCGGTACCAGGACGAAACCATGCATTCTTTTTTGAAGAACGCACCTATACCGTTTTTGATAAAAAAGAGAACAAGCTTGATTTGGTTGAACTGGATTTTGAAGAGTTTCATCGTACTGAGTTATTAGAAGCCTATTTCGGAATGGTGTTTGATGCCATTGTCGGGGCTGCTAAGTTGATTCGTGTCGGTGGGGCTCTGTTATTCAAAATCGACAAATTGAATGAGCTGATTTCTGATCGAGAAGTGTTGCTTGCTGTTGAGACTCAGATCAATCAAATAAACACTGCATTAAAAGAAAGTCGTGGTGCGTATATCGATTCTCAATCTGATGTTGAGATGCCAAAAGTGGATATGAAGCCAACTAAAGAACAATTGGAATACGCTTACTCGCTTATTTGTAACGCAACGGGTCGTCCAATGTCGTTCATTAACGGTCAGTTGGTCGGTTCACTGAATTCAATCGGTGATGGTGACCGGAAACAAAATCGCCTTGCTTCAATCCGTGATTTTAATGAAGTGTTACGGGGCGTGTTTGAATCGGTATTCGGCTCTGATTTCCAAATCAAACCAGATATTGAGCAACTTCCAGAAATATCTAATTTCTTAAATTCGATCGAAATGAGTTCTCTATTTACTCAGGACGAAAAGCGAAAAATGGTTGAAACCGTTTTACCAATGGCTGAGTTGGGGATTAGCAAAAAACAGTAAGGAGGGCATATGTATCTGTTCCCTTACGTAATGGCTGAGAACCTGCTTGATTGGTTTGGGATTGACTTTGACCGCATTTATAACGAAAGAGGAGGAATGCAGCGTGAGCAATTAAAGCTCATCAACAAATATTCAGTTCTCATGGGCGCTAAATCTAATGCCTACATGACTATCAAACGGCTCGAAAATTCGAAAAACAGATCGAATATCGACTTCGCAGCCAATATCAAAAATACCATGACCGGCACACTCAGCAGCGAGATAACCAAAAGCCTTGCTGATTCTGAACATGCCGACGAAATGATCATTGAGTGGCAACCATCCTCAGCAGAGGAAGAGCGCGCCACACACGCTTTACACTACGGACAACGTATGACTATCAAACAGGCTGAAAAACTCGGGCTTGGGGTTGAGTACAACTGTCAGTGCGGAATGAAATTTATATCCGGGCAACAACACGCCCAACCCATTATCAACAAAATAAACCGAGGTAAATCATGAATCCCCAACAACTACTTGCGCTGCTATTGGGTGGTAACACACAAATGTTCGGTATGAACCAGCAAAACAACCAAAATCCACTTTTGCAGCTTTTGACTGGTAACCAACAACAAGACCCAACGCAACAACTCATTGCAATGTTAAGCGGCGTTACTGGTCAGCAGCAAAACGCTATCAATCCTCAAATACTGCAATTGCTCGCAGCCGTTGGTGGTCAACAACAGCAACAAAACGGGATTAACCCTCAGATGCTGCAATTACTTGCTGGTATGGCAGGTGGTCAGCAACAACAGCAAACAAGCGGTTTAGATATGGCTAAATTGCAAGAGCTTTTGCAAAAAGGCAGTGGTCAGAAAAAAGAGAAAACCATTGAAGATCAAATTGCTGAAATGCTAACGGGCAAAAAGCCAGAAGGTGATGGCGATGATGATGTTCTTGCTCGAATGCTTAACAACTTCAATAAGCAAAATGAAGCTAAGGACACGGAAGCGGATCTGACCGAAGCGATCGCGTTTGGTTATGAGTTCGACAAATTCATCGAAGAAAACGAAGAAATGCTTCCTGACTGGTTCAACATCAAAGAAGTAAAAGAAGATGTTGATAAGTGGGCTAAGACTCCGACTGAGCGTTCTCAGGGACTTGCGGCAGCGACAGTACGAGCGTTCTTTAAAGATGAGAAGATGCTTGATTTGCTAGAAGAACGTGACCGTACAGCGGTTAAAGACAAAATCCTAAAAGAAGGCATTAAGTCACACGAAATTGATCGCAAGTTAGCGTGGCCTTTAGTCGAGCGTGCACTTTTCAACAAAAACAAACTTGGTGAATCAGGTTCTGAAGTAACCGGCTCTAAAGAAAGCAAAGCCATGGAAGATTACGGCTCCATTTTCGAGCAGGGTAAGTTGCCAAATAATGCGGCAGCAGGCTCTCAAGCAGCGTAAACAACGCAATTCATTTTTAACAAAACAGAAATTTAGAAATATAAGGAGAGCATAATGGCTCGTAAAATTCCACTAGGTGCAACTCGTTATGCGGGCAATAGCGATGTTGTATCGGCTTGTGTGTTTGAAGGTGAACTTGTTGCTGGTGTGGCGGTATCTTCTGTAGCAGTTAGTGGTAGCCAACCAACGGTTACCACATATAACGGAACCGCGTTTGCAGGTTTCGCCGTTCATGACTTGTGTTCTGTCCGTAAAGTAACAGGAGTTATTGAACAAGGTAAAAGCATTTGTTTACGTGTGAAAGAGGGTGAAGCCTTATCGGTTGGTAACGCTTTTGCTGTCGATAACGTAACGGGTGAAGTTGTTGCTGCCGGTGCTGATGGTTCAACAACCATTATGGGTAAGGTTGATGAAATTGATGTCGTTGGTTTGGATGAAAACAGCGAGGAGGTAGAAAATTGCGTTTTGGTTACTGCTTATGGTGGTACCGCTCCGGCAGGTACTGGTGGCTCTACTGGAATTGAGGAAGCGCCAGTTGATGGCACTCCGTACAATCGACAAGATGCCAGTTGGGTTGCGGCCTCAGCTGCTGCCGCTGCCCCAACTCCTGAAAGTGCATCATCAAAAACAGCTAAAAAATAACTGATACCAAACTCCATGTTCTGCAGAACGTGGTCAACAACAAAATGATACTAAAAGGGCTATACCCAAATGACCGGTGTAGCCCTTTTTGATTCCAGAAGGAAATTGAAAATGGCAACGAACGTTGTATGTAAAACTAAAGAAGAACGCCGCTATAACGCAAAAATCATGGGTAGCAACAAGCGGACTTATATTCCGTATACCCCAAACTTAGCGGCAAATGATGAAAACTATTCTGACGGAAAGCTGCAACAAACTACGGTTACTGTCATTAGTTATGATGTAACAGGACGCTTCCCTGATGACAAGTTTGCCGAAGCGTTAACTCCATCCACTACTGAGCTTGCTCAAGCCCATGCGAAAGAAGTTGAATTTTCTTACCATCGCCAACCTACTCACATTGAGTTCCGTTTATCAAATATGCAGAGCGTCAATGATGTAAACATTAACGCAGGCATCTTAAATCGTCTTTTGATGCAGTATGACTATGAACAGTTCCATGGCTCACATGGCAACACAGGTATGATGCAAAATAAAAATGCGGTGGAATACGATTCTACGGTCGTAGCTGTTTCGGATATCAGTTCTGTGTTGACTGTGATTAACGCTCTGTATGAAGAGCAAACGACACGGTTGGGAACTGGTGAAGCTGAGCATATCAATATGACATTGAGTTATACCGCTGATATTGCCGCGATTATGCGTAAGCCGATCACATCTTCGGGTGGTGATGTTGTAACCGGTAAATCAGCAGTGCAACGTGCATATGAAAATGTGAAAATGGTTGAAGTACCTTCTATTCTTGGTACCGAATCTCACATTTCTTTAACGTTCCGTCCTTCCATCAATAACCACCATGGTTCTATGCCCGGTATTTATTCAAAGGAAACAGGCTCTCACGGTCTAACACAAAAGAGTTTGTTTACTTACGAAAGTGCGGCTAACGAACTTGAGTCAAAAGGCGCGTACTGTTACCAGTTAACAGAAACTGCCGCCTCTAAAGCATTAAAAGCTAAGACCTTGGCTAAGAAAAAATAAGAACCTACGGGGAGCGATACGCTCCCTTTGTTTTAAGGAGTTTTTATGATTTCAGAAGATGCACAAATCACCATTGATACGATTTTGCGAAATTGCGGAAGTCAGTCGATGACGCAGAAAGAAATCGATTTTGCTAATGCTGTGAACGCAAACCCAGACGGTGAAGAAGAATGCTATCAGTTTGCTCAAAAGGTGTTACTTGAGCGAGTGTCGCAAGATAGCAATAAGCGCTTCATGTTGGTTCGCTTAAAAGCCTTGGCTGAGGCAAATGGTTATTCTCTCTCGGATAAACAGCCAACCGTTAAGCCTGCTCGAATTCCTATAATCGGGGGTGGCTTATGATTGAGTTAGATATCGAGCTTGATTTCACTGATTTGGAAGAAGAGGTGAAAAAATTCAATTCACATCATATTCGTATTGGTGTTTTGGACAAAAACAAAACGGCAAAAAAAACGGATAGAACGGAGCCTCTTAAATCATTTCAGGGAAAAGAAGCATCAAGGGTCAAAAAGGGCAATGCTGGTAAGTCCACTCTTAAACTAACCAAGCTTGCCGAGTACATGGATACTCGTTACGGGGTATTCACGAAAGCGGAAAGTCATTTTCTTAACCAAGATGTTGTTCGAGTAACTAACGAATTAATCAAAGTGTTCGGAGTTGATCATCCAAGTCCGCAAATGATTAGGCGTATCGAGAGTGGCGCAAGGGCTTTGATTCGAAACCCAATCATGCGAAAGGATTACGGTAGTAACTCTACAGCTACGATTAAGGGCGGCATTGGTTACAACGGACATCAAGTTCAAGGCAAAGGCTTTGACTGGCCGATGGTGGACACCGGAACGTTCTTTAACTCGATAAAGGCTCAATATGTTTAGACAAGCGTTACACGCTGAGATTAACAACATATTTAATCTTAAGGCTGTTGATTGGGCAGGGGCGTTACACGATGGGGCTGATATCGTTTATGTCGAATACCTAAGTGTGCGTGAACAATATTTTTCTGAATCACATATTCGTTTTTTTGGAACCATTCGATTATCGCTAGCTGATATGGGGCGAGATAAACCTGTATTTGGCGTATTGGGGAGTCGTTTTGATAAATACAAAAAGCGGAGTGATAACAAAAACTCTCTTGCGTCAGTGAGTATGGAGGCTGAATCGGATTGGCTCTCCGTGGGCGTTCTTTCTGTGTCTAAGGAATTTCATTTTGCGTGTGAAATCGAGTTCGATAAAACGCGCGAAACAGTTAAATATTTCAAGTGGGTAGATTATGAGTAATACACTTATTTTTGATTATGCGGTGGGGATTAGTGAAGCCCAAACCGCGACTGAAGTGGACTATAGCTTTTTGAAAAAATGCTTGGTCATGGTGGCGGGGAATTATATTAAAGGCGAGCCTAAAACTGCGAAAGCGGAGAATGCAAAAGCTATCACTAAGGTCAAATTAAAGAACGTCAAAAAACAAGTTGAAGTTAAAAACTTAAAAACGGGGAAATCTGCGATAGCGACTCGTGAATTTACGGATCCAACGCAGTTTAAAGTTGCGCCAATTTATGATGCTACAGATTTTGCTAAATATACGGATAACACAGACGTTTCATTCTTTATGACTGGTGGTCTGTCTAAAGTGTATCTTTTGGTTCTTGCGACAGAAGTCGATCCGGCAGATGAAAACGTTATTGATTTTGACCCTACGGATTACTTCACACTGTGTTTTTCTAGCGATATCGATATTGCAGATGCACAGTCGGTTGATTTCGCAGATTTCAGTGGTGTTAAAGCCTATGCGACAGCCGATAAAGCGTTAGCTGAAACTTTGGCAAAATCAGACACTGTATTTCTGGATGATAATGGTTGTTATGCGGGGTGCTATGAGGCGTTTGGTCGACTCTTGTCTCAAATGTACTGGCGCAACTGTCAGTACTACGTGCTTGATAGTGATAATCCGACCACGACGATTAAAACAGTTAGTGAAGGTAGTGATTTATTCGACAAGCGTATTTCGTTTTTCTTAAATGGCTCCGCAGGTCCAACTCTCGGTTTTTTCGGTAATACTGGTAATGCGATCACTACCGCCTATGTAAAACGACTAATTCGCTTGCAAACTCAAGAAGCGATCACTTCATATATTCAGGTTAACCAACCAAACAATACTTCGGTTCAGCGTATCAATATTGAAGAAGCAGCAGCAGACGTTATTTTGCAATACGAAGGCTACCCATATTTCTATCTTGATAGTGACGTTGATAACTATATCAACATTGTGAAATCGGATGAAACGTATTACGTGAACGGTGAGGCAGCGGTGAAAGATGCAGAACCGATTTGGCGTGCAAAAATTGAAGTTAGTGAGGCTCAATAATGTCTGGAAGTGCTTTTCGAATCGGTGAAATGGAAACCACCGTTGTTTATGACGGTGAGGAGTACAGCTATATTTCTGTATTAGAGTTGGGGCGCAATAACCCCAAAGTGGTTCAAATGTTCTGCGATCCTAACGGATACGGTGACGGTGAAATTGTTGGCTCTGGTCTAACGCAACCTATTGAGCTAAACGTAAAACTACGCAATGTTTCTCAGCAGCATCTTGATTTGTATTCAAAAATTTTTGAAAACGAAGAACGCTTCCAGTTCACCTCGTTTAACAAAAAAAATGGACGAACCCTAACTGCTAAGAAAGCTATCTTAAAAAATGATCCGCACAACGGTACTGCTAATGAATCTGAATCAACGCTTGATGTCACCCTCGTTATTCAGGTTGCTCCTAAAAACTTCAAAGATTCATTTAAATCGGTGGCGTAAATGATTAATAAATTTAAAGGCACGAAAGCTTGGAATGCATATATGGCTTACTGTGGGTTTGTTCTTCATCTTTATCGTGCTCGAACAATGCGGCAAAACGAATTAGTCACTGAAGAGCAATGCAAAAATTATTTCTTATCTCTCGATACGGATGGGCGTAAGAAAATTCTCATTGAGCTAATGGGTGTTCAGCGAATCGATTATTACGACATGTTGGCTTTAGTCAGTGTTCATGAAAACAAACATGGTATGTCAATTGATGCATCGTCTATCGATAACTATGAGCTGCCAAGACTTGCCGAAATGGTTGTTGAAACATTGCTTCACTGCTCTGGCATGAAAGACGCAGGTCTTTTTTTTTAAGTTCCAGTGAATTGGACGAATTGGCGCGATATCGAATCGTCGGTGATGGGTTTGCTGCTGAAATTATCGAAAATACACCCGATATTGACGGCAGCGATCTGATCGCCCTCGTACTACGAAAAGCATATAGAGCAGTAAAGCAACATCAGGAGGCACAGCAAAATGACTGCTAGTTCAGAGTTTATTCTCGCCCCCCGTATCGATGAACAGAAAATGCGAAAAGAAGCCGAGAAGATGGAAGTTGAACTGCAACGGACATCACGACAGGCTGCTGATGATTTTGAGTATTGGTTTGGTAAAGGTTTTGAAGACGGTGCGGATAAGGGGATTCGTGGGGTAAAGCGGAAGTTAACCGACTTACAAGCCTTTCTGAAAAAGATGGGATTTGACTCAATGTCTAAAGGTGTGGGGGATGTAATCGCCACTCCTGCGAAAGGAGCCATTGCAGCAGCCGCAGCCGCGCTTGGGGTAAGTTTAGCCGCCGAAAAAAAAATACTGGAAGATCCGGTTGGTTATGCTCAGATTGCGCGTGAGCGCATTAATGATAATTCAGAACTCAGTGACAACGCCGATGCTTTAGGTATCGATAGAGGCCGTTATGCTGCACTGAGCTCTGCTGGTATCGCTGCTCGATTAGATCAGTCTGATATTAGAGGGATAATGTCAGGGTTCATCGGTGCGTTAGAACGTCCGGAAATGGCGTTATACAAAAAGGCCGCAGAGGAAAAAGGTGTTGAAAATTCATTTTTGGATTTTGTGGGTACCATGGCGAAAATGAAGCCAGAAATCGCGGCTCAATACATGAACCAAACTTTCGGTGATGAAGATGCATTGAAAGTGTCACGCTTTATGAAGCCATTTCAGAAAATCATTAAAAATGGTGGTGATCTAACTCTTCAAACTGTTGTCGATACGATGTTAGGGCGGCACGTAAGAACGCAGGAAATGGGGGATGCTCTAAATAGAAATGACAAGGCAGCCAATACCTTGGCTAGGGGGGCGTCTGACCAGTTTGAGGATAAGGTTATTAATGGTCCTAATGTCGCTCAAGCAGAAACCGTTGTTGCTTCAGATAAATCCTCTGAGGCTGTTACACAAAAACATCTTGAGGTTTTAGATCTAAAGGTCAAAGGGCAAGTTATCGCCGATAAAGCTGAAATCGCTGTAATTAGTGGTGGTGAAGCCGTTGTTCGTGATGTTTCAACATACTCAGAAGGAGCGTCCAGGCGATGGCGTGAACTGGTAGATGCTGGAAACTTGCCAATAAACAAGCTCGACTCATGGAAACAATTTGGTCAAAAAACGTGGGATTTTGGTACGTATAACCCGGTCACAGCCGCCACTGGTAAAAATGCTTGGCGACATATGTTGGATTTTTTTGATGCAAAAGGCGCTGAGATTAACCAAACAATGATTTCGATTGTTGAGCAAGATGCCGAAAACAATAAAAACCGTGGCGACACGGGTGCAAAAGCGATGAAATGAGGACATATGCCAAAGCTATTCCCTGATTTATTAAAAAAAGCGCCTCCGGTTTTTGTGTTCTATTTGGATCGGACTTTATCTGATGAAGAAACACAAAAGCTCATGGAGTTAAAAGTAAAAGCAGATCCTTCAGATGAGGAAAAGGCGACAATAGCTGAGCTTACAGAAAAGCTTCATGATCTACGCTCAACCACTCCTATACCTGTTCCTTTGGTTGGTGATTTAATCGGAGCCATACCTGACGGATATAAGCAAGGGATGGTCAAGAGCATTGATGTCATAGGTGATGGTGAAATCGTCTTAAAAGGCAACGTCAATTCAGTAACTATCACACTAAAAACTAGTGATAGCACTTTCATTAACGCGCTTTTCGGTTTTGCTAGTTTGATGTTTTCCAGAAAAGACGCATTGCCCAGAGTTTCATTTTTTAGCAAAGAAATGGTCATCATTGGCGGCACGTTGATCAATATGGCTAAAGCGTCGAAAGCAGACACGACAGAGCAAGTTATAACTCTTGAGATGCAACGGAAGGAGCGTGCTTTAGTAAAGAAAAAAGAGGCACCCAAAGAAGCTGAACCGATACCCAAAGACACGAATATAACGGAGTAAGTATGCTTGGAGATTTAAACCAAAGTGATTTCGACTGGTATCGTGTGGAGAGTGTTGATGCATTAGTTGAACGTGGTCTGCCTCAAATCATCAATGAATACACAGTAGACGGTGACAATATAACTATCAACGTTATTGATAATGAAGTTGTGCCGGATTATGACACGATGAAAGTCGCTTTTGTTTTCAGAAACCAGTTTTTGCCTGTTTATGAAAACGGTGAATTTTACGTAAAACCGGATGGCTCATACGCGACGCTAAAGCGCAGTAACGGCTATGCGTTATTAGGTATTAGAAATGAGAGTTAGAGCTACGTTAGATAGTGACTATCTGTTTTCGATGGAATACTGGGAACGGCAGCATTTGAATGCAGCGTCACTTCCGGTACTTGTGCCAACGTCACTGGGTTACTCGTTTGCCAAATATGCAGAAGTACCAAAGCAAATGATAGAAGGGGCTGCGTTCTTAGATGAAGTACAACCCCGAACGCGAGCGGTTTCTTGTGCTAATGATTTTCTTGAAGAGCTTGGTTATACGTTTGACGTGAATTGCGGTGAATTTGTGAATACTGAAAAAATCACAGAACGTGCAGATAGAACCATTCAATTAGATGTGTATCGATACGTGTGCAACCATATCCCCCAGTTGAATTACCCGCATAACGGTCGGCGTATCGTTGCTATAGATGGGGATTTTGACTTGGCAACCGGAATATTCAAAGGTGTGCTTTCTTTAGAGTGATACCATTTTCGTCGGTAGCATTTCTGCAGCAACGGCAGCTTGATACCAAAAGTAAACTTTTCTTTTAGGGCGAAAGCCACATTTTGATACCAACCACCATCACGGTGGTTTTTTTTATAATGGGTGGATCATGACAACATTAGCAAAACAAGTGTCGGTGTTTGGGGAATGGACTGATGCAGATGTTCCTGACGGTTCAAATGTGTTGGTTCAAAACCAAAGTACCACAGGTTTAGATATCTATATTTATACAGGAACTGAAGCCCCGACCGATTATGAAGGGATTCTGGTGAGGGATTGGATTTCATTCCAGATGAAGGTTGGCGATAAGTTGTTTCATACTCCAGCGGTAGAGCCTCATAAAGCCTTTAACCAAGCGTCGGTAAGGATTGATGTTTCATGACTTACTATGTACACAATCCACACCGCCAAGGCATCGTCGTGTCATCACTCAGTCAGGAGGGGAGTGAGCATCCTAGAATACTTAAACAGCCAGAGTCTATTACAGCTATTGTCGATGAGAGTATTTCGTTCTCTGTTGTGGCAGAAAATTATGTTTCGATATATTGGCAAGAATCCAGTTGTGCACTGACACCATGTTGGTATGACGCTGACTTTTTACCCAATTGGCAGACAGAAACATTAGGACCATGGCACGCAGCATTGGACTCGTCTGGATTCCAATACAGGACAGTAATCATTGGACGGGATGGGTGTGAGGTTTATTCAGATGCCGCTGTATTAACGGTTACAGAATAGAATTCAACGTCTGAGGTTAAAATGAAATTACTCAAAGCGAGAATTAAAGATACACAGCTTGAAGTTGATATCGAAGAGGAAACCCAAAAGCCCAAAGATGTGATCAACGTATCTGCGGGTCAGGAAGACAGTGAAGGCTTTCTTTTAATGGGGCATGAATTCTCAATCTATCTAACCAACACACAGCTAGATGCTCAAATCATTGTAAACAAGGCTATCAGCATAGCCGAACAAGCGATAAGCATTGCAGGACAACAAGTTGTTGTTGCCGTTTCCGGTGGTTCGGGTTCGCCAGCCGTTGGTACAAAACAAACGTTGGATGCCGGCGCTAAAAGTGAATTAGAAAATCTTAAATCTGAATTAGAAGAGTTGAAACTGAGGTAATCATGACTTCATTAACTGGTTTTCTCGGAAAAGCGCGTAACGTTGCCCGTTTTGAAAATGAGCTGCAGACGCAGCAGGGTAGTTTGTATTACGCCCTTGATGTTGGGTTCGATTATCAGTACTGGGATATACCCGGAGCAGAATTCAGCGTTGATGCTTTTAATACGTGGATTATTGATGAATCCATTAAACGTTCAATTTTTATCTTGAAAAGCTCAATTGATGTTAGCGATTTTACCTTAAAACTCAGCTACTCAATTGCTGGTACCGAAGGGCAGCAAACATTTTCTAGCGCATACGTTTAAGTAGCAAAATAGGAAATGATACCAATCTCAGTGGTACCAGTTACTGCAGCAATGACAGCTTGATACTAAATAACATAAGGCAAATTTAATGAAGTGGGACTCAACAAGCGGGGCAACCCCCGAAGACTTTGATACTCATATTGGGCGCTATTACAGCGCCTTTATTAATTCTAGGGACGAATACAAAAACATAGCGTTCAACACGTTCGTTGCTAGCGATGAATACAAGGTTTATTACGCTGCCGCACAGATCGATATGTATGCCGACACCGTAATGGCTGAAACGTTTTTAAAGATGTCGGAGTTTATCCAAACTGCGAACTTAAAAATTGAAAATCCGACAACGACGCCTAACGCACTGATCGCAGGGCTACGTGAGAAGTTTGGGCTACGTTCTTCGGTTAAGCAGATGATTGAAGCTGATTCAGGAAAGATGCACGTTGCGATTGATTACACACCTAGCGCACAACTCAACTTGAAAATAGCGCAATACATGGAAAGTTCTTGTGTTGTTGCGAGTACCTACATGGTTGGCGATATTGAACAGGATATTGTTCTTAGTGAGGGCGGAGTAGAAACTTATCGTTGGGTTAAGGCGACAGAGCAGGAAATTCTTTTTCGGATCAGGATTCGACTATCCAGAAACTCCACGTCCATAGTCGATACACCAGAAACAGTAGTGCGTTTGTTTTTGGAAAACTTTGATTCGTATTACTGGGTTGGAATGGATGTAGAGCCCGAACGTTATCTTGAGATAAATCGAGATGCGCCTTACGCATCGGAAATCATCACCGAATACACTCTGGATGGTGGGGATACGTGGCAAACAGATCCTTATATTTCACCATATAACATCAAGTTTACGCCCTCACTTAATATCTCCAATGTTACGTTTGAGTAATCGCTATGACTCAATTATTTAGAAACGATGAAATGAGTGAATTGTTTTATGGTATTTCGTTAACCGCAAAGCAAGAATCACTAATTAACGAATTGGTTAAGATGAACCAAGAAGTCATAGGATCAAAAGTCTTCGGCTACGTTCTCTATGACAATGGCACATTTCCTGTGATGAACAATATTGATCGGGATTTTTTTGCAGAAAACTATATGGCGATATTGGACGCAATGGCCACAGCTGGGGTTTATGACTCATACACTTTTTTAATTAGGCAGGTTCTCGGAAATGGGGTTGTCATTGAGTATAAAAAACCTAATCCAAGGCACTTAGTTATTAATATTGCAAACATTGAACAAACAACGACAAAACTTACAACCGCCTCTGGATTATGGATCGCTACATTCAGTGGGCTTGGCATTATAGCCACACAATCCAATTCTGAATTTACGATTAATCAATTGCTCAAAGTGTTAAGTATTTTGGCGAATCCTTCCGGGACTTACTTAGATGTGAGATTCGGAGATACCAAATTCATGCTAACTACAGCAGACAACCAGTGGTTAGTTACAAATGAATCAAAAGGTATTGTGGCCACAAGTGAAATCCCCATGTAATCACCCGAAGTGCAGCTAAAAAGCGGCAGCTTCCCTTCATACAGTTCTGTATAAACAGACATACGACAGTAGGAAAATATAATGGCTCAAGATGAGATGACCCAACTTAAAGAAATGGTAAGCAACCTTTCACGAGACCTTTCCATTGTAAAACAGGCAATAGCCAGAAGTTCAACGGAGCCTACAGGTTCTACGACAATTTCTGATTTACCCGCTGCATCTGCAGAAGAATTGGGCGAAAATCCACAATTGATATTTGAGCATGCCACGGGTACGAAGCGTGGTTATCTTTCACAGTTATTTGAGCAGGCTCCGGATTTGGATGTGACGGATATCCCCGCAGCAAACAACAATTCGTCTTCAGGTACTGGTTTTGGTGGCATTCGCTATGTCAAAGATGGTGCAACATTAAAAATATTTGTGAGTTAATCATGGCTTTGTATTTTGAAAATAATGAAATTTTGGCGTTGGAATTCGAAGGTGAAAACATCGAAACACTTGAATTTGAGGGCGTAGTTGTAGCTAGGAAACCAACGATAACAACACAGCCAGTTAGTAGCTCGATCAAAGATAATGAGAGTGTAACACTTTCAGTTGTTGCGGATGGTCTCGGCTCAACAATGACGTATCAGTGGTATAAATCGGACGGAACTGTAATTTCTGGAGCAACAGGAACGAGTTATACATTCAATCCAACAGCAACAGGATCGTTTGGTTTTTATTGTCGTGTTACTGGGTTTGGGGGATACACGCAAACAAATACGGTAACGGTTACTGTGTCTGAACCATTAATCAGTGAAACTGTGTTTACAGCTAACGGGACATTAACGCTTGCTGCTGATTGTGTTCGTATCGAAGCGCAAGGTTGTGGCGGTGGTGGAGGTGGTGGTAACGCTGTAAGTAATGGTTCGTCAGGCGGTGGTGGTGGTGGCGGTGGCGGTGCGTCAGTCATATCAACATTGTTATCAAGTGCTGTTGGGGGGCAATCAATCACAGTAAATATCGGTACTGGTGGTACTGGTGGCATTGGTTCTAATGTCGGAACTAGTGCCGGCGGTAATGGCGGTGATGGTGGTGCATCTTCTATTTCTGGAACCGGTACGTCAGGTTTGAGTTGGCTTGGCGGCAAAGGTGGAATCGGTGGTGGTCAATCAGTATCTGGAAGCCGAGGGGGTAATGGTGGTTCTGGCGGCAATAGTTCAAGTGGTTCTGGTGCCGGCGCTGGTGGCTCTGGTGGTACATCTTCAACAGGAGCTACGGCAGGAAAAGCTGCCGCAGCACTATTAAGCGCTGGTGGCGGTGGTTGCGGTTCAATAGCCTTTACAACTGGAGGTGCTCTAAGCGGTGGGCATGGTTCTGACTCTGAATATTCGGATAGCAGATATGGCGGCAATGGCGGTGTTGGTGATAGTAGTGGCGGTGGCGGCGGTGGTTCAAATGCCATTTCTACAGGTTGGACCGACTGGTTAAACCGCGGTGGTGCTGGTGGTTATAGAAACAGTGATGGTAGCGTCACTAATGGCGCTGCTGGAGGCATTGGCTGTGGCGGTGGTAATGGTGGCTTTGTTACTTCTACAAAATCTTCAGGCAATGGTGGCAAAGGGGGTAATGGTAAAATTATCATTCGTCAGTATCGGAGTTAAATCATCCCTGATCTAACTCATAACGTTAGTTAAATTTGTAGCCAACTGAGATGTTGGCTTTTGTTTCTCTTGTATCGAGATAATTGTAGTCAGTTATTCCAATTCCATATGCTAATGATTTATATAAAAACATAAAATCTATTCCGTAAGCGAACCCGTATTCATCTTTGGATGACATCCCCATGTAATCGACTACTTCCCCCTTTTCATTAGTTAGTGAGTCTTTGAAGTTGTCTTCACGCTTTGTATATGTAAAGCCTACTTTGGGCATGACGTAGAATTGGTCTGTAACACCATAGCTTAACCCTCCCATGATGCTTTGATACTCGTATATTTCCTTTTCCTGACCAACATTTTCAATGTACTCACCGTTTACGTCAAAATTTTGAACGTCAGCGGATAGGGTAAATCCATACTCACCTGCGCCCCTAATATTTGTAAATCCAATGCCGTATGTGGCATGGTTATTTGCGTCAGAATAACGAAGTGACAACACTTCACTATCAACTGTATTAGCAGCCACAGCATGAGTAGATAATAAGAGTGTTGTTAGGATTAATGCTTTTTTCATGAAAAATTCCTTCTGTTAATTAATTATATTTGTATCTTTCTGGATTATCGAATCTATCCCTTGCAGCGAGAATTCCCTTTTTCGCTGCAAATCTTATTTTATATGCTCCCCATCGTTCACCATCTGCTATATTTTCCTTGATGATGTCCCTCATCATTTGAGGGCATGTTGTCAAGGCACGTTTTACAGCGTCATTCATCAATATGTTCCTTTAGTTAATCATGGGGGGGATCGTGTTGTATAAAATACAGTAAGATGTTTCCCTTGCTTGTCGGATTTTTCCTATTTGTTGAAATGTTTAACGAGAATATTCAAGGGGGTGTGAATTAAATTGGCTATATGTCAATCTTTGTTTTATTGAGGTCGTTATCATGGAAAAATAATTGTAATTTCCGTGATAAATTTTGAATTGTACGTAATTAATTTTTTAATAAATATTGGTCTTGAAATAGAAACGTGTAGTGAAATATCAAGCAGAAAGTAAATCATAGGTTTCATCATTGATAACGACTCGGGATATACCATCGATAATCGTGAGTCTTTGATGGTGCGAATGTTGGGCTAAATAACTGAGGAGCTCTGAACGTGAAGTTTCAGTTTTTGCGTCAGAGCAATGCTTGATGATTTCTTTGGCTTCCTTAACTATTCGAGTTGTTTCCGATTCTGGTCGTTCTTGTCCGATGACTTCTTTTATTGCCCAACCACCAAGATGATACATTGGTGTAACCATTGTTCTTGAGAACTGCATCGTTAATGTATTGCCGATGGTCACGCGCGCAGGAATACCAAATAATGCTAGCTGGATATAACACATCATGGCCGACGTTTGATCTACATCGACACAATGAGCGAGTAACTGTTGTTGGGGGTTATAACCTTCAGAGTGCATCGCATCTGCGAGCGCTACCACCATACCTCCAGAACCTGATGCCGGTTCATGAACAGTGATATACCGCTGCCTTTCAATTTTATCCTTATCCATCGATAACAACGCACAGACTTTAGATACCGAGTAGGGTGTAAAAAATTGCCCTAGGTTCTTCGAGCTAATTTCCATTTTCATGTAAAGCTCCCCCAGTAAGTCACAATATCCCGATTCCTCAAAAGCCATGACCAGCAAGCCAGCCAACTTAGCGAATTTGAAACGATCGTCTCGCTCATATTGATTGATGATTGCTAAGTATTTTTCTTCGAGATAAGTGTCTGGTGCTACGGAGTTATTGAGGGAAATTGCAAAGCAGGTAATGAAATCATCCCAGACTTTATATCGATGATGATAAGGTGCAAGGTGTTTGAACTCGTATTCAAGCTCTTTTTGATATTGCATGTGTATTTATCCAGTGGTTTGTGTGGCAAGTATACTAAAACATGCTCAGCGGAGATCAATGAAGTTAAACATAAATTGAGGTGGTCACGAATATAATCTAGTTATGGTCATTTTAGTTTATTTTTTAAATCTTAAATTAAAACAAATACTTGTAGTTATTTTGTTTTAATATGTGCAGTATTTATTCTGAATTTAATGTCGTATTTCTTCCTGTGATGTAATACTTGTATTATACTTAGTGTCACTGTTTTAGGAGGTTTCGATGACTGCTGTTGATCGTATTAATCAAATGATAAAACGCTCAAGACGTTATGTTTTTGAGCGTAAAGACTTTGAAGGAGTCGCAAGCTACGATCAAATTGGTCGTGCTCTAAATCAGTTGATCGAACGAGGTGAGTTATTGAAGCTTGGTTACGGTTTGTATACTAAAGCGAGATTAAATAGTCTCACTGGTAAATCAATGCCTGCCAATCCTGGTGGAACAGATGCGATCATGCGTGAAATATTGAGGATGAAAGGCATAGATTTCGAAATGGATAACTTGTCTCTGCAAAGCTTTTCTGGAACAAGTACACAAATCCCATCTTCCGTACATTATTCTTGGAACCCCAAGTTGTTTAATCGCAAGCTAGTGGTTGGGAATAGGGTACTTAGCTCTTCAAGTCGCTAATGAAAAATTTAAAACTGCAATTCTTAGAGGTTTCCGATGTTTTAGAGCTCGGTAACCCTGCGATTATTGAAAAAGATTTTTGGGTTGTAGCGTTGTTAGCCGAACTAGAGAAAATGAAATTTGATACCCATCAGATGGTTTTCTCTGGCGGTACCGCTCTGGCTAAATCAAACATCAAAATATTACGAATGTCAGAAGATGTTGATATCAAATTGATACCCTCAGATTCTTTCAGAGAGCTTAGTCGAGCTAAAAAGAAAACAGCACGCAAGGCTCTTATCGATAGTCTTGAAACTGCTGTTGCTCAAACAGATAATTTTTCCGTAGAGCAGCGTTTGGTTCGTGATGAATACCGATATGTTGAGTTTGAGCTAAAATACCCACAACAATTCAGCCAAGCTCCGTGCTTACGTCCAATAATCAAACTGGAATTGATGGAGACAATCTCTCTTCATGGAACGGAACTGCGTAGCATTCAATCGTTAGTTGCGGAATTATATAAGCAACCGCAAGAAGTTGAAGCTTTTGATTGTATCGCTATTAATGCTACTTTAGTGGAAAAAATACTGTCAATGCTTAGACGAACGGCTTCGGTAATAAGAGATCCGACTCGTAATGATGATACGGCTTTAGTTCGACATATATACGACGTGCATTGTATTACCATTTCTAGTGAACCCGATTTGTCTGTATTGGTTCCGCTGTTTCAAACAGCATTAAAAGAAGACTTGGAGCGTTTTGGAAATCAGCATCATGAGTTTGTGGAAGATCCAACAGGTGAACTTTTGATGGCAGTATATGAACTAGAAGATAATCCGATTTTTCGCCAACGTTTTGATGATTTTGTTACACCTATGGTGTTTAATTCAGCGCCTCATGACTTTGACACTTGTTTTTCGTCATTTAAATCGGTCGCAGTATCATTAATTGAAGCAGTTAATAAAAAGCTGCGTTTAGCTGTGCTTAATGAGTTATCTGAGCTAGACCAAGATTTGGGTATGGGCTATTGATAGTAATTCCATAGCCATGAGCAGATTTTTTCAATTTCTAGAGACCGGAATTTCGTTTCAACTAGCACTTATGAAAATCACCCATATTCGGTTTATAGATAAATTAAATCTAATTAACTAGCTGATTGTTAAATAAAATGTAGAAAGAGGCGCAGGTAGCCCATTGCGCCCCGATTCTAGGTTTTATCAGTGGAACTATAAATTATCTAGACTCTAATGGGTATGAACGGTAACTCCACATCCCATAGGTTCTGAGTGCATCGCGATAGATACCTAACATTTCTGAATCAGAAGGTGTTTTAAGTTCTGATAGAGGTTTGTCAGGATAAGCCACTGTATCAAAAGTTATGTTTTTCGGTCCTGTCTGCCAACTTGCGATTTCAAATAAAGACTGACCACGTCTTACGTGGCTAGCTGAACTTATAATAGTTGCGTGTGAGATATTGTGTCTTGCCAAAGCGTAGCTGCTATATAAAGCGTTATCTACGGTACTGGTTGCGTAGTTTTCCTCAATAATACGATCTGGGCTTACTCCTTTTTCTATCAACCAGTCAGCCATTAAACGCCCTTCGGTTTTGTGGTTTTTAGGTACGCCACCAGTTAGTACGATTAATGCCGTCGGGTTAGCCTTTGCTAACTCTAGAGTTGTTTCTAAGCGCTGAATTAAAATTTCATGCATAGACCCATCAGGATTAAGCGCATATCCAAGAGTAACGATTGCATTATTCCCTTCGCTAGGTATAGATGCTGTCTGCTTTAATGGAGTTTTGACGATGCGATCAACTGTAGAAATAATTTTTTCTATATCAGCCTTTCGACTAGGATTAAGTTGCGACAAAGCATCCATATGCTTCTTAAAGCTAGTTTCATCTGATTTGAAACGAGACCAAACAGCAAGGTAAGAATGTAGGTCTACATCGTCAGGAGCTACAGACAATGCTTGTTTAAATAACTCAATCGCTTGGTTGACATTACTATTATAGATTTGCGCATTTGCCGCTGAGATAAGTAAATCAGTGCGGTATGGTTCAAGTTTGTAAGCATCTAGTAGCTTACTGGTTACAACTTCCATGTTACTTGGCATCTTTGCGGTAAAGCCAGCATGTGATACTCGAGCTGGAGACTTGAATGCGACGACTGCATCTTCTAATAGTTGGTCAACAACTTGACGTTTAGTCGTGTATTGAGAGTAATCAATTGTTGAGTGAACACTTGATTGGTCTTGAGAAATAGCCGGCGTTGGTAATGAGATAGCAATCAAGCCAGATAAGGCAATTGCTAATAAATTCTTAGTCATTGAAATGCTCCTTTTTGATATGGCCCTTATTTTCTACATCAAAATAACTAAGAGTTCAACAGTGGGTTTTATATCAGATTTCATTAATATAATGATTAATGACAGAGAATTTATGTTTTCTTTTTAATGGTTTTCTATAAAAAAAACTAGTAATTTCACATAGTAAAATTACTAGGGTCGTAGTGCTAATAAGGGATACATTTATGGAGTGATAATCATATGTTACAAATTTTAATGTTTATATCAAACCGCCCCATTTTCGCCCCATAGATAAATTTAATTTTTATAACTTGTTGATTATAAACGAAAATATACCTGTTGTGCCTGACATGTTCGAAACTTGGTACAAGATGGCAAGCCTGATCCAATCTGGCCTCGATTTGTCACCAATCATCACTCACCACTACAAGGTTGATGATTTTCAAAAAGGCTTCGACGCTATGCGTAGCGGGGCTTCCGGTAAAGTTATTCTTGATTGGGAATAAGATTGAAAGCGCTCCGGTTGGGGCGCTTTTTGTTGTATAAAGAAAAATGCCAATCAGTTTAACTGACTGGTATTCCATCGTTCGGTGGGTTTTATTCTTGGGTTTAAACCAAAATGCAAGTATGAATTTTGGTTTTTGGTTTAAATCTGTGAAAAGTGGGCGACTAATAGATGTGGAGCACCTAACAGCCGCCTTCCCATACGCCCGTAATGGGGTAGCTTTCAGCCCACTGCTCTCGTTAAGTAAGAGAAGCACTGAAAATTCTAGTTAGTCATCAGTAGTTAAACTAAGACAAAAACTATACAAATCAAAAAATCTGAAAAAGCGTACAAATAATTGTTTTTGTGTGCTTTTGCTTAAGTCTATGAAAAGTGGGCGATTGAAAGATGTTGGAGCATCTAACAGCCACCGTCCCACACGTTCGGTCATGGGATAGATTTAATCGTAAGTTAGTCGCTGGGGAAAGAGCACTTAACCCCCCCGAATCAATCATTACTACAAAATTGACACTTTCCCTACATCACTATCAGATAGCGCTTAAATCAACTCGCAATGGTTTTCTATGACTGGCTGCTGATTTACTGTTCAATACTTAGGCTGCCACATTTATAGGATGAACTATGTGCGTGTATTCAATTAGTTATGAAACAGAATCTGCTGTAGAGGTGAGAGCAGTTATTGAAGAAGTATTAAGTGGTTCTAAAGCTATTCAGTTTAATGATGACTGCTGGTTTTTGGAGACCTCGCTTTCTAAAAGTGAGGTGACCGATACTCTTCGCTATATAGCTGAACTCAATGAGCCGTTTTGTACTGTTACACGAATGAACTTTGGAGACTGGTTACAGAAAGCCTATACCCCAGAAGTTATTGCATGGCTTACTCATCCGTTAAGAAATTGGTAGGAAGAGTGCAGAGTCGCCAACCTAATCGAAACTCTTTGAGTTAAAGACATTTTGGTATTCTGCGGGATTAGACAGATACAGTTGAGCCAACGAATAATTTGGGTTCAGCTTTTATTGCGGTGTTGTATGGAAAATGACATTCGAGCGTTGATAGAAGAAAGACTTATTCTGAGCAATGTTGAACTTTGCCACTTGTTTGATGGGAAATCGTTTAACCGTGATCTTCTAATGCGTATATTTCCAATGTTGCCGAGCAAGATGTTCAATGATACAGATAATTCGATCGGTACAATGTTAACTGAAGCGGCTATCACCGCGTGCCAAAAAATAACGTCAGCAGAAGCCTATAAACAGCTTATTTTGGCTAATACTGACAGTGAACGGTTAAAGCAAATTGATTTGTCGCTGCAACAGGGCGAGATGAGCCGAGAGCAGTGTTACCTCGTTGTTAGAGAGATTCTACCGACAGAGACCGAACTTCATGAAAAAATTAATCCTAGAGGGAATCGATTTTTAAAGAATATGATTGTTTCATACGTGTTAAATACATTTCTCCATCTGTTGCTAAAGAATGACCCCCTTATCACCATCACTTGGGGGACATCTATCAGGGGGGATGTCTGTGAGTTAAATAATCTATGGTATGGAAAGAATATCGTCATGAGTCAAGCCACGTTTGATGGTTTTGAGGTTGTCAGTGGAGCCCGATGTGGAATGATCGAATGCTATACCAATAAAACTAATCAAAAACTGATTGGTGAACTGAAGAGTTCGTATAATGCTTCCGTTATTCAGCAGCTCAAGCGAAAATTTTTTAAATAACTTGGCGTGCTCAGTTGTCCATTTGTGCGGAGAGTTTTAACAGATAATCTTCAGCGGGCAGAGGCTCTGAATAGTAGAAACCTTGAATATAACGTACCCCTAAATCTCGAAGCTGTTCTACTTGTTCATGGGTTTCGACACCTTCTGCGATTACGCGCATTTGAAGCTGTTTTGCTAGTTTAATCATAGAGGTGATAACTGACTCAATCGCAGAGTTTTGCGCAAGTCCTTTGATAAATACCTGATCAATTTTAATGATGTCGAACGCGTGTTGATGGATAAAGTTCAAACCGGAGTAACCTGTGCCAAAATCGTCCATCGCAATCTTATATCCGAGATGCTTTAGATGACTAAGGTTGGCTCTTACTATTTGTAACTCTTCTGGTGAGAAGTCATTGTCTTCGGTAATTTCAAGCAGCAATAAAGAAAGTACTCTCGGGTTTTTCTTCGCATAGTTATCCAAATAATCGACAAATTTCGACTTGATAATCAGCGTCCTGCTAACGTTGATACTGATGTATTGGTTTTGAATCAAATGTGGGTTCACGTTGACGAATTCGGTTACCAGTTTGAATACCTGATGGGTAATTTGCTCTATGACTTGAATACGTTCAGCAAGCGGAATAAAGATGGTCGGGGGAATAACACCATGATGCGGATTATTCCAACGAATTAACGCTTCACTACCAACGATTTTAGGTTGATGAATATCGACGATCGGCTGAAAGTGCAGTTCTAACTCTTGATTGTTGATGGCTTCTTTAAGTGAGAACGCAAGGCTATTGCGAGTGAGTTTGTAGGTTCTAATCGCTTGGTAGAGAACGGCGATAATGCTTGCCAGTAAAATGACGCGCCAGATGTGTTGGCTAAAATGCGTGAAGTAAGACTGAGGCGTAAGTTGAATGCGAAGTGAAATGGGATAACGTTGTGACTGAAAATCATAGCTACGATAAGCGGTATTCTTTAAATCAGCTCTGCGTTCGAGAGGATGCTGCAATATGTTGACTTGATAATCGTAATATTGTTGCTCAAATTTTGATGTAATGAGTTCGAGAAAGAGGTTCGGGGGCAGCAACGCATTAATTCCACTAAGGTCTTCATTAGCCGAATAGATAAAAATGGCTTGGTCATGGTTGCGGGTTGGAGCAAAAGTTATGGCGGTTAGTGTTGGGGTTTGAGCTAGCTGTCTGATAACGTTTTCCCCAACTCTGAAGTTGGTTTTACCTTCATTGCTGGAGCAGTACATTCGACCATTGGCATTAAATAACCCCACTTCTTTTGCCATAGGTGATTGAAACACGTATTGACGTAAACGTTGAAGGTCACTGACATTGCATGTTTCACCCACTTGACTATTGAGTTGAGAAAGCTCTCTGGTGGTGGTGTCTATGTAGTTTTCCAGCGTTATGATGGCGTTATGACCAAAAGTTTTTGCGTGCATGCTAGTGTCGTAGATGTTCTTGACAGCGGAGAGAGCAAAAACAGTGACGAAGATGATGAGCACAGGTGTAACAACATTTATACGATCAAATAAAGATTGTCGAGAACGGGGCATAGAAGTTTCACGCAGAGCGATATTGTTCATAAGGAAAATTGATTACACAGGGATTAGTTACTGATTGAGTTATCACTATATGCGATTCAAGTGAGTGAGTTAACGCCCTATCAGACATAAAGGTGTATTAAAAATGAGACGAACGCAAAGCAGTTATTAAAAGCTATAGAAGCAGTTATTCAAAGCGATAAAAGTAAGATTTTTCGTTGTAGAAAACAGAGAAATAAAAAGACCAAGCGATTTGCTTGGTCTTTTACCCTAATGACCAACCCAGTGATCAATCATAAATCGTTGGGGTTGGTTGACGTTTATGTTGTGTCGCTTGGTAGATAGCCACTAAGCGATCCGATGCTTCTTTAGATACAGGTTTGCCTTCTAGGAAGTCATCGATTTGCTCATAACTCAGATTCAGTGCGTCTTCATCCGCTTTTTGTGGCGCAAGCTCTTCCAAATCTGCGGTTGGTGTTTTGTGAACAAGTAAGTCTGGAGCACCAAGAGTCGCCGCAACTTGACGAACTTGACGCTTACTCAAACCAAATAATGGTGCCATATCACACGCGCCGTCACCGAACTTGGTGTAGAAACCCGTGATGTTTTCTGCTGAATGATCGGTCCCTAACACTAAGCCGCCGACGTAGCCTGCGATTTCATATTGAGCAACCATACGAGCACGCGCTTTGACGTTACCTTTTACAAAATCAAGCTTTTCTGCGTTAGCTGGAAGTAGCCCAGTGTGCGCTAATGCTTGATGTGAAGCCGCATGCAGGCCATCAACGCCAGCTTTAATGTTCACTGAAACAGAGTGCGTTGGTTTGATAAAAGATAATGCCAGTTGGGCTTCGTCTTCATCTTTTTGCGTACCGTAAGGTAGACGAACAGCGATAAACTGGTAGTCATTTGAATTGCTTTCTTTGTTCAACGCCTCTACAGCAAGCTGAGCCAAACGCCCGCACGTTGTAGAGTCGATACCTCCGCTGATACCAAGTACTAGAGATTTGCAGCCAGACTCCAGTAGTTTACGTTTTACAAAAGAGATACGACGTTCAATTTCGAACGCAGGATCGATGCTAGGAAGTACTCGCATCTCATCTCGAATCATTTGTTCCATTGGGTTTCCTTTTCCTGCAAGCATTAACAAACTTTCGTAGTATCATACCTCAATCATACAATTAGAAAACCGAGAATAGAGATTTCATTGTCAGTAGGGGTAAAGATGGAAAAAATTGCTGTGTTTGGCAGTGCATTTAATCCACCGAGTTTGGGGCACAAGAGTGTCATTGATTCTTTGGATCACTTTGACCGTATTTTGTTAGTACCGAGTATTTCACATGCTTGGGGTAAGGATATGCTGGATTACGAGATCCGTTGTCAGCTTATTGAAGCCTTCATTGAAGATATTGGTTCAAGTAAAGTTACTTTGTGCAAAATAGAACAGGAGTTGGTCACACCAGGCAACAGTGTTACCACTTTTGCAGTATTAACAAAAGTGGAAGAAATTTTTCCTCAAGCTGACATCACGTTCGTTATTGGCCCAGATAATCTGCTCAATTTCGACAAATTCTATAAATCTGCAGAGATTCTACAACGTTGGTCAATCATGGTTTGTCCAGAAAGAATACCTGTTCGTAGTACTGAGATTAGACGACGTTTGTCAGATAACGCTGAAATCAGCGATTTAACCACGCCAAATGTTGAGAGTTTATTGCAGCGTTTAAAAGTCTATTAGAAAATCAGCGACCCAAGAGGTCGGAGCTGTTGTTTAATGAAATCTTTTGCTGCAAGTATGTTGCTGTTATTGGTTTCAAGTTTGGCAAATGCGTGTGAGTCTTTTGCTTATAAAGACCCTTCGTATGAACCTTTTGAAACTGTAGAGCTACCAGAAAGTCGTATGCTTTGCATCTCGTTTATTCACGGGGTTGAGTATGCTTCTAACCAACTCTTTGAATTGAATTTTTTTAAAGATAAAGAAAACATTAGTGATTACTGGGAACAGTGGGGATTTGAACAGGAAGAGGAACCTTTCTATACCCACAAAGTTGCCCAAAGTTACATCGGTGTCGGTGTATGGATGCCCACAGAGCTTTTGGAAGAGCAGGCAGAGATGTCGACGGAAGAGTGGTTAAAAAGCCATGGTTTATTATTGAGTTTAGGTTTCGGCAGTAAGAGAAAAGGCGAGCCACGTATGCGAATGGATTACCGTTGGCATGATGATTACCAAGTCGACTTAATGATGCACATAGAAGTGCCATTTTAATTTGAAGTTTTGCGGAAAAGAGTCATCTATGGATGACTCTTTTTTACTCCCCGAGATCTCTCAACTTTATTTCTGTGATCTCTCAACACCTAACTCAACCTAACTCAATTTAAACTCGTTAAGTGCTTGCTTAACCGTTTCCGCTTCTTGGTTATAGCTGCCGACTATCTTATTTAGCTCATCGGCAAGGGCCCCTGTGTTTTGCGCGATTTCAGCCAGCACATCCACATCTTTGTCGACGTCTTCGCTAGCCTTGGACTGTTCAATGGTGGAGTTAGCAATGCTGGTAATATGAGTGTTGACTTCCTCGATAACATTTTCCAATTCGGCCACACTGGTATTCACCGCTGAAACTGATTCAAAAGTCGTATGGGTTGCTTGACGGCTTTTTTCCATAAAGCTGACCGCAGTGTTGGTGTTGTTCGACATATTACTGAGCAACTGACTGATATGTTCGGTCGCTTCTTTGCTGCGTTGTGCCAAATCGCGAACTTCCGATGAAACAACTGCGAAACCTCTACCGTGTTCTCCTGCTCGTGCAGCTTCAATAGCGGCGTTGAGTGCTAACAGGTTAGTTTGCTCTGAAATGCCACTGATGGTATCGACAATCTTACTCACGCTCATCGCGTCTTTTTCTAAGTTTTGCATACAAACTTGGGTTTGTTCGATTTGTTCGACTAAGGCTTCTACTGCTTTGAACGAAGACTGGCTCTGAGTTTGGCAAGCAATAACTCTGGACGTCATGGTATTGGTTTCGTCAAGTGCTCGCTCGGAAGCTTGCGCAATTTCAACGCTGGATTGAGAGAGCTCCGTCATGGCCGCTGCAATATTTTCACATTTCGCGGTGGTTGCTTGACTGCTTTGAGTGAGATCTTTAGAACTTTGAATGAGATGTTTCAAGCGTTGAGAGCTGTGATCATTAGCATTCGTCACATTGGCGAGTAAATTCCTAATGCTGGTCGTTAAGCCGTTTAGGCTCTGTGATATCTGTGAAATCTCATCCCGTCCTTCGGAAGCCAGTGAAATACTGAGATCGCTATCGCGCGACATCAAAGCGAGCTGTTGGGTCAGGCTACCTACACGTGCTCTCAATGTATGAACTGAAGAATAAAGACCAAAGATCAAAATAAAGCCAATAACCGCACTGAATGTGATGATGATGGTTTCGTTTGTTTTGGCGCGTTCAGACTGCAGGACAGAGGCCGATATCATCTGACTCTGAATACTGTTTCTTAGTTGATTCAGTAAGCCGATGCGTTCTGTTGCAGCGGCAAACCATTCTGTTGGTTTAGGCCCTTGCAAATTATCCAGTTGATTTATTTGGCTCAGATAATTTTGTTGTATTTGCTCAACATTTTTCCAAATAGTAGAATTTTTCGCATTATTAAGTTGTTGCAAAAATTGTGCAGGTATCGTCAGAAGCAGTGAACGTTCCGCATAGCTGCCTGATGATATGTAGTCATTGATGGACGTGTATTGAGCGGAGTTCGATTTCTGACTGGCAAATGCACCATTTAGTGCCCCACGGACCTGTCCTGCACGTTCTTTCATGATTACCACTGAAATTAAAGAGCTTCCTAGTTCCGATACGTTAGCATCGTCAATGGTGCTTAGTAGTATACGCGCATTATCAATGGAAAGTTGGTTTAAGTTGGAGTAGTAGGCAAACGGTGAAATTTTAGGTTGAAGAGCGTCTACTTGTTTTCGCACTTCGGCCAAAGATTGTAGTTGAGTGTTGATGTCTGTTTTAATTTTGTCAGCGAATGCTTTGGCAATATTCGTCGCAGCGAAATTCTGTAGGGCTTGAATCTGGGCATCCGACTGAGTGCGTTGCTTTTTCAGTGCCTCAACTTGAGCGCCTTGACCTTTTGAACCTAATACACCGGCGGTTAAACCGCGTTCAAGCGCCAAATTGTGGGCGAGATTATCATATAAGAGTATAAGTTGAACGGATTCTTGGTCATGCTCAGCGATGGTAACACGCTTGTTTAAATCTAAAATGTTAGAGATTGCCAGTGCCAGCGCTATCAATATCGGAACACCTGCGAGAACGGATACAACTAAGTACAAAGGAAAAAGTCTTAGCAGTTTTTTCATTGTTTGCCCTTAAAGTGTGTAATTTTAATTGTTACAACTATTCATTCTAGATGACCAAAAATTTTTTGCTGTGCACTCACGTGCATTTCTAACGCTGTACGGTAAAGAGCGACGCTGAACAGAGTTCAGCAAAATGGTGTCATAACTAACATTGCAAATATATGGAATGTGCTACGCTAAAAGTGATATCTATATGATTATAAATGAGGCTGTAAATGGATTTGTTTGCTGACATGCGCAGTGGCTCGGTGATTAAGAAAAAAGAGCCAAAAGTTGCTGTTAACACATGGAAAGTTTTGTTGGTGGATGATGATAAAGAAATGCATCAAGTCACCAAGCTCGCCCTTAGTGGATTCTTATTTCAGGATCGCCCTCTTGAATTGATCTCAGCCTTATCTGGCGATGAAGCTCGTAAAGTGATGGAAGAGCGCGACGATGTGGCGTTAGCTTTGATCGACGTGGTCATGGAAAGTGAACACGCTGGCCTCGAATTAGTTCGGTATATACGTGAACATCTTAATAATAAAATGACCCGCTTAGTTCTTCGGACAGGTCAGGCAGGACAGGCTCCTGAAGACAAAGTCATCCAAGAATATGAGATTGATGACTACAAAGAAAAAACCGAACTGACTACTCAGAAACTACGTACACTTTTGTATTCAATGCTCAGGTCGTATCGTGATTTGTGTTTGATAGAAGAGCAAAAGCAAGGTTTAAGTCGCGTTATCGAAGCATCGGCAAGAGTACAAAATACTACCACTCTGAAAACTTATGCTTCGTCTGTTTTGAGCCAAATGACCTCGCTTTTGAAATTGAACGCTTCAGCGTTTTATTGCATCGTAAAGCCTCGTAACGAGGGAGAAGAAGCGCGCCCGTTTACCTTGGCAGCTACTGGTGAATATGTAGACTGTTACCAAGACTGCGTATTTGAAGTGTTACCTGCGGAAGTCGTTAAGCGTTGCAAGCGAGTACTCGAAACTCGCCAATCTGAAGATTTTGGTATCGCCTATATTTGCTACCTGCATGATGAGCGTGGTGCAGATAACCTTCTTTATGTGAATTTAAATGAAGAATTGTCTGAGCTGGATAAACAGTTACTACAAATTTATATGTACAACATAGGGTTAACTTTCGAAAAAATTAACCTTATGGAGGACTTAAAAGAGACTTCGAAAGAGCTGGTCTATAACTTGGCCAATGCGGTGGAAGCTCGCAGTAAAGAAACCGGAGCTCACGTACAACGGGTTTCTCTGTTCTGTGAAAAGCTTGCACTTTTGTATGGTTTGAGTGATTCAGAAGCCGTTTTAATTCGTAATGCTTCACCGCTACATGATGTGGGCAAGGTAGCTATTCCAGATCGTATCTTACATAAACCGGGCAAATTAGATGCGCAAGAGTGGGCTGAAATGCAAAAGCATGTCGAATATGGTGTTGATATTCTGAGCAAATCCAAGCGTCCATTGATGCTGATTGCTAAAGAAATTGCCGCAACGCACCATGAAAAATGGAATGGTGAAGGTTATCCCAAACAACTTAAAGGGGAAGATATTCCAATTTGTGGCCGCATCACTGCGTTGGCAGACGTGTTTGATGCGCTAGGTGCCAAACGGGTCTATAAAAACGCTTGGTCGGATGAGGATATTAAGCAGGAATTGCTGGCACAAAGAGGCCAGCATTTTGAACCAAAACTGGTTGATTTGCTTCTTGAACACTGGGATGAATTTATCAAAATAAGATCGGCTTGGCCTGATTAAGGTTGCGATTCTTGAACCAGTACTTTGGGCATGGTGATCGTGTAATATACGCCTTGCCCAATTTCCGATTTGAACACGAGTTCGCCATTAAGTTTTTTCTTCAAAAGGTTAAATACCAGATTTAATCCCAGCCCAGAACCGCCAACTCCTCGCTTAGTGGTAAAAAAGGGTTCGAAAATCGTCTGATGCAGCTCTTTTGCTACGCCACAGCCATTGTCTTTATATTCCAAAACAATATTGTCACCTTGCTCGTAGAAATCAATGATGATGTTTGCTTGTAACGTCTCTTTGAACGCGTGATTGACACTGTTCATAATCAGATTAGTCAAAATTTGGGTGAGCACGCCAGGCAGGCTAGTCATCATAAGTTGTTTATCGCCTTGAATTTGCGGTTCAACGGGTATTTTACGTGTTTCTGAGTGCAACCTGGCAATCAACGCTTCAATAACTTGGTGTATACGGAACTGGCTGCGTTGCTCTGAAACTTGATCTACTGCTGTTTG
>NZ_JBKEBW010000006.1:0-6106 GCF_047973365.1 Vibrio sp. | reverse complement strand
AGCCTCGTCAGAAATGACGGGGCTTTTTTACGTTAGGAATAAACCACACTCCTACAACCCAGCGTCACCACCCAACGGCGTCATCCCAGAATTTCGGCACGAAATATCTGGGATCTGCTGACGATGGAGAGCACAGTAGGGAGATCCCTGTTTTCACAGGGATGACGTGATTGGTATCCGTGGGTTCCTCTTTGTTTAAGAGCAGGCCGGCCTGTCACGCCGGGGGTCGCGCCAACGCAAGGTGGATAGGGAGTCCCGTCCGCTCCGCCACGCTTTTTTGTTATAGAGAAGGAAGCCTCGTCAGAAACGACGGGGCTTTTTCACGTTGGAATAAACCACACTCCTACAACCCAAGGTCACCACCCAACGGCGTCATCCCAGAATTTCGGCACGAAATATCTGGGATCTGCTGATGGAGAACGACAGTAGGGGATCTCTGTTTTCACAGGGATGACGTGATTATGATGACGAGATTATTCTGATGCTGGATTATTTTGATAACAGACTTTGTGGTGCTTGGATAAAAAAACAGCAACCGGAGTTGCTGTTTTGGGTTTAGGAAATCAAAGCTTAACTGTTTTGCTGCACTTTATTTTGCTCTGTGGCACTTTGTTCCTGTTCTTTCATCTCTTTCTCTTTAAGCTTAGCCTTGTCAATCATTGGTGTGATTGTTGAACCCTGAACTAAGATAGAAAACACCACTACAGAGTAAGTCATCACCAGAATCAGTTCTTTTACATCGATAAGCTTATCTGGGATGACCATCATTCCTGATGGAATAGAGAGCGCCATTGCTAGCGCTAAACCGCCGCGCAGTCCACCCCAGGTTAAGATCTTAATCGACCAAGGGTTATATTTACGGTAACGTTTGAAGCCTATGTATGAGACGAATACGCTGCTATAACGAGCTGCTAGCACTAATGGTACGGCGAAAGCCATTAAAATGAAGTCTTCTTGATGGAATTCGAAAAGTAGCATCGACATACCAATCAAAAGGAACAGCAAGCCATTTAAGAATTCATCGACCAATTCCCAGAAGTGATCGAGGTGCTCTTCACTCTCTTTCGAAAAGCCAATAAATCTCGTCCAGTTACCAATCATTATTCCCGATACCACCATAGCCAGCGGTCCGGATACATGGATAACGTCAGCGAATACATAACCTGCGGTGGGTACACCGATAGTGAGTAACAGTTCCATTGAGTGGTCATTGGTCGCACTGATCAGGTAATGGAATAGCAATCCTAGTAAGAAGCCATAAATGATGCCGCCAATGGCTTCTTGAGCAAATAATGCCACTACACTTCCTACCGTTGGTGCTTCTTTGCCAAAAGCGATAGTAAAGATAGTGACGAAGATAACTAAGCCAAAGCCATCGTTAAATAATGATTCCCCTTCAATTTGAGTAGAGATACGTTTAGGAGCATTCATTTTTTTAACAATTGCTAATACGGCTATCGGGTCGGTTGGAGAAATCAAAGCACCGAATAATAGGCAGTAGACGAGATCGAGATGAATACCGATAAAGTAACAGAAAAAATAGAGACCAAAGCCAATAAAAAATGTTGAGAATAGCGTCGCGCCTAATGCAAGAACGGTGATTTCCCATTTCTGATCTTTTAGATTAGGCAGCTTGATACCTAATCCGCCAGCAAATAGAAGGAAACCCAGTATCCCTTTTAGAAGAAAATTCTCAAAGTTGATGCTGGTAACGGTTTCAGTTGCGATTTGAGTGAGGTGGAACCAGTCGTTTTGACCAGCAATAAGGATAAGCAGTGAAAGCACCATGGAGCCAGCAGTAATGGCTATTGTAGTTTGCATTTTACCTATCTTGCTGTTTAAAAAAGCAATCATCATTGCCGCAGCAGATAGGAAGCACAGAGTATAGTAGACCGACATTTTCTTCTTCAAATGTAACTAAATGTGAGCGAAATTGTCCTTTGATGATGAACAAATAGCAAACACTTTTTACCTATAGATTTATCAAAATATTAACGATCGCATTTATGGCAATTAGATGTTTTAGACGTCTAGATTTCTAATTAATCTGTGATAGGATGTCAAACAAGCAAAAAAAGGAATAATGAGGCTGTACTGTGAGTAGTAATCTAAAACACCAGATCGAAGCGCAACTAAAGCAACGTATTATGTTGATCGATGGTGGTATGGGCACCATGATCCAAGAGCACAAGTTGCAGGAGGAAGAGTATCGTGGTGAGCGTTTTGCCGACTGGCATTGTGATCTTAAAGGAAATAACGATCTTCTCGTTCTTACTCAGCCTCAATTGATCAGAGGAATTCACTCTGCTTATTTAGAAGCCGGTGCTGATATCCTTGAAACCAACACCTTCAACGCAACGACCATTGCGATGGCGGATTACGACATGCAGTCTCTCAGCGAAGAAATTAACTTTGCTGCCGCCAAACTTGCTCGCGAAGTGGCCGATGAATGGACCGCCAAAACGCCGCATAAACCGCGTTATGCTGCGGGGGTATTAGGTCCAACCAACCGTACGTGTTCTATTTCTCCTGATGTTAACGACCCTGGGTATCGCAACATCGAATTCGATCAGTTAGTGACGGCTTATTCAGAATCAACCCGAGCGCTGATTAAAGGCGGCAGTGATTTGATTCTGATTGAAACTATTTTCGATACTCTGAATGCCAAAGCGTGTGCCTTTGCGGTTGACTCTGTATTTGAAGAGCTTGGTATCCAATTACCCGTCATGATCTCCGGTACGATTACCGATGCCTCTGGCCGTACGCTTTCAGGTCAAACGACCGAAGCATTCTATAACTCGTTGCGCCATGTTCGTCCTATCTCATTTGGTCTGAACTGTGCTTTAGGTCCCGATGAGCTTCGTCAATATGTTGCAGAGCTTTCTCGTATTTCAGAGTGCTATGTTTCTGCGCACCCGAATGCGGGCCTGCCAAACGCATTTGGTGAATATGACCTGTCACCTGAAGATATGGCCGAGCATATTGGTGAATGGGCTCAGGCTGGGTTTCTTAACTTAGTCGGTGGTTGTTGTGGTACGACGCCGGCGCATATTGCAGCAATGGCAAAAGTGGTTGAGGGCGTTACGCCACGGGCACTTCCTGAAATCAGAGTCGAGTGTCGTCTGTCTGGTTTAGAGCCATTAAGTATTGCACCTGAAACCTTATTTGTTAACGTTGGTGAACGTACCAACGTGACTGGCTCCGCTCGCTTCAAACGTCTGATTAAAGAAGAACTCTATGATGAAGCTTTGGATGTCGCCCGTGAGCAAGTAGAAAATGGCGCTCAGATCATCGACATCAACATGGATGAAGGGATGCTCGATGCAATGGCTTGTATGGAGCGATTCCTCAAGCTATGTGCATCAGAGCCTGAAATCTCCAAAGTGCCCATCATGGTCGACTCATCAAAGTGGGAAGTGATTGAAGCGGGTCTGAAGTGTATTCAGGGTAAGGGCATTGTTAACTCTATCTCGCTCAAAGAAGGCGAGGAGAAATTCATTCAACAAGCTAAGTTGGTTCGTCGTTACGGTGCTGCGGTGATCGTCATGGCGTTTGACGAAGTGGGGCAGGCGGATACTCGTCAACGTAAGATCGAAATCTGTCGCCGTGCTTACCATATTCTTGTCGAGCAAGTAGGCTTCCCTGCGGAAGACATTATTTTTGACCCGAACATCTTCGCTGTTGCGACGGGTATTGATGAACACAATAACTACGCGCTTGATTTTATCAATGCAGTAGCAGACATCAAACGTGAGCTTCCACATGCGATGATTTCTGGCGGTGTGTCTAACGTTTCATTCTCTTTCCGTGGTAACAATTACGTGCGTGAAGCGATTCATGCTGTGTTCCTATACCACTGTTTTAAGAACGGTATGGATATGGGGATCGTTAACGCTGGTCAGCTTGAGATATACGACAATGTCCCAGAGAAACTGCGTAATGCGGTAGAAGATGTCATTTTGAACCGCGACGACGGTGCCACAGAGCGTTTGTTGGACATTGCTGAAGAGTACCGTGAGAACGCTGTTGGCAAAGAGGAAGATGCTTCTTTGCTGGAATGGCGTACCTGGCCAGTTGAAAAGCGTTTAGAGCACGCACTGGTTAAAGGTATTACCGAATTTATCGTGGAAGATACGGAAGAAGCTCGCGCTAAAGCATCGAAGCCACTTGAAGTAATCGAAGGTCCATTAATGGACGGCATGAACGTAGTGGGGGACCTGTTTGGCGAGGGCAAAATGTTCCTACCGCAGGTGGTGAAATCGGCTCGGGTAATGAAGCAGGCGGTTGCTTACTTAGAGCCGTACATCAATGCGATGAAGCAGTCTGGCTCTTCAAACGGTAAAATTCTACTGGCGACAGTGAAAGGCGATGTTCACGATATTGGTAAGAACATTGTTGGCGTGGTACTGCAATGTAATAACTACGAGATCATCGACCTTGGCGTGATGGTGCCATGTGAAACCATTCTCAAAGTTGCTCGCGAAGAAAATGTAGACATCATTGGGTTGTCTGGTCTGATTACGCCTTCGCTGGATGAAATGGTACACGTAGCCAAAGAGATGGAACGTCAAGGCTTTGAGCTGCCACTGCTGATTGGCGGCGCAACCACTTCTAAAGCGCATACCGCGGTGAAAATTGAGCAGAACTATCATCAACCTGTGGTGTATGTGAACAATGCATCACGCGCTGTTGGTGTCTGTTCTGCATTACTTTCCGATGAGCGCCGTCCAGAATTCGTAGAGCGTTTAAATCTGGATTACGAAAGAACCCGCGAGCAACATGCCCGTAAAAAACCGAAAAGCCGTCCTGTAACGCTGCAACAAGCGCGGGCGAATAAAGCTGCTATTGATTGGCAAACCTATACGCCACCGGCACCAGTTAAACCGGGTATTCATGTGTTCAAAGACTTTGATGTCTCTGTGCTGCGTCAGTATATCGACTGGACGCCATTCTTTATGACTTGGTCACTGTCAGGTAAATTCCCAGCCATTCTTGACCATGAATTGGTCGGGGAAGAAGCTCGCAAGCTGTATAAAGATGCCAATGATTGGTTAGACCGTATTGAGCAACAGGGGCTGATGAAGGCGAATGGTATTTGTGGTTTGTTCCCGGCGGCGAGCATTGATGATGATATTGAAGTGTATGCGGATGAATCACGTCAACAAGTGATTAAAGTGCTGCATAACTTGCGTCAACAAACCGAGAAGCCAAAAGGTGCCAACTACTGTTTATCTGATTTTGTTGCCTCAAAACAAAGTGGTAAACCAGACTGGGTGGGTATGTTTGCTGTCACCGGCGGTATTGGTGAGCGAGCGCTGGCAGATGACTTCAAAGCCAAAGGTGATGATTACAACGCGATCATGGTGCAAGCGGTTGCTGACCGTTTGGCCGAAGCCTTTGCTGAATACCTGCATATGAAAGTACGTACCGAGATTTGGGGCTATGCGCCAGATGAAAACCTCAGTAACGAAGATTTGATTCGCGAAAAGTATCAGGGAATTCGTCCTGCTCCGGGTTATGCGGCTTGTCCTGAACATACTGAGAAAGGGGCTATCTGGGAATTACTGGGTGTTGAAGAGCAAATAGGTATGGAACTGACAAGCAGTTACGCCATGATGCCGGGTGCTTCTGTTTCTGGCTGGTATTTCTCGCACCCTGATTCGCGCTATTTTGCGGTAGCACAGATCCAGGATGATCAGGTTGAGAGTTATTCCAAGCGTAAAGGTTGGGATAGTGTTGAAGCGGAAAAATGGTTAGGGCCGAATATCAATGGTTAGAATTACCGATCATTGAAACGAAAAAGGTCACCGCTTGGTGTAATGCCAATCAGTTAAGAAAATCTCTCGTTCCCATGCTCTGAAGTGACCCCCAATAGTTGGACAACCAATTATTGGGGGTCTTTTATTTATGTCCAAATACAGTCGCGAGTTAAAGTTCAAAGTAGCTAAAAAGTATCTTGATGGCTCCACTCCTCGAGAGCTCGCTGAAAAATATTCTGTCCCAACAAAACATGTTCGTTATTGGGCTCATGTTTTCACTATGCATGGTTCAAATTCATTTTTAATTGATGGCCATTCTCTTAGTGCGGAAGCTAAGCTGGAAGCGT
>NZ_JBKEBW010000076.1:0-1681 GCF_047973365.1 Vibrio sp. | reverse complement strand
AGGAGGAGGCTATGAAAAACAAAACACACGAGCCTACACAATTATCGTACGTCGTGACAGCGCGGCCCTCGGGCTAGACAGTGTTGCCAGGCTGAACGTGTGTTTGAGGCTCCGTTTGTGTGGCGTGAGGGTGTGAGCCTGGGCAAACACTGGCAGGGTGTCCATCGTGTGTGTGTGTGTGTGTGTGTGTGTGTGTGTGTGGAATAGTTGTTGCTCCTGTTTGTGTTTATTTTGTTGGTACTGATTTTTTTTATTATTGTTATTATTATTATTATTATTATTATTTTTTTTTTTTTTATTACTACTAAAACTACTACTACTGCTACTATATACCACTACTACTACCACTACTACTACTACTAGTGCTACTACTACAACTGCTACTACTACTACTACTACTACTCTTACCACTACTACTACTATTACTACACTACTACTGCTACTACTATTACTACTACTACTACTACTATTGTTGTTGATGCTGTTCCGAGTCCTGTTTCCCATAAATACTTACCTTACTCCTTTCCTTCGCCAGGTGAGTGTCGCGTGCAGGTGCGCGGCGTGAGGCAGGTGAGCGGCGTGAGGCAGGTGAGCGGCGCCACGGTGAGTATTGTGAAGCACTGCAAAGACTGGGGTTCTTTATATTTCGCCTTGATGTGTGTTCGTTTCAAGGAGGACTCAAGCAATACTAAGCAGCTGTCGTACGTCTGGCAGTTATGCTCTATTATTTATTTATTTATTTATTTATTAAGGGAGATTGCAGTACTAGCATTGCAATTTCGAATACACAAGCGTTTTCCCTTTTGTCTTTCTTAGGGGGGACTGCAGTATTAAGCTGTTGTATGGCGGGCATCTACACGTTTTCTTCCTTGGTTGTTTTAAGGGAGACTGCAGTAGTTGTATTTCGGACATCCATACGTTTTCTTTCTATCTCTTTCTTCCCTTCTCCTCCTCAGTCTTTCTCCGCCACAACCTCCTCCTCCTCCTCCTCCTCTCATAAGTCGTACCCTAAGATCGAATAGCATGAGTTAGGGCGCCCTTTCGTGACCAGCTGCCCGCCTCCGCCCGGCCCTTGACACCTGCACGGGAACACCTGGTCGGAAGGTGTGTCTTGTTCGCAGTATTGATTATCTGTTTCGTATTTTCTGTGTGGGTAAGTTGATTTACAGGGATTTTTATACGTTATAGAAGGCAGATGAAGGGCAGACTCAACTGTATATGAAAAGAAGCACGTACAATAGTTTATTTATTTATTTATCTATTTGCTTGTTTATTTATTGATTCATCCATTTTTTTTTTGTTTGTTTCTTTCCTTCTTTCTTTGTTTGTGTTTGTGTGTTTCTTTCCTTCCTTCCTTCCTTCCTTCCTTCCTTTCTATTTCTTTATTTACACGCTATCTAAAAAAATATATTTATTGAGGAAGGGCTTTAGTGTGTGTGTGTGTGTGTGTGTGTGTGTGTGTGTGTGTAATGGAGTTAGTATAAGTAACTCACCACATATGTATTCTGCAGCTCGTCCCCTTCGCCCATTACCTGTGCCTCGCTCCCCCATTACTTATAACTCCTATTCCCTCAACACTTTTCATCCCCGAGTGAGTTATCATCTGAATTCATCAAGACGCACCTGGCTTGCTCTCTCTCTCTCTCTCTCTCTCTCTCTCTCTCTCTCTCTCTCTCTCTCT
>NZ_JBKEBW010000013.1:0-44001 GCF_047973365.1 Vibrio sp. | reverse complement strand
GTCTGCAGGGCCTCATGCCGTTCCATCATTGGCAGAAAAACCAAGTCGATATCCACCGAAAGTCGAGGAAAGTCACGAACGAACAAATTGATAGCGGTTCCACCTTTGAGAGCGAAACAGTCGTGCTGGGCAACAAAAGGAATGATCCTAAGTAGTAACTGTACTTGCCGGTAGTAATGGCTTTGCCTGTTCATGTTTTTACATATCCTTAGGAACGGTTATTTGCCAGGTTGGTTCTAGTTTGCCGCCTTTAGCGATCAGTCGCTTGCCAGTGCCTAGTTCATACTGATCAGGTGTTAGGTGCTTGAGCCAAGCGTGTTGATGTCTTTCGGCTAACCAGAGAAATAGTCGCTTTGCTTTGATACTGCTACAGGCTTTCAACAAGACATTAAGCTTGCGAGGTGATAGGTTGTATAATCCTTGCATAAGCTGGTCGGCATGTTCAAAACTGATGGTATTAGGCACTGTCGCTAACAGTTCCAAAATGGCTTTCTCTGGGCAGGCATACTGCAGTGGAGGAAGTGATGCTTGCCAGCTATCTTGCTTCAGATATTGGTTGTCTTTCATTAGCGTCTCAGACCAAAGGCGACGAGTGCTATGCCACTCAAATTGTGCTTGAACATCGATTCTAAATAGCCATCGAGGGAGTTTGCCAGTTGAATAGAGGTGAACCCTTGGTGTACTTCCTTTGTAGAGATAATGACCAAGTCCTTCTAGCTCTAACGCTGTCAAACCGCCAACATGGACAGGGACATCGGTCATACGTTGCAATGAGGTAACGATGCCTTTCCAGGAAAGTCGCACTTCTTGTCTGGAATAAACACCCGCAACGATAGGGATCAGCGTTTGGCTGCGTACCGCATTGTCCAAAAAATGCAGGTTGAGTCCTTGCGTTTCCAACCATGATTTGGTGGCGATCATGTCCAACGGCAGTAGTTTCTGTAGCTGTTGTCTGGCTTCAGTATTCAGCATAACTAGCCCTATTTTGGTTTAGAAAAAATAAAATACACGTTAATTATTGCCGTGATTATTGTATTTTTCAAACTGATTCGCTTTTTTGGTTTGCCAGTTTTTAATACCACGGCAATGACTGCCGTGAAAGATGTGATTTAAAAGTGTAGGGGGCAGATCTTGTTTTTTGCTCGTTCCCTTAAGAATATCAAAAGGCAATAGCTAACCTCCAACGCTCTTGTTTTATTTTTCTATCAGGTCTACATTAAGTTACGTATTTGGTAACTTAATGTAGACCCATGACGAAATCGAATGAGCTATTAAGCGTATTAGCGAAAGCTGTGAAAGCCGGTGGTGGAATTCATAGCGCCGCAGAATTGGCTTTTATGCTTGATGTGCCTTGCGAGCCTGCTTTTCGAAAATTCCTCACCGACAGCGTTAAAAAAGGGCTAATTAGAAGAGTGGTTAAAGGCTTGTACGAAAGTGTCATCACGCCACCTGAACCTGAAACCGCCATTTATAAAATCATCAAAAAGCTGCGAAGCAGCGTTCTGAACTATATCAGCCTTGAAAGCCAACTCAGCCATACCGGCACTATTTCACAAGTCATTATGGGTAGAGTCACGGTAGTAACTAAAGGCCGAAGTGGGTGTTTTGATACACCTTACGGCGTGATCGAATTTACCCATACTAAAAAGCCAATCGAAAAAATTGCGCCCAATTTGTACTATGATCCCGAGATAAAAATGTATCGAGCCAACAAAGATCAAGCACTAGCCGATCTAAAGCACTGTCAACGCAACCTACATATGTTGGAGAGCTGATTTTGGGAGAGAAATGCAGGGGGCTGGGATTATAAATGACAATATCGTCGAAATATCATAAGGTTGTCTTACTTGCTTGCCTGAATTAGAGACGACTATGAATTTAAAAGAAAAAATAACGCAGTTTTTAAATGGATGGGTTCAGGCCACCAAAGAGCAGTTTACCGGCCACCCACTGGCAACTCTTTTTCGGCAAGAATTAAAAGATGAAATACAAGACATTGTTAAACAGCCTTATCCTTCATTTGAGGTTAAAGCGAGTGTTGGTGCCGGAAATTGGGCGAACGTTGCTTGGATTTCGATTCTAAATCCAAAGATCACTTCGACCACTCAAGATGGTCTTTACCCATGTTATCTGTTTAATGCTGATGGTTCAGGTTTCTATTTGGCATTAATCCAAGGTACGACTAATCCAGCTAAAGAATTAGGACGAAAGGCGGCAGAACAACGCGCCGAAAAAATCAAACAACTGTTAATTGATAAAATTGTTGGATTATCGGATTGGGGTGTTGGTGAGATTGATTTAAGAGCAGAGACAGCACTCGGACGCTCTTATGAAAAAGCCATTATTGTGGCAAAACACTATGAAGCTTCAGGTGTACCAGAAAGTGAAAAACTAGTTTTAGATCTTAACGAATTATTAGATTTGTATAAGCAAATAGCTGAGCTAGATATAGAGGTGTTGTTGAAGATGGAAGAGGCAAGTTCTCAAACTGTTACCAGTAAATCTCAGATTATCACCCTCCCCCTCTCCAAACCCTTCCTCCTCTTAGCCGGCATTTCAGGCACAGGTAAAACCCGCTTTGTGCGTGAACAGGCAAGGGATAGCCTTAATGAAACTTACTGCTTAATTTCCGTGCGCCCAGATTGGCATGAGCCGAGTGATTTGTTGGGCTATGTGTCTCGCTTGGGTAAACAGCCGCAGTATATTGCCACCGATGCGCTGCGTTTTATGGTGCGGGCTTGGAAAGCGATTATTCAATCGATTGATTTTGACTCCAATGGTCAACCTATTGATTGGACTGGTCGTAGCTTACAAGATATCCGACCTTATTGGCTCTGCTTAGATGAGATGAATTTAGCACCCGTGGAGCAGTATTTCGCCGACTACTTATCCATTTTAGAGACGCGCTGTTGGAATGATCCTGAAAAATTGGCTGAGTCAGGGCGTGATTATATCTATCAATGCGATCCACTAATTAAAGGTGAAGTCTTTAGCGAATTAAATTCTGGTATTGCGGACGGTCAAGTCAAACCGACCGACCTTCTGGCAGCGGAACTGGGTTTGGATTTGTCGCAACCGCTAGATAAAGATATTTGGGCCTATTTCTTAGTTCATGGTATCAGTATTCCATTTAACCTTATTGTCGCTGGCACCGTGAATATGGATGAAACCACCCACGGCTTTTCCCGCAAGGTGATTGATCGCGCATTGAGTTTTGATTTTGGTGAGTTTTTCCCTAATGACTATCAGGCCTTTTTCTCCCCAACCAGTTGTAATAAACGTTTAAGCTATCCCACTTGGTCACAAGTCAGTCAAGCCGACCTATCCAATAGCGTTGATAGCGATGGTTCACAAACCGTGGCATTTTTAACGGCGGTTAATGCCGTGTTGAAAAACACACCTTTTGAGCTCGCTTACCGTGCTCTAAATGAGCTGCTGTTTGCTGTGGTGAGTAGCCAACCGACAGATGCGCTCACTCTGCAAGCTGTGTGGGACGATTTTATGATGTGCAAAGTGCTACCGCGCATTGAAGGTGATGTGGATAAATTAACCACCACAAACCAAAAGCCGTTACTCGACGAGCTAGAAAGTGTATTAGCCGTGCAACTTGAGCTTATTTGGCAACAAGAGAGCCGCCCTGATCTGTACCGTGAACGCATCGTTGCCGATGGTGCGACAACTGATGAAAAAATTATCCGTATCGCTTGCCGCTCTAAAGCCAAGCTTGATTGGATGAAACAGCGCTTAGCGAGTGCAACGTTCACCAGTTTCTGGCCGTAAAGCGAATCGTTATGCCAGAGCTACTGCGATTAAAAACGGCGGATTTTGAGCTTTCGATATGGGCGAACAACATCAGCGCTCGGGCGAGTGTCTACCAACATACTCTTGCTCAACGATCAACAACGTCTATCTCTGAGGCGCAAATTCACTTCTCTCCACCGCTTGCTCTCGATAATGCGGAAGTGGTAGGAGAGGCTGTTGCGTGTTTGGATAGCTGCGCGGCTCTGCCTCTCAACTCGCCATTGTTTTTTGAAAATACCTTGTATCAATTCGAGTGGGTGTTTCTAAAGCCAGTATCCAGCGCGGCCATCACTCATCGTAGCCAAAGTGTGAATGACGCATTTCGTTTCGCTGAAGCTCGTGGCTCAATTCCGGCACGTTTAACCGGTTCAATTAATACTGGCAACGACGTTGGGTGGATACGTTTGCCAGTGACCTTTGTGATCGATGGTCAAACCGTCACGCAATCCCTTTCCTTTGAAGTTTTGCCGACCAAAATGGCGTTGCATCAAGAATTGCAACAGATGTACCGCGTGATTGATGCTGATTACCCGTTGTGGCGCTTTAGCTTAGTTGAAAAAACCGAGCAAGATATGGCGAAAAATAAGCAACGTGGTGATTTCCCGTTGATGTGGCTTGCCAACTTTACCGCATTAAGATCCCAGTTTGAGCAAGGGCTTAAAGTGATTTGTGCCTCGCCGCACAGTCGTTTGCAATCGACAACGACTGACAGCAAAGCAGCACGACTGAAAGGCCGCGTGTCGCATAAATTAGGCGAGCAGGTTAAGCAAGATTTCGCTAATGGCCAACACGATAAACGCTATCAGGTCGAAAAGAAGCAACTGAGCATTGATACGCCAGAAAACCGTTTTATTAAAATGGTGGTCAACAAAAGTAAAAGGCAACTGGCGGAATTTGAAACTCGGCTACGGGCTAATAATCAGGCGCCAGAGCGTCAGCGGATCTCTGACTCCTTTTTGAATGAATTACACTGTTGGCAACAGCCGTTGCAAAAGGTATTGCAACAAAGTTTTTTACGAGAAGTGGGCGATTATGCCGGGCTTAACCGAGAATCTTTGGTACTGCAACAAAAGACCGGTTATAGCACTGTGTATCGAATTTGGCAGGAGCTGAAATTCTATTTAGACGTATTTGGTAACCAGTCGAGTATCTCGGTAAAGTCGGTTGCTGAAATATATGAAATATGGTGTTTTCTCTGCATCAAACAGATCTTAGAGCAAGATTTGGGCTTTACGCTGCAAGATAACAGCAAAGCTGGCAACCTATTGATCAATGATGTGTTTGAATACCGCTTTAAAGATGGTTTTGCGGGGGCATTTAAGTTTGAGCGCTCAGATGGTGTTCTGGCGGAACTGGCTCATGAACCGGTTTTTTCTAAAAAAACAAAACAGATCAATACGTTCTCAGTTAGCCAAAAGCCCGATATTTTACTGCAAGTGACGGTGCCATCAAGACAAGAAGGGCAAGAGTCTCAGCAGTTCATTTGGCTATTTGATGCTAAATATCGGATTAAAACCGAAAAAAGCCGTTTTGATGATGATAACGATGGCGATATTAACGCAACGGACTATGTTCCTGAGGACGCAATTAACCAGATGCACCGTTATCGAGATGCGCTGATCCGCCTGTCGGCAAATACCGGTGAGAAAAGCCGCCCAGTTTTTGGTGCTTTTGCCCTTTATCCCGGATTTTTTGATCAAGAAAATCAAAGCAATCCTTATGCTACAGCAATTCAAGAGGTTGGCATTGGCGCATTTGCTCTTTTGCCGAGCGAAGCAAAAGCAACGACAGAAGAGGCCGCGGATGTTCAAGGCCCTGTCAATGAACCGTGTGGTCATCAATGGCTACTTGAATTTTTGTGCAAGCAAATCGGTGCAGCGCCACAGGCAACGGCGAGCGTCTCTGATAAACCTTATAGCATTGCTGATACTACGGAACCTCTTTTTATACAAGAAGCGGCGCGAATTCCTTACCACGGTATGCGCCAGATGTTGTACCCAGATTTAACACTAACTGCCGCGTTAGGCGGCAAAACCAAGCGCAATGAAAGTTATATGCTTGGTTTTGAGCAGGGCTCCGCGCAGTGGTATCACATCAAACAAAGTGCAATCGATGCGCTTAAGCAGCGTGCAGGACAACATATCGCACAAGAAATCCGCTATTTGGCGCTCGCTTGTACCTCAAAAAGCGATCACCACACCAAGCAGATCGACAGACTGTGGCCGGTAAGCCGAGTAGAACTTCTGCCGCGTAGTCAACTGAGCCAAGAGCAAACCGGTAAAAATCCACAGTCAGTGCCTAACCCAGATGAACGGTATTACCTATTTAAACTGGGTAAGCCGTTAACACTGCACGCCTCTATCACTAATGTGCCGCATCAGCCGATCATCAACTCAATGAGATTGACTACCTTAAGTGAGCTAGAAAAAGTTCAGAAGTTTTGTCAGCTTGTGGATGTGTATCACCAATAGCCTTTTAGTTTCAAAAACACATATGCTTGACATATGACTTGAGCGGCTTATGCTAATCATATGTTAAGCATATGCCTATTGCCGTTTTGGAAAAATTTCTGATCAGTGAATGGGTGTCGATAAGCAAACCCTCCGAGCCATGGATGGCTCGGCGGAGCCCCATGGAAGGGTTTATGCGTGTTTGCGTTCGACGCTCATTCGCGGTGCCACTGGTGCTCAATCTGATCATATTTTAGCTAGAATAATGGTATGAAGAGAGGGGGTTATGAGAACAGTATCTATTTTTAAAAATGGCAAAAATCAAGCGGTACGTTTGCCAAAAGACTTTGAGTTTGATGGAGTCAATGAACTCGAAATTCGCAAAGAAGGTGATGTGATCACGTTACGCCCTGCGCGTCCAGACTGGTTGTCATTTGGGAAGCTAGAAAAAGCTGATGCAGATTTTATGGTTGAGCGTCAAACGGTTGTATCAGATGAAGGGCGTTTCGATTTTGAGTAAGAAAATTAACTATATGCTCGATACCTGTATCTGTTCTTTCATAATGAGAGAGAACCCTGTTACGGTATTGGAAAAGCTGCAAGCTGTTGTTAGTAAACAGCATCGTATTGTTATTTCTGCGATCACGTATCAAGAAATGCAATATGGTTTACTTGGCAAGAAAGCATCCCTAAAACATGCGGTTTTAGTTGGTGAATTTCTTAAACGAATAGATGAAATTTTACCTTGGGATAAGTTAGCCGTTGACGCTACAACCAAGGTAAAGCGTGATTTGATGGCAAAAGGAACGGCTATTGGTGATAACGACACAGCAATTGCAGGTCACGCCATTGCAACAGGCTGCGTGCTTGTTACGAACAATACGAGAGAGTTTCAGCGCGTCGAAGGGCTAAAGCTCGAAGATTGGGTTCATTAGAGAGTAAATGGTGCTGATTAATCAACGTATTCTTAGCGCAACCCCAATCTCCCAATAACGATTAATCAATAAAACGGCTAACAAATAAAGGTCACCGTGAGCGAACATCAATACTATCGATTTGAGCGTCTGGATGGACATCTAGACAATAAAGCGCAGCAAGCGCTCAGAGCTATTTCAAGCCGGGCTGACATTACGGACAAATCCTTTCAGGTTTATTACAGCTACAGTGACTTAAAAGCTGACCCGAATAAGGTGATGCTAAATTACTTCGATATCGGTTTTTATTATGCTAATTGGGGATCAATTGATGCCTATATCAAATTGCCAATCGGCACCATTCCAGAGGCGATGCTTGGGATCTCAATCGACGAGGTTCATGTTCATCAAAGCGAGGAGTGGCAACTGCTGATCTTCTCTGTTGAAGAGTATGTCGATTACTTTGATGATGAAGATGCCGACGATTTTTTCCAACATCTGGCAGACTTACGCAGTGAATTAATGCAAGGTGATTGGCGTCTTTTCTACTTTATGTGGCTCAAAGCGTCTGAGTTTAATGACGAACTTGACGCAATACCGTTCATTCACTTCGATTTTGCGCATCTCAATCAGGGGCTGTTGGCTTTCGCCGCGCTTTACGACATTCCCTTAATATTGGTTAAAGCGCTTTCCATGGCGCTAGAGGATAAACCCAGCCATCAAGCCAAACATAGCGAGTTCCAGTTTGAGGCGTGGCTGAATAACCTGACCGAGGCAGATAAAAATGCGTTATTAAGTGCCATTTTTGCACAAGGTCAATTAACTGCTCACCAAGCGCTGGCGATGACGCGAAAGGAATCAGCAGCTTCAGATGAAGCCTACCAGTATTGGTTAACTACCGAAGTGATTGCCCCCTATGTAGAACAAGCGGGTATCCAATTCCAGCAACAACAAGCTGAAGCGTTAGCCAAGAAATTGGCAATCGAAAAAGCGCAAAAAGAAAAGGCGCTGACGGAGATATATGGCCAACGCGAGAAATGCTGGTCGCAAGCACAAGAGCAAGCGAATCGCACCTGTGCCCATGGTTATGATCAGGCTTCACGTTATCTGCACCAACTGAGTGAAGCCTACCAGTTTAAAGATGATATCGCAGTGTTTAACCAGCGTTTTAAACGATTTGTTGCTGCTAATCATAGTCGGAAAGCGCTGTTAAACCGATTGAGTGATTTGTTAAAAAGCTAGAAAATTAGCGGCTTGCCAATTGTAACACTCGTTGTGTGTGACATATTTTTACCATCTTTGTGACAAGTATTGTGTGAAATACAAAGGCATCACGATATTGGTTTGCTCTAACGCAGATGAACCTTGCGTGCCAGTTAACTTAAAGGTTTTACTTGGTGCGCATTTTTCAATGTAGGATGCCAGCGATTTGGCTCTGGTACGTTTGCCACTTTTGACTTCAACAGGGATGATCTCTCCTTCATCGGTTGGCAAAATAAATTCGATTTCGGCGCGGGCGTCATTCCATGAATAACTTGGGGCAATGCCGATGGCTGTGAGCTCCTGCTGCACAAAGTTTTCTGCCACATAACCCTTGTATTCATAGTTTTGTTGCTTAATTTCTTTATAACTACTGCCTAGCATATGATTGAGCAGACCCACATCAAACATAAATAGTTTAACCATATTTTCTTTTTTATAGGCCGCCAGAGGTGATTTAGGCAATCCTTCAATAGGGTAGTTTGGCAAGGCTAAGCAGCAACAGTTAAGCCAATGGATAGCGGTTTCAAAATCGCTATAGCGAGATTTACGCTCATGTACATGTCTAAATTTAAAGCGTTTGACAGACTCATCGCTCACAAGTGATAGCTGCGCTGGAATGCTATTAAACACAGATTCAATCAGTGTGGCATCGACCTTGCCCGCGTACTTACCAAAATCGCGGCGATAACCTTCAACTAAATCGGCATGAATTTTAGTGACTTTTTCAACCCGTTCTAAAATGCTTGAGTCTTTAAACCGATACCAAGTAGAAACGGCTTCTGGCATACCACCAGTAAAAAAGTAGTCTGTCAGTTTATCCATCAATTTAGTGTGCACTGCCGGTGTGCTTGCTTGATGGTCAAACGCTTTGATCAGTGTCTGCTCGTTTGATGCATAAATAAATTCTTGGAAGGTCAGTGGTCGTAAATTGTATTGTTCTACCTTGCCAACTGGGAAGGTATTGAGCAAACCAATGTTCGAACCGCTGGCCGCGACAAAATAAGACGGTGCTTTTTCAGCAAAATACTTAAGCGAAGTAACGGCACGTTCACATTCGCCAATCTCATCTAATATCAGCAGATCGGTTTCGGGGTTGAACGCTTGATTGGTCAATAGCTCAATGTTCATTAATAGTTCATCGGGTGACAATGAGCCATCGAAGGCTTCTTTATAAGCGGGATTTTCAAGAAAGTCGAGACGAAGGATGTTGGCAAAGGTGTGCCCAAACAACTCCTGCAGCAGATAGGTTTTACCCGTTTGCCTTGCACCATCAATCAATAATGGCTTGCGCACAGGTTGGTTTTTCCATGCCATTAGAGCATTGAGCAAGGTTCGTTGCATTGTCATTTCCCGCCAATGAAGATTATTCACTGTTTGTACTATAACCATTTTTACACTTTTACGCGCAGAAAAGTGTGATATTTTACATTTTTATGCGCATAAAAGTGTTGTGAAGTGCTCGTCGAGTATAAAACGCTCCATTCTGAAAGGTGTGCCACTGTCATTCTGAAAAATGCGCAGTATTTATTCAGGATCTCGCTTCTGTGCCGCAGTGGTTAGATTCCTGTTTTTACAGGAATAATTACTAGGTTGGACGACCATGGCGGCAGGAATAACGATGTAACGGTTTTACTACCCAATCTATACTCTTCCTACTTGAAGCTGCAGCGGTGTTGACTGCGCTTGCTCACCCCAATCACATAGTTTATCTATGCTCATGGGGATTCGCTCACTTGTCGCCTACCTGCAACTTCAAGTAGTTTGAGTATACTACCCGTTTGGTCTGGAGTAAGGGGGAAATGTCAGCAATTTACTTTTTTATGTTCCTTTCCATCACTACCAATTTTACTTTATAAAATACCAGAATGATTAAAGCGTTATAAAACAATCTTTCTAGATGATGGAAATAACAAAGCCCTTTTAAATAAGGGCTTTGTGGAAGGGTTTGGAATAGGGGTGAATCTATTCTATATTCTGAATCTGCTCTCTCATTTGCTCAATCAGTACTTTCAGTTCAACGCCCGATGCGGTGATATCGGTGCTGATCGATTTAGACGCCAACGTGTTGGACTCACGGTTGAACTCTTGCATCATAAAGTCCAGTTTACGACCACAAGCACCGCCTTTTTTCATCACATTGCGCGCTTCTTTGACGTGAGAATCTAAGCGATCCAGCTCTTCAGCAACATCGGATTTTTGCGCTAGCAGAATAAGCTCTTGCTCTACGCGCGTTGGGTCTAACTCAACTTTTGCCTCTTCAAACTTACTGAACAGACGTTCACGTTGCCATTGCAGAATTTCTGGCATTCGTGCGCGAACTTTGACCACTTCCTCACTGATCGCAACCAAACGCTGCTCAATCAGTTGTTTCATGTTTTCACCTTCACGAGCGCGAGCATCGATGAATTCTTTTACGGCTTCGTCGAACGCTTCAAGCAGAGTCTGGTTAATCACATCCATATCCTGCTCTGGTGTTTCCATCACACCCGGCCATTGCATCACCTGAAATGGGTTGATGCGTGTTAGCTCGCCGGTCATGTGCATCACTTGACCTGCTGCTTTAATCACTTGATGTGCCAATGCCTCGTTGATTCTTAGCTCACTTTGCGCTGCAGGGTTTGCTTCGAAGCGCAGGTTACATTCGACTTTACCGCGCGCTAAACTCTGACGAAAACGCTCACGCAATACAGGCTCCAGGCTACGAAACTGTTCAGGCAGGCGGAAGTAGGTTTCCAGGTAACGTTGGTTTACCGAACGAATTTCCCATACGGCGCTTCCCCAGTCGCCTTTGACTTCTTTGCGTGCATACGCAGTCATACTGTAAATCATCAGTGTTTCCTTGGTATTAAGCTGATTAATTAGCGCTAATAGTAGCATACAAATCATGCCGATAGGTGAGCGCAAATCGCGTTGTTGAACATCCAATCTAGGAACTGAAGCTGAATTCCGCTATACTTTGCCGCCAATAAATTCCGCTTCGCCAACCTTGTGTGGCCAACAGTAAAATAGGTAGATAACTTATGCGTCCAGACAATCGCGCAGCCGATCAAGTTCGTCCAATCAAAATCACTCGTCAGTACACGGCATATGCAGAAGGCTCAGTGTTAGTTGAATTTGGCAATACCAAAGTGCTTTGCAACGCGAGCGTTGAAGAGGGTGTGCCACGCTGGTTGAAAGGTCAGGGCAAAGGCTGGGTAACAGCGGAATACGGCATGTTGCCACGTGCGACGCATTCGCGTACTCGCCGTGAAGCCACTAGCGGTAAACAGGGTGGTCGTACGATGGAAATACAACGTCTGATTGCACGTAGCTTACGTGCGGTGGTGGATTTAGAAGCGATGCCAGAAGTGATGATCACCGTTGACTGTGATGTGATCCAAGCGGATGGTGGTACTCGTACCGCTTCAATTACTGGCGCTAGCGTTGCATTAGCCGATGCGTTTGCAAAGTTAGTTGCTGACGGTCGTCTGAAAAAGAACCCAATGAAAGGCCATGTTGCTGCCGTGTCGGTCGGCATTTTGGGTGATGACGTTCTTTGTGACCTTGAATATGTCGAAGATTCCGCCGCCGATACCGATATGAACGTGGTGATGACCGAAGAAGGCAAGATGATCGAAATTCAGGGCACTGCGGAAGGCGAACCGTTCAGCCACGAGCAACTGCTTGATCTGTTGGCTGTTGCCAAGAAAGGCATTGCCGATATCGTTCAGGTTCAGAAAGCAGCGTTAGAGAATTGATTTGCTAGCTCCCAATTGGGGCGATGCCAATCAGTTAAGAAAATCTCTCGTTCCCATGCTCCGCGTGGGAATGCTTATTTGTCTCACAGAAAGTCAGAGTCACTGCCTCTGTTGGCGTTGGTCTGCATTCCCACGGGGGGACCGTGGGAACGAGAATTAAAATGCGTCAACTCCCGTCATCCTGAAAAATGCGTAGCATTTATTCGGGATCTGGCTTCTGCAAGTGTGGTGATCAGATTCCTGCCTTCGCAGGAATGACGTGACGAGAGGCAGGAATGACGATAGAGATAGGATACCTCCCTTAATAAGGGAGGTGTTAAAGCTTGTTATTAATGGATAGAAAGAAATGAAAGCATACCAGCGTGAATTTATAGAGTTTGCCCTAGAGAAACAGGTGCTGAAATTTGGTGAGTTTACTTTGAAATCAGGTCGTAAGAGCCCCTATTTTTTTAATGCTGGTCTGTTTAATACCGGGCGTGATTTGGCGCGTCTTGGTCGCTTCTATGCGGCTGCGCTAGTGGACTCGGGTATTGATTACGATGTGCTGTTTGGTCCAGCTTACAAAGGCATTCCCATTGCGACCACCACGGCTGTTGCTTTGGCAGATCACCATGATGTGGATATCCCTTACTGCTTTAACCGTAAAGAAGCGAAAGACCACGGTGAAGGCGGTAACTTAGTCGGCAGCCCATTGGAAGGCCGTATTATGTTGGTGGACGATGTGATCACTGCCGGTACTGCGATTCGTGAGTCAATGGAAATCATCAAAGCGAACGGTGCTGACTTAGCGGGCGTATTAGTCGCGATTGACCGTCAGGAAAAAGGCAAAGGCGAGTTGTCTGCCATTCAGGAAGTGGAACGTGATTTCGGCTGTGCCGTGGTTTCCATCGTCAGCTTAACTGACCTTGTGACTTACCTTGAAGAAAAGGGTACTAACAACGAACATTTAGAAGCAGTAAAAGCGTACCGCGCTCAATATGGTATCGGTGCTTAATTGAGTTGAATTCGTTCCCATAAGTCTTTACTTATGGGGGCGTGTAATCAACGCCAGATTGAGTCTTAGGCCTAAGAATAGTGGAATCTTAATGCCACAATCGTCACTGTATCCAGATTAAATTTATAAACCATGCGGTGTTCGCTGGTGATACGTCGTGACCAATATCCTGATAGATTTTCTTTTAATGGTTCGGGCTTGCCTAAACCTGAAGATGGTGTTCGCTTAACATCTTTAATCAATAAATGGATACGCTTTAAAATTTTTTTATCCTGAACTTGCCAGTACTGGTAATCTTTCCAGGCGTGGTCAGTAAAACACAACAACATTACTCATCCTCATCAATAAGCTGCCTTTCGCTGGTTTCGCCTCTTTCTGCTTGCGCTATTGATGCCATTAACCAAGCGGCATTGTGAGGATTGGACATTAAATGAATCGTTTCTCGCCATGAGTTAAATTCAGATTCACTCATAATCACCACATTTTCAGAGTTACGGCGTTGAATCGTCACTGTATCGCAATCATTAACGACAGAATCACATACATTTTTCAAATTTGCGCGTAGCTCGGAATAATTAACCACAGTCATTGTATTCACCTATTGAACTTTAATAACGACAAGCTTACTTCGGTACGTAGTTAGGTACAAGTCTGATGTGGTTGTAATTTAATACAATTGTGAGGCATTCTTCCTCTTACTGCATCTTTCCTCTTACTGATACCTAATCCCTTTCGCAACATCAGGGTCTTGCATGGTTTTAAAGCGTTTGTGTAACCACATCCATTGGGTTGGGGCGCGTAGGATCAGCATTTCAACGTACTGATTCATATAAGCCGCGGCCGCGGTTTCATCTTTCTGTGGGAAATGCTCTTCTACCGAGACATTTGCCATTAGCTCGTATTTGCCATCTTGGTTACGAAAACCGGAACCCATCACAATGGCACATTTACTGGTGTAAGCCAGAATACTGGTGCCCGTGGTGGTACAAGCATCTTCGACAGCAAAGAAAGGCACAAACACAGATTTGTTACGCCCGTAGTCGTGATCGGGCAGATAGAACAGCAGCTCGCCCTGACGCATCACGCGGATCATCTTTTTCACATCTTTGCGATCTATAAGCTTGTTACCGTCATGAGTTCTTCCCCAATATTGGATGAAGTTGTAAGCCGGATTGTTGTGCGGACGAAAAACGCCATAGCCTTGAATCCCCGTGCCTAATGCAGCAAACGCACGTGCGGTAATTTCTAAGTTAAGCGCATGTACACAACACAATAAAACGCCCTGGTTCTTAGCTTTGTATTGATAAAGCAAGTCGATATCTTTGGCGATAATCAGACGTTTAAAACGCCACGTTGGCCAGAACCAGGTAATACCTGTTTCAATCAGTGCGAGACCGGTATTTTTGAAGTTATCGATAACCATCGCTTCGATCTCTTCTGGGCTTTTATCCGGGAACGACAATTGCAAATTTCGCCGTGCTACGTGCATACGTTTTTTGCCAAATCGCATGCTGAGTGCGCCCAACTTTCTACCGAGCTTAAACAAAAGCGAGTAAGGAAGGAGATTGACAATCAATGCGAGCGAGCCAAAACCGAGCCAAACTCCCCAATGTTTTGGATGGAGTAGCGACAGAGTAAATGATGGTTGGCTGTATTTGTCTTGCTTCATAGTGATGACTTTAATCGTGATTACTGAATTTGTGCGCTGAGCAGTGCCCAGTATTGTTCAAAATTTTCAGTGGGTTGGTATTTGAAATCTGAACGGACAAAACGGTTCAAACTTCCTTCAACCTGACCGAGAAGTTGGGCGGCTAATGTTTTTTCGTCGACAGGAAATGATTTACCTTCACGAATTTTACGCTCGCGCAGGATTTGGCGCAAAGAGGTTTCAATTCGTTCAAACAGTTGGTTAATTCTGTCACGCAGACGCTCATTTTCAAACATTAGAGCATGGCCAGATAAAATTCTTGTCAGCCCCGGGTTACGTTCTGAAAAAGCCAGAATCAGTTGCATGACTAAACGAATACGATTCAGCGTGTCTTTTTCTTCGTCAATAATACGGTTGATACGCGACATTAAAGACTCTTCAATAAACTCAATCAGCCCTTCAAACATCCGCGCCTTACTTGGAAAATGGCGATATAACGCGGCTTCTGAAACGCCCACTTGCGCGGCGAGTTTTGCGGTGGTGATGCGTGATGCACCTTCGTTTGACTCAAGCATTTGCGCAAGAGCCTGGAGAATTTCTTCGCGGCGATTGGTTTTTTTATTGCCGGCCATAACCCGTATCTTCCTTCTGGTTATCACTGTTAGTAACGAGGTAATGGTTGCATGGAATAGACGCCATTACTTGTTAGTGATATTTCAATTTAGAAAAATAGTTGGCAAAAGCTATCTCTATCTGATGACAAATCTCAATATTCGTCATTCCAGAATTTCGGAACGAAATGTCTGGAATCTAATAACAACACGCGCTGTAAGTAGATTCCAGCCTTCGCTGGAATGACGGAAAGGGATTTTGTCAACAAATTCAGACGGCACCTGCCTTCTACAATTGTTCATTTATCAGTAGCATTAAGCTGCGTGCAAGCTCTGATTTGCTGTTTAATGGAAGTGATTGCTCACCTTGTTGCCCCTGCTTATTTTTCTGCCAATAGACAGTTAATGCGTTGTCATCACTATTAAAACCTTGCCCTGCAACCGACACATCGTTGGCACAAATCATATCGAGGTTTTTATTGACTAACTTGGCGCGTGCATAATGCGCAACATTTTGTGTTTCTGCGGCGAAACCGACGGTAAACGGCCGCTTCTCTGTTAGCGCTGCAACCGCCGCGACGATATCAGGGTTCTTAACCATAGTGATGATCAGCGTGTCGTTATCGCCGGTTTTCTTGATTTTCTGCTCTGCCACTTGCTCAGGTCGGTAATCGGCCACGGCGGCACAAGCAATAAAGACATCGTGTTCTGTCGCCGCTTGCATTACCGCAGCATGCATTTCCAGCGCACTTTGCACATTGATCCGTTTTACTTGCTCAGGCGTCGATAAACTCACAGGGCCTGCCACTAACGTCACTTGCGCGCCCATTTTTGCCGCAGCGTCTGCAATGGCAAAGCCCATTTTGCCAGAACTGTGATTGCTCACGTAACGAACCGGATCTAAGGCTTCACGAGTGGGCCCTGCGGTGATGAGCACGCGTTTATCTGCTAATGGTTTTTCACTGGCTAACGGTTTTTCACTAGGCAGCGGCTTTTCAGCAAAAAAAGCTTCACAGTGATGAACGAGATCCATCGGCTCTAACATGCGACCTTTGCCCACATCGCCACACGCTTGCTGACCAGAAGCTGGCCCCCAAATCATGGCACCGCGACGCGCAAGGGTGGTGAGGTTTTCTTGAGTGGCAGGATTAGCGTACATCTGCTGATTCATTGCCGGAGATACCGCAATCGGCGCGTCGGTTGCCAACACCAACGTGGTCAACAAATCATTGCCGATACCCGCAGCCATGCGCGCAATCAAATCGGCCGTTGCTGGCGCCAAAAGCACTAAATCCGCCCATTTCGCCAGTTCAATGTGGCTCATTGATGCTTCGGCACTCGGGTCAAGCAAGCTGTAAGAGACCGGATTGCCGGATACCGCCTGCATAGTAAGCGGGGTAATGAACTCGCGAGCTGCGTCTGTCATGACCACTTGCACTTGTGCGCCACGCTCAATCAGACGTCGCGTTAATTCTGCACATTTGTAGGCGGCAATACCGCCACTGATGCCAAGCAGAATTTTCTTTGCTGCCAAAGTTTGCATTCTGGATTCCTCAAAAAATCTGCGGGTTATGTTATCACAACTCCGACAATATGCATGAGCCGAGTCAAATAGAGCTTTAACACTAAACAAATATATGAGAGTGCGTCTACAAATTGGCGAAATTTACTTTTAGTTCGTATCACCAGCAGCCGATAATATTAGAATTATTATTAGAGCCAATAGAATGTATTAGGGTGGTTTATGTTTCGTTCGATGAGAAGTCGTACCAAGTTATTATTACTTACGGTTGTTCCGTTAGTTTTAATTACCAGTGTCAGTTCAATGGTCTATTACTGGATAGGCATGAACAGTTTGCAACAAGAGCTGACTCAATATCGTGAGCAGTTAGTCAACAGTCGCAAACAAGAGTTAAAAGCCTACTTAATGATGGGGGTGACGGCGGTTAAGTCCCTTTATGAACAGGAAAACACTCCTGAGAACAAAGCATTAGCTAAAGAAATTTTAAAATCGATGCGTTTTGAAAGCGATGGCTACTTCTTTGCCTATGATTCACAAGGGGTGAACACGCTTCACGCCATGAACCCTGCCCTGGAAGGCAAAAACCTTTACGGATTAAAAGATGACAACGGTGTACCAGTGATTGCCGGTCTAATTGAGGCTTCTAAAACCGGTGATGGCTTTTTGTATTTCTCATGGATGAAACCGTCAATTAAAGCGCAAGCACCGAAATTGGGCTATGCAGAATATCTACCGAAATGGGATTGGGTACTCGGTACGGGCATTTACATCGATGATATCGACACTCAGCTTGCCGAATATCAAAAGCAGCGTTTGGCTGTTTTGCATGGTCAAACCTATTCGGCGGTAGGTTTCTCTTTCTTAGGCTTATTGATTACCAGTTTGATTGTTAGCTGGTTAGTCGCGCGTGGCGTGGCACCATTACAGCACATCGTTGGTTCTTTGAAAAATGTGGCCGCCGGTGGCGGTGATCTAACCGCGCGTTTGAAAGTCGAGAGCCATGACGAAATTGGTGAAGTAGCGAAAGCATTCAATGATTTCATGGATAAGCTTCACCCGATGATCGCTGATATTCGCCATTCGGCAGAAGACGTCAGCTCGGCGGCGATGGAACTTGATAAGCAAACCACTACGTCGAGCAAGCAGATGAACGATCACTGTCTGGAAACCGACAAAGTGGTGACCGCCGTAACGGAAATGAGTGCCACTTCACGTGAGGTGGCCAATAACACGAACTCGACGGCACAGGCGATTGAGTCGGCCAACCAGCAAATTATCGAAGCGCAGCGAGAAGTGAATTTAGCCATCGAAGGCATTGGTGCCTTGGTGAATGAAGTCGGCCTGACCTCCGATGCGATTCAGGAGCTCAGTCAACAAGCGAATAAGATCACCCAAGTGCTGAAAGTGATTGGTGACATTGCCGACCAAACCAACCTGCTTGCCCTGAATGCCGCGATAGAAGCGGCGCGCGCTGGCGAACAAGGCCGAGGCTTTGCGGTTGTGGCGGACGAAGTTCGCTCGTTAGCAAGTCGCACGCAAAACAGCACCAAAGAGATCAGTACTATGCTTGATGCGCTCAATCAAGGCGTCGACAAAGCGGTGTCGAGCATGACGATCAGCCAGGAACGCGGTGAGAAAACCGCGTTAGAGTCAGTGCAGATCAAAGAAATGCTTTCGGGCATTTCAAGCGCTGTTTCTGTGATACAGGATATGAGTACGCAAACCGCCTCCGCCGCTGAGCAGCAAAGTGCGGTATCGGAAGAGATTAACCAGAACTTGGTGACCATTCAGCACATCGTTAACGATCTGAGTGACAACCTGAAATACTCCGCGTCGATCAGCCATCGACTCACTCAGTCGGGTGATAAAGTGGGCAGTTTGGTTGGTCACTTTAAGGTTTAATTAACACGCTTAATCAATAAAATATTGAATTGACTCTAAAAATCCCCAAAGTCGGTTTGCGATGTTGGGGATTTTTCAGTTTTGTATGTCAAAAATCCTTAACTAGGAAGAATACATACAGGAACTGATATGAAACGAAAATTCCTTCCCAATGATGCTATGCCGCGCGAAAAACTGCTTGCACGCGGCCCAAAGGCACTTTCTGATGTCGAACTGCTGGCAATATTGCTGCGCACGGGGACGCAAGGGATGAACGTGCTGGAACTGGCGGATCTGTTATTAAACGAGTTTGGTTCCTTGCGATCACTATTCTCCTCATCCAAAGATCATTTTTGCCAGCACAAAGGGTTAGGGGAAGCCAAATATGTACAAATGCAAGCTTGTCTGGAAATTACCCAACGCTTTTTGGCAGAAACATTAAAACGAGGATCGGCGTTAACCAGCCCTCAGCAAACGCAGTTATATTTATCAAGCGTACTGCGCGACAAACAAAGAGAAGCGTTCTATATACTTTTTCTCGATAATCAACATCGGGTGATACAAGATGAAATCTTATTCGAAGGCACCATTGATGCCGCAAGTGTCTACCCAAGAGAGGTAGTGAAACGCGCCCTGCAACATAATGCAGCTGCCTTGATACTGGCGCACAATCACCCCTCTGGCGTGGCAGAACCAAGCCAATCAGACAGAAGGATCACCAACCGCATCTGCGACGCGCTAGCGTTAGTGGATATCCGTGTTTTGGACCATTTTGTGGTCGGTGACGGAGAAATCGTTTCTTTTGCCGAACGAGGGTGGATGTGAGAGGGCTCCTCTCTCGTTATCCCGAAAAATGCGCCAGCTCCGCGACTGTCAAACTGGGAAATGTGCCGCTACGGTCATCATCCCGGAAAATACAACCTGCTGTCATCCCAGAAAATACGCCAGCTCACTCGCGTCATCCCGGAAAATACGCAGTATTTATCCGGGATCTCGCTCTTTGTGCGTGTGCTCGGGTTTAGATTCCTGTCTTCACAGGAATGACAAAATTTTTTACGCAGCAATGACAAAATAATATAAAAACAAGGCTTAAAGGCCATTTGCTGATGATTTCGCCTGAATGTGTAAAAAATGCTTAGCTTTCTCTGGTTTTCTGGTATGATTCGCACACATTTTTTAACACTAATTCAGCTCGCCAGAGAAAAAAGATCAGCGAATCCTGCAAAAAGGATCTGTTCGGGTCTTGAGCAATGCATATCAAGTTAGTATAATGCGCGACCTTTGATAGCCTTGCGTGGATTTTCCATAGCGGTTTTAACTTCCGTTCATTTTGAGCATTAATCCGTTCATTTTGAGCATTAAGAGGTTCAGCCAGCAAGGTTGATATCGAGCTGAAACGATTTGGAGAAGACATTCATGTCCCGAGTATGCCAAGTAACTGGTAAGCGTCCAGTAACGGGTAACAACCGTTCACACGCAAAAAATGCTACTAAGCGTCGTTTTCTGCCGAACCTACAAACTCATCGTTTCTGGGTAGAGAGCGAAAAACGTTTTGTTAAACTACGTCTAACTGCTAAAGGCATGCGTATCATCGACAAGAAAGGCATCGACGCTGTTCTTGTTGACATTCGTGCACGTGGCGAAAACGTTTAAGAGGAATTAGGCAATGGCTAAAGGCATTCGTGAGAAAATTCGTCTAGTATCATCTGCTGGTACTGGTCACTTCTACACTACTGACAAAAACAAGCGCAACATGCCAGGCAAATTCGAGATCAAAAAGTTTGATCCAGTAGTTCGCCAACACGTTGTGTACAAAGAAGCAAAAATCAAGTAATTGATCGCTTTCTTTAAAGTAGTAAGAAAACCCAGCCTATATGGTTGGGTTTTTTCTTTTAAGGAGTTTTACGAATATGAATAATGTGAAGCAAACTGCCGTGGTACAGAGTTCTCCGGATAATAAGGCTGATAAATTGACTCAAGCAGGGTTAGAAGATGTCAACGCTGGGAACGTTATTGAGCATTTGTTAGTGCAAGCATGGGCTGATAGTTTAGGTACGGATCAACAACTGCCTGTTCCTCGTTTTAGCCGATAAACTCGCAACGCCACATTCAAGAAAATCGTTAACCACTAGTGTTGGGTTTTATGCACCTCATTTGACTATGTCTCAAATGAGATACATAATGAAAAGAGATAGATACCAGTAGGAAATACAACGATGACCGCTCAAACATCTATGTTACACATTCGTGTAGACGATAAGCTCAAGGCCGAAGCGACAGAAACGCTTGCTAATCTCGGTTTATCTATCTCAGATGCAGTACGTATCTTTCTCACACGAGTATCTAAAGAAGGTGGCTTACCTGCCGGTTTGACTATTGACTCACAAACCCACGATGAATGGTTCCGGACCAAGGTACTCGAAGCCTTGTCTGACTCCTACCCGGGCGTTCCGCATCAGAACGTTATGGACGAGGTACAATCAATGATCGATAGTAAACGCAGTGCTTGAACTTGAATGGTCGCAACAAGCTCGCGTCGATTTGTTGTCGATTATTGATTATATCTCGGATGATAACCCTGATGCTGCCCAACGACTGAAAGAGGACATAGATAGAAAATCTATGAAGTTGTTGGAACACCCACATCTTTATCGATCTGGCCGAGTTGAAGGTACGCGAGAAATGGTTGTCAGAGCAAATTTTATTGTTGTATATACAGTTGTATGCACAAAAGAGGCTTCCGTCGTGCGTATCTTGCGCATTCTGCATGCCGCACAGTTGTGGCCTCCAATGGCTCAATAATAGAAGCAAGTTTAGTTCGCTTGTCTCAATTTCTGGCTCTGTTATTCTAACTTAATCATTTGGTTACTAAGGACAGCACCAATGCGTGTTTCTCCTAACCGCCGTCGTCGGTGGAACAACATTCTTATTCTGGCTGTGGTGCTATTTATCGGGGTATTAAATCTTCCCGCCGTGATAAAAACCTACTTTATGGAACCGCCAGCACCAGCTTATCCCTCCTTGCTTAATCACGAATGGCAGCTTCAGGCTATGCATTTCCCTCAGCTATCGTTAGAAAAAAATCAAGGGCGCTGGCGAGCAACACCGCCAAGCAGCATTGCACCTGAAACATTAGTCGAGCGTTGGCAAGCGCTGGTTGGTACGGAAGTGGACGATGAAACCTATCAGTCGTTCCAGCCTATTCTGCGTAATCCACAAACGGTAGAGGTGTGGTATAGCGACCAGGAAGAACCACAAAGGATCACTTTTTATCAGACCCCACGTTTTTGGCTGTTTAAAAACTGGCAGGATAAGTGGGTAGCGATTTCGGTTGAGCAAGGGTATTTGTTGCCGGAGTAAGTTTTAGTTTGCGCTTATGGTCCCAATCCTCATAACTTAAACCATCTTTCATTAGTTCAAGATGCTAATAGGATTTATGGTTAGGTAGAATGAGAAAAGCCCAAACATAAATGCTTGGGCTTCCTACTTCGTGCGTCTACAAGTGGAGGCTTACGCCCGCGGATCTCGTAGCTAGTGGCATAAGGATAAGAAAAATTGTCTTACTCGTCAAATAATTTCATTTTAACTAATGTAGCTAAAGCGTTGTCAGAGACGCGACTTAAGACTTTTCAGGATTACTACGGACATCCGTATTGTATTGTGAGTGCGTTGAATCTGTATAGCTGGAATGGTCAAGTGTCGTCGGCTTTCATGTTACCAATACATATTTGTGAAGTGGTGGTAAGAAACGCTGTTAATGATGTTTTGACTAAAATTTATGGCGAGCGCTGGCCTTGGGAACGTACCTTCGAACTTACATTGCCCAGTAAAGGACGATACAACCCAAGAGCTGATTTAGTTAACGCAAGACGCAATAAGGCAACTACAGGTAAAGTTATTCCTGAGTTAAAATTCGTGTTTTGGCAGAAAATGTTCACTAGCCGACATTCAACCCGTATTTGGGATGTAGAATTATTGAACATGTTTCCCAATGGCACCGGGCATTTAACTACAGCTTCATTACTTTCAGACATTTATAATTCGTTGGAGTCGATACGTCTTGTTAGAAACAGAATTGCGCACCATGAACATTTGATTAATCGAAATCTCATTCATGACTATATGAATATAATCAAATTGATCTCTTATCGCTGTTCTGACTCTATCAACTGGCTACATTCCATAGAACAATTATCCCCTTTATTATCAAGTAAACCAAAGCGGCAGCAGATAATGCGACCTTTGGTGTATGGAAATCATTATCAGCCTGTGCTGAGGGGGATTGTGTTTAAAATATAAAGACACTAATAAACAAGGAAATCTAATGCCAGAACTCCCAGAAGTCGAAGTGAGTCGTTTGGGTATTTCTCCTCATCTTGTGGGGCAGAAAATTCAGTCGCTGGTCTTTCGCACCCCAAAATTGCGTTGGGACATTCCGGCACAGTTGAAACTGATGGAAGGGCAGGTTATTCGCTCTATCTCCAGAAGAGCAAAGTACCTGCTGATTGAAACCGATATTGGCTGCGCGATTGTGTATCTTGGTATGTCGGGTTCTCTGCGTGTGCTCGACGGGTTTATCACTGCCGGCAAACACGATCATGTGGATCTCACACTAAGCAATGGCAAAGTATTGCGCTATAACGATCCGCGTCGCTTTGGTGCCTGGTTGTGGAGCCCAATAGGGGAATCGCATCCGGTGTTAGCCAATATCGGTCCTGAGCCGCTAACTGAACAATTCGACGCACATTATATTGCTGACAAAGCCAAGAATAAGCGGGTGGCGGTTAAGCAGTTTATTATGGACAACAAAGTTGTTGTCGGCGTGGGGAACATCTACGCCAGCGAATCGCTGTTTCGCTCGCGAATTCACCCACAGCGCCCTGCGTGTTCTTTATCTTTGGACGAATGGCAAACGCTGGTGGCAGAAATCAAAGCGGTACTGACAGGCGCAATTGCTCAAGGCGGGACAACACTGAAAGATTTTGCGCAAGCCGATGGTAAACCGGGGTATTTCGCACAAGAGCTGCTAGTGTATGGCAGAGCCAAGCAAGCTTGCCCGAATTGTGGCGAACCGATTAGCGATGTAAAAATAGGGCAGAGGAATACGTTTTTTTGCCCTGTGTGTCAGCATTGATTCATCGTGACGATTATGGTTTGTGATATAATTTTGTGAATTTTTATTCTAAGAGAATAGCGATGAAATATTTAGTGACGGGCGCTGCGGGCTTTATTGGCTCGGCAGTGGTTGAACGCCTTTGTGCTGAAGGGCATCAAGTGGTTGGCATCGATAACCTCAACGATTATTACGATGTGGCGTTAAAAGATGCGCGTTTAGAACGTGCAGCGCATGACAACTTTTCTTTTCTTGAAATGGATATCGCTGATCGCGAAGCGGTTGCTGATCTGTTCGCCACAGAGCAGTTTGATAAAGTCATCCATTTAGCGGCTCAGGCTGGTGTACGTTACTCTATCGATAACCCAATGGCGTATGCCGACAGCAACCTTGTTGGTCACTTAACCATTCTTGAAGGTTGTCGTCATAATAAAATCAAGCACTTAGTTTACGCCTCTTCAAGCTCGGTTTACGGGCTGAACCGCAAAACACCATTCCATACTTCAGATAGCGTGGATCACCCAGTCTCTTTGTATGCGGCAACCAAAAAATCCAATGAGTTAATGGCACACACCTATTCTCATCTTTACGGTGTGCCAACCACTGGGCTGCGTTTCTTCACCGTTTACGGCCCTTGGGGGCGCCCGGATATGGCGTTGTTCAAGTTTACCAAAGCGATCATCAACGGTGACGCCATTGATGTATACAACAACGGCGATATGCAGCGCGACTTCACTTATATCGACGATATTGTTGAAGGTATTCTGCGTATCAAAGATGTGGTTCCACAAGTTAACCCGGAGTGGAGTGTGGAAGCGGGCACTCCGGCCACCAGTTCTGCGCCTTACCGAGTGTACAACATCGGTCACGGCAGCCCTGTGAAGCTGATGGACTTCATTCAGGCGTTAGAAACCGCACTAGGCATTGAAGCGAAGAAAAACCTGCTGCCAATGCAAGCGGGTGACGTCTATATCACTTATGCCGACACCGATGACTTATTTGCAGCTACGCAATACAAACCCCAAGTGGGCGTTGAGCAAGGTGTGGCGAACTTTGTGCAATGGTATCGAGAATTTTATAAAGTGTGATCGTTGCCGAAAAGGAGGAGTTTTCCTCCTTTGTTTCCTCTTTTTTCCCTACAGCATAACGATACCCATCCTGTATTATTTCCTCCCTGTTTTGTTTAACTGATAAAAAAATTAATTACGTAGAAGTGACGCCTCCTGAGGTCGGTGACTCTCGTTGTTGTTTAATGCTATGAACTCAAATTACCAATCTCACCTGCGCCAGCTATGTTTGCTGATGCTGCAATACTGTGTCTTTTCATTCATGGTATTGCTGATTTCACGCGGAATTTTCTTTTTTAGCATTCAGCATATGCTGCCCCAAGATGGTATTGGTGATGACATCTGGCGTGCGTTTTTGGTTGGCGGTCGTTTTGATGCCAAAGTCACTGCTATTGCTTATGCCCCTCTGTTACTTAGCGGGCTGATTTGTGCGGCATTCTACAGGGGATATCAATCATGGTTGAAATTTTCCCTAACTTATCATGCTGTTATCGTATTTCTTTATACCGCCGGGTCTATTGGCAACTTCTATTATTATCAAACCTACGGCAGTTATGTTGATCTGTTTGTTTTTGGATTTTGGCAAGATGACACCAAGGCCATCATAGACAACATGTGGCAAGACTACCCCATTTTACGCAGCATATTCACTTCACTCGTAGTAGCTGGGTTAGCTTATGTATGCGGTAAGCGCTTTTTATCGGCCCCTGTTGGGCGATTGAATACCGATCGGAATTGGCATTGGAGCCTAAGTTCATTGCTGATCTTAGTTGTGGTCCTCACTACTTTTATTATTGCTCGAGGCACGTTAGGCAGCCATCCTCTCAAGCGTTATCACGCCAGTGTGTCAGCCTATAAACCGCTGAATATGATCACACCGAACGTATTTATGGCGTTCGACTGGGCAATCTCAGACTATAAAGAACAGCATCATTTCGCACCGGTTTCTAATACTGAGTTAACCGCTTTAATGGAAAAAATGCTCGGTCAGGCAACGCCGGAATATCACACGCCTGATAATGACTATTTACAGCAAAACCCGCCGCATGTCGTGCTAACTATGATGGAAAGCATGGGCATGAACATTTTGGTTGAAGATGATGAAGAAAAGAACGATCTGCTCGGTAGTTTTCGTCCTTATGTTAAACAAGGTTTTTGGTTTGAACGCTTTATGGCAGGAACGTCGGCAACGATTGATAGTATCGTGATGACACTGTTCCACAGCCCAATAGCGACGATCAGCCATTCTTCCATTCAGAATAAGCCGTTGCCAAGCTCGGCGATTTTGCCATACAAAAAGGCCGGTTATAACGTGGTTTTTCTCTACGGTGGTAATGGTATGTGGCGGAATTTAGCGAACTATCTGCCTGTTCAGGGATTTGATCGTGTCTATGATGAAAACGACATTATTGAAGCTTTCCCTGAAGCGGAAAAATATTCGGGAGTCTGGGGGGTTGCCGATGGTTATATGTTCAAATTTGCCAACAAACTACTGGAACAAGCGGAAAAACCCACATTTATCTTTATTATGACGGTGACTAACCATTCACCTTATGTCGTGCCAGAATATTATCAGCCAAAACCGACGGCGATGAATGAGCGCTTGTCGTCGCTACTCGGTTATCAGGGAGAGCAAGCAAAAACACTGCTGAATACGTTCCAGTATGCCTCCGATGCGTTGGGGCAGTTTATTAACCGCATTAAGCACTCTGATAAACTGAAGAACAACACCGTGATTGCTGTCACTGGCGATCACCGCATGCGCTACGCCAGTGCCGACGAGCCCACCGAATTTGGTTTAACTTATGCGGTGCCATTTTACCTTAATATTCCACAATCGATCCTTGCGAATATGCCCTATCGTTATGATCCACAACGAATTGGTTCGCATCGGGACATTTTCCCAACGCTGTATAATGTGAGTTTATCTGATCAGGATTACATCTCATTAGGAGGGGAGAATATGCTTTCACCTGAAGGCGTAAGCAATTGGGGCTACAATGCGACACGCAGTATTAATTCCTACGGTGCATTCAGTAGTAATGGCTCTGGGGTATTCCATCCATGGGACAAACAACATGGGTTGTTTAGCCAGGCTCAGCCAGAAACCGATCCTAAATTTGATACGGATTGGGGGAAAGATTATCACCAATTACAGGACTATTACCTGCGTTCGCAAGTGTTGCCCATGACACCTTAGCCGTTTTTACACTTCCCCCTCATTTGAGGGGGAGAACCACGTACCTATTACTCAATAATCTTCTTACTATGCAACGCATTCGCGACCACTTCAGGTACGAATTCATCCACATTGCCACCATGAATCGCCACTTCACGTACTATGGTTGATGAGATAAAAGCGTATTCTTCTGCCGGAGTTAAAAACACACTTTCTAATTCCGGCATCAAACGGCGGTACATATTGGTCAAACCAAATTCGTATTCGAAATCGACTGTGGTACGCAGCCCTCGCACTAACACCGTCGCTTTTTCTGCTTTGGCAAAATCCACCATCAAGCCGGAAAAACCTTTGGCGCTCACATTGGGTAAATGAGCAGTGACTTGCTTAGCAAACGCTACGCGCTCATCCAAGGTAAATAGGGTGTTCTTACTCGGACTCGCTGCCACGGCGATAATCACTTCATCAAACATATTGGCAGCGCGCACAATCAAATCCAGATGTCCGTTGGTGATCGGATCAAAGGTACCTGGGTAGATGACGCGGGAGAGGTTTTTTGCTTTCACAGTCGTAAGCCCTAATTAGTTTGAATGAACAAATAACGATTCAAAAAAAGCCAAATGCTTTTTGGCACTTTCTTGACAGGAAAAGTCGTTAATCATTCTCTGTTGCGCTTTTTTACCCATAACTAGGCGATCGGGTTCTGATTGATATAACCACTGAATTTTATCTGCAATCGCTTTGGCATCTTTTACTGGAACAATAAATCCAGTTTCATCATCGATCAGCAGCTCTTTACCGCCACCGGTTGTCGTCACAACCGAAGGAATTCCCATTGCCATCGCTTCGATAATGGTTTTCGGTAAACCCTCACCACTGATCGACGGTTGTACCTGAACCTTACTTGCTGCAAGCAATTCAGGGACATCTTTGCGATAGCCAAGGAAGTGAATTCTTTCTTTCATCCCACTTTGTTGTGCGAGCGCAAGATTTTGTTCTGTATCCATATCTCGACCCACTAACAACAGATGAAGATGGGTTAATTCGGCAAGCTGCTTCGCACTTTCAAGAAGAACGTGAACCCCTTTGCTGGGGCGAGCATTGGCGATACAAATCACGGCGAATGCATTCTCTGGCAAGCCTAAAGTGTTTAAATCCGCAGCTTGTGCCTGATACCATGCAATATCATGGCCTTTGTAGATCGTGACAATATTTTGTGGATTTTTCCAACAGTGCTTGCGTACATCATCCGTCACCGCTTGTGCTACGCAACTGACACCATCAACACGAGGGTGCAGGTGAGTGAGATACGCGCTTGGATCATGACGATACAAGCCGCCGACAGTGCCTCGATAAGTCACCATTTTGGTGTGCTTAAAGCCAATACAGGCAAATGCCGCATTAGGAATCGTCTTAGAATTCATGGCATACACCACATCATAGTGGTGCTCGCTCAGCTCTTTGCGCAGCGTTTTAATACTGTTGAGGCAAATTTTCTTGGTTGGATAGCAATCAATCACTTTAATGCCGTTATCGCGAAAGCGAGAAACATACTCTGCTGAACCCTGAGTGACGATAGTGACTTCATGTCCTAACTTTGCCATTTCAATAAACATTTCACCCTCAGGACGAACACTGTTCCAGGCGTCATTGTATGAGCTAAAAATCATGATTTTCATTATATTGTTATTGCCTCAGTTATGATTTTAAATGGCGTTCATGTTTATCAATCTGTTTATCTATTGATTGGAGCTATCGGCTGCTACACGAGAGTAGAGCTCTTGATAGCGTAGCGCAGTATATTCAATCAGGAAGGTGGTCAATTTTTGTTGACGACCCGTAGACAATTTTTCGCGTAACTGCTCATCGGTACGAATTTTCGTTATCGCATTCGCTAAGCTGTGAGCGTCTCCGGGCTCAATCAGCAACCCAGAATGGTTATTTTCAATAATATCAGGGATACCGCCGGCATTGGTGCCAATAACCGGTAGCCCACTGCCCATGGCTTCCAGGATCACTGAGCCTAACCCCTCGCTGTACGAAGGATGGATCAATAAATCGGCAGCTGCGAACCAATCTCCCATGTTGCTTTGCTTACCCATAAACGTCACATTCGATAGGCTCTTAGCTTGCAGTTCCAACGCAGTTCTTTCTTTTCCGTCGCCAAGAAGCGCAAAATGGACAGGAGAGCCACTTTCTTGCAATTGTTTCGCGGCAGCGAGAGTTACATCAAAACCCTTATGTTTTAGCATGTTAGCCGCATGAATGATTAGAAATCGCCCCGTAAACTGCTGTTTAATGAGCTTCACATTTTCTTCATTTACTGGATAAGTCACCGGAGAGCTTGGGATAATTTCGAGCATTTTATTCGGATAAGCAGCCTGAATTCTGGATGCGATCATATTACTCAGCCCAACAAGCGCCGAGGCGTTGCTATAGGCTTGGTTAGCAAGCCATTTTTTTTTCAGTGGGTTATCAATACGGCGAGTGACAATATACGGAATATTGTGCAGCTTGTTTTGCAACCATGCCCAGTAAATTGCTCTACCTTCATGAACATGGATAAGAGAACAGCCTTGTGTGACAGATTTTGCGTGCTGTAACAGATAGTGCTTACAGGCCACAACACGGCAAGGTAGCTCTGATACCTTATGAAAAAAAGGACTGTTTGGATTAGCCACAACAGTGAGTTGATAGCCCATTTTTATTTGTTGTTTGATTAACTGCAGAGTTTGATTTTCTCCGCCGTGATAACCAGACGCTAAGTTAACGTGGCAGATATGATTCAGTGCTTCTTCTCTTGCTGCTTTTTAGCATAGTCACGTAACCATAAGTCAGCGTAACGGGTAAACGTCGTATTGGCACTTAATAGAGCAATCAATAGCCCATGACGACCATCAAGAAAGCCGCGTTTGATGATGTACATTTTAAAAAAACGGAAAAAACCATGCATAATTGCACCAGCGAGCGAGGATTTTTTACGCCCTTCACGTTGATCTGCCCAAGCTTTCATATAGCGCTGAGTTTTTTCTACATAATTAGGCAGATTATCAATGGTGTAATGGTATAAGTCACCTTGAAGCGACTTAAGTTGGACCCCGTCAGGAATGATGACCGATTCATGCACCAGCACATCGTTATATTGAGTGGTTTCTCTGCGATAGAGGCGTGTTACCCAATCAGGCGACCAGCCTGAATAGTGAATGAATTTGCCGAATGCTTCTGTTAAGCGATTAATTTGGTAGACAGACCGACCATCATCATTGGCGATAGCGTTTAAGATAGACAAACGCAGTTCCTCAGAGACTTCTTCATCAGAATCAAGAGGCAGGATCCAATCTGCTGTCATATAGCTTTGCGCTTTTTGTCGTTGAGGGCCGAAACCCAGCCACTCCTGATGGTAAATTTTATCGGTATAACGTTTCGCGATATCAAGTGTGCTGTCTGTACTACCGGAATCAAGAATGACGATTTCATCAACCCACTGATGGACGGAGCTAAGCGTCTTTTGCAAATGTTGCTCCGCATTCTTAACGATCATTAAAACGCCAAGCGTTGGTTTATGCTCAGTCATAATTTTGTCCTGTGAAGAATGGCGTTAGTCGTTGCTTAATCTCATCAACCTGAATATCTTGCATTAAATCATCACCTTTCAAACGCGTTCCCCATTTTAGCTCGCTTACTGGGCAATTGAACTGCTTTTCGGCAAGGCGTTGGTAGGCATTTACGCTTAATTCAATACTATTGTAAGGCCCGGTACGTAATGGATTACTGTGCGCGTATAAACCGATGACCGGTGTTCCCTGAGTGGTTGCTAAATGCGCTGGGCCTGAATCTGGCGCGAGTACCACTGTCGCTTGCTTTAAAACCGCCGTCAGTTGCTTTAATGAGGTTTGCCCAACTAAGTTGATCACGGGCTGCTGACATAAATTGGTAATCGCGTTACTCAGTTTCACTTCTCTTTCCGCAGGAGAACCGCACAACACTACCTGTAGCCCATTGTTGCTCGCATAATCAGCGATAGCCGCATAACGCTCAGTCAGCCAGTTGCGGCTGTCTTTACTTGCCGCAGAGCTAATCACCAGTGTTCGTTTACCTTGTAATGCTTCGGTAGCAAAAGCCATGTCTTGTTCGGACAGCGGAATATTCCAGTTTGGCTTATCAAACGGAACTCCCAAATAGCGAGCGAATTCAGCAAAGTTATCCAATACATGAAAAGCCTCAGTCGGCGGCAAATGACGATTAGTAAACCACCACTGACCTTCACGGGTACGATTTTTACTAAAACCAATTTTATAGCGAGCTTTAATCCCCCACGACAGAATACTGGCACGCAGCGCGGCTTGCATATGTAGCAGAGCGTCGAAACGGTCATGGCTTAGCGTTGTCCACAACGCCTTCATTCCGGCAAATCCCAATTTCTTATCAAACACCACCACACGAATGCCGGGCAGATCAGATATCAACTGAGCTTCAATTTTGCCGCAAACCCAGGTGATTTGAGTTTCAGGCCAATGTGCTTGAATGGCTTGCACAACAGAAATAGCATGGCAAACATCACCAATTGCTGATAGACGCAGTACACATAAAGATTTCGGAGCAGAGCTAAATAGAGCCATAAGTCTTCAATATAAAGAGAAATTACGCTAATTATGCGTATTGCAACAATGAATGTAAAACTGTGCGGAGAACTTTAATGAATGATACGCTATGCCATCAGTGAAAGCACAACGTACTAACCCTGAATGAGTGTAAAAATACAACCTTAAGAACTATTGATTATGCCTAATATTCGTCAATTAACCCTAAACAGTCTCGATGATATTCAAGCGTTACAAGAAAGCGTTGAAGTTGAATGCAAACTTGCGGGTGGTCGTGATGGTAAAGGTGCTGTACCTAATGACATGTGGGAAACTTATAGTGCCTTCGCTAATACTCGGGGAGGCGTGATCCTGCTTGGTATTAGGGAACAGCGTGGCCGTTTCATTCTTGAAGGTATCGCAAACCCTGCGCCGTTAATCAAAAATATCATTGATACTGTCAACAATACTAATAAGGTGAGCTGTAACTTACTTAGTGAACGAAATGTACGTGTTGAACTTATTGACGGTAAGTCTCTCATTTATATTGATGTTCCGAAAGCTTCACGTAAAGAGCGTCCCGTTTATATTAATGGTAATCCACTGACAGGTAGCTATGTACGTCGTTATGAAGCTGACCAAAAATGTTCTTCTGATATCGTAAAACAAATGATCGCCGAACAAGAAAATGAGCGTGATCAGCGAGTGTTAGAGCACTTTACTATCGATGATATTGAACCAGAGAGTTTACGCATCTATCGTCAGATGTTTAAAGATGCTAAACCTCAGCATCCTTTTTTGGAATTATCAGATCAGGAGTTTTTGCGTTCTATTCGAGCTTGGAAACGAGATCGCGCATCAGGTATTGCAGGGTTAACATTAGCTGGGTTAGTGATGTTTGGTCGCTGGAATGCATTACAAGATGCCTTTCCTGCCTATTCTCTCGATTATCAAGAGAAAGATGATAGTTCTCATCGTTGGATTGATCGTGTTTATACCGATGGGGCGTGGTCTGGCAATGTTTTTGATTTTTACCGTAAGGTTTATAGGAAGCTCACCGCTGAATTAAAAGTCGGTTTTCAACTTAATGATGGTCAGCGGCTAGATACCTCTCCTGCCCATGAAGCGATTCGAGAAGCTTTAGTCAATACTCTTGCGCATGCTGATTTTGAATCAGAAGATAACATACTCATCGAAAAACACCCTGATTTTATCGGCTTTCGTAATCCAGGGTTGATGCGCATTCCCGTACAAGAAGCTATTGCGGGTGGTAATAGTCAATGTCGTAATCCCGCCATTCACCAAATGTTCTTGAATATTGGTTTAAGTGAAAAGGCTGGCTCAGGCATTCCTAAAATATACAGCAACTGCCGCAGTCAAAATTGGCAACCACCGCATTTATACGAAAAATATGAACTAGGGCAAACACTGTTAGAACTTCGAATGGTAAACATTCTTTCACCGGAACTGCATCAGCAGTTAGTTGACTTGTTTGGCAGAGGATATAATCAGTTAAGTGAGCTTAAGCGAATCATCTTGGTCACAGCAATCACAGAGTCTTGGTTTAATCATGAACGTATTTGTTCTCTCACATCAGAGCATACCCGAGAAGTGACATTAGCACTAAGCCAGTTAGTTTTGGCTGGGTATTTAGAGTCGGCAGGCAATCATAAAAGTAAAATTTATCACTTGAAAGGAATTGAGATTCCAACTCCAGATAATGCTGCCGGTAAGAATGTCAGCTTTGTCGCATCTCCTAGTGCGAGGCAACTTTCCTTGCTTGAATCCGAGCCGTTACTATTAGTGCCGGAGTTAGTGCCGGAGTTAGTGCCGGAGCCGGTAAATAGTTTTACTGAAGAAGACTTGAAGCTTTGGAATGAGCTAAAACACATTGCGCTTCCTGTGGCGCAGCAGCAAGGTCGGAAACAAAAATCAGATGTAAAAAATATCATTCTAATGCTTTGCTCTCATGCTGCACCTAACTGTTTAAGGCTTTATGATCTTGCCGAATTACTTGGAATGAATACCGAAACGTTAAGACGACACTACTTAAGCCCTATGGTTAAAGATCAGCAGTTGTATCTCGCATTTCCGACAGTTCCAAATCACCCAGAGCAAGGCTATACGACTCAAAATAATACTAGCCCGTGTACCTAGCTTGAATAAGCGTAAAAATAGAACCTTAAGAACGTATTGATTATGTCTGACATTCGTAACCTAACATTAAAAAATCAACAGATTTGGTACAACAGCGAGTTACTTCGCCAACCGGTAGAGTCCTGCTTTGACCCGCTGTTTTGGCAACAAAACAACAAAATAACCGGCAGCGCACAAGGGCGGGGCACAACTTGGTTTGTACAGCTAGAACAAGGCGAGGGGGCTTTGCGCCATTATCGTCGTGGCGGTCTGTTTGGCAAATTGGTGAGCGATAGTTACTGGTTTAACGGATGGCACAACACTCGAAGTTATGCTGAGTTTAAACTGCTTGATTATCTTCGCCAGCAAGGGGTGAATGTACCTCAGCCCGTTGCGGCAAGAGCGGTGCGCCAAGGCTGTTTCTATCAAGCGGATATTTTAAGTGAGAAGATCGCCAATGCGCGCGATCTGGTGGCGGTTTTACAACAGCAGCCATTAACTAATGAGATCTACCAGCGCGTTGGTCAGCAGATCGCCAAATTGCATGCGGCGCAAGTTAACCATACCGATTTGAATATTCACAATATTCTGCTTGATGAGCAAAACAAAGTATGGATTATCGATTTCGATAAGTGCTATCAGCAAAATGGTGACGATTGGAAACAAGACAACCTAAACCGTTTGCTGCGTTCATTTAACAAAGAGCAGCAACGGTTCGGGATAAAGTGGCAGCAACAGGATTGGCTGACATTGTTGCAGGGGTATCAAGCTTAGTTCATCACCGGAAGAACCGCACTGACGGTTTTTTCGATTGCGCCGCGGTTTTGTTCTACGACTTGCAGTGCTAGTTTCCCTTGCTTGTTCATTAACTCACTATTGGTAAATTGCTGTTTTAGTGTCTTTGCCATTTCTTGGCTATTGTTGCAAATACTTACCGCATCACTCTCTTGCAACATCTGCACAATTTCACTGAAATTGAAATAACTGGGGCCGTTAAGTAACGGTTTGCCTAATGCGGCAGGTTCAAGCAGATTATGTCCACCGACTTTATCGCCAACAAGGCTACCGCCCATAAAACAGATATCTGCCGCTCCAAGCAATATCAGCATCTCACCCATGGTGTCTCCCAGATAGACCTGACAATTTTGCTCTACGGAGGTATTGTCAGTTCTTCTTTGAGTTGTAAAACCTTGCTTTGTACAAAGTTCGAACACTGGCGTAAAACGTTCCGGATGACGAGGAACCAAAATTAGCAACGCACTTGGAAACTGTTCAAGTAGTTGTCGATGAGCGTCTAATACAATGCTATCTTCACCTTCATGAGTGCTTGCGGCAATCCAGACCGGGCGGTCAGAAAATTGCTGCTTTAACTCAATACTTGTTTGTTGTACTGAAGGCGGAATTTCAATATCAAACTTAACGGAGCCTGTTACCTGAACCTGAGACGCCGCAAAACCCAAGCGAATAAAGCGCTCGGCATCGCTCTGATATTGACACAAAATACGGTCAATATAAGGCTTAATCAAATTGAAAAAAGCACGCCACTGCTGATAACGCACACAAGAGCGTTCAGAAAGACGAGCATTGATAATCGTAATCGGAATTCCGGATTGATGTACGGTTTTTAGCGTATTTGGCCATAGTTCGGTTTCGACGATCAGCAGTTGTGATGGTTGAACAGTGTGAATAAAGCGGCGAACACACCAGGAAAAATCCAGCGGCATAAATCGATGCTCTACCAAGTCGCCTAATTTGGCGATCTGCTCGGCTCCGGTCGCTGTGGTGGTGGTGACGATAATGTCTTGGGTTGGTTGCGCTTTCTTTAACGCTTTAATGACGGGAATAGCCGCAATAGATTCGCCAACGGAAACCGCATGAATCCAAATTGGCTTTTTCCCTTGGATAGTTGGCGTTATCCCCCAGAGCTCTTTCCAACGAACTCCAAATGAAGGCTTACCCTGTTTTTTCTTATACAGTGAGTAAAGAAAAATAGGGCTGACTAAAGCGAGAAGCAGAGTATAAAGCAGACGCATAGTAAGCCTTCTTAAGATTAAAACTGTTTTAGTGCATCAATCACTCGTGAAGGCGCGAGATCTTTTAAGCATTTTAAGTGGCCCAGCGGGCATTCACGTTTAAAACAAGGTCGACATTCGATATCGGTATGAACTATCGCCTTTTTTTCTGCCAATGGCGGTGTATAAGTGGGTGATGTTGAACCATAAATGCCAACTACCTGGCAGCCAACCGCCGCAGCCACATGCATTAACCCTGAATCGTTACTGATGACACTTTCACAGCAAGCAAGCATATCGACGGCTTCAATTAAACTGGTTTTTCCGGCTAAATCGAAAACATGATTTTGTTGTTCATCCGTTAAATAAGAACGAATAGACTGAGTTGTTTGGCTATCTTTGGCTGAGCCAAACAGCCAAATTTGGTAGCCTTGCTCAATCATTTCCCCTGCGACAGTAGCGTAATGTTCGGCAGGCCATTGTTTGGCTGGGCCAAATTCTGCACCCGGGCATAGACCAATCACTGGTCGTGTTGAATTTAAGGCAAACTTGTCACGCGTTTGTTGCTGTATCTGTGGATCGATATGCAAGCTTGGGCGTGGCAATGTTTCAAGCCCACCCAGAGAGGCAGAGCCTTGCATCTTTTCTTTCGGATAGGCAAGTGCAACATAACGTTCTGTCATGTATTGGAATGACTTTTTGTTGGGGCGAAGGTCGTTCAGCAACCCATAACGCATTTCGCCTTTCCAGCCAGTACGTACCTTAATCCCTGCAAACCAGGGAATTAATGCGGATTTCGCCGAGTTTGGCAGTACGTAAGCGTGATCGTATTTACCCTTAAAGGTTTTTCCTAAAGCTCGTCGGCCGAGGAAATTAAAATCACCATGACCTAAAGGCATCTCAATTGCTTGATTCACTTCTGGCATACGTTCCAGAATAGGTTTACACCAAGCCGGAGCCATAACATCAATAACAGCATCAGGATGCTGTTGTTTGAGGGTGGTGTACAAAGTCTGAGACATCACCATGTCTCCGACCCATGAAGGACCAATAATCAGGATTTTTTTCATATCACAGTAAATGGCTTGGCTTAGTAATAAAAGGGAACTCTTCATGCCCCTAAAATGTTAATCATCAAAAAGGTTATTGAGCGTTTCGCGATCTCTTTCGAGGTTGATTGCTATAGCTGAAGGATATGGATTTGTTGCTGAGTAGTCGTTAATTAGGTAACGCCGGGTATGTGGTAAGCCGAATAAACAACGATCAACGCGAACGCCAAATTTCGCGAGTTCAGCAACAGTATAATCAATTTCACTTTCTGGGCGTGAAGACGTAAGCACCAAGAATAACCCACCATCCTTTTGTAATTCACTAATTTTTTTCAAATTAGATTCCAAACCTGACGTTTTCCAACCATTTTTAGCAAACTTACTACCATTTTTAAGTAAGACTCCATCTACATCGCAAAAAACAGTAATGTACTTTTTACAGTAATGACGGTATTCACGTAATGTTCCCCAGTCAGTGTAAGTAGATGCCGATTTTTTAACGAACTCTTCATTCGACATTAGCATTTTATAGATGACATGAGATATGTAGACTTCTTTGTCAGAAGATATTGATTCGAATACTTCGCAAAACTCTGCAGAAGAAGCAAAACTATAGCCGCCACAGCAGAAAAAGTTACTGATAACTTCCTTTTCAACAATGTTGGAAATAATGCCTAATGAATCTACCTCAATGTAACTTTTATTTTTCGCATCAACAAGTTCTATGTCATTAAGATCGATTGCCATGACACTATTAATGGGCTCTGGTTGGCAAGAAAAAACATTGTCGCAATCTTTGATAAAAATAGAACCTTGGATATTACCTTGCTTAATGGCTTGGTAAATTGTGTCCGATTGTGATGATGTCGGTTCATCAAGGACAACCAGTTCAGGAACAATAGATGTACTACGTTCAAAACTCTCTAATACCATCTCAGCTGCCGTATATTTTTCAAGGTGCTCTTTGAGGCATACAATGACCACTTTATCGAACGTTGTTAAATCAATGCCTTCGACAGACTTTTCAATCATTAACTTGCCGTCAGGCATTGTTAACAGCCATTTAGGTCTCATGTTTGGAAAGCGAGAAGAACGGCCTGCAACGGGAAGGATTAATGTAAACATAGTTACCTTTCTATTTTATTAATGGATTTGGTCATTACGCGATTAAACCAATCAATAGTTACTTGGTCTTGCTCGTTAATGTAAGGAGCGATGCGTAATAGCGTTAATGTTTCTATTACTCGCATTTCATACCAGAACAAACGCTCTAGCGTTTTCATAAATGAAGGATAAGCATATTCGCAAAAGATTTCTCCTTTCATGCGTATACTCTCTTTTTCCTTCCTGAAGCTCCAGCCGTACTGGAAGTCTTGAATGATTTTAGCTGCGTCTTGTAGCGGACTATTGATTTCACAGCTCAGAAAATCAAACAAATATAGTTTGTTATCTTCTGTTACTTTTAGGTTGGCTAGGGTTAAATCTCCGTGGCATTCACCTATCGGTAAATGAAGATCTCTGTGACAGAATACTTTAAACTGCTGCATTTGCTCTTTTAACTGAGGAAATAAAGTATCCTTACCGTTTAGGTTTGTTTGTATGCTAGTGAGTTTGTCATGAATTGCCTGAATAGGATAAGTGCCGTCGTGACTATGCGCAACGCTATTGAGCAGATAAAAATCTAATGCTGTTTTTAAGTTTTTTGCTACGGTTTTAGAACCTCGATAGGCAACTCGCTCTCCACCTAAACCTTCAATATAGGGCATGGTGATAGTAAGTTGTTCTTGTGACAGGTGTGTGTTCAAAACAGGGATAGAAAGAACCTCAAAAGACGGTGTGTGCAGGCACTGAAATTTCTGCTGTTTTTGAATCCCCAAAAGGTTTTTTTCAATCGAAGTGGTAATGGACTTTTCAACTAAGTAGTTTTGATCGTTTTGAATAACCCGCAGTATTGCCCCAGAGTGAGAAGCCGCTTGAATTTTCTTGTTAATATCCATACTTCTTGAATCACCTTTATGGTCAGGACTAGACTTAAGTACTGAGAAAACAATTGGGAATTATAGCGTTAATCTTAAATGACTAAAAGAAGATTAGCTGAAATTAGTTTGATAGTTACCCATAGTGAAAGAAAACTGATAAACTATCCGCTATATGTATTATTATTTTCTATTGAAATATTAATTTTAACTTGAGATTAGCTATGAAGATCGCTTTTTTAGTCGGTGGTAACTATTCAACCAGCTTATATATTGTTACACGGGATGTTGTAAATTGTTTAAGAAGTAAAGGTTATATGGTTGATTACATTTTTGTAGAAGAACCTATAGAGTTAAAAGATAATGATATATTTATTGATATTAATGGCGTTAGTAAGAAAAGCTTTAATGAACTAAGAGGCTTGTTTTTTCGTATATGTAAAAACATACTTGACCGTCATGTTTATGCCTATCTATTTAGCAGTTATTTTTCTTCACAATTACAAAAAAAACTCAATGGATATGACAAAATATTTATTCATGGAACAGCTTCTATATCATTTGGTAAATTAAAAACGCCATATTATTGTGTATTACATAGCTGTAAATTTGATAATTTTATAGGAAAGCATAGGAAATTAGTTAGACCTTATTATAAAAAATTTTATCAAAAAGTTTATAGTGGAAAAAACCTACTTTCAGTATCAGATTCAGTTAAATTAGATATGATCAATAAAATGGAAGCCAAACCAATCAGTATAGATACCATATATAATGGATTTAATTTTGAACATATTGAGACTCAAGCTGCTTTAGATGTTGGTGTCATCCATTCTAGACCTTATATTATAGCAGCGGGTAGACCTGATAGAACAAAAAGATTTGATATATTATTAAAAGCTTATGCAATGAGTATGAGTAAGTGTTCTCATGATCTTATTATTTTTGGTGATGGCAAAAGATTAAATAAGTTAAAGGAATTAGCTAAAGAATTATCTATAGAAGAAAATGTAATATTTAAAGGATTTAATAAAAATATCTTACCTTATATTAAAAACGCTAGTGCATATGTATTGAGTTCAGATGTTGAAGGATTACCTACAGTTGTTGTAGAAAGTTTAGTTGTAGGTACGCCAGTAGTTGCTACAGACGTTGGTGGAATAAGGGAACTACTTAATGGAGAGTTAAGTGATTGGATTGTTCCTCGTGGTGATTATGTTCAGCTAGCTGAAAAATTGGATTTATTATTGGAAAATCCACCTAAAGTTAGTTCAGAAAATATATCTTTTCTAGATTTTCGTATTGTTTGTGATAAATATATTGGGAAGATATAATGAATTATATTGATATTACAGTCGTCGTTCAAGGCCCAGTACAGACATTTAGTGATCGTCCTCAAGAGCCCAATATAACTCACAAATGTTTAGCTTCTATCCGACAACATTTACCCGGTGCTCATATTATCTTATCAACATGGCCTGGACAAAATTTAACTGGGTTAGATTATGACACCTTAGTTATATCTGAAGATCCTGGCTCAAATAGCAGAAATTATAATATTCACGGTGAGCCACAAAACTATAACAACAATCGACAAATTGTATCTTCGTGCGAAGGATTAAAAAGAGTTAAAACTAAATATGCAGTTAAATTAAGAAGTGATAACTACCTCACAGGTAATGGGTTTGTTGAATTGCAGAAAAAATATAACAAACGAAATTCTCAGCATAAATATTTTAACGAGTATGTCGTTGTCTGTGATGTTTTTACAAGAAAATATGCCAAAGGTTATCCAGTTGCTTTTCATGTGAGTGATTTTTTCTATTTCGGTTTAACTGAAGATTTGCTGGCATTATGGGATCTTCCGTGGTTTGAAGACTTCAAGCCAAGTAAAGAAATACCACTTTATGAAGGCTTTCCTGATTTTGTTATTGATTGTACTCAAGCTTTATTTCTTGCGGCATTACGAAAATTCAATTCAACAATAAAGCTAAAGAGTTTGTTGGATAACAGTAAAGGAGTGCTGCATTTATCCGATAAAATTATTGCCAATAATCTTATTGTTGCTCCTATTGATATGATTGGCTTAGGGCTATGTCAAAAATTTTTAGGGCAAGCCAGAGTATCGAGAACTAGTGGAAAAATAGCACACTTACAGTTTTTTGAATGGAAAAAATTACACCAGGCTTATTGCGATCCTAATTTAAAAATTGAACATTACTGGTTTAAAAGATCCATACTATTCTTCCAGCGTTGTATGTACATTTATCCGACGAGATTGCAAACTAAGCTTAGAATAAAGAAAATGTCAAGAAAAGGGCTGGCGACCATTAAAGCACTAAATTTATAATGTTTAGTCATCACTCTATTGAACATGCTCTTAAGGGTCATAGTACGTGATAACTACGGTTTTAATTCTTTCATATTTGAAGTCATACCGATTAAAATCGCGAGCATAACAGCATAGAATGTTGTTCCTGAATTATGAGCGAACATGACCTGAGTTAAAGAGTAGTGCATCATGCCAAGAATTAATATGATCCCCAGATCACAAATAGTTTTATCTAATTCTGAAGATGTGTTTTTTCGTACGCTGATAAATATTTTTGCTGGAACGAAAAATAGGCATAGAAGAGCGATAAGGCCGATTAACCCATAGACAGATAAGTTATCTAGGTATTGATTATGAGAATGCGTAACTAGCTTACCTATTTTTTCTGAAATGTAACCCATCTCTGCCCATTGACGATGCAGTTCTTGTCGGCCTATTTCACTGGCTCCAAATAGTGGATGTTGAAGAAACGTAAGCCATGAACTTTTCCATAGTTCAAAGCGGATACCGACCGAAGTGAAAGTATCACTATTATTATAAAATTGGATAATTTCATCATAGGCTTGAAAAATTCTATTTTTTACCATTGGAATACACAGCAAAGTAGTAGTAGCCAATGTGGATATAGTAAATATAATATATCTATACTTTCTATTAATATATTTTCGGTTAACCAAGAGTAGATATACTATAATTGATGGCAATACTATCCATCCTCCACGACTACCAGATAATAAACTGGCTAGAATCCCGCTAATAGAGGCTGTTATTGCTAATAGTGCAATGAAAGTGTTCTTTTTTCTAAGAAAATAAATAGCAATAGGGATACACATTAGTCCTAGAGTTATTGCTATATTTCCTAGCTGAATTGGCATGGCTCCTTTGAAAAATATACTCGGAGAGTTGCCGCTAAATGCTCTTTCTAGATTTAAGTAGTAGACTTGATAACTGGCAGATAAACCTGCAACTAGACTAGAAAGTATAATTGATAATATCCAATACTTCTTGTTGATCCTATTATGACTAATCATCCATAAAATAGGAATTGCTAGAATGAATCGACTTATTTGGTCTAAGTCTGATATTTCATCATTGCGAAAAATAACGGAGAGGACATAAATTCCAAAATAGAAAAAGTATGTGATACTAACATGTTTAATAATTTTTATATTGTATTGACTGTAACTACTACTAATAAAATACAGTGAAGAAAATAATAATAATATAGCACCATAATTGTAGCCTTTAGCAAACATAATTAGAAGTATTGGGAATAAACAACATATAACTGAAGTATATAGCTCTTTATTAAATTTTATATTATTCATTTTTAGTCTATTTTGAATATGGATTTTTCGCATTAACATCAGGACGCGTTTTCAACAAACGTAGAATCCACATATATTGCTCAGGACGTTGAGATACATAGTTTTCAATGCACTCGTTCATCATTCTTGCGTCTTGCTGCTCATCGCCTGTTGGGAACGGCAGTTCAGGGTAGAAATCTAACTCATATCTGCCGTCTTCGACATTAAACATGGCAAACAATGGGACGATCTTCGCTTTACTTAAGCTAGAAAGGCGGCCTAGCCCGGCAATGGTGGCTTTTTGGGTTGCGAAAAAATCGACAAATACGCTGTGGTCACGGCCGAGATCTTCATCTGGCAGGTAGTAACCTAAATAGTCATCTTTACGTACCGATTTAATAAACGGTTTAATGCCAACGCTACGGTCATACACTCGACCGCCATATTGTGTGCGCTGTTTGTGCATTAACCAGTCTGAAACTGGGTTCTTTTGCGCTTTCGCCATTGCCGAAACGGGGTGCCCGCGAGAAGCCAATAAAATTGCTGGAATATCAATCGACCAGGTATGTGGAACCAGCAAAATCACTTTCTCGCCTCGTTGCAGCACTTGCTCAACATGTTCGAAACCGCGAAGCGTGGTATTACGCTCTAACCAATGTTTGCTGCGCAGTGAGGTCGCGGCGAAGCCCATCAGGAACATGGTTGAGGTGATGTACATTTGCTGCAGAATGGCTTCTCTTTGCTGAATGGATTTTTCAGGGAAGCACATTTGTAGGTTAACCCGAGCGCGAGTATTGGCTTTGCTTTTTATCTTAACCGCCAGTTTGGCCAAATAAACCGCAATAAAGCGTTTTATGGATGTTGGTAAAAAACTGATGCAGCAGCAGATGAAAACCGCGAACCACGTTCCCCAATAACGAGGATGCAGAAAGGATAACTGAAATTGAGGATTATAGGCGTATTCATCAAAGTCATTACGTGGTGACGACATAAGTGGCTCAAGTTATTTGAATAATAATACTGTGGGGGAGTATATCAGCTAATGTTAGGTGACAGTAGTTTCTTATTTTTTCACCGCGATGTTGAGTGTCCGTTTCGTCATTCTTGTACTTCTTTGTCTTGAATTTTTGTTATTATTAACTATTTGTTATTGATGGTTTTTTGTCATTCCTGCGAAGGCACAATGCTGATCGTTTAAAGAAAATATAACTACTTGAACGATCTTGCAGTTCAAGCAAACTAACTCTTCGTAACTGAGGAGTTAGTATGTTTGCCAATGAATTAGATGACCTTTCTACTTGCTATCCACTGAACACTGAATATCTTGAAGTCCTTAATGCACAATTGCCTATTGAATGGGTGAACGACGCGTTAAACCTAACAACACATGCAACGGTTCGTCGCCGTAAAATCTTACCTCAAGATGTGT
>NZ_JBKEBW010000161.1:0-6484 GCF_047973365.1 Vibrio sp. | reverse complement strand
TATCCCACCCTCAATCACAGTATTGGTCTGACTAAGTATTGGGCTTTGCGCTATTTTGGACGCTTACCCACCAGTACCGCCGAAACAGATTACGGTTAGTTGTGTACATCTAACTTCCTATGGCTTCCTTCAGACCCCACCGTTAGCCCGTGACGCCCTTGCCATTCGGATTGTCTTCCCCTTAGTCAGGGTGACTCCACTTTCTTTCAAGTGGACGGGTTTGCCAGCTTTGCTGGGCAAACAAAAAAGCGCTCGATGATGAGCGCCTCGTGTTATTCACTCTTTCTGATAAAACTAATTGCGATAAGGCTATTTGTGATACGGCTTAGATAGTTCATGTACCGCTTCAACGAATATTCCAGCGTTCTCTGGCGGAACATCGAGATGAATACCATGGCCTAGGTTGAAGACATGACCTGTGCCGCTATTGCCTGCACTACCATGACCAAAACCTTCCAGAATAGAGGCAACTTCTTGGCGAATACGTTCTGGCTGCGCGTAAAGAATTGATGGGTCCATGTTACCTTGCAGCGCTACTTTATCACCGACGCGCGCTTTGGCATCAGCAATGTTGATGGTCCAGTCCAGACCGACCGCATCACAACCTGTAGCAGCTATGCTTTCCAGCCACATGCCACCGTTTTTGGTAAATAGCGTAACGGGAACACGACGACCTTCATTTTCACGCAGCAAGCCATCAACAATCTTATGCATGTATTGCAGTGAAAACTGGTTGTAATCACGAGGAGTCAATACGCCGCCCCAAGTGTCAAACACCATGACAGATTGCGCACCGGCTTTAATCTGGGCATTTAGGTACTCAATCACACTGTCTGCAAGCTTGTCCAACAACGCATGTAGCGTTGCAGGTTCGGCGTACATCATCTGTTTAATCTTAGTGAAAGCTTTTGAGCTGCCGCCTTCGACCATGTAAGTCGCTAATGTCCATGGGCTACCAGAGAAACCAATTAGAGGCACTTCACCTTTGAGGTCTTTGCGGATTTGGCGTACAGCATTCATCACATACTGAAGCTTACCTTCTGGATCCGGTAGACCAATTTTATCGACATCCGCTTTACAAGTAATAGGACGGTCGAATACTGGACCTTCACCAGCAGCAAAACGTAAACCAAGCCCCATGGCATCTGGGATAGTCAGAATGTCTGAAAACAGAATCGCAGCATCTAGAGGAAAACGACGTAGTGGCTGTAATGTCACTTCAGAAGCAAGCTCTGCGTTTTTGCACAGCGACATAAAGTCACCCGCTTGGGCTCGTGTTGCACGATATTCTGGCAGATAACGCCCTGCTTGGCGCATCATCCATACCGGAGTGCAATCCACTGGCTGCTTCAACAAAGCACGAAGATAACGGTCGTTCTTTAATTCTGTCATTCTGGCTTCCAACTTCTAGGCTTATTTCATTCGTTTTTAGGTAAATGCGTTTTTAGGTAAATGAGTTCTTAGCAAATTAGGCGCGTATTCTATCACTTTTTCCCCTGTAACAGGTTATTGATTTACTTTTACGCCGCAACGCTTTGCAAGCTAGATCATGTTATTAACTTTTAAATCAATGGTTAATTTGCCTACGCACTGAAATCGCGTTTAAAATCTCGTTGCTAGCGAAAACTACAATAATATACGGGTACTGAGTACCCGACATCTCATAACGACATCTTACTTACCCCCTCCCTCACCGGAGGTTTTTTTTTAGCTTGCGGTAAGATGATGGTTCTGTTCAATTGCCCCAACAATCTCTTCAATCAGAGCTCTGGCAATGGTTCCTTTTGGGGCCACGGGTGGTAGTTCATCGACACCGAACCACTGAGCGTCACTCAGTTCTGTATAGTCAGGACGAACTTCGCCGCTTTCATAATCGGCAACAAATGCCACCATCATACTGGAAGGGAAAGCCCAGGGCTGGCTGCCGAAATAGCGGATATTTTTAACCTTGATGCCCGTTTCTTCTAATACCTCACGAGCAACACAGTGCTCCAAGGTTTCACCCACTTCTAAAAAGCCAGCGATCACGGTATACATACCCTCCTTATGACGAGGATGTTGAGCCAGCAAAATTTGTTCGCCTTTGCGCACCGCAACAATCACACACGGGAAGATGCGTGGATAATGCATGGTTCGACAATCCTGACATTGCATTGCCAATTCACGATGGTTGAAATGGTTACGTCCGCCACATTGCGGACAAAAACGCATGGTTTGGGTCATGTGGCCAAATTGAATCGCTCGGCTTGCCGCAAGAAATGTTTGCTCGCTAACCACCAGCAATTCACGCAAAGAAGTCATCGGCAGATCATTATCTATCTCAGATAGATTGAGCCAATACACTGGATACTGATCAATACGATCTATTTCGATCGCCGCGTCAAAAGGTAATCCGAGCTCACTTGCCGTTCCAAATGGAATGGTGCCATCCAGGGTCCAGAGTTCACTTCCTGAGACAACACACCAATAAGCTGATTTAAGGTCACTATTTGTTAACATGCCAACTCCTGTTGCTTGCAGTTCGTTCATTTTACTGGCAATCTAATTTCATACCAGAGTTTGTCTCGATTTGTTTACTCTACATAAACTCTCGTGAAGACAACAGGCTGTATCCTACTCATACAGCGCAATGTGCAAAGGACAGTCTATCATCAGATAGCTCGATCTTGAGGGCATGGTCATGCTAAAAAAATTCAAACAAACCCAAGAACAATGGGGTGGGGCCAGTGAGGTTATTGATCATTGGTTAGAGAAAAGACAGCATGTAGTTGTACAATATTGCAAAATTGCTGCGCTTCAACCTTGTGCTGCTAAAGCCGCGGTTTCAGAACTTCCTTCACCTCAAGAACTTCAATATTTCTGTCAAGATCTTGTCGACTATATTTCAGAAGGTCACTTTAAGGTCTACGACATGGTGATGAACAAGTGGCACTCCACTGGCTTTCAGATCACCGATGATATCCATCAGGCTTACGCTAAAATTGTTGCCACCACCGATCCGCTACTCAATTTCACCGATCAATATGCAGCGGTCAGTGAAGACGATGAGCTTGAGAGCTTCGATAATGATCTGTCTAAAGTGGGGCAAATTTTAGAGTCTCGCTTTGAGCTTGAAGATCATCTGATCCAGCTCATCATTGATAGTCTTTCTATTCCGCCGGGTGCGTAGTTTTAGCTTTTGGTTCTCTGCTATCGGTTTCATACTTTCCTCTAGTTCCCACGCTCCTGCGTGGGAATTCATACTTAACCCTATTAGTCATTCCTATTTTACCGTCATTCCAGCGAAGGCTGGAATCTAAAAGCTGCGATCGCTGAAACCAGATTCTGGATAAATGCTACGCATTTTCCAGAATGACGAATGCTCATAAGCATAAATCACAGGCAATAAAAAAGGCACCTTTCGGTGCCTTTTTTCATATCGATAGTTCTTGCTGATTACTCTTCTGAAGAGAAACCTGCGTTCAGTAGCGCAGCTAGGTTATCTGTAGCTTGCTCTGCTGAAGGACCTTCTTTCTGAGCTTCACGCTTAGATTGACGATCCTGGTGGTACGCAAAACCCGTACCCGCAGGGATCAAGCGACCAACGATAACGTTCTCTTTCAGACCACGTAGGTCATCACGCTTACCAGATACCGCAGCTTCAGTCAGTACGCGCGTCGTTTCTTGGAACGATGCCGCAGAGATGAACGATTCTGTCGCCAGAGACGCTTTAGTGATACCTAGAAGTTCACGTTCGAAACGTGCAGGCTCTTTGCCTTCTGCTTCTAGAGCACGGTTAGCGATCTTAACTTGTGAGTATTCAACTTGCTCACCAGGTAGGAACTCAGAGTCACCTGCGTGAGTAATTGTACACTTACGTAGCATCTGACGAACGATGGTTTCGATGTGCTTATCGTTAATCTTAACGCCTTGCAGACGGTAAACTTCCTGAACTTCGTTAGCGATGTAAGAAGTTACAGCATGAATACCACGCAGACGTAGGATGTCATGTGGAGACTCTGGACCATCTGCGATCACGTCACCACGTTCGATACGCTCACCTTCAAACACGTTCAACTGACGATGCTTAGGAATCATCTCTTCGTAAACATCACCGCTGTCGCGAGTGATCACGAGACGACGTTTACCCTTAGTCTCTTTACCGAACGACACAGTACCTGTGTACTCAGCAAGGATTGCAGGCTCTTTCGGCTTACGAGCTTCGAACAGGTCTGCTACGCGAGGTAGACCACCGGTGATGTCTCGGTTACCGCCAGATTTCTGAGGAATACGAGCAAGAGTATCACCCACATTCACTTCAGCGCCATCTTCGATGTTGACGATCGCTTTACCCGGTAGGAAGTATTGAGCTGGCATATCTGTACCAGGGATCACTACATCGTTACCTTTCTCATCCACAAGTTTGATAGCTGGACGCATATCTTTACCTGCTGCAGGACGAGCGGCTGCATCCGTTACTTCGCTTGAAGATAGACCCGTTAGGTCATCGGTTTGACGAGAAACGGTTACGCCATCGATCATGTCTACGAACTGGATGCGACCTGCCACTTCAGTGATGATTGGCAGTGTGTGCGCTTCCCAGTTAGCCACTGTTTCACCAGCTTCAACTGCGTCGTTATCTGCTTTGCTTAGCAATGAACCGTAAGGAAGTTTGTGCTTCTCTTTGGTACGACCAAATTCGTCAATGATAGTTAGCTCAGATGCACGAGAAGTGATCACCAGTTTGCTATCTTTGTTAATTACGAACTTAGCATTGTGTAGCTTCACAGTACCTGTGTTCTTCGCTTGGATGCTGTTCTCTGCTGCTGCCGTCGATGCAGCACCACCGATGTGGAACGTACGCATCGTTAGCTGTGTACCCGGTTCACCGATAGACTGAGCAGCGATAACACCCACTGCTTCACCTTGGTTCACTAGGTGACCACGAGCTAGGTCACGACCGTAACATAGAGCACAACAACCGAAGTCTGCGTCACAGGTTACTACTGAACGTACTTTAATACGGTCAACAGAGTTGTCGTTTAGAACCTGACACCATTTCTCATCAAGCAGCGTGTTACGAGGAACGAGAACTTCTTCTGTACCTGGTTTCAGAATGTCTTCTGCAACCACACGACCAAGTGCAAGTTCAGTTAGCGGAACTTTAACGTCACCACCCTCGATGTGAGGCATCATGTCCACACCCTCGTGGGTGCCACAGTCGTGCTCATAAACTACTACGTCTTGAGCAACGTCTACTAGACGACGGGTTAGATAACCAGAGTTCGCTGTCTTCAATGCAGTATCGGCTAGACCCTTACGAGCACCGTGCGTTGAGATAAAGTACTGAAGTACGTTTAGACCTTCTTTAAAGTTCGCCGTGATTGGCGTCTCGATGATTGAACCATCAGGACGAGCCATCAGACCACGCATACCTGCTAGCTGACGAATCTGAGCGGCAGAACCACGAGCACCTGAGTCAGCCATCATATAGATGCTGTTGAATGACTCTTGCTTCTCTTCTTCACCGTCACGGTTAATCACCGTTTCAGATGAAAGGTTCTCCATCATCGCTTTTGCTACGCGATCGTTGGTTGATGCCCAAATATCGATCACTTTGTTGTAGCGTTCGCCCGCAGTAACAAGACCAGACTGGAACTGTTCTTGAATTTCGCGTACTTCTTCTTCCGCTTCTGCGATTTCAGTGTACTTAGCTGGCGGTACAACCATATCGTCGATACCAACAGATACACCAGATAGTGCCGCGTATGCGAAACCGGTGTACATGATTTGGTCAGCGAAGATTACAGTGTCTTTCAGACCTAGCTTACGGTACGCCTCGTTTAGTAGGTTAGAGATTTGCTTCTTACCTAGCTTTTGGTTAACGATGCTGTACGGTAGACCAGCTGGCACGATTTGCCATAGCATTGCACGACCGATAGTTGTATCAACCATCTTAGTCTCTGTTGTGCTGTTGCCGTCTTCGTCTACAACTGTTTCTGTAATACGTACTTTAACGCGTGCGTGTAGTTCAGCGGTCTTAGTGCGGTATGCTTTCTCAGCCTCTGCTGGGCCAGAAAGGTACATGCCTTCACCTTTCACGTTGATCTTGTCTAGTGTGATGTTGTACAGACCCAATAGATCGTCCTGTGTCGGTACGAGGTTCGGATCACCTGTTGCTGGCGACAGATTGTTGTTTGGCGACATCATCTGTGTTCGAGCTTGATGCTGTGCCTCTAGTGTTTGAGGTAGGTGAACCGCCATTTGGTCACCATCGAAGTCGGCGTTGTACGCCGCACACTCTAGTGGGTGTAGCTGAATCGCTTTACCTTCGATTAGTACTGGTTCGAACGCCTGGATACCAAGACGGTGAAGTGTTGGTGCACGGTTCAATAGTACTGGGTGTTCGCGGATTACTTCGTCTAGGATATCCCAAACGATCGCTTCTTCGCGCTCTACCATTTTCTTAGCTGCTTTGATTGTCGTCGCCATGCCACGAGTTTCT
>NZ_JBKEBW010000169.1:0-9984 GCF_047973365.1 Vibrio sp. | reverse complement strand
TTTCGGTGCAATGCCTCGTTGCTCTTGCTTGAGTTGCCGTACCCAGCGATCCATTGCTGATTGACTTACATTCATTGCTTTAGCGGCTTCGATAACCGAATAGCCATGCTCTGTTACTAATTGTGCTGCTTCAAGTTTGAATTCCGCACTAAAAGTGCGTCTTGTACGATTTGTCATAAAATCACCTGTTTGTCTCTGAGGTGTATCTTAACACCTCTATTCAGGTGGCCAAATTCACTGTACCACTACAAGGATACAAGTGTGGTCGTTTGGCACCTTGGAATTTTTACCCCTATTTCCTTGCAATGAGTAAGTTTATTAAGTCGTATTATGTCATGTTCACACTTTGGGTATTTCGTACCGTTTATGTGCTAAGAAGTGCGATTTTGCTCCGGAAAATTTATTTCAAGTCGCTAGAATGTCGTCTTAGGTTAAGGAGCGGTGTCATGATTTACTTAAAGTCGAAAGAGTTTTTTAAGAGCTCTCAAAATTTAGTGACGACGGAGTTACGTTCACCTCAAGAACCCTATCCAGAACATAGTCATTCGTTTGAAGAGATAGTCATTGTTAATGAAGGGTTTGGCACTCATGTATTAAATGATGTACCGATGAACCTAAGCAAAAATTATGTGTGCTTTGTTAAAAGAGAAGATAGACACTTGTTTGATCAGGTTGATGATTTATACCTGAGTAACATTCTGTTTGAAAAAGACAAAATGCCACTGAGTTCTGAACTTAAAAAGTTTATGCCATTAGATTCAGATAAGAATAACGGTTGGTTTATCAATGAAGAATCGGCAGAGAAAGTGAACCAGTTGATTAGTTGTCTGGACATTGAATCTCATAGTGATAGTTTACAGTCTCGCATTACTGCACAAGCCATTTTTCAACTGATTATCGTTGAACTCTGGCGTGGTAGGATCAATGATGTGTCTTTGCTTAGTAACAATGACAAAGTGTTTATGGCGCTATCACAGATCCAACAGCAATATGCGCAAATTAATGAATTAGAACCTGTGGCTGATATGGTCAAGCTTTCGTCACGACAGTTGACTAAATACATTAAGAAAATGACAGGGATGAATTTTAACCAATATTTGCACTACACCAGAGCAAGCAAGGCACTAGAAAGTATCATCTATACAGAGAAATCAATCACTGACATTGCTTTTGATGTGGGCTACCAAGATAGCAATTATTTTTCGACCAAATTTAAGAACATATTTAATATGACACCGACGGAGGCTCGGGAGCAGAGTGTTTATAAATCCTGCGAATGATGTGTTGTTATAACGTGGCTTCTACAATAAATACTAAGCCGTTTCGGTCTAAGCAAAATCACAAATTTTAAAAAATCCTCTTTTCATCTCTTCATAAATAAACTTTTCCTTTAAATATCCTACTGCCTGTTTTTATTAAAAAACTGCATTCTAGCGGTGATCTGAAACCCAATTTCAACTTTTTGTACTGAAACAGACTAAAAAGTAAAAAGTGTGACCCTTCACTTTATTGGTATGACGAATTAGACGGTGAAAAATTAAAGGTGGCGAAATTTCAAAGGTAGCTGAAGTTTGAAAGCGCCATGATAGCCACATAAATAAACAACACTATTTGTATGGTGTTTTCAATAAACCAATAACAAGCATAACAATCAACTTGGAGGATATTATGTCCCGACTCTACAACCCGATCACCAAAGCGCTGCTCGCTTCTGCTATGTTACTACCATTCGGTGCACACGCGGCAACGGTTCTAAAAATGGCGTATGCAGATAACAGCCAACCAGTAAAAGATGCGCTGCAGTACATCGGTGAGGCTGTGGCTAAAAAAACCAACGGTGAAGTCACGATTATGTACTTCCCTGATAGTCAACTTGGTGGTGAACGTGAGTTAGTTGAAATGACTCAGGTCGGCGCTATCGATATGACCAAAGTCTCTTCTGGTCTGCTAGAGAGCTTTTCTCCACTTTACGGTGTTTTTTCACTACCTTACCTTTTTGAAAACCAAGACAGTTTCTACCGTGTGATGGATAACAAAGACATCATGAAAACCGTATACCAATCAACAGAAGCTCAAGGCTTCGCTGGTGTGGGTTGGTACGATTCCGGTGCGCGTAGCTTCTACATGAGCAAAGGTCCGGTAAAAACGCTGGCTGACCTTAAAGGCAAAAAAATTCGCGTTATGCAGAGCGAAACCTCTATCGAAACCATGAAACTGCTTGGTGCTTCGCCAATCGCGATGAGCCAGGCGGAAGTGTATACCTCATTGCAACAAGGCATCCTGGATGGTGCTGAGAATAACGAATTTGCTATCACTATTGCGCGTCACGGTGAAGTGGCGAAATTCTACAGCTACGACATGCACACCCGTATTCCTGACGTGGTGATCATGAGTAACGTGACGAAAAGTAAGCTCACTCCTGACCAACTAGCAGCACTGCAAGAAGCGATTGATGAGTCAATCGAGCTTGAGAAAAAACTTTGGAAGGAAGAGATGACTAAGACTCAAGAGCTAGCGAAGAAAGAGTTTGGTGTTGAGTTCTTTGATATCGACCAAGCACCGTTCAAAGCGGCTGTTCAACCGATTTATGAAAAGTTGAAAAGCAAACCTCAAGTGTATGCCTTGTATGAGCAAATTAACCAAGTCGAACAAGCAAAATAGTTGAGCAAGCAAAATAGCAGTAACAAAGGATGGGCGCCTTTGGGCGTCTATCCTGATTGATTGGCCGAGGTTCCTATGAGAATGATAAGAAAGTGGCTGGATAGAACCATTGAAGTGTTTGCCTGTGTGGTAATGACGATGATGGTCTTGGTAGCTTGCTGGCAGGTAGTTAGCCGCTACGTTTTTAACGATCCGAGTACCTTCTCTGAAGAGCTACTTCGATTTTCGTTAGTATGGTTGTCTGTGATTGGCCTGGCTTATGTTGCCGGCAAAACAGAGCACATCGCCCTCACACTGTTTTTAGATAAGTTTCCTAAAAGCTTAGTGAAATACTGGAATATGTTAATCCAGATCGTCTTCATCCTTTTTGCCGTCTACATCATGATCATTGGTGGCTGGAAGGTTTCAAGCAACGCCATGATGCAAGTTTCCCCAGTTCTGCAACTGTCCATGGGCAAGGTTTACTATGCTCTGCCTCTGTCTGGTGTGCTTATTATCGTGTATAGCGTGATGAACATTATTGACCTTTTCAAACCGCAGGTGAACCTGATTGACGGTGAAAAAGCGCAACGAGTAGGAGAGAAACAGTATGACTGATCCAATTACTGCTGCCAGTATTATGATTGGGGTGTTCGTACTTTTACTGGTATTAGGTACCCCAATTGGTCTGTGTATCGTTATCGCCTCCGGCGCAACCGTGATGTTGGTTCTGCCGTTTGATATCGCGATGTTTACTACCGCGCAAAAAATGTTTTCCAGTTTAGACAGCTTTGCACTGCTTGCGGTACCGTTTTTCGTTCTCTCTGGTGTGATAATGAATAACGGTGGCATAGCGACCCGCTTAGTGAACTTCGCTAAGTTATTTACCGGCCAAATTCCCGGCTCTCTTTCTTACACCAATATCGCGGGTAACATGCTGTTTGGTGCGGTATCTGGCTCTGCGATTGCCGCTTCAACATCGATTGGCGGTGTGATGATCCCAATGAGCGCCAAAGAGGGTTACAACCGTAGCTTTGCATCCGCAGTAAACATTGCTTCAGCGCCAACAGGTATGTTGATTCCACCAACCACCGCATTCATTCTGTATGCGTTGGCCAGTGGTGGTACCTCTATTGCGGCACTGTTTGCTGGTGGCTTAGTCGCCGGTAGCTTGTGGGGCGTGGGCTGTATGGTCATCACCTACATCGTTGCCAAACGCAATAACTACACCAACTTCTTTACCCTGCAAAAAGGCATGGCGTTGAAGGTGACTCGCGAAGCTTTGCCAAGCTTGTTGCTGGTGGTGATTATTGTTGGCGGTATTGTGCAAGGTATCTTTACGGCAATTGAAGCATCGGCGATTGCGGTTGTGTACACCGCGTACTTAACGCTTGTGCTCTACAAAACCATCACTGTACGCGATATGCCAAAAATCATCATTCAGACTTTTGTCATGACAGGTGTGATCATGTTCCTGTTGGCAACATCATCAGCCATGTCTTTTGCGATGTCGATGACCGGTATTCCGGCAGCATTGAGTAAGCTGATCCTTGGTATCTCAGACAGCCCAGCCGTCATTATGTTGGTGATCACTCTGTTTATTTTGGTTGTGGGTGCCTTTATGGATATCGGTCCGGCAATTCTGATTTTCACCCCAATTCTGCTGCCTATCGTGCAGAAAATTGGTGTCGACCCAGTTCACTTCGGCATCTTGATCGTATTCAACTTAGCGATTGGTACCATCACGCCACCGGTAGGCAGCGGCCTTTATGTGGGGGCAAGTGTCGGGCAAGTGAAGGTGGAAGATGTGATTAAACCACTGATCCCATTCTATATTGCGATCATTTGCGTACTGATGTTAATTACTTATATCCCAGAACTGACTCTATTTTTACCAAGACTACTTGGTGTTATGTAATCGAATTTAAGGACTCTTATTATTATGAAAATCTTTCCTGTAAAACATAGCGCTTTGCTTCGTCGCGTAGAACGTACCCATCCACGCAACGTTGTGGTCGACAAGATTGAAAGCCTGATTAATAACCTGATCAATATTCACGATGAAACCGGTGAGTTCCTGCTTCATCTGGACGATGGTCGTACTATTGATACTAAAGGCTGGGCAGGTTGGGAATGGACGCACGGCATTGGTCTTTACGGTATGTACAAGTACTACCAACAAACCAATGACCAAAGTGTGGTCAACATCATTGATGAATGGTTTGAAGACCGTTTCTCTGAAGAGCAGGCAACCAAGAACGTTAATACCGTCTGTCCGTTCTTAACTTTGGCTTATCGCTATGAAGAGACCAAAGATCCATCGCTCGTTCCTTATTTGGAAACTTGGGCAGATTATGTGATGTACCAAATGCCTAAGACTAAGAGCGGTGGTATTCAGCACATTGTGTATAACAGCGAGAACCATGAGCAAATGTGGGATGACACACTGATGATGAGTGTTATGCCGTTGACCAAAATTGGTCAGTTGTTGAACCGTCCTGAATATATTGAAGAAGCGAAATACCAGTTCCTGACGCACATTCAATACTTAACCGATCGCGAAACCGGTGCCTGGTTCCACGGTTGGACATTCGATGGTAACCACAACTTTGCCAATGCGCGTTGGGCGCGTGGTAACAGTTGGGTAACGATTGTTATCCCTGATTTCCTCGAGCTGCTGGATCTGCCTGAGCACGATGCGTTCCGTCGTCACTTGGTTCATATTCTAGAGCGTCAAATTGAAGTGCTGGCGAAATACCAACAAGCTAATGGCTTATGGTGCACGTTGTTGGATGATGAATCTTCCTATGTGGAAGCCTCGGCAACCGCAGGTTTTGCCTACGGTATTTTGAAAGCGGTACGTAAGCGCTACATCGATGCCAAACATGCCGAAATGGCGTACAAAGCCGTGGACGCATTAATTACCGATTACATCAATGAATCGGGCGAGTTAGTCAATGTTTCGTTCGGTACGGCAATGGGTCAGGACCTAGACTACTATCGTGCCATTCCGTTGACGTCTATGCCTTACGGTCAGTCGATGGCTATTCTATGTCTGTCTGAATACTTACGTACTTACTTATAAATTCATTCTCTCGTTTAATTTGGTAGTGAAAGTTTGCCCCATGGTTAAGTGGGGCTTTTTTAATCTGTGAATCATCCTACATTCAAGGCAAGTGGATGATATCAGAATCACACATTTTTTATCTGTTGATTGCGCCTGCTTGAATGTAATCGCAATATGGTGTGGGTGTTCATTGGAGATAAAACGATGTTTCAACTTAGTGGTGAAGAGTTTTTCAAACACACAGATTCCGCCGTCTGTACTGAAACTCGCGCGCCGCAACCGGATTACCCTGAGCATTCCCACGATTTTCATGAACTTATTATTGTCACCAAAGGTGCCGGGCAGCATATTCTTAATGATTCACCGACCAATTTGGCGCAGAACTACATTTGTTATATCACACCCAGTGACCGTCATTTGTATGAGCAGGTGGAGAACCTTCATCTGACCAATATTCTGTTTAAGAAGAATCGTCTTTCTTATAGCCCAATATTGAAAAACTTTTTACCGAATGAGAGTTCGGACTCCAAGAGCTGGTTTATCACCAATCAGACCATGTCGAAAGTTGAGCAAATATTGCAGCAACTGGATCAAGAATCTCGTTCCAATACGGTGGAATCCCGTTTGATGATGGAAGTGCTGTTTCAGCATTTGGTGGTGGAAATATCACGCGGTCGTCTGACTTCTCAATCGAACGACGTCAACGACAACATCATTCTCAAAGTGATTGATTGGCTGCAAAGAAACTACAGTGAAGAGGTCTGTATTAACGAAATTTCAGACAAGTTTAACATTTCTTCGCGTTCCCTAAGCCGCAAAATCAAGCAAGTGACCAACCTGTCATTTAACAACTATGTGCATCGGGTGCGGATTAACAATGCGATGGATCTGCTGCAAAGTACCGATAAATCGATTACCGACATCGCCTTTGAAGTGGGCTACAAAGACAGCAACTATTTCAGCACCAAGTTCAAACGTTTTACTAAGAAGACGCCGTCGCAATATCGTTAATTTTTGCTCGCAAGGCATTATTTATTTTCGTCGCGGGTGTAGGCATTTCTGGGAAACACTTTCGGATAGTTTTTACGCATGTAGCGCTGTTCTGCAATCATCTGCTTGAACGACAGCCCTTCAGTGAGCAGAAATATCACTTCATTACCGATCTTTCGCAGTACTTTGCCCTTGATTGGAATATTGCGATCCAATGAATTCAGCAGAAGCTCACCTTCCAATACATCTTCCATTTTAAATAGCGAGTAATCACGAACAATCGCACGTATGCCTTGTTCCGAGATTTCACTGATTTTAAATTCTCTGCTCTGCACGCGAAGTGTTGGCATCACTTCTTTCATGCTATAACGCAGACGGAAAAACTGTCTTTGTTCGGTGTTATTGGTCATTGGCTGTTGCCGCTCTTGCGATAAAAAAATACGGTGTAGTTGTTACTTGATTTGCACTTTCTATTTAAGTTTATAAGCTTTTATCAACATTTCGAAGCGAGTTTACTGTTGATCAACATTTTTTAGCTGTGTTTCGGAATATTCCGAATGATTATTTCATTGAAATAGCATAAAGGGAAATTATGATTGTAATCAATAACATTATTTCTCTCGCAGTATTTTCTGTTGTGCATGGAAAATGTAGTAATCTTTACTTTAATTAATGCTGTTAACTCAAAAATCATAACTTTATGAATTTACGTAAACTCTTTTTTCTCTGTTTTGTTATTGTGTTCTCTGGTTGTGCTACCTATGCCGGGCTCAATTACGACCAACTGTTTGGTACCGCTCAAGTTCGGCAACGTCAGGTGGCGTTAGCGTCGCCTCAAGCTCAATACTTTATGCAAGAGGTGAAACCCATCATCGACAACCGTTGTGTGGTTTGTCATGCCTGTTACGACGCACCTTGTCAGTTAAAACTCTCATCGGTGGAAGGGATTGACCGCGGCGGTAGCAAAACTCAGATTTACGAAGGAACTCGCCTAAGCGCGGCAACACCGACACGCCTGTTTGAAGATGCGCAAACCACCCAAGAGTGGCGAGATTTCGGTTTCTATCCTGTGCTTAATGAGCGAGACCAAACCACTCGTGCCAATCTGGAAGCGGGGTTAGTCGCAAGGCTGCTGCAACAGAAAGAGCTGCACCCACAACAGCAACAGGATCAACTAGAAGGCTTTGATTTCTCGATTTATCGCGAGCAGCAGTGCCCAACGTTGGAAGAGCACGAAGCTTATCAGCAAGAGTATCCGGATTGGGGGATGCCGTTTGGTATGCCTAACCTTAACAAGAGCGAATACAACAAGCTGATGACGTGGTTAGAAAACGGAGCGCAGATGAATGAGCACATTCCATTAACCGCTTCGCAGCAAACTTTAGTCAATAATTACGAAACACTGTTAAATGCCGACAGCAAAAAGAGCCAACTGGCAGCGCGCTATATTTATGAACACCTGTTTCTTTCGCATCTCTATTTTTCTGATTTAGAAGAGAAAACGCCGCGTTTCTTTACTTTGGTGCGTTCCTCTACGCCTCCGGGTGAGGCGGTTAAACGAATTGCTACTCGTCGCCCGTATGACGATCCGCAAGTCGAGCGTGTTTTCTACCGAATTATTCCAGAGCAGGGCACCATCGTTGATAAAACTCATATGCCTTATGCGCTGAATAAAAAGCGTATTCACGCCTGGAAAGCGTGGTTTATTGACGCAGATTACCACGTTGGTCAGTTGCCAAGCTATGAGCCGTCGGTGGCTGCCAATCCGATGACCGCTTTTATTGATTTGCCAGTCAATGCTCGCTATCGCTTCTTATTGGATAACGCACAGAACACCATAATGAGCTTTATCAAAGGTCCGGTTTGCCGTGGTCAGCTTGCACTTAACGTTATTAATGACAATTTCTGGGTGTTCTTCTTAGATCCGGATAAAGCCGATATCCCAGAGGTCAACGAGTTCTATCGCTCTCAGGCGGATAACCTCAAACTGCCTGCGGAGCGTGAGGATACCCTCAACCCAATAGCTACCTGGATTAGCTACGCTAAGCAGCAGGCGCGTTATTTGGAGGCGAAATCGGCATTTATCGCTAAGCAATTTAAGGATGGTCGCTACGTCACCACGGATTTGGTCTGGTCTGGTGATGGCAACCCAAATGCTGCGTTAACTGTGTTCCGGCATTTTGATAGCGCGTCAGTGGCGCAAGGTCTGGTGGGCAATAAACCCAAAACCGCTTGGGTATTTGATTACTCGTTACTGGAACGAGTGCACTATCTGCTGGTGGCGGGTTTTGACGTTTACGGCAACTTTGGTCATCAGCTCGTGACCCGTATGTTTATGGATTTCTTGCGCTTAGAAGGCGAAAGTAACTTCGTGACGTTGCTGCCACAGAACATGAGACATCAGGAGCTATCGAGCTGGTATCAGGATCAGACCGCGTATTTCACCGACTTCTTGCTACGTAACGTCAAGCCGTTTGATGAGCCAAGCAACGTAGAATACCGCACCGACGACCCCAAATCGGAACTGTTTGATATGCTGCGTGCGCGAGTGCAGCCGGTGCTCAGTCCACGATATGACATTGTCGATACTGGCTTTACCGACAACCATGAGCGCGAGTTGAACAGTGTTAATCAGATCAAAGGCGAGGGCATCTTACCGATTCCTCAATTGATGATGCTGATGATTGAATCCAAAGCGGGAGAGTCGCAGTTGTTTACTCTGATCCACAACAATGCTCACAGCAACATTTCCAGCTTGTTTGATGAAGAGAACAACCGTGTGCCAGAAAACGACACATTAACCTTAGTGAGAGGTGTGCTGGGAAGCTATCCGGCCGCCTACTTATCATTGAAAGAAACGGAAATTCCTGAGCTGGTGGAGCGTTTAAGAACCCTGGATGGCGAAGAGAGTTATGTTCAGTTACTGGACAGATTTGCCGTGCGTCGCAGCTCGCCGGACTTTTGGTCTTTCAGCGATAAGGTTCATCAATGGTATAAACAAGATCAACCCGTTGAAGCGGGGCTATTAGATTACAACCGCTTTGAGAACCGATGAAAGTTTGCGTTATGTTCGATAGCTAGAGCTGCTCCGTCATTCTGCTTTCTGGTCATTCCTGCCTCTCGTCACGTCATTCCTGCGAAGGCACAATGCTGATCGTTTAAAGAAAATATAACTACTTGAACGATCTTGCAGTTCAAGCAAACTAACTCTTCGTAACTGAGGAGTTAGTATGTTTGCCAATGAATTAGATGACCTTTCTACTTGCTATCCACTGAACACTGAATAT
>NZ_JBKEBW010000034.1:0-6979 GCF_047973365.1 Vibrio sp. | reverse complement strand
CGATGACCTCTGTTGCTGTGCGCTTCGCTTCTTTTAAAGAATCGGAAGCGTTGGCTTGTGCTAGATCTAAATCTTTTTTTGCACGCTCAGCGGCTTGTAGACCATCAGCAATTTTCTTCTGACGTTCTTCAATCGCTTGCATAATTGGTGGCCATACATACTTCATGCAGAACCACACAAATAGTGCGAAAGACAGTGCTTGACCTAGCAGAGTTGCGTTCTTATTCACAACAGCTACCCCTCTATATGGACTTAGTATTAATCAATGGCAAACCTCTTTAAAAGGCTTGCCTCTGGCAAAAAGTGATTAACCTAGTTGACCAACAAATGGGTTCGCGAATGTAAATAGAAGTGCGATTACGATACCGATCATTGGAACCGCATCCAGTAGACCCGCGATGATGAACATCTTAACTTGTAGCATAGGAGCCATTTCTGGTTGACGAGCTGCACCTTCAAGGAATTTACCACCTAGAAGTGCGAAACCAATCGCTGTACCAAGAGAAGCAAGACCGACGATGATACCTACGGCGATTGCAGAAAAGCTCAGTAAAGTTTCCATTACTATCTCCAATTATAGTTGTTGGCTTAATGTGCCCAAATAAAAGCTAATTTATTAATGATCACTGTCTTCGTGTGCCATTGACAGATAAACGATTGTCAACATCATGAACACGAAAGACTGAATCAGGATTACCAGAATATGGAAAATAGCCCACGGTAGTGAACCCATCCATTGTAGCCACCATGGTAGCATTGCTGCGATAAGAATAAATACAACCTCACCTGCGAACATGTTACCGAATAGACGCATACCAAGTGATAGCGGTTTAGCCAGTAGCGACACCACTTCAATCAGTAGGTTAAACGGAATCATCACAGGGTGATTAAATGGATGTAATGCTAATTCTTTCGCAAAACCACCCAGACCTTTTACTTTAATGCTGTAGTAAATCATTAAAGCAAACACGCCCAGTGCCATAGCCATGGTGATGTTCACATCAGCCGAAGGAACCACTTTCAAGTAAGGGATACCTAGCCAATGCTGTGCTGGATACGGCAAGAAATCAATGGGCACTAAGTCCATGATATTCATTAGCAATACCCAACAAAAGATAGTCAGTGCCAACGGTGCTATAAGTGGATTGCGTCCATGGAAGGTGTCTTTGACGTTGGTATCGACAAATTCAACCACTATTTCAACAAAACATTGTAGCTTGCCCGGTACACCCGCTGTCGCCTTCTTCGCTACAGAACGGAAAATCCAAAGGAAAATCAATCCAGTAAACAAAGAAAAAAACAGGCTATCGATATGTACGTTCCAGAAACTTGTTTCCGCTTCAACTAAACCTAACTTGTAAAGAGAAAGGTTAGATAAGTGGTGTTCAATGTATCCGGACGATGTTAGCGCTTCACCATGCGCAGCCATAACTCATCCTATTTTTTGTTGTTAATGAATAGCACTGGCGCACAGATATTAATACCTAGAGCCAGCAAATAGGTTAGTTTCAGAGGAACAAGTTCCACCTGCATATACATGTAAGCGACAGAGAATAAAACGACTGTAATGAGGATTTTAAGTGCTTCGCCTGTGTAGAAAGAGACCGCGATACGCTTTGCAGCGCGAGCTCCGCTAAACATAAAAGCGCACAGCGCAAAAACCGCATTGGCCAAGACACAAATGCCTCCGCCAATCAGCGCTGAAATTCCCCAATCAGCATTTACAGCAATTGTCATCCCTGCTGCCACAACCATAACCGCGCCGAACTGGATCATTAACAATTGCTTTGCAAGCTCTCGTCCTGGCCTAGCCAACGCAGCTACCATGTATTCGTACCTCTAGTTACCATCTCAACACAGTAAAACATAACACGGAAAAACTTAGTGCTGAGAAATTGGCGAAAATTATACGAAGGCGCAAAACTAATGCAACGTAAATACAAACTTATGTTACATTTTTGTATGCTAACCAACATTTTTCACACAAAATTCTTTTTTCTTAAAAATGTGACGCCAAACGATTATGTCACTTAGGATTGTAACTTTGCAACCAATTGCGCTAGTTTCTGGGGTTCATCAAGGCTAATAGTCACCTTAGATTTACCATTTTTGGAACGCACAATTGACACTTTTGCTCCTAAGTTTTCACTCAGTTTTTGTGACATTTGTTGTACTTCTGCGTCTTCAATTACATTTTTATCTTCAGATACGCCTGAGAGACATTTTTTCACTAATTGCTCAGTTTGACGTACCGTCAATTGCTTCTTCGCAATGCGCTCAGCAATCACTTCTTGTTGCTCGCCTTCCAGCATTAATAGAGCACGCGCGTGCCCCATTTCCAGCTGTCTCATAGCAACCAATTGCTTAACTGTATCAGTCAACTGGTTAAGACGGAGTAAATTACTCACCGTCGTGCGTGATTTACCAATAACATCTGCGACCTGTTGATGAGTTAACTTAAATTCGTCTTGCAGACGTTCTAATGCTTGTGCTTCTTCAATCGCGTTCAGATCTTCTCGTTGAATATTTTCGATCAACGCCATCGCGATCGCTGCGCGATCTTCGACAGGCTTGATCAAACAAGGTACTTGTCTCAAACCCGCTTGTTTGGCTGCTCGCCAGCGACGTTCACCGGCAATAATCTCGTAACCACCCGTGTTAATTGGACGCACCACGATTGGCTGAATAATACCTTGAGACTGGATGGAGGCAGAAAGCTCTTCCAAAGCTTCAGGAGACATATCTTTACGGGGTTGGTAAATACCCGGCTTCAAGCTGGTAATCGCAATATCTTGTAATTCACCGTCCGAAGACATCTCTTGGCTGTGCGATGCGACTTGTTGCTTTTCTCGAGCAAGAGAACTGGTTGCTAACAGCGCATCCAATCCTTTTCCTAAACCACGTTTAGACGACATGTAAACGAATTCCTTTAATCTGTGTTAGGCGATAACTTCTTCACGACGAAGCATTTCTCCAGCTAAAGCTAAATAAGCTTTGGAACCTGCGGAATACTTGTCGTAGTACATGGCTGGTTTACCATGACTAGGAGCTTCAGCGAGACGGACATTGCGAGGAATAACGGTACGATAAACTTTGTCGCCAAAGTGCTTTTTCAACTGATCAGAGACTTCGTTGGCTAAGCGGTTACGAGGGTCATACATGGTGCGAAGTAAACCTTCGATTCTCAATTTATCGTTTACTACCGCAGCCAGTTTGCTGATGGTATCCATTAACGCCGTTAAACCTTCTAATGCGAAATACTCACATTGCATTGGCACTAACACAGAATCTGCTGCTGCCATCGCGTTGATTGTAAGGAGGTTTAAAGAGGGAGGACAATCAATAAAGATGAAATCATAGTTATCGCGAACTGCTGCTAAAGCGTTCTTTAAACGAACCTCGCGAGCGAAAACTTCCATCAATTTAATTTCTGCGGCAGTGACATCACCGTTGGCCGCGATCAAATCGTAATGACCTGCAGTATTACGGCATACCACCTCTTCAAATGCAGCTTCTTCGACCAAAAACTCGTAAACCGTAGCATCGACTTGGTATTTGTCCACCCCACTAGCCATAGTGGCGTTCCCTTGCGGATCAAGATCGATGACCAGAACTTTACGTTTAGTCGCTGCCATTGAGGCAGCCAAATTAACACAAGTTGTTGTTTTTCCTACGCCACCTTTCTGGTTGGCGATCGCTACGATTTTACCCACGGTATGCCTCGTTATTATCCCTTACGGGATAAGATTACAAGATGACGCTCGCCTTCTAACTCAGGAACTTTCAAAGCTTTGACATCCGTCACAGAACACCACTCTGGTAACAGACTTATCTCTTCCTGCGGTAATTGTCCTTTTAAGGCCAAAAAGACACCTGAATTGGCACGAGGTAAGTGTTGGCACCACTCAACCATATCTGATATTGAAGCAAAAGCTCGGCTCAGAACAGCGTCAAAACCGCCTTCGGGATCGAACTCTTCAACACGGCTCTGAACAGGAATAACGTTGCTAATGGCAAGTTCATGCAGCACTTGCTTAATAAAGCGAATGCGCTTACCCAAGCTGTCCAGTAAGACAAAATGCTTATCTGGATTCATGATAGCCAGAGGAATACCAGGTAAACCAGGCCCCGTACCAACATCGATAAAACGCTCACCATTAAGGTAAGGACTAACCACAATACTATCAAGGATATGTTTCACTAACATATCCTCAGGGTCTCTTACCGATGTCAAATTATACGCTTTGTTCCATTTATTCAGCAGTTCAACATAACCAAGCAGTTGCTCACGTTGTTTTTCTGATACGTCTAAGTCTGTTTTGGCGATCAACGAATCGAGTTTGGCACGCAAATCCATTAAGCCGCCTCTCCTTTCTTCAACATGCCCTGTTTTTTCAGATGAACCAACAAGATTGAGATTGCCGCCGGAGTAATACCAGAGATACGTGACGCAATGCCAACCGTTTCCGGCTTAGCCGCGTTAAGCTTCAAGACCACTTCGTTCGATAACCCTTTAACTTGCTTATAATCAAGATCCGCGGGCAATTTGGTATTTTCATGGCGCAAAGATTTCTCGATTTCGTCTTTTTGACGCTCGATATAACCTTGATATTTCACTTGAATTTCAACTTGTTCAGCCGCTTCTGCATCGGCTAGTGCTGGCGCAAATTCTGGCAGAGAAACCAGCATGTCATACTCAATTTCAGGACGACGAAGCAGATCTTCACCGCTCGCTTCGCGTGACATTGGTGTTTTCAACAGTGCGTTTAGTGCATCAATGCCTTTCGAGTTCGGGTTCATCCAAGTCTCTTGGAGGCGTTGACGCTCTTTTTCCATGTTGTTGATCTTCTGATTGAAACGAGCCCAACGCTCATCACCAACCAGACCTAATTCACGTGCTTTTTCGGTTAAGCGAAGATCAGCGTTGTCTTCACGCAGTAATAAACGGTATTCGGCACGAGAAGTAAACATACGGTACGGTTCTTTGGTACCCATGGTTGATAGATCGTCGATAAGTACGCCCATATACGCTTGATCACGACGTGGGCTCCAGCCTTCTTTGCCCTGGCTGTACAAACTTGCGTTGAGACCGGCCATCAAACCTTGAGCTGCGGCTTCTTCATAGCCGGTAGTACCGTTTATTTGGCCAGCAAAGAATAGACCGTGGATAAATTTAGTTTCGTAAGTCTGTTTCAAATCTCGAGGATCAAAGAAATCGTATTCGATCGCATAACCAGGACGAACGATGTGTGCGTTTTCAAAACCTTTCATTGAGCGAACGATTTGAACTTGTACATCAAAAGGTAAGCTGGTTGAGATACCGTTTGGATAAAGTTCAGTGGTATTTAAACCTTCTGGTTCGATAAAGATCTGGTGGCTGTTTTTATCGGCAAAACGCATCACTTTATCTTCGATAGATGGACAGTAACGTGGGCCAATCCCTTCAATCACACCGGCGTACATTGGGCTGCGATCGAGATTCGAACGAATCACATCATGAGTTTGCTCATTGGTATGAGTGATGTAACAAGGAATTTGACGTGGATGTTGCTCGCGTTTACCCATAAATGAGAAAACCGGTGTCGGGTTATCCCCATGCTGAACTTCAAGCACAGAAAAATCGACACTGTTTGCATCAATACGTGGTGGTGTACCCGTTTTCAGGCGATCAACACGGAACGGCAATTCTCGCAAACGATCGGCTAATGCGATCGATGGTGGATCGCCTGCACGGCCTCCTGAGAAGTTTTCCATACCAATATGGATCTTTCCTCCTAGGAAGGTACCAACGGTCAATACAACCGATTTAGAACGGAATTTAACGCCCATTTGCGTGACAATACCCTGAACCTGATCGTTTTCCACGATAAGATCATCTGCCGCTTGTTGGAAAAGGGTCAGATTGGGTGTGTTTTCCAGTGTGCTGCGAACATAGGCTTTGTATAAAGCTCGATCAGCTTGTGCGCGTGTTGCACGAACAGCTGGTCCCTTAGAAGCATTCAGCGTTCTGAACTGAATACCTGCATGGTCAATAGCTTGTGCCATTAAACCACCCATAGCATCTACTTCTTTAACTAAGTGGCCTTTACCAATGCCACCAATCGCTGGGTTACATGACATTTGCCCTAGCGTGTCAATATTGTGCGTTAGAAGTAACGTACGTTGTCCTGTACGTGCGGCTGCGAGAGCGGCTTCCGTTCCTGCGTGACCGCCACCAACCACAATGACGTCAAATGTTTCGTGATAAAGCATGAACGACCTCAGGTATTCAATGAGATTAAGAGTTAAACAAAAGAGGCGTATTCTACCCTCTTTCCTAAGTCTAGAAAATCGCTTTTCTATATTTTCCTGTCACTACCGATAACTTAATATATATAAGATCTTTATATAGAGATCTTTTATTGTTCTTACTATTAGGATCGACGATCTCTGTGGATAAGTGGAAAATGATCAACAAGATCATGGATCTTTAACGGATCAGAACTTGTGATCAGATATTGATCTAACTGAGTATTAACTGGGATCAAAATAGTCGGTTATACACAGGGGATGATTATGATCAAAGTTATTATTGGGATAACTATAGGTTGATCACCGGATAAAACTATACTTATCCACATAAATGTTGATTAAATTATCATCAGTTAGTTTAATTTTATCTGCTGTCTCTTTTTTACAAGGATAAAAAAAGCAGCTTTTTGCTTAATGCCTGTCAGTTAAGCTCAAAAAGTGAAGTGACCCCCAATAGTTGGACAACCAATTATTGGGGGTCTTTTATTTATGTCCAAATACAGTCGCGAGTTAAAGTTCAAAGTAGCTAAAAAGTATCTTGATGGCTCCACTCCTCGAGAGCTCGCTGAAAAATATTCTGTCCCAACAAAACATGTTCGTTATTGGGCTCATGTTTTCACTATGCATGGTTCAAATTCATTTTTAATTGATGGCCATTCTCTTAGTGCGGAAGCTAAGCTGGAAGCGT
>NZ_JBKEBW010000142.1:0-4551 GCF_047973365.1 Vibrio sp. | reverse complement strand
TAGCTTTATTAATGGCATCATGACAACTTCGATGCGGTCTATATCCAAAACTTGATGGATGGAACTGCTCTTCGAAGATGGGGGTTAGCAGATCATTCAGGGCTTGTTGGACAACTCTATCCCGTACTGTCGGGATCCCAAGCAATCTTACTCCGCCTCCTTCTTTCGGGATTTCTACCCGTATGACTCGTTGCGGTTGGTATTGCTTGGTTTTGAGTTCAGAAACAAGATGGTCGAGATTATCACTCAGATATGAGGCATAGTCGCTCAGGCTCTGCTTATCTATTCCTGCCGCTCCTTTTTATTTCCTGACCTTCTTAATTACTTTGTATAGACGTTCTTTACTGAGTAGTTGACCATACAATCTTTAATAAACTCTCAACTTTTTCCCTCGGTTTGTGTGATGTTTGGGGACAAGATGTTTTCCTTTTTGTGTCGGTCTACTTCACTCTGCTTTGTAGCCTTCTAGCTCAATGGCAATCTACTACAGTTAGGCAAAGTTACTCCCATGTACGGTTTCTCGTTTCAGTGCACCACTTCCACAGCCCACCAGTCCGGAATACCCCAATAGCGAGTTGGTTTGTGTACCACTAAAAAAAAACATCTGCTCATCACAGACTTAAAGTATGCTTCCTCCCTTCGCAACACTGATAAGCTTTTGGCTAGTCAGTGCCCCATCAAACGCAGTGCTGATGGTCAGCTCGGTTTTCTCCTCCACACCATTACTGGGCTTCACTGGTCGAGCCTTACTTACTACTACGGATTCATCTGCCACCTCGCACCAACATTCACCTTGATTCACCTCTTGATGGATGCTTCCGGCATTTGCCCGGATGTGGTGTCAGGCTTCCCCAGTTATAGCACTGACTCCCTGTTAGATATCCCACCATCAATCACAGTATTGGTCTGACTAAGAATTGGGCTTTGCGCTATTTTGGACGCTTAACCACCAGTACCGCCGAAACAGATTACGGTTAGTTGAGTACATCTAACTTCCTATGGCTTCCTTCAGACACCACCGTTAGCCCGTGACGCCCTTGCCATTCGGATTGTCTTCCCCTTAGTCAGGGTGAGTCCACTTTCTTTCAAGTGGACGGGTTTGCCAGCTTTGCTGGGCAAACAAAAAACACCAGCCAAGGCTGGTGTTTTTAAACTTGCGTAAACTGAATTATTCAGCAACAACTTGTAGTTTAACTTCAGCAAAAACTTCAGAATGAAGTTGCACGCTGATTTCGTACTCACCAGTGTTACGTAGAGCACCTTCAGGTAGACGAACTTCGCTCTTAGATACTGCAACGCCAGCCGCTGTGATAGCGTCAGCGATATCGCGAGTACCGATAGAACCGAATAGTTTGCCTTCGTCACCAGCTTTAGAAACAATAACAACTGCTTCTAGTGCATTAACTTGGTCAGCGCGAGCTTGAGCTGCAGCGAGTTGCTCTGCAACTTTAGCTTCTAGCTCAGCACGACGGCCTTCAAACATTTCAACGTTAGCTTTAGTTGCCATTACAGCCTTACCTTGAGGGATAAGGAAGTTACGAGCGTAACCAGATTTAACGTTTACAGTATCGCCAAGAGCACCTAGGTTACCGATTTTATCAAGTAGAATAACTTGCATTGCTTAATCCTCTTTCTAATAAACGGTGCCAATTACTGATGTTTGTCAGTGTATGGCAGAATAGCTAGGTAGCGAGCACGTTTGATTGCGCGAGCTAGCTGACGCTGGTATTTAGCGCTAGTACCAGTGATACGGCTTGGTACGATTTTGCCAGCTTCAGTGATGTAGTTTTTAAGAGTTGCTACATCTTTGTAGTCAATCTCTTGTACGCCTTCTGCAGTAAAACGGCAGAATTTACGACGACGGAAGAAACGAGCCATGGGCTATCTCCTGATCTAAATTTGAATAATGTTGTCGGCATGTAGTACCAACTTTCCCAAACCATTTCGGCCGGTTTGATAAGCAACAAAGCCACTTACCTGAATACTACTGCCTTGTACTAAGTCTTGAGTTAAGATTTTTGACCGCTGCCCACTCACTACCACTGGAATTCGACAATATACTTGTCGCGGGAAGTCAGCTTCAACCACCGTAGAGCGATGCTCTAGCCAAAAATGACAGTGTTCAACACCCGATGGACTTTGGCTTCGAATCGGAGGTTTAGCGACTGAGCCACTTAACTCCATTCGATTGGTCATCAATACAATTACTCAGCAGAATCTTCTGAACGGTCTTCAAACTGTTCGCGACGAGGAGCACGCTCTTCTTTCGCTTTTAGCATGATTGATGGTTCAGTGATCGCAGATTTAGTACGCATGATCATGTTACGTAGAACTGCATCGTTGAAACGGAAAGCAGTTTCTAGTTCGTCAATCACAGCTTGGTCAGCTTCAACGTTCATTAGAACATAGTGAGCTTTATGTAGCTTGTTGATTGGATAAGCCATTTGACGACGGCCCCAATCTTCTAGACGGTGGATTTTACCGCCAGTTTCAGTGATAGAACCAGTGTAACGCTCGATCATACCAGCAACTTGCTCGCTTTGATCTGGGTGCACCATGAATACGATTTCGTAATGACGCATTTATTGCTCCTTACGGATTATTAGCTTCCAAAGTTGGCCCGGTCATCCACAGGAAGCAAGGAACTAATGATAATTGACCGAGAATAAAGGAGCACGAATAGTACAGAATGTCAGCAGGGTTAGCAAGGGAAATTATTGGGGGCGGAAAGTAAGAATTAAATGAGAATTTTGCTAGTTCCCACGCTCCCGCGTGGGAATTCATACTTGAGTTAAATATTTCTCATCTACTAAACATTCCGGCGTAGGTAAAGTTTGATATGTATTCCCACGGAGGACCGTGGGAACAAGGACAAAAGGGGAAAGAACCAAGACTAATCTTCGTCGACAAACTGAGCCTGAAGATAATTTTCAATACCGGTTTTTTCAATCAAACCGAGCTGGGTTTCTAACCAGTCGACGTGCTCTTCTTCATCTTCGAGAATCTCAAGAAACAGATCACGGGAAACATAATCACGAATGTCTTCGGCATAGGCAATGGCGTCTTTCAAATCGGGGATCGCCGACATTTCTAGTTTGAGATCGCATTCGAGCATTTCTTTGGTATCTTCACCTATCATCAACTTACCGAGATCTTGTAGATTTGGTAAACCTTCCAAAAACAAAATCCGTTCGATAAGGTGATCAGCATGTTTCATTTCATCAATCGATTCATGGTATTCCTTATCCGCTAAATGCTTTAAGCCCCAATCTTTATACATACGTGCATGTAGAAAGTATTGATTGATGGCAACCAGCTCATTAGCAAGAATTTTGTTGAGATGTTGGATTATTATTGGATCGCCTTTCATGACAAAGCCCTCCTCTTTGGCTCTTTTAACTTTAGAACCAAATAAGAGAGTGTCAAAAAAAGATGTAGCGCTATGTGGGACTTTTCAGCCAACAGAGCGTTTCAGTTAACTTGCTTGTTTCAGTTGCACGACCTCAACTTCACTTAAAATTTCTTTTGCCTGACGTACGCACTTGCCACATTGAGAGCCTAATGGCGTGCATTGTCTGATACCACGGATATCGGTAACCCCTTGCTCAATCGCAAGCTGCTTAATTTTCTTATCCGAGATACCGTGACACAAACAAACGTACATACTGCAACCTTAAAAACGAACCTTGCTCGAAATATAAAAAAGAATCGTTCTTATTACCAGTAAGTTTTACACGTTACTCAGATCGATTAGTTATATAAAGAATAGGATTTTAGAAGAGAAAAACAGTTAGCTGAATCAGGTGGTACAACGAAAAGTTTAACCTAATGTTTTTACTAATAAGTTACTCACTACCACTACTTTAGATTTAAATTTTTTTATAACCAAAATGCAAAAAGGGAAGCTGAAGCTTCCCTTTTCTAATGCGAGGTTCGCAGTAAAATTTCGCGATTAAGCGAAGATTTTAGCTACAACACCAGCACCAACTGTACGGCCACCTTCGCGGATCGCGAAACGTAGACCTTCATCCATTGCGATTGGAGCGATTAGCTCTACAGTCATTTGGATGTTGTCGCCTGGCATTACCATTTCTACGCCTTCTGGTAGAGAGATATCACCAGTTACGTCCGTTGTACGGAAGTAGAACTGTGGACGGTAGCCTTTGAAGAACGGAGTATGACGGCCGCCTTCGTCTTTAGACAGTACGTATACTTCTGACTCGAACTTAGTGTGTGGAGTGATTGAACCAGGCTTCGCTAGTACTTGGCCACGTTCTACGTCATCACGTTTAGTACCACGTAGTAGTGCACCAACGTTCTCACCCGCACGACCTTCGTCTAGAAGCTTACGGAACATCTCAACACCAGTACATGTAGTAGTTGTCGTGTCGTGGATACCAACGATTGCAACTTCATCACCGACTTTCAGGATACCGCGCTCGATACGGCCAGTTACTACTGTACCACGACCTTGGATTGAGAATACGTCTTCGATTGGCATTAGGAACGGCATGTCTACTGCACGCTCTGGCTCTGGAATGTACTCGTCTA
>NZ_JBKEBW010000002.1:0-1625 GCF_047973365.1 Vibrio sp. | reverse complement strand
GATCTCTCTCTCTCTCTCTCTCTCTCTCTCTCTCTCTCTCTCTCTCTCTCGCTCTCTCTCTCTCTCTCTCTCTCTCTCTCTTTCTCTCTCTCTTTGTTCTTTTACATCACCGTAATGTATGATGTGATCTTTAAGGTCATATGTTCCAACACTGAATCATTTCATGACAATCTGGAAGTAATTTTTTTCGTGAAAATTGCTGATAGTTATGGTGCATTTCATTGAAACTACATGTAGGAGTAGCATGACAGAATACATGCTTGTTTTACGGCGCGTCTTGCAAAGACCAGTTATTTGCGGGCATTGTTGTCACGCAAGCGTGTTGTAAAGTTCGGGCAAATTTCCTGTATTAAGGTCCCAGCTGGTGCACGTCGTTCGGCAGTGTTATGAGGCGTGACGCGACCCTCATCTCCTTTAAACTTCTCTTGCTGTTGCCGCAGACGGGCATATTACCTCACCGTTGAGTAGTCTTGTCTCTCCATGTTCTTGGTCCGGCACGGCCACGTTGGGCTAAAGGGCACCGCGCCAGGTGAAGCACCCGTGCGCCAGGGTCGAGGCGATCTAGGTGTGACATAGCTGCGAGTAACTCCTGTGCCTGCAGATGGATTGTACCACAATGGCCTTTAACGTAGGCAACAGCTGCTTCGGCTAAGATTTCAAAGGCGAAGAAAATTTTGTAGGTTTAGTTGAGAGATATTCCAAGAACAGTATTATGGTCAGCAACTGTAAATAATTATAATAGCTTGCATTGTCAGTTTTCTGTCGCCATGGATATACAGATATAATCAGACCTTTTCAATATCATAAGCGATAAGGCTTCTTCATTCATATTTCTTCCCCCTTTTCATTAGTTCTAGTGCATACGTTAGGTAGAGCCTTTGATCGTTACCTTTCTTGTGGAAGGAAGCAGCTGCCCCTGTAGGATTCTGCCGGTGTCGTGGGAGTGATGACAGCGATGGTGCACAAAATGGTGCACTGCGGCTGTTATAAAGTGGACTAGATGTCGTGTTCTGGTTTCTTGAGGAGTACTGTCATTACGCGTTTCGCTGCTATTTCTTCTTTCCTTTATCAGTCCTGTTTCCTAGTGCATCATAGTTTCAGTTTATTGTTGGCTTGAGCGGCTTCCTACCATTTCTGACTGACTCAGTTAGGAACGTCGCAACACGTGATTGCTCGTGTTGGGATTTCTTGGAAAGACCTGACAGCTTCACTGTGTGTCCACAGCATCCAGCAGCTCCTCCATGAGACAGTCACTTTGCAGGAAAGTAACGGCGCTGCATAAGAGCCAAATTTGGATCGGGATGACAGATGTTGATTCCTTTTACTAAGCCGTGGATTGGGCTGATAAATTGATACTTTCTTTTTGTTTTGGTATCTTGTAAAACTGCGTCATGCTGCATGGCTGATATATTCTTGAGGTAACTTAAAACAGACGTACTTCTGTCCCGTTAACATGTGTGCGACCATTTCTTTGTCCGAACGCTGAAGGTGCCTTCACGGGCAAGTAATATCAACTGGTATAAGCGACGGCTCGGTGTGCGCCAGACAATCAATATTGTGGTGGTGGTGGTTGTGGCAGACCCTGGCAAAGGACGGGACAGTGATGTAGTGTGGGACAATGAGAG
>NZ_JBKEBW010000171.1:0-17063 GCF_047973365.1 Vibrio sp. | reverse complement strand
TGTACAATGCCATTCCGCTTGGCGCTGTGATTGCGATGATGACGACGCTAAGCGGCTGGGGTTATGAAAGCTGGGGCGCGGGCGTGTTCTGGGGTATGGCGTTGATGGGGGTATTGGCTCTGTTTGTGAAAGTAGATTTACTTCAGTCACAAGTTAAAGATGCCTCAACAGTGAAAGCGGAGCCTGAAGCACAAAATTAACCCATTTCGATTGTGATAATTCTATTTCCTATATTAAATAAAGCCTCGTAAAAGAGTAATGCCTGTCAGTTAAGCTCAAAAAGACAGAATATGCATTCCCACGCAGAGCACGGGAACGAGGATTTTCTTAACTGATTGGCATTACTTGTAAAAGAGGCTTTTATTTACAGGGAATAGGGAAGTTGAATGCAGGGTTGGTTGGTGATTCCAGTCTCGCTCGCTTATTTAGGCGTGCTGTTTCTTATTGCATGGTATGGCGATCGTCAAACACGTTGGTTGGCGAAATGGCGGCCCTGGATATATAGCTTATCTATCGCCGTTTACTGCACCTCTTGGACTTTCTACGGAACAGTGGGGCAAGCCAGTCAGAACCCGTGGTCATTTTTACCTATCTACATTGCGCCTATTTTCGTCTTTACCTTTGGTTGGCGGATTTTAGCTCGTCTGATCCTGATTGCTAAACGGGAACACATCACTTCTATCGCGGATTTCATCGCGGCGCGCTATGGAAAATCTCAGGGCTTAGCGGTTGCCGTGACATTGATTGCGGTGGCAGGCATTTTGCCTTATATCGCTTTGCAGCTACGCGGCATCACGATGGGGCTGAATATTGTCGCCCCGGATCTCGGGACTCAGCTTGGCTATCAGGACGACAGTGTCTCCTGGTTTGTGGTGTTAGCGTTGGCGTTGTTTACTATGCTGTTTGGTACGCGCCATATTGATAATACCGAACACCACCGCGGGATGATGATGGCGATTGCTTTTGAATCTATCGTCAAGCTGATTGCGTTTCTGGTGGTTGGGATGTTCATTTTATATCTTGCGCTGCGCGAGCAAGAGGTTGCGTTGTTGGATGTGGCACGAGAAACCTATCAGGCACCCAATTGGCCGACGCTGTTGGTGCACACCATTCTGACTATGATAGCCATCATCTGTCTGCCGCGTCAGTTTCATACCATGGTGGTGGAAAATGAGCGTGCGCAAGACTTACACACCGCGCGTTGGTTATTTCCTTGTTACCTCATTTTGATGAGCATTTTTGTTCTGCCGATTGCATGGGTAGGGCAGAGCTTATTAAGTGGCACTTCGCCAGACACGTTTGTGATTAGTGTTCCGGTTGCGGTTGGCGCCAATGATATTGCCTTATTAGCGTTTCTTGGTGTCACCTCTGCCGCTTCTGGCATGGTGATTGTGTCGACCATTGCATTGGCGATCATGGCATCGAACGATTTGGTGATGCCGTTGTTACTGCGCCGCATGCGTTTGTCACAACGCAATCACCGTCATTTTTCTGGTTTGCTGGTGATTATTCGTCGCACGTTAATCTTATTGTTATTGCTCGGCGCATGGGGTTTTTATCTGGTGCTCGATACCATCCCATCTCTGTCGGCAATTGGTTTCTTGTCTTTCTCGGCGATCACGCAATTTTCGCCCGCATTGATTGGCGGTATGTATTGGCGGGAGGGAAACCGTAAAGGTGTTTATGTCGGTCTGCTGGTGGGGTTCACCTTATGGCTGATCACGCTGATGAGCGCCACCAACATGTTGGCGGGCGACCATGAAAGCAACGTGCTGTTGTGGGTGATCACACCGCCTGAGTTGCTCGGCAATATGGGACTAGAGAGTTCTGACTGGGGGATGTTGCTCAGTGTTACCTTGAACACCATCTGTTATGTGGTGGTTTCTATCGCAACACGTTCTAGCCTGAGTGAACGCTTACAGTCGGCATCTTTCGTTGGCACGCCATTGCCGGAAAATGAAAACATCAGTTTGTATCAGAGCCGGGTTACGGTTGCGGAGCTTGAAATGCTCGCCTCGCGGTTTGTTGGTCGTCAACGTGTACGCGCAGCCTTTGGGCAGTATTGGGATCAACAGCGTGAAACCTTGATGCCCAATCAACAAGCGCCAGCAACCTTGATTCGTCACACTGAGCGAGTATTGGCTGGGGTGTTTGGTGCTTCTTCAGCCAAGTTAGTGCTTACTTCGGCTTTGCAAGGTCGCAACATGCAATTGGAGGAAGTGGCGACGATTGTTGATGAAGCGTCCGAGCTTTATGACTTTACCCGCGGTTTGTTGCAAGGGGCGATCGAGCACATTAGTCAGGGTATCACAGTGGTGGATAAGCAACTGCGGCTGGTGGCCTGGAATCAGCGCTATTTAGAGCTGTTTGATTTCCCACCTGGGCTGATACAAGTTGGCCGCCCCATCGCGGATGTCATTCGTCATAACGCGCAGCAAGGTTTATGTGGTCCGGGCGATCCGGAAGAGCATGTCCGCAAACGCGTCTATCACTTGGAGCAGGGGACACGCCACACCTCTTCGCGCGTTCGCCCCGATGGTCGAGTGATCGAAGTGCAGGGTAACCCGATGCCGGGCGGTGGCTTTGTGATGAGCTTTAGCGATATTACCGTTTTCCGTAACGCAGAGCGCACGCTGCAAGAAACCAATGAAAACCTGGAAGAAAGAGTATTAGAACGTACTCGTGAGCTGGAAACGCTGAACAAGAAGTTGGTCTCTGCCACTCAGCGCTCCGATCAAGAGTCGCAATCCAAGTCGCGCTTTTTGGCGGCGGTCAGTCATGACTTAATGCAACCGCTCAATGCGGCGAGGTTATTTGCTTCGTCTCTGTCTGAAGTGGCGCAAGAAGAGGAATCTAAGCGCCTGTCTCGCCATATAGAAAGTGCCCTCAGTGCCGCCGAGGATTTGATTGGCGATTTGCTCGATATTTCCCGCTTGGAATCTGGCAAGCTCGAAGTGAATCTACAGAGCTTTAAAGTCAATGATGTGCTTGCCAATTTAAAAGCGGAATTCGAAGCCTTGGCTCGTCAGCAGGGCATTCATTTCAGTACCGTTCCATCGTCACTCTATGTTCACTCTGATCCTAAACTGTTGCGTCGTGTGATCCAGAACTTTTTAACTAACGCTTTCCGCTACAACCCGAAAGGGAAGGTGGTTCTGGGGGTGAGACGCGTGGCAGATAAGGTTCGTATTGATGTCTGGGATAACGGTATCGGCATTGAGCAAGATAAACAGCAAGAGATTTTCGAAGAGTTCAACCGTGGTAGTCAGGTGCGTTCAGACCAAGGCTTGGGGCTGGGGCTGGCAATATCAAAAGGGATTGCCTTTGTGCTTGGGCATGAGATATCCATGCGCTCCTGGCCCGATCAGGGGAGTGTGTTCTCGCTGACATTAGATAAAGCTGAACCGGCACAGATGGTGCCACAAAATGCTGTTCTCCTCGAAGCGGTGCATGATTTGGCACACTTACGCATCTTGTGTGTCGATAACGAGCAGGACATTTTAGTCGGCATGCAAACCTTGCTGGAACGCTGGGGGTGTGAGGTAAAAACGGCACTGGACATCAAACAGAGTATGAAGGCGTTGGATAATCAGTGGATCCCCGATGTGATTTTTTCCGACTATCGGCTTGATAACGGCCGCACTGGCTTAGAAGTGTTGCAGCAGTGTCGGTTACGTCTTGGCGATTGCTTTGAAGGGGTGATCGTGAGTGCCGATCGCAGCCCTGATATTTTGGAAGGGATTAAATCTAACGGTTTTAGTTTTATGGCTAAACCGGTAAAACCGCTCAAACTGAGAGCGTTGCTCAATCGAATTGGTTGATATGTTGAAGACTGCCTTCCCTTCGAAAGGGGAGGCGTAAAGGCTTGTGATTAAGAAATAGGATATTAACTACTACTTTCGTATTAACAAAAGTTACAAAAGTCGACTTTAGTTACTTTAGTTATCCCCTCAGAAAAATTGTGTCTTTAACTTGATAATCTAATATCAATTAAAACTACAACAGTGAATCTCTGCTAGAACTATACCCAAGGGTATAATTGATTCACATCAGAAGAGGGAATGAGCAATGTTTTATGTCCATTTAGCGATGCTGCTGGCGATTATATTCGTTGGTATCCGGCACGGAGGGGTGGCATTTGGTCTATTAGGTGGTCTTGGGGTCAGTATCATGGCCTTTGTATTCGGTGTTGCACCGGGTAAACCACCGGTTGATGTTATGCTAATCATCCTAGCGGTTGTTGCTGCATCGGCAACACTAGAGGCGACTGGCGGTTTAAAATTGCTGGTTAAATACGCGGAAAAACTGATGCGTAAACATCCAAACCAAATCGTCTTTTTAGGCCCACTTTGTACTTACACTTTGACGGTTTTGGTTGGTACAGGACATTCCGTTTACCCGCTACTGCCGGTTATTTATGATGTGGCTTATGGCAAAGGTATTCGTCCTGAACGCCCAATGGCAATCGCATCGGTTGCGTCGCAAATGGGTATTACAGCAAGCCCTATTGCGGCCGCGGCGGCGGTGATGATGGCAACGGCGACCGCCAATCACGTTGATATCAGCTTAGTTGACGTGCTTAGCGTAACCATTCCTGCCACGCTTATTGGTGTGCTGGTAGCATGTACCTGGAGTTTGAAACGCGGTAAAGATCTGGATAAAGACCCTGAATTTGCTGAGCGTTGTAAAGATCCAGAATTCGTTGCTGCGCTACAAGATAAAGACGCGATGGGCGATGACAAAATCAGCAGTACTGCGAAGAAAGGTTTAGGTATCTTCCTTGCTGGTATCCTGACGGTAATTTTTGTCGCTATGTTTGGTAAAGATCTCAATCTGCTACCTAAAGGCGTGTCAATGTCGGTGGCAATTCAGTTCTTGATGCTAACTGTTGGTGCCATCATTCTGGTATCGACTAAGATCCAACCGAAAAAAATCGTCAACGGTAACGTGTTTATTGCCGGTATGACCGCCGTGGTCATCATCTTCGGTATTGCTTGGTTAAGTGACACTATTATCACCCATCATAAAACTTTCATTGTTGATTCCATTCGTGACTTGGTCAACGCACACCCATGGGCGTTTGCTCTGGCTATGTTTGGCACTTCAATCTTCTTGAAAAGTCAGGCGGCGGTATTAACCATTATGTTGCCACTTGGTTTTGCGCTGGGCATTCCGCCGAAAGTGCTGATTGGTGTACTACCTGCGTGTTATGCCTACTTCTTCTTCCCATTCTACCCAAGTGACTTGGCGGCGATCACGTTTGACCGCTCAGGCACGACGCGAATTGGTAAGTACGTACTGAACCACAGTTTCATTCTGCCTGGCTTTATTGGTGTATCAACCGCCACCGTAGTCGGTTACTTCATCTCGATGGCGATTAACTGATCATCATCACTGTTGGCACTTCCCTAATACTAAGGGAGGTGCCATTTCACTTATTATTCTCATTTATTCACCCCTTAGCTGTGGCTGCGATCAACTTCTGTTTTGAACGTGGTTTACAATCACTGGCTGAGCATGATAGCTAATATACTCTTCCTACTTGAAGCTGCAGCGCTTTATGTTTTGGTATGGGGGCTACGCTCGTTCACCCCAATCGCATAGTGCATCTATGCTCATGGGGATTCACTTACTTGCCGCCTACCTGCAACTCCAAGTAGTTTGAGCATTACTGGAAATGCGCTAGCCTGGTGAGCTGATGAAGTTAAAAAACTATATTACCTTAAGTACCATCATTGCTTCTTCTGCCACTGTGGTGGTGGTTACTTTGGTGATCTTCTATTTATTGCAAGTCTCTTACCATGATGGTCTACGCGCCCGAGGACTAGAGCTGGCACGCGTGATTGCCCATGATCCGTATGTGATTACGGCAGTTGAACAACATAACCAAAACCCTACGGTTTCTCATCTCAATGCTTATATTGAAGGTATCCGTCAACGCACCGACGCCTCTTACATTGTGGTGGTTGATAAACAGGCATTGCGTTTAAGTCATCCCAATAGTGAGCGTCTTAACCAAACCTTTATTGGTGATGACATTTATCCCGCATTGCGCGATGGTGGGGAATACAGCACTTTTGCCACGGGTTCATTGGGGTTAGCCGTACGTAATTTTTCTGCCATTGAAGTGAATGGCGAAGTGATTGGCGTGGTCTGTATCGGCTATCTGGCGGATAAAGTCTCTTCTGTTATTTGGCATCAGCGCTTACAGATCGGATTATTGGTAGCAACGGTTTACCTGCTCGGGCTGTGTGGCATTAGCGCCTATCTTTATAAGTTCAAACAAACCTTTTTTGATTACGAGCCGGAATTTATCGTTAACAAATTTCGCGAGTATGAGCTGGTGTTTAACTCGATTCGCGATGGCATTGTGGTGGTGGATAAAAATATGCACATCACCATGATTAATGATAGCGCCTGTCAGGTGCTGTCGATGCGAGAGTTTGGGCGTGATGAATATGTTCGTCACCCTTTAAGTCGTTATTCCGCAACCTTGAACCACTTGTTATTAGATAGCGCTAAAGTCTTTGCCCAACATGAAGTGATGCTGGGTAATGTCAATCATCATGTCAATATTTATCCACTCAATATTGGTAAAGTGTTCAGTGGTTATGTGATCGCGTTTTTTGTCAGCCTTACGCCGAATGAAATGGAGAAAGAGCTGGCTTATTTGAGAAGTTATTCGGCTTTGCTGCGCAGTAAAACCCATGAGTACTCCAATCGTCTCAATGTGCTATCGGGCATGTTGCAGATGGGAAATTATCAACAGGCGATTGAATTTGTTCAGCAAGAGACAGACCGCTATCAACTGGTGGTCAATCGTATTGTGCGTACCATTGCCGATAGTGCTGTGGCTGGGATCCTTCTCGCCAAATTCAATAAAGCGGAAGAAATGGGGGTAAAATTTACCGTTGATTCAGATAGTAGCCTGGCGATTTACGAGCGTAATATTGCCGAAAAACTGGTGACAATTAACGCCAACCTGATTGATAACGCCCTGCTTGCTGCCTGGCAGAATCGTAAGCAGGTTGTGCCGCTAGTGGCGTTATACATTAGCGATAGAGGCCCACACATCATTATTGAAGTGGAAGATAGTGGTCGTGGTATTCCAACTGACTTAGAAGACAAAATTTTAGATTTTGGCGTCAGTAGCAAACAAGGTGATGAGACTTGTGGTATCGGTCTGTATCTCGTTAATCAACTGGTGGAGTATTTAAACGGCAGTATTGATTGGGAAAGAAGCGATAATCATACTACGATATTCAGCGTTTATCTGGACAAAAAAGAGTGTAGCCATGGGGCGTAAGGATATTGCTAATAACGACATTGCCGTAATGATCTTAGAAGACGATTTGCGTGCCAGTTATGTACTGGAGTCGACCATCAATCAGCAAGCTGGGTTTAAAGTGGTGGTCGCCTGTGAAACTTGTCTCGAAGCCAGAATGCAATTTGAGTTGTTTCAGCCTGATTTAGTGTTCGTCGATATTACGCTACCGGATGGCAGTGGCATTGAGCAGGTCAGGCAGTGGCGGAGTAAAGGTGTCGATAGTCATTTCATTATGCTTTCAGGTATACGAGATAGCCGAACGATAGAAAAGGCGATTCAGCTTGGGGTGCGTGATTATCTGGTCAAGCCGGTACGGATGTCGCGCGTGGTGCAGTCACTGCAAGACTATCAACAGTATCGACAAACGCTGTTCAATAATGAAGAAGTCGATCAGATGGATATTGATCTGCTGTTACATAAATCATCGCAAAGCAGCGTTCGACAAACACCGAAGGGCATAGATGAAGCGACACTGGCGTCACTTAAAGATTATTTACAGCGTGAACGACCGAAGACTTTTTCCTGTGAATTCATCGGTGAAAAAATGCATTTCAGCCGCATTACCGCAAGGCGTTATCTGGAGTTTCTCGAGTTGGAAGGCGTGTTACGTTTGGAGTTGGATTACACCACAGGCGGGCGTCCGAGACGTTTGTATCAGCTTATTGAGTGAAGGTGAGTGAACACGTTGTTGCTTCTCCCCCTCATCTGAGGGGGAGAAGCAAAAGAAAAATGGTTTACACCATCTCAATGGATAGCGGCCAGCCTATATCCGTTTGGCGGTTCGCTTCAAGCTCAAGCTCTGCGCGCGTTAATGGATTGGCTTGCAGCCATTGTTTGTCAATTGACAACGTCAGTTGGTCGCCATCGGCAGAAATCGCAACACTCGGCTCTAAGTCAACGCAACGACGGTGGCTGAGAAGTATCGCTAAACGTAATAGGCGTAACACACGTTTACCACTGTCTGCCGATAGCGCATGTTGCTCTGGCAGGGTTGTTAATTGTTCGCGGTAGCGTCTGGTTAATTCTGCCAGCAAATGCTTCTGTGCGCGGGTAAAACCGGGTAAATCGAGGTTCTGTAAAAGATAAGCATTGTGTTCGCCGCCTTTTTTGAAATCAATCGATAAACCAATTTCGTGCAGTTGCGCCGCGGTAAGCAATAATATTTCCGCTTGCGGCTCTGCAATCCACTTCTGACCACCACACTGAGCAAGCAGTTTGCCAGCCAGCGTGGAGACTTGCTGGGCATAACATTGGTCAATCTGATAGCGAGTCTGGATACTATGCACGGTGCGCGAACGAATATCGTCTTGGCGTAAGTCGACCATCATATCGTAGACCAAGCCTTCACGCAGAGCGCCGCCGGCGAGTGTCATCGATTCAATGTTTAACGATTCGAAAATGGCGATCAAAATCGATAAACCGCTAGGAAAGACCAACGCTCTCTCGAGTGTTAGCCCTTCAATGTCAAGCTCTTCAAGATGATCAGACTGCATCGCCTGTTTCTTGAGACGATTCAATTTAGCCAAAGTGATGACTTCATCCATCCCCTGAGCCAACATGATCTCTTGTAGAGCCTGAACGGTTCCACTTGCTCCCACGCAGACATCCCAACCTAACTCGGTGTATTGTTGCAAAATAGGAGCTAAGCGTTTTTTCGCTGCATCTATTGCGTTGTTAAAGTTGCGGCTGTTGAGCTGGCGGTCTTTAAAATGACGTTCAAGCCAAGTCACGCAGCCCATTTTTAAGCTGGTTAACGCTTTTGCCTCGAAACCTTCACCGATAATCACTTCGGTACTGGCTCCGCCAATATCCACCACTAAGCGACGCCCAATTCCACCGGAAGTGTGAGCGACGCCTTTGTATATAGTGGCCGCTTCTTCTTCACCAGAGATGACCTCAATAGAATGTCCCAGAATTTTATTCGCTTTAACCAGGAAATCATTGATGTTCGTCGCAGTACGCAAGGTCGCGGTGCCTACGATACGAATGTTCTCGTGTGGGATATCTTGTAAGCGTTCAGCAAACAAACTTAAACAGTCCCAACCGCGTTGCATGGCTTCATGACTTAACGCGTTATTGTCATCTAAACCGGCTGCAAGACGTACTTTACGCTTGATTTTAGCCAAGGTTTGAACGCTGCCGTCGACATGGCGAACTATCAGCATATGGAAGCTGTTAGAGCCTAAATCAATCGCGGCATATAACGGTGAAGAAACAGTCTGGCTCATAGATGAATTACGAATCCTTTGGCTTTTGCGGTGCGCGTGGGCGTCTTTGTGGCTTACGATTTCCGTTGTTGCGAGAACCACCTGTATTGGTACGACGTTGTGGCGATGACGAACGTAGGGTGAGTGGTTTCGGCAAATTGGTCAGTAGTGCTGATGGATCGTAATCGGATACTGGGATCGAGTGTGCAATGTATTCTTCAATTGCCGTCAGGTTGATCGCGTACTCTTCACATGCAAATGAAATTGAGTGACCACTTGCGCCAGCACGACCAGTACGGCCAATACGGTGAACGTAATCTTCACAGTCATCAGGTAGATCGTAGTTAAATACATGGGTTACTTGTGGGATGTGCAGACCACGTGCCGCCACGTCTGTCGCCACCAGAATGTCCACTTCACCTTGAGTAAACTGCTCCAAAATGCGCTCACGTTTTTTCTGTGGTACATCACCGGTCAGCAAGCCTACACGGTGACCATCAGCAGCAAGCGCGCCCCAGATGTTTTCACAACGGTGTTTGGTATTGGCAAAAATGATGGCGCGATCTGGCCAATCTTCTTCAACCAGCGTTTGTAGCAGTGCCATCTTATGTTCGTTAGAAGGATAGAACAGCTCTTCTTTGATGCGATGACCTGTTTTTTGCTCAGGCTCCACCACCACATGCTCAGGATTGTGCATGTGTTCGAAGGCGAGTTCTTGAACACGGTATGACAATGTCGCCGAGAACAGCATGTTGAGACGATCTTTTGGCTCAGGCATCCGGCGGAACAAGAAACGGATGTCCTTAATAAAACCTAAATCAAACATGCGGTCTGCCTCATCGAGAACCACAGCTTGAATGTTGTTTAGATTGAAAACACGTTGCTTGTAGAAATCGATGATACGGCCCGTTGTACCGATCAGGATGTCGACACCTTCTTGAAGTTTGCCCAACTGTTTATCGTAGCTTTCGCCACCATAAGCCAGTGCAGCTTTAAGGCCTGTGCTTGCCGCTAACGTGTCAGCATCGTTATAGATCTGAATCGCGAGTTCACGCGTCGGAGCCATAATAATCGCACGAGGTTGAGTGACTTTACGTCCTTCAATTTCGGGTGTTTTCAATAAATGGTTAAAAGTCGCAGCAAGAAACGCGATGGTTTTACCAGTTCCCGTTTGGGCCTGGCCTGCAATGTCTTGGCCGGTGAGCAGTACCGGCAACGCCAACGCTTGGATCGGGGTACAGTATTCGAACCCTTTTTTATCCAATCCTTCAATCACTTGGGGATGTAAATCCAAGTCGGCGAATTTTTGCTCTGTGATATGTGTCTTTTTCATTGCTATAGAATATCAGCTTCCGCTTGCATTACGAAAGTAAATACATTCCAATAGAGCATCTATTTACTGATTAGTCGATAATCAGCATGTTGAACAATCAATAATCAGTGCAGAAAACACATTGGAGTGGAAGATGAGTGAAAAAATTTTGCAGCTATCTGATGATGGTTTTGAAAACGATGTAATCAAAGCTGCAGGCCCGGTTCTAGTAGATTTTTGGGCAGAATGGTGTGGTCCTTGTAAGATGATTGCTCCTATTCTTGATGAAATCGCGGAAGAATACGAAGGTAAACTCACTATCGGTAAACTGAATATCGACCACAACGCAGGTACACCACCTAAGTTCGGTATTCGCGGTATTCCTACGCTATTGCTATTCAAAGATGGCGGCGTAGCAGCGACTAAAGTAGGTGCGCTGTCTAAAACTCAGTTAAAAGAGTTCTTGGACGCAAATCTATAATTCGCCTTAACTTTACCGTACATAGAAATATGTACGGTTTTGTTTTTTTAAAAAACAATTTATAGATTAGTGAAAAAAACAATTTCTAGACTAGTCTAATATTTAGTGCTAGTTTATCGCACGTAAATTAAACAAGTGTTCACTTCTTGGTCAGTCCTACGACCAAATCCATCTTAAACTAAAAATAGATCCTATTTTGACTAAACAAGTATCCACCACAATGAATCTAACAGAACTGAAGAACAGACCCGTATCTGATCTTGTCAAACTTGGTGAAAGCCTGGGCCTTGAAAACCTTGCGCGTCTGAGAAAACAAGACATTATTTTCGCCATTTTAAAAGCGCACGCCAAGAGCGGTGAAGATATTTTCGGCGACGGTGTTTTGGAAATTCTTCAAGACGGTTTTGGTTTCTTGCGTAGCGCAGATAGCTCATATCTTGCTGGCCCAGATGATATCTACGTATCTCCAAGCCAAATTCGCCGTTTTAACCTACGAACAGGTGACTCGATTGCCGGGAAAATTCGCCCGCCAAAAGAAGGTGAACGTTACTTTGCACTTTTAAAAGTGAACACTGTTAACCACGACAAACCTGATAACGCACGTAACAAAATTTTATTTGAGAACTTAACACCACTGCACGCTAATGAGCGTATGGTCATGGAGCGTGGTAATGGCTCGACTGAAGACATTACAGCACGTGTTCTTGATCTCGCATCTCCTATCGGTAAAGGTCAACGTGGTCTGATTGTCGCTCCGCCAAAAGCGGGTAAAACCATGTTGCTACAAAACATCGCCCAAAGCATTGCCAGCAACCACCCTGAGTGTGAGCTCATGGTACTTCTGATTGACGAACGTCCGGAAGAAGTGACTGAGATGCAACGCTTGGTGAAAGGTGAAGTGGTTGCATCAACGTTTGATGAACCCGCATCTCGCCACGTGCAAGTGGCCGAAATGGTTATCGAGAAAGCAAAACGTCTTGTTGAACATAAGAAAGATGTCGTTATCCTGCTTGACTCTATCACTCGTCTGGCGCGTGCGTACAACACTGTTGTGCCTTCATCGGGTAAAGTTTTGACTGGTGGTGTGGACGCTAACGCATTACACCGTCCAAAACGTTTCTTCGGTGCCGCTCGTAATGTAGAAGAAGGTGGTAGCTTAACCATCATCGCTACAGCACTGGTTGATACCGGTTCTAAAATGGATGAAGTTATTTACGAAGAGTTCAAAGGTACAGGTAACATGGAACTGCACCTGAACCGTAAGATTGCTGAAAAACGTGTTTTCCCGGCGATTGACTTCAACCGTTCTGGTACTCGTCGTGAAGAGCTGCTCACTAAGACTGATGAGCTACAAAAAATGTGGATTCTGCGTAAGATCGTTCACCCAATGGGCGAGATCGACGCAATGGAATTCCTGATCGATAAGTTAGCAATGACCAAAACCAATGATGAATTCTTCGACGCAATGCGCCGTCAGTAATCACGTTTTCGTCATTTCTGCGCAAGCAGGGAGCTGATTTAATCGATCTCGATCATAAGCACCACCCATTGGGTGGTGTTTTTGTTTGCATTCTTTTTATAACCGCACGACAATTAAGGAGAGTGTTAACAGGAGGTTAATATGCAACAAGGAGTGTTGTTTCGTTTATTCCTCTCTCTTTTATTCGCTTGGACACCGGTCTGCGCCGTGGAAGTCTCTACAGTCAGTCAGCAAAGGTTGCTGCAAGATAACCCACTACAACAGAAAGTGGCTGAGTTGGTCGATCTGGCGATAAAAGACGATATCGATGCGCTTTCTTTTGCGCTGGAACGGATCTCGTTGCCACAACAGGAAGCGGCTCGTTTTTTATTGTTGCAACACATAGAGCAGCATCAGATCGCCTTGTCTGAACATTTGTTCCAATTTGTGGAAAAACAGAAAAATATTGTGCCTGTTTACCAAGTGCTGGAAAAAGGGCAAGGCTATGAGTTTTCTGTTCCCGCCTTTGATTACATAGCAATAGCTCACCGATTAACGAAGCAATGGAAGAAAGATCAGAGCGTGGTTAACTTTATGCTCAATGCGGAAAGTGGTGAGTTACACCTGCAACAATGGTTGACGGGACCTGACTACTTAGTTCAGGAACGGGAAGACCTACTGCTGAGCGAGTTTGCTCACTTGTCTGATAACGTTCAGCATCAACTGGTTAAGCAGTTGACCGATGTGAAAGTGGTCAGTTGGTTACCTTCTTCAACGGTAATGGTCAAAATGGCACAGGTGACCAATGATGCTCCGCTGTATAAATTGCTATGGTTGATGCGTGCTGACTTTTATGTCGAGCAAGAGTTAGACCGTCTCGCCGAGCGAGGCGATGATTTCGCTATCCAACAAATTATGCTGGCAGCAGATAATCCAAGGCTGGCAACCAACGCATTACAGTGTTTAGTCAAGATCCCCAAACCTTTTTCCGATGAGGTGAAACAGTTCTTGGTAAAACGTTTGGAAAATTCGACCGATGCACCCGTTGTAGCGCAAGCACTAGCAGAGCAGGGGTATCAACCTTGGTTGAAAGAGCTGCTTAACAATAATCGCCGGGTGGAAAGCCAGGCTATTTTGCAAGTTTTAACCCCGTAACACGTATCCTTTGTGCCTGTCAGTGGCCAGTTTGAATAAAAGAGAAACCGATAGCAGATTGTTTTTGTTATACTGCGCGCAGTTTAATCATTTTCAGAGCAGCTATGAGCTTTAAAAACTTACGTGATTTTCTTGAGCATTTAGAAGCGCACGGACAACTCAAACGTATTACTCATCCTATTGATCCGCATTATGAAATGACGGAAATCAGTGATCGAACATTACGTCAGGCAGGTCCTGCTTTACTGTTTGAAAACCCGATTGGCTACAATTTCCCGGTTCTTACTAACCTTTTTGGCACACCTGAACGTGTGGCTATCGGTATGGGACGTGAAAACGTTCAGGATTTACGTGAAGTTGGAAAACTATTGGCTTATCTGAAAGAGCCTGAACCACCGCGCGGCTTCCGAGATGCTCTGGATAAGTTGCCTGTGTTCAAGCAAGTACTGAATATGCCGGCAAAAAGACTGCGTAAAGCACCTTGTCAGGACATTATCTGGCAGGGCGACGAGGTCGACTTAGACAAATTGCCAGTGATGAGCTGTTGGTCGGATGATGTGGCGCCGCTGTTAACTTGGGGTTTAACCATTACACGAGGCCCAAACAAAAAACGCCAGAATCTGGGTATCTATCGTCAGCAAAAAATTGCCAAGAATAAAATCATCATGCGTTGGCTGGCTCACCGTGGCGGGGCTCTCGATTTTAGAGAGTGGATGGAATCACACCCCGGAGAGCGTTTCCCTGTTTCAGTCGCCTTCGGTGCCGATCCTGCCACTATTTTAGGTGCGGTAACCCCAGTGCCGGATACACTATCTGAATATGCGTTTGCAGGTTTACTGCGAGGCAGTAAAACTGAAGTGGTGAAATCAGTCAGTAATGATTTAGAAGTCCCTGCCAGTGCGGAGATCGTACTGGAAGGTTACATCGACCCGAATGAGTATGCCGATGAAGGCCCTTATGGTGATCACACCGGTTACTATAATGAAGTGGAACGTCACCATGTATTCACCGTTACGCATATTACTATGCGCAACAAACCTATTTACCACAGCACGTACACTGGTCGTCCGCCAGATGAGCCCGCCGTTCTTGGCGTGGCTCTGAACGAAGTCTTTGTGCCGATATTGCAAAAGCAGTTCCCTGAAATCGTTGATTTCTACCTGCCGCCAGAAGGTTGCTCCTACCGTATGGCGGTGGTAACTATGAAGAAGCAATATCCGGGGCACGCTAAGCGCGTCATGATGGGCGTATGGTCTTTCTTACGTCAGTTTATGTATACCAAGTACGTGATTGTTCTTGATGAAAGTGTCAATGCACGCGATTGGCATTCTGTCACCAAAGCGATGTGTCAGCATATGGAACCCGCGCGCGACACGCTCATGATTGAGAACACGCCTATCGACTCTTTAGACTTTGCTTCACCAGTGGCAGGGCTCGGTTCCAAAATGGGCTTAGATGCAACCATCAAATGGGATGCGGAATTGGCGATGACACCGAAAGGTGAATCGACAACATCCCATGAAATAACAGCGGCGGATATCGAACAGTTCAAACGTCTTCATCCACAAATCGAAGACATGTATTTCCCTCCGTCGACAGAAAATCGCATCGTGATTATATCGATGCGCAAATACGCTGCTGGCGAATCTAAAACCTTGTTAGAAGCCGTATGGGCATTTTGGGCCGAGTATGCCGATGCCAAATTTGTTGTATTGTGTGATGACGATGTGAACGCCAGGGATTGGAATGATATTATCTGGGCTATCACCACCAGAATGGATCCCGCTCGCGATACTTATATTATACCTGCGCAAGATGGCGTTGTGTCTAAGTTAGGCTTGGATGCAACCAACAAGTTCGAAGGTGAGGTCTCGCGTGAGTGGGGAACGCCGATTAAGAAAGATCCTGAGCTAGTCACTAAGATTAATGATGTCTGGGAGCAGTTAGGAATACAATGATTATAAAATGTAAAGTAAAGTCGATAAAGTCTTTGGCCAGCAACACTTATCAAATCCTATTACACCCGGAGCAAGCGGTTGCGTTTAACGCCGGTCAATATCTGATGGTGGTGATGGGTGAGAAAGATAAGCGCCCATTTTCTATTGCCAGCAGCCCTTGCCGTAATGAAGGTGAATTAGAACTGCATATTGGAGCCGCAGAGCATAATGCTTATGCTGGTGAAGTTGTACAACTGATGCGAAAAGCATTAGAACAACAAACAGAAATTGAAATTGATGCACCGCATGGTGATGCATGGGTTAAAGAAGATAGTGAACGCCCTTTACTGCTTATCGCTGGCGGTACTGGATTTAGCTATGTACGCTCAATCTTGGATCACTGCATTGCGCAGAACAAAGTGAACCCTATCTACTTATACTGGGGTGCTAGAGATAAAAGTCAGCTTTACGCTTTGACTGAGCTTGAACAGCTTGCAGCAAAATATGGAAATGTTCATTTTATTCCAGTAGTTGAAGAAACAGAGGCTAACTGGCAAGGAAAAGTAGGTAATGTCTTGCAAGCCATCAATGCGGATTTCGAATCGCTAGCCGATTTTGATATCTATATCGCTGGACGCTTTGAAATGGCGGGAGCTGCGAGAGAGCAATTCACTCAAAATAAACAGGCATTGAGTGAAAGAATGTTTGCAGATGCATACGCTTTTATATAAAAACCCAGAGATTTATAGATGAAAAAGAGGGCTAAAAGCCCTCTTTTTGTTATTTTTGCTGCTTTATTAAACGAACGAGATGTTTTATCTATTTTTTTCAAAAAAGAACTAGCGCAGTTTTAATTACTCCCTATAATGCCGACTCACTGAAACGACAGACGTCGCAATGCTTCAGCAGGTGTACGTAGAGGATAAGACTTCTAAAAAAGAAAAATTGAAAAAGTGTTAGACACTAACAATTATCTCGTTAGAATGCTCCTCCGCTTTGAGAAGATAGCTTCTGCAAAGCAAAGCTCTTTAACAATTTAAACCTATCAATCTGTGTGGGCACTAGTTGATTAAAATCGAAGATGATTCTAAAGAATCAACTAGGTTTCAATGATACGAAGTGACCATTGAGTCGCAAGAATCAGCACAGTCTATTCAAACTTTACATTTATGTAATGTCAGTATT
>NZ_JBKEBW010000168.1:0-13240 GCF_047973365.1 Vibrio sp. | reverse complement strand
TTCGCTTTACTCAAAACAGAGATGTATCACGGTCAAAGCATCACTGATGCTGATGAACTGATTGCAAATATCGAAGAATATATAGAGTATTACAATACAAAACGGATTAAGGTGAAATTTAAAGGCCTCACACCGATAGAATATCGAAATCAGGCCATGCAAGCAGCTTAACAGAAATGTCAAAATTTATGGGGTCACTTCACTCCGCGAGGGAAGGCATATTTGACTCACAGAAAGTCAGATTAACTGCCTATTTTGGCTGTGGTATGCATTCCCACGGGGGACCGCGGGAACGAGAATTATGTCTTTTTGAGCTTAACTGACAGACATTACCCACGGGCGTAGGCTAAAGGCAAATTTGAGCGTATTAAGGCAAGAGATGTGTTCTACATCGAGGCGATCAGTTTTTGCAACTTGTTACGCAGAGCCTCAAGGTGAATTCGTTCTGCTCCCGGCTCATGATGATGCTCTAGGATGTAATCGAGTGAGTTCAGTACGGTGCGCCAGCGAGGCGTTTTTGGCAGTGTTTCTACTCGCAAATATTTATCGAGTGTGCGGGTTTGCAAAGTGCTTCTATCAAGATAAACCCGCCATAAGCCGCTTTGTTCAGCGAAAGTGAATTTGCTTTGGCCGGGAGCTTTGTCCCAATAGTTGAGCGCACAGGTCATGGCATCGACAAGCACTGCTCGCATTAGCTCTTGCTTTGATTGGTTGTCGCCTTCCGCTTTATCTGCAATACGGGTAAATTCACCGCCGAGCTCTTTTAGTTGTTGCAATCTCTCTTTATCACCACTGAATGCGTAGCTCGATAAAGCATCCACTGCGGTTTCGAGATTATGTATCCTTTGGGCACTTTGAGCACCGCCAACATTTAAAATATAAATCGCCTGCATTCCCGAACCTTTAGGGAGCCTGAGAATATCTGCGGGTAAGTGAAGTCGTGAATCAGCGACAAAAATATCGATTTCTCCACAATAGTGTTGCTGACTAATGTTGAGATGTTTATGAGAAAACAGCTCTTCAGCATTAGATCGCTTTAGTTGCTCCTGAGTGCGTTTAAATAGTCGGGAAGCGGCTTGGTTTGCAAACAGAATCTTGTTGTTATCGTTTAGACACACAATGGCTTCCGGTGCAGATTCAAGCTGTTCTAATAACCGCTCTTGTGTCTCTAATAAATCGGCTTCCACGATATTTCTCTGCTTTATTTCGTCTTGCAGTTCAAGGTTTTCCAATCTTCTTTGTTCTGCCTGACTCGCTGCCATATGAGCGTGAATTCTCGCTGCCAGTTCCTTTTTATTGAAAGGTTTCGACAAGTAGTCATTCGCGCCAGCCGCAAAGCCACGCAAACGATCTTCGCTTTGATTTAAAGCGGTCAGCATGATGATAGGGAGATCGGTCAGGCTGTATGTTTCTCTTAGTTTTTCACAAACTTGATAGCCGCTCATACCGGGCATCATGATATCGAGCAGTAATAACTCGGGTTTCTCCTTTTCAACCGCGTTGAGCACTTCATGACCGTCTGCGACGGTACGAACACGGTAACCTTCTAAGCGCAAGAAGCTATCAAGAATACGGAGGTTTACAGGCTCATCGTCAGCGACCAATAATAATGGACCATCGTGGTTTTCCGGTAAACTGTTGCTATCTGGCAGTTCAACTTCACCAATATCTGGAGCCTGGAAATGAGTCTGTTCCATCAGTTTGGCTTGTTCTATCTCTGTTATTGAAGCGTTTGGCAAGGTGAAGCTAAAAGTGGTGCCAACCAGTGGCTGACTACTTACATATAGGCTGCCATGCATCAGTTCAATTAGCTGACGGCTAATGGACAACCCTAGCCCGGAACCCTGTCGGTAGCGATTCGAGTCTACAGCCCCTTGGATTAAAGGTTCAAAGATATGTTCCAATTGTTCGGCAGAAATACCTTGCCCGGTATCGACCACTTGTACCCGAATTTGATCATCGATTTGTGAGGCTGAAATCACGATCTTCCCTTCGGAAGTATATTTGATCGCGTTGCCGATAAGGTTATACAACACCTGTTCTAAGCGTTGTGGATCGGCAGATACCCAGAACTGATTGTCTGATATCTGGTTGATGATCCTGATAGGTTTTTTGCCTAGCAGATGATTAGATAATTCTAGAACCAGTCGCGTAGAACTTGAAAGATCAACCGCATTGCACTGAATATCCAAGTCACCGTAACGCATCTTGTGATAATCGAGTAAGTTATCAACCAGACGCGCCAAGCGCTGACCGCTGGTGGCAATAATATCTAATTGGTATTTATGATCCGAAGTTATCGGACCGTTTGCACCAGAAATCAGTGCCTCTGCGATACCAATCATGCCATGTAATGGTGTTCTTAATTCGTGAGAGGTGGTTGCTAAAAATTCGTCTTTGAGTTTGTTGGCGAGTTGCAACTCATCGTTTTGTTTACGAATAATCTGAATATTTTTTTCCAACTCACTGTTTTGCGATTTGATGAGCTGGATTTTTTCCCGAATAGAGCGCTGCATGCGCTCAAAACTGACAGCAAGGCGGCCAATCTCATCTTTGCGTTCGGTGTTAATCATACTTTCATCAAGATCGCCCGCGGAGGCTCGCTCCGCAGCCCAAGTGAGCCTCAAAAGCGGGGCGGTAATGAAATTTGAAAGCATATGGGAGGCAATGACCACCAATACGATGGCGGTGAGCATGGCAAAAATGAACAACTTTTCTAGCTGGTTAACACGCGCAAAGGCCTCTTTTTCAGGCAGCTCAACCACAATAGCCCAATCCGTGTCTTTAAGATTGATCGGTGAGTAAGCGGCAATGTTTTTTTCACCCTGGGTATCGGTGTAAGTACCCACATCGCTCTTGCCTGATAGTGCCAAATTTATCACTTCACTGCTTCTGTCGATATCATCTTGCAGATATGAAAGAGTACGAGAGCGATGATCTTGTCCCACGATCAAGGTGCGCATCGTTGAGTTACTGCTATCGGCGATAAGTTTGCTAATGCCTTTATTAGGCAAACGGAACATGGCATAACTGTGCAAATAGCCTTGCTGGACTATGGGAGCACCAAACCAAGCGTATTGCTGACCATTTTCTTCGATGAAGTCTGAAAGAATAACAGGCGTATAATCTTCGTTGGTTTTTCTGTGTTCAGAAACGGTCTTTTCTAACAATTGAAAGGTGTGGCCGAGGTTGGCGTCCTTGAACTTTCCAGAAAACAGGTTAGTGCCATACTCTTCATTCTTGTTGATGGAATAAGTGACGTTGCCGTTTAAATCGACGAGTAAAATGTCATCAAAATCAGAGCGTTTAAGCAGTTCCATATACGCCGAGTGGTAACGTTTATGCAAAAGCCGATAGCGCTCACTGCCAACATAACTACTAGACTGAGGAAGAACTGAGGTTTTCACCTGATCGCCCGATCCCACAATATACCGCTGTTGCGCATTCTTTCGCGCCTGTTCGATATCTTCACCTAAGCGAGTAAATGCGTTAACTAAGCCGTAAAACCTTCCTCCACTGGCATACGCCAGTTCTGAGCGAACAAAACCCATGACCTCTGACTCTTTGGCGTTGAGGTAGTCGATCACTTGTTGCTGTTTGGTCTCGCGAACAGACAGTAGGTGAGATGTGCTTTGTTCTTGAAGATCAGCAATATGAGATTGCAGAAAGAAGATAGCTGTGACGGTCAGAGGCGTAATGCTGAGTACCAGAAAGGCCAGCATTAAAGTGTTTTGTAAGCGCTTAAACTTTTGTCTGCGATAGAACCTGAACATATCATACCATTTTGGAAAACTTGCTGATCAGTGAATGAGTGTCGATAAGCAAACCCTCCGAGCCATGGATGGCTCGGCGGAGCCCCATGGAAGGGTTTATGCGTGTTTGTGTTCGACGCTCATTCGCTGTGCCACCGATGCTCAATCTGATCATATTTTTACCTAGGATGGTATCAAAGGGATTTCTTTCAATGAAACTTGCAGATAAACCTGCAAGTTATGTGATCGACAAAAAAACAGTTACACAGACGTTAACAAGTTTTTTTTCTTTGACAAGTAAGTGCCACTTAAATCGTGGTCTTCGGCGCATTTTTAGTGAATTTGCAACTAAGTATTAGGACTTTTTTGCGTAATAAATAGCGAATTTGCTGGTCTTATTTAGCGTCTCACAATTACCTAGTGATTGCTCAATAATGGGCGGGTATTTCAGGAAGCTGTTGGCGACAACAAATAGTTCACCTTCTGAGGCTAAATAGTGAGCGGCTTGTGCTAATAGCGTTTCAGTCGCATTGTAGCTAGTATCTAAACCGGCATGGAAAGGTGGGTTAGTGACGATGAAATTGTAGTCTGTCGCGGTATCAGAATAGATGTCTGAGGCAAATACTCGCCCTGAAAGCTGGTTTGCTTTTAGCGTTTCTTCGCTTGAGCGAACAGCTAGTGCGCTGATGTCACACATTTCTAGCGCTATATCGCTATTGAGTCTTGCCATTACACAGCCAAGTACACCTGCACCACAACCGAAATCAAGAACTTTACCCTTTAAATTCGGCAAGGTATCTAAAAGTAATCGGCTGCCCAGGTCAAATTCACCATGGCTAAAGACACCCGGCAAGCTGCGAATCGTGAGTTCATGTTGTTGATATTGAACGGTATAAGATTTAAACCACTCTTCAATTTGGAAAGCTTTTGCTTGTTCTAAGCATTGTCCCCAATAGAATGAGCAGCGACGGGCAGAATCAAATTTTGTAATTTTGCCGTAGCTTGCGAACATTTTTTCAATGCTTTGTACCCCAGAGCGATTTTCTCCGACCACCACGATTTCGGTATTTACCCCAAGTTTCGCCATCAACATAGCAAGCAGATATTCCGCTTCCATTTTTGCTTTAGGCCAGTACAGCAGCACCATATCTGCATCAATGTCTTGTTCGAGTTCAGCCCCAAAATGGACGTTAATCGTTGATTTTGCTTCAAGTTGGCGATAGTAACCATAATTAGTGGTGAACACAGAAACAGAAAGGCAGTGTTGAGCAAGTTCTACAGGAAACAGATCTTCTGCTTCTCCTGCTACGAGTACTTTTTTGTTTTCAAAGTACGCTAGTTGACGCAGGGCAATCTGGCTTGGAGTAATGTAATTAGACATTTAGAGCCTGTTATATTTGGGGTTCAATGAAGCTAGGTTCAATGTGACGTGATTCAATGTTGGAGCCGATTCTCGCATAGTCGGCTCCAAGCATGAAGTATTTTAACTGTTGTCTTGATTGTCTAAGAAATTGTGGAACTCTTCTTCGTAAATATTAAACAACACAATCGCAATCGCGAAAATCAGAGGCCCGTAGATAAGGCCAATCAAACCAAACAGTTGGATACCGCCCAACAGTGAGAAGAAGATCATTAAGGTGTTCATCCCCGCACTCCCTTGCATCAGTAATGGTCGGAGTAGGTTATCAATCGAACCTACAACGGCTACGCTCCAAACAGCAAGGAAAATTGCCCATGTTGTGTCACCGGTGAGGAATAAATAGGTCGCGGTTGGGATCCAGATCAGCGCGGTACCGACAACGGGAATGAAAGAGGCAAAACCCATCATAGTTCCCCAGAACAATCCCGGAAAGCCTGCTAACCACATACCAATACCGCCAGCGATGCCTTGTGCGATGGCGGTTAGGAACGATCCCATCACAGCCGATTTAGACACGCTTTCAATTTCATCTAACAAGCGATCTTCCTGACTGCGGGATAAAGGCAGTATGTGACGAATAGTCGCGATGATTTTTTCTCTGTCTCTTAGCAGGAAGAACAGGACAAATAACATCAAAAAGAAGCTCATGATGAAACTGGTTGCATCACCTAATATCTTGGCGCTGATACCGACCAGATTGGAACCAAAGCTAGTTGCAAACTGCGCAATTTTCTGTGCGATCTGTTGCGGATTAATTTCGTCGAAAGGCAGATACTGATTCGCTAGCGCCAAACCTTTCACTACGAGTGGGTGGTCGAACAGAGTTTGAATGCCACCATGGGTAACCCATTGATAAACGTTTTGCGAAAATTTTGAACCCTGCTGAACGATCGCCGCAAATACAAAAAGCAGCGGAATGACAATAATAAACGTCAGAATGATGCAAGAGAGCAGGGACGAGATGTTGTGATGTGTTGGCATCATTTTGTCCAGTTTTTCATGCAGTGGTAACATGAGCATGGAAATAATAAATGCCATCACAATCGAATTGATATAGGGTTCCACTAATAAGTAACAAGCGAAACCTGCAACTAGCAGGGCAATGACAAGAACCCAGTGGCTGGATGATATTTTGATTTTTTCTGACACTTTTGGTTGTCCTTAGAATCAAATAAGTCTGTCTATAATGGCTGCAATTCAGTCAGTTAGCAATGCAGAGGATAGTATGGGATGTTGCAGTAATGAGAAAGAATGTGGCTGTGAAACAAAAAAAACCGTGCGCGGTAAAGTTTCACTGATTGGCATTGTGTTGGTGGTTTTAGCGGCATTAGTGATGATCAACTGGCAATAAAAGGCTACCAGTTGATCATCAATGATGCGCCTTATTCGGCTTCAGCCGCGATAATGGCTAAACACTGATCCGCAGCTTCTAGAGTGGCTTCGATTTCTCTTGAACCGTGAGCCAGAGAAGTAAAACTTGCTTCAAATGCAGATGGCGCAAGGTAAACACCTTTGTCTAACATCAGGTGGAAGAAACGTTTAAAGCGTTCCACATCGCACTTAGTTACATCTTCGTAGCAAGTCACGCTTTCTTGTTCAGTGAAGAAGAAACCAAACATACCACCTGCTTGGTTTACCACCATTGGCACACCGTGTTTGTCTGCCAGGTATTTAAAGCCGTCTGCTAATTGTTTGGTTTTAGCTGCCAGACGTTTCTCGTTACCTTCTTCTTTCAATAGCGTCAGACATGCTAAACCTGCCGCCATCGCTACAGGGTTACCCGATAACGTTCCTGCTTGGTATACCGGACCTGTTGGAGCAATAAATTGCATCACATCTTTACGACCACCAAAAGCACCCACAGGCATGCCACCACCAATCACTTTACCGAGTGTGGTTAAGTCTGGTTTGATGTTGTAGTGAGCTTGAGCGCCACCAAGTGCGACACGGAAGCCGGTCATTACTTCATCAAAAATCAGCAGTGCGCCTTCTTGGTCACAAATTTCACGCAGACCTTGGTGGAAGCCTTCAACCGGCGGGATACAGTTCATGTTACCCGCGACCGGTTCAACGATGATACACGCAATTTCACCTTTGTTTGCTGCAAACAATTCACGCACCGATTCAAGGTCATTGAAGCGAGCGGTTAATGTGTATTTGGCAAAATCAGCCGGAACGCCTGGAGAGCTTGGCTGACCTAACGTCAGAGCGCCAGAGCCTGCTTTAACCAGCAAACTGTCTGCATGGCCATGGTAACAACCTTCGAACTTGAGGATTTTGTCACGGCCAGTAAAACCACGAGCAAGACGAATCGCGCTCATGGTTGCTTCTGTGCCTGAACTCACCATGCGCAGTTGTTCCATTGAAGGAACCAACTCTGAGACTAACTCAGCCATGGTAATTTCGATTTCGGTCGGAGCGCCGAAACTCAAACCACGGTTAGCCGCATTGATCACCGCTTCACGGATAGCTGCGTGGTTATGACCAAGAATCATAGGCCCCCATGAACCTACGTAATCAATGTATGCTTTACCATCAGCATCAAAGATAAATGCGCCGTCTGCACGCTCAATAAAAATAGGAGAGCCACCAACGCCGTTAAATGCACGAACTGGAGAGTTAACGCCGCCAGGAATTTTTGCTTGAGCTTTGTTATAGAGATCAGCTGATTTGGTCATGGATAGTTCCTCTTTATTATGTCTCGGACCAAGTTGCTGTGCATTGTACGCTTGTGAGTGCAGAGGTGAAACGTTTTAACTAAATTTCTGACTCTTCTCACTGCGTTGTTACCCTGATTCGGCAAAAATAACCTTCATCTTATTTGATGATATCGAACTTAGTATCGGTGAATACTTGAACGTATAGGTCAGGTATTAGATAATCGTCGCATTATCAAAAAAGAGTCATGTTCATCAGATTGATATCGTGAATACTATCTGGTGTGCATTTATGTGACTAAGAGAGAGCATTGTGAGTGAAGTAAATGTACCGTTATCCTTTTCGGATGCAGCAGCAACACGCGTGAGAGCGTTGATTGCTGAAGAAGAAAACCCAGCACTAAAACTGCGTGTGTATATTACAGGTGGTGGTTGTAGTGGCTTCCAATACGGATTCACATTTGACGAGAATGTCAATGATGGAGACACCACAATTGAAAACAGTGGTGTAACCCTAGTGGTTGACCCTATGAGCCTGCAATATTTGATTGGCGGAGTCGTTGATTATACAGAAGGACTGGAAGGTTCTCGCTTTTTTGTCAACAATCCCAACGCAACAACCACATGTGGTTGCGGTGCATCGTTTAGTGTTTAACTTTTAGTAGTTTTTAACTAATGATGCAGAGTGAATTAGCCTGATAAGACGGTGAAAAGTCACCTATAACGTGAAATTATGGCTGATTCACTCTCCCTGTATATTGAGTCGTTGTGCAGGGAGATAATTATAAAGGATTGTCCATGTCTTATTTCTCATTGAGAAGTTTACTTGGGGGCGGCTATTTTTCACAAAGGCCCTGGCTCGTTTCTTTAATACTAATCATACTGTTAACCCTCTGGCTGAGTCTTGGTTCTTTAAACGCACAACAGCAAGCCCCAGCAAAATCTTCAGATACCATTCCACTTGCTAAAGTGATGTATCAAACCTTTGTTGCCCAACCTACCGAAAAGAAAATCGATCGTTATGGCCGTACAGCGCCTGATAAACAAGTACGCTTATCTGCGGAAATCGCAGGCAAGATCTTACTCACTAAAATCGACAAAGGTGACAAAGTCTCTAAAGGGCAAGTCATTGCGCTTATTGATCAAGGTGATTTGCAAGCTCAGCTTGATAGAGCAAAAGCTGTGTTGTCAGTGAAGCGTCAAGAGTTCAAAGCAGCAGAGTCGCTTAAAAATCGTGGATTGCAAGGGGAAATCGCTTATACAAATGCTGTTGCAGAACTTACCGATGCCAAATCCAGTGTGAAAACGGTCGAAATGCACCTAGCGCACACTTCAATTGTTGCACCTTTCGATGGTGTCGTTGAAGATTTGTTTATTGAACAAGGTGATTTTGTTGGTGTTGGCGATCCGGTCGCAACCTTGATTGATCTGAATAAATTGGTGATAGAAGCGAATGTCAGTGAGCGCCACATTCAGAGTATTACCAAAGGTCAGCCTGCCTCTATTCACTTTATTCAAGGTTGGCAAATTAAGGGAACGGTTCGATATTTATCTCAGCTATCTTCACCTGCAACCAATACCTTTGCTATTGAAGTGGAAGTGCCAAATCCAAATCAACTTATCCCTGCGGGGGGTAAGTGCTCAAGTTGAATTGAACTTAGAAACACAAATGGCGGTGAAAATCACGCCTGCTATGCTTGCCCTTGATGATCAGGGCAACTTAGGTGTGAAAACGTTAGTTGCAGATAAGGTTCACTTTGTTCCCATACAATTAGTAAAAGCAGAACAAGACGGTGTTTGGTTAACCGGATTGGGTGACGAAGTCGACATCATTACACGCGGGCAAGGTTTTGTGCGTGATGGTGATAAGGTCGCCTCTGTTGAACAGACATCTAAGTTAGAAATCAGTGAGCCTTAGGAGGCGACATGTTTGCGTTAATTGACGCGGCACTGTCGCGTACCCGAACTATGCTGGTGTTGTTGGTTTTTATACTGATAGCCGGTGTACTCACTTATGTCACGATTCCTAAAGAATCGAGCCCTGACATAACTATTCCTATTATCTACGTTTCCGTTTCACACCAAGGTATTTCTCCGGGTGATGCCGAACGTTTGATTGCCCGTCCTTTAGAGCAGGAACTACGCTCAATTGAAGGCATTAAAGAGATGACCTCCAACGCTGCAGAAGGGTATGCCTCTGTCGTGCTCGAGTTTAATGTTGGTGTTGATCTTGATAAGGCGATGGCAGATGTCCGCGATGCGGTTGATTTAGCCAAGCCCAAATTGCCGGCAGACAGTGATGAACCCACAGTCAATGAAGTTACCTTGGCAAATGCCCAGCCTGTTCTTTCTGTGGTGTTATATGGCACAGTCCCTGAACGTGGCATTGTACAAATCGCTCGTCTATTGAGAGACAAACTGGAAAGTTTTCGACAAGTGCTTGAAGTTGATATCGCGGGAGATAGAGAAGACATCGTAGAGATCATTGTCGATCCACTGCTGATGGAAAGTTATGGACTCGATCAGGGCGATATTTACAACCTGATCGCGTTGAATAACCGTGTTGTTGCTGCTGGTTTTGTTGATACTGGCTATGGCCGTTTCTCGGTTAAAGTGCCATCGGTATTTGATTCAATAAAAGATGTTCTAGAGCTACCAATCAAAGTTGATGGCAAACAAGTCATCACGTTTGGTGACATTGCAACAGTAAGACGAGCGTTTAGAGACCCGAGCTCGTTCGCGAGATTAGATGGAAAACCGGCGATTGTTCTGGATGTGAAAAAGCGCGCTGGAGAGAACATCATTGAAACGGTTGAACTGGTAAAAACCGTGATTCAAGAAGCGCAGAAGCGAGAAGATTGGCCACCAAACCTATTAGTAAAATACACATGGGATAAATCTCAGGACGTTGAGATGATGCTCAATGATCTGCAAAACAATGTGTTATCAGCCATTATTCTTGTGGTTATTGTGATCATTGCGGTGTTGGGAGTGAGAACGGCGCTATTGGTCGGCGTGTCTATTCCCGGATCTTTCCTGATCGGTCTGCTGTCTCTTTCGGTATTTGGCTTGACGGTAAACATTATCGTGCTATTCGCACTTATTATGGCAGTCGGCATGCTGGTGGATGGCGCTATCGTGGTGACCGAGTTTGCTGACCGGAGAATGTTAGAAGGCATGCCGAGAGGGGAAGCCTATCGCGATGCGGCGAAACGTATGGCATGGCCGATTACCGCTTCTACCGCCACCACGCTTGCCGCTTTTGCTCCTTTACTGTTTTGGCCGGATGTGACAGGGGAATTTATGCGCTATCTTCCTCTGACTTTGATTGCTACTCTGACTGCTTCCTTAATCATGGCGATGTTGTTTGTGCCCGTATTAGGAAGCTTGATGGGGCGCCCACAAAACGTCACATCTGAAGCCAGAGCCAACATGCTGGCTCTCCATGATGGCGATTTTGCCAAAGCAACCGGCATCACCAAACTTTATTATCAGACGCTTTCTATTGCTTTACACCATCCGTTAAAAATTCTGATTAGCGCGATAATGATGTCTGTTGCCATTGCGTTTGCTTATGTTAAAGCAGGTAATGGCGTGGAATTTTTCCCTGAAGTCGATCCGCCGTATTTCAACGTGAAAGTGCGGTCTTATGGTGATCTGTCTATCAGTGAGAAAGACAGCATCATGCGTGAAATCGAACAAGTGATGCTTGGGCATGATGAGTTTGAAAGCGTCTATACCCGAACAGGGGGCGATGACGTGATTGGTCAGATCCAGGTCAAACCGGTGGACTGGCAATATCGCCGTAAAGTGATGGCTATCATTGATGAGTTGAAGCAAACAACAGATAAGTTCTCTGGTGTGGAAATCGAATATAAGTTCCCGGATGCAGGTCCACCCGTCGACCACGACGTGGTTATCGAGCTTTCTGGTAATAATGCCCAAGAATTGGAGCTGGCAGCTAAGACGGTACGGCATTGGGCGGACAGTAATGCCGCTTTTACCAATATCAGTGATACATCGTCAAAACCCGGTATTGACTGGCGAATTGATATTCGTCGTGACGATGCTTCGCGTTTTGCTGCCGATGCAACGCTGGTGGGCAATACGGTTCAGTTTGTCACTAATGGTCTGAAAATCGGTGACTACTTGCCCGATGACGCCAATGAAGAAGTGGATATTCTGGTGCGTTATCCTGAAGACAAACGCGATATTGGGCGTTTTGATCAACTGAGAGTGAAAACCCCCGCGGGTTTAGTGCCTATCACCAATTTTGCCGAAATTAAGCCTGATCATAAGCAAGATACCATCAAGCGTGTCGATGGCCGTCGAATTATCAATGTGATGGCTGATTTAAATGAAGGTTATAACCTCGCACTTGAGCTACCAAAAATTGAACAAACTCTGGCTGAATTAGGTCTTCCTGCCAGCGTCGCATTCAGAATGCGAGGGCAGAATGAAGAACAGGAACATTCTGCTGCGTTCCTGGAAAAGGCATTTTTCGTTGCATTAGTTGCTATGGCGCTGATTCTGGTGACTCAGTTTAACAGCTTCTATCAAGCTTTCTTGATCTTGAGTGCCGTATTGTTCTCAACGGTTGGTGTGTTCGCCGGCTTGTTGATTTTCCAAAAGCCGTTTGGTGTGATTATGTCTGGTATTGGTGTTATCTCTCTCGCGGGAATCGTGGTAAACAACAACATTGTGTTAATCGATACCTATAATCAGTTGGTTAAACGCGGTATGGACAAGCAAGAGGCCATTCTTCGCACCGGTGTTCAACGTTTACGTCCGGTAATGCTGACGACAATAACCACCATTTTAGGTTTGTTGCCGATGGTGCTTGAAATGAACATTGATCTGATTAAGCAAAAGATTGAGTTTGGTGCTCCAAGTACTCAGTGGTGGTCTCAACTGGCAACAGCTGTAGCGGGTGGACTTGCGTTTGCAACGGTTTTAACTCTTGTTCTTACTCCGTGTTTACTAATGCTGGGGCGAAATAAACACAAAGATATGTGATTTAATAGTGATTAAAATGAAAAAGAGCGGAGTATTCACTCCGCCCTTAGACTGATGACAAACCTTATATCGTCATTCCAGAATTTCGGAACGAAATATCTGGAATCTAATAACAACGTGTGCTGTAAGTAGATTCCAGCCTTCGCTCAATGCTGATCGTTTAAAGAAAATATAACTACTTGAACGATCTTGCAGTTCAAGCAAACTAACTCTTCGTAACTGAGGAGTTAGTATGTTTGCCAATGAATTAGATGACCTTTCTACTTGCTATCCACTGAACACTGAATATCTTGAAGTCCTTAATGCACAATTGCCTATTGAATGGGTGAACGACGCGTTAAACCTAACAACACATGCAACGGTTCGTCGCCGTAAAATCTTACCTCAAGATGTGT
>NZ_JBKEBW010000092.1:0-20931 GCF_047973365.1 Vibrio sp. | reverse complement strand
TCCATGCCGGCTTCAATCATTTGTACACAGGTATGGCTACCTATGTAGCCCATACCGCCAGTGACCAATACTTTCACTTCACTTACCTCAAAAAAACATCTCATCCAATGAGCAAGAGTTTAACAGGCTATATCGCCTGTATTCTGTGATCATGGCTACAATGTGAAAGCGTTTACACCAATTACACTAAATTGTCATAAAAAAGGGACCACTTTAGCCATCAATTATCTATCTACTACCGAAAGCATTGCTATAGAACCCTTACACGATAATAGGTAAACGATTTCACGATAATGTTTTGCAGCATTTTTATTGGCGATTAATCAAACAGCAAATGGTAACCTCAACTAAACTTATTAAGTAATTATCAGTATATAAATCTAGGGATAGTGAAACGCTAAAATTGGGGGGATGAAATGGACACGCACAGCAAAAATAGCAACCACAGCTATTTCGCTTCAACGGGAACGCTGAACGATCAGCTTGCTGATCTTCATCAGCGATTACGCGTGTCTGCTCCGGAAATTGATCGCATTTCTTTTGCTCTTTATGACGATGAAAATGATCACCTTAAAACCTATGCCGATAGCACCTTCCATGGCTTTGAACTGATGCATTACGAGTTTCCTTTATCCGAGTTGCCCGCCTTAAAAATTTGCTCAGAGACGGGCGAAAGCCGCTATTTAGGCGACATACCAAATCAACTGAATGCCAAATATCCTCACACTAAATGGTTGATAGAACAGGGGTATCGCTCATCTCTTGCCGTTCCTGTTTTCCTAGGTAATTCTGTTTTCCAGGAGAAGAAATTTATAGGCTTTATCTTTTTAAATTCATGCCAGCAGCATTTATTCGATGAATCGGTTGCCGGGTCGCTTAAACCATTTTTGGATATCATTCGCTTTATCATCACGTCTGAATATGACTTAGTGCATTCATTGCTGGATTCAGCTAGCCTCGTTCATTCTCAATCAAAGGCGCATTGGCAGGAGTCTTTTGAGCACAGAGAAAGGATCTGCCGCTATGCGAAAGTCATTGCGCTGGAAGTTGCTCATATTTATCAGCTAGACGACGAGATCATAGAGAACATCACGCAGTTTTCTAAGTGCCATGACATCGGAAAACTATCGGTTCCGGCGAGTTTATTAACTAAGTCCGGTTCACTGATTAACGAAGAACGCGATCAACTGCAAGATCATGTGGAAAAAGGTGTCGAGATCATCAATCAAATCATTGATGAGATGGGCTCACCTGACCATCCTTGTGTTGCGGTATTAAAAGAGATCGTTGCATACCATCATGAATTTTTAGATGGCAGTGGCTATCCGTATGGTTTAACTCAGCAAGACATTCCGGTCTCTGCGCGCATCATTACCGTCGCCAATGTCTTCGATGCCTTGACCAGTCACCGACCATACAAACAAGCATGGTCGGTTCCCTTCGCACTGCTCGAATTAGAGAAAATGGTGGCCAGCGGCAAACTCGATAAGCATTGCGTCAATGGGCTTAGATATCATCAGGAATACTTGAAGCGAGTGATTGAAGCCTATCCTGAGCCAGATCCCAAGGATAGAGCTGATCGTCATTAATACCATATGGAAAACTTTCTGGTCAGTGAATGGGTATCGATAAGCAAACCCTCCGAGCCATGGATGGCTCGGCGGAGCCCCATGGAAGGGTTCATGCGTGTTTGCGTTCGATAGCCATTTACTGCTCCACCGATGTTCAATCTGACCATATTTTTATCTAGAACGGTATAAACTAAACATCACCGAGAGGCGATATCTGAATTGGCAGGAGCTTTGGCTCGTACTTCGGCTAAGGCTCTTTCTAAGTTTTCATTGGCAATTTTGTAGTAAGAAGGCTTTTTGTCGATAGCTTGCTGTAAATAAGGAATCGCTTCATCGGGTTTGCCCTGCAGCAGCAAAAAGTAGCCGACATTATTCAATGCTTCCGCGGCATCCATCCGGCGCATAAACACATTGAGCGCGCGCTGTGCCTCCCCTTTCGCCAGATGAATTAATGCCAAATTATTCAACGCTTTCTCGTTGTCAGGCTCTTGTTCAAGTGCTGCTAAAGTAAAACGGGTCGCTTGTTGGTAATCACCGCTCATATAGTAGGAATAGCCCATGTTCATCAGTGATTTAGCCGATTTAGGCTGAATTTTTAATGCCTGTCGGTAAAAGGCCTGAGCTCTGCCATGTTGCGCTTTTACATCATCCAGCACGCCTAATCCCATATAAGCCATTGCCGGGGATAAGTTATCACTGCCCAAGGCATCAACATCAGCAACACTGGCTTCATCACTTAACGTTAATCTTGTATTTAAACGTAGCTGATCGGCATTAATGGCTTTAAGAAAGTGGCTGCGACCTTCATCTACTTTACCCTGCTTACTGTAATTTGAACCTAACTGCTCTAACACCTGAACATTATTAGGGTTGTGCTCCAACGCCAACAAATACGCTTTTTCTGCAAGCTCGTAGTTGCCGCGCGACTGATGAATTCGACCAATGGTGTATAAGGTTTTGTCACTGTATTGCGGATGAGGAAATTCAAGCGAGCGGATATATTCGTAAAGTGCCAAATCGGAATTATTTTGCCTTAATGCGTAATCGCCACGCTTAATGGCTTCCACCTCGTTTAAAGGTGCGGCATCGGAATCAAAGGTTTCGACCGGGCGTCCATCGTACAGTTCACTTTCAAATCGCTTCGATTGTTTGTCTGCATCACTGGCACAGCCGGATAAAACGACGATTAACAGTAGAGCGCTATAGTTGTATTTTTTCATCCTTCGTCCTCTATTGTCCAAAAGCTTCCATTAATTTGATAATTGCCGGACCAAGCACAACGATAAAAAATCCGGGCCAGATACAGACCAATAGCGGAAATATCATTTTTGTTGGTATCTTAGCGGCAATCTCTTCTACTTCCTGGTTCCGCTTATCTCGATAATCTTCCGTATAATCACGCAGAGTTTGTGACAAACTGCCACCAATGCGAGCCGCATGAGAAAGCATACTGATCAAACCGGCTAATTCCTCCACGCCTGTTCTTTCAACAAATCCTTGAAAGGCTTCTGACATCTCGTAACCGGCTTTAATTTTCAAGCATACGGTATCAAGTTCATCGGCCAAATCGATATGGGACATACTCAACTCTTTTGAAATGCGCAGTAGACCGGCATTTAATCCCAAACCTGATTCCGTACAGACAACCAATAAATCCAACATATCGGGTACACCAGCGCGGATCCTGGATTGACGTTTTTTCACTAAATGACGTAAAAATACATTAGGGATAAAAAGCCCAATTCCGACACTAAAAATCAAGATAAGCAGAGGGTTTTGTTCACTGTCAGAAAAAGTGAAATACATTAAGCCGGCAAACAATCCAATCAATGTCGAGAGTGTTTTTAGCACATAAAAATAAGTGAGCGCGGTTTCATTGTGAAAACCGGCATGCATCAATTGATGACGAACCGTTTCTCGTTCTTTAACGCTGCTGGTGGTAAAAATGGGAGTTAATGACTCCAGCGCATTATCAATTTTGCTATTTCTTTTCGTTAGCTCGGTATCCACTTTATAATTTTGTAAACGAGTACGAACGGTAGACTGCCGCGAGCCACCAAATACTAATAAAAATAACGTGATCACAACCAATACAGTGGCAAACATAATCATAAGCAAAATTAGATTTTCTTCACTTAATTTGAAATTTTGTAGATAAGTGGCTATCTCCTGCATAAATTAAACTCCTGCATAAATCAAACCTCAAAATTAATAATTTTCCGGATCCATAAAGCACCAAAAAACAACCCAATGCCACCATACATAATTAATTTATGCCCTCTGGGATCCATATAAAGAGGCTCTAAATATCCAGGACTAATAACACTTAACATAATGAATATCGCAAAAGGAGCAAGCATCAATACCCAGGCGGACATTTTACTTTCAGCAGAGAGAGTCTTAATTTTTCGTTGTAATTTAAAACGAGCACGTAAGACTTTGGACACTTTATCTAAGTTTTCAGACAAATCCCCCCCGGTCTCTTTCTGCAAAAGCACTGCGCTGGAAAAAGCAAACATCGATACCGTAGGGTTTCGTTCTACCATTTGCATCATGGCAAGGCGAATATCGTAGCCATAATTGAGTAAGTTAAAGGTATTTTTAAATTCACTACCTACAGGCTCTGGCAACTCTTTACCTACTTCACTAAAAGTATAAGTAATGGGATGCCCCGCAGAGAGCATGCGCTTCATGATATCCAGAGCATCAGGAAATAATTCTTCAAACTTACCTAATCGTTTGGAAATTTTACTGCTAATCAAAAAGTAGAGAATTAACCAAACGATAAAACTTATAGCGACTGAAATATATATTTCAGCGCCAAGAAAAATAAATAACGACAACACTAAGATTTGACTGACAAAGGCATAACTCACCACACGAGTTAACGAAGAACGAATACCGGCCAGTTCCAAGTTTTTCTTCATATTAGCGAAATAACTGAAGCTGACCAATTTTTGGTCAACAGGCGACAAGCTCTTGATGTAGTGTTCATTAAGTAAAGAACGGCTTTGTTCATCAACTAATGACTGACTCTCTTTAAGCCTCTTACTAATCGCTCTGTGCTTAGCTTTATTCCCCGCAGCGGGCATTAAAAATGCCTGAGAGATGAGAAAAACAGCAACAAACAGTAAAGCAAAAAAATAAAGCGAATCCTGTTGCATACTATTCCTCTCTACTCAAAGGTTTCATTGAAAATGTCATAAGGCAAATGCCAGCCACGTTTAGACAAAGAATAATGACACTGTGGGATAACACCTGTCGCGGTAAAATAGCCAATCACATTGCCCTCTTCATCCATCCCCTGACGTTGGAATTTGAAGATTTCTGACATGGTAATAATGTCGCCTTCCATGCCATTGATTTCGGCAATGCTGACCATGCGCCGTTTACCGTCTTCCTGACGTTCCATTTGCACCACTAAGTGAATCGCTGATGCTATCTGAGCCCGCAAGTTCTTGGTTGATATATTCCACCCCGCCATGGCAAACATGTTTTCCACCCGGCTTAGTGCATCACGCGGGGTATTGGCGTGAATGGTTGCCAACGAGCCGTCGTGACCGGTATTCATTGCCGCCAGCATGTCCACCGCTTCACTGCCACGCACCTCACCAAGCACGATTCGGTCGGGTCGCATACGCAATGAGTTTTTAACCAGATCCCTTTGCGTGATCTCACCTTTGCCTTCGAGGTTGGCAGGTCGGGTCTCTAAGCGAACCACATGCGGTTGTTGTAATTGCAACTCAGCAGAGTCTTCAATGGTGATGATTCGGTCATCGGTGGGAATAAATCCGGAAAAGATATTGAGCGTGGTGGTTTTTCCTGAGCCTGTACCACCAGAAATAAGAATATTGAGTTCGCCTTTCACTGCCGCTTCAACAAACTTAGCCATTGGCTCAGAGATAGAGTTAAACGAGAGCAAATTATCCATGGTCAGCTTATCGACCGCAAAACGACGAATGGAAACCGAAGGCCCATCAAGCGCCAACGGCGGAATAATGGCGTTGACACGGGAGCCATCAGCTAAACGCGCATCCACCATAGGCGAAGACTCATCAATGCGTCGCCCCACTTGGCTAACAATTCGGTCAATAATGCTGCGCAGATGGCGGTCATCAAGGAAGGTGTAGGGTGTTTTCTCCAGTTTACCGCGCCGTTCAACAAACACACTTTTGGCACCATTGACCAAAATATCAGAAACCGTGGAATCATTTAAAAGCGGCTCTAATGGCCCCAAACCAAACACTTCATCTTCAATCTGTTTGATGACTCGCTTGCGCCCTTCCGCACTTAAAGCGTGGCTTTGATCTTCAGCCATCAGTTGCACAATAGCGTCATGCAGATCTTTTTTTGCCCGGTCTTTTTCCAGACTCGAAAGCAGTGCTAAATCTAAGGTTTCTAATAATCTTCGGTGATAGTAGTGCTTTGTTGCCTGCTCTTGTTCGAGCTGCTTACGTGTTTCATCAATCTCGCGATTTTTCGCTTCCGCTTCGCGTATTTTACGTTGCAGTGGATTGTCGTCCTGTTTGGGCGCAGCCGCTTTGTCTTGCTTTTGCGGCGTCGCAATGGATTTCGCTCGTTCCGCTTGCTCCACTAACGGCAACACCGTGTTCCCGACATCGCTCTGGAAGTCAGGATTAATACTCTTACGTTTAAAAAACATGACCTCTCCCTAATCCATCAGGAAAACAGACGTTTCAACCAACCCTTTTTACTTTTGACTGGGGCTAAGGTTTGCGACAATTCGGCAACGGATTTGGTTATCGAACTATTTCTTCTTGATTCAACAAACGGCTTACCTAAGTTGGCACTCTCTATGGCGGCCTTAAAATCATTGGGAATGATGTGCATCGCTAAGCTTCCCAGTGTCAGTTCAATATCTTTCAAGCGAATCTGTTGCCTTTTTTCATAACGATTCACAATTAACTCAATCTGCTCTTTGGCGATGCCATATTCCAAGGTCAACGACTTGGTCATGCGTGAGGCATTTTTCACCGCCACCAAGTTTTGCTGCGTGACTAAAAAGACTTTTGTTGCCTGCGATAATACCGGCGCAAACATACGATCAACCCCGGAAGATAAATCGACAAAAATGTAGGGGTAGAATTCCATTAACGTCGGCAGCAAACGCCCCATCTGCATCGCTTTATCAAAGTTTTCGTTATGGTTTTCATGTTTGAAGCTAAGCACATGCAAGCCGGAAGGGTGTTTAGAGACCAATGAGTGCAACGACATCTCGTCCAAATCTTTCACATTGGCAATCGCGTCATTAATGCTGTAGGCAGGGCTAATATTGAGATAGTCCATAACCACACCAAAATGGATGTCTAAATCCAAAAGCAGCACTTTGTCTTTATTTTGCAGTGCCACTTCCACTGCCGTATTGAGGGCAATCGTGGTCGCACCAGAGCCACCTTTGGTATTTAAAAAGGCAAATAATTGGCCGAGCTTTCTCGCCGCTATTTTATCTTCCGCGACATTTTTCAATAATGGCATCAACTCCATGATGCCCGATAAATGGGAAATAAAGTCGGCTGCGCCAAGCCGTAAGGCGATTTTTAATGCGCCGTTATCGCTTTCATCGCCAAAAATAATCAACGAAGTATTGACGTCAGAATGTTCTAACATCGGGCCGTCATAGTTTTGTAATTCCACCACCTTCTGCGCCCAATTCGGTCCGGTTTCCACGAAAATAAGATCCGGTGGCGTAAAATGCTTAAAACTGTCGGCCATAACGCTGTGTAACGAAATCGATTCAAAGCTGAGACTTGGACATTTAGCCAACTCATTCATCATGTGTAATTTAAACGCATCACTCGAATATAAAACCCAAATCGATAAATTGGTTTTCAGCCTTATATTATTACTGTCGCTACGAGACAATTTTACTGCTTCCCCCATAGAGGCTCCCTTTATTATTTTTATTGGCAGTCAATATATAACGGTTCATTGGTTACGGGGTCTGGTCTTCCTATCCCCAAAGACTCAGCGGCTAATACGGTTTCAAACGGCGCAACCGTAATCACGCCCTGATCACCCAGAAAATTCAAAATGCCGGAAAAGCCATAGTTATAATTAACCACTTTTGCTCTGACATAATGGATATCCGCATTAGTCGTCGATATATTGGCGACCTCCTGACCATCAGCATCCAAATAATCAATACTCAAATTTTCACTGGTAAAATTTTTCGGTACATGTTCCGCTAACGCTAATGGTTTAATAGCATCATCATTAACTTTACACACCGTCGCTATACGAGCCGCTCGGCGAGTTAAGTCATTAAGTGCTTGCATGCTAAAAGTAAAGTATCCCAACTCTAAGATGGCAAAAATCAACAACAACAGCATTGATGCCACTACTGAGAATTCCACAACCGTCACACCTTGTTGCTTGCGATACAGCTGATGATGATCAGGGAGGCGACGATCAGCTTGACGAGAATAAAACTTCATGGCGCTATCCTCATAATGGCAGAAGATCGGATATTCAGATTATCTAATGCATCAATGGGAAGAAGGTTGAGGATTGATTCAAAATCATAAGCGGCGCTGATCACGACATAATCTCCGTCTTTAGTCACAGAGATATTGTCTAACTGTAATGAATCGAGAATCGGTTTGGGTATTTCTCCATCGGCAAATGATTTTTTACCGTACATCACCATTTTCTTTATATCGTTTTCATCAGCAATCGCGTTTGACATAGCCGTACCATAAATATCAACCACGGCATAACGTGCGGCATTTTGTACCGACTTATTTAACGTGCTGTAATGAATAAAAGCATTACCGAACTCAATCACCGCAGTAAATATGAACAACAAAATGGGTAAGGTCACCAGAAACTCTACCGCAGCAAGCCCCGATTGTTTGCCAACAGAACAACGCATACTCAAGACTCCTTATTAAAAGGGTCGTCATACAACACGATACGATAAGTACCTAAATTGTTGCTGACGCCGTTATAAGGCACATTAGTGGTTGGGCATTTTTGCAAATACTCGCCATAAATTTCCTGCTTATCGCCATTACTTTCTGGCGCGCGCTGTAAAAGGAAAAAACACCCAATAGCGGTTACTTCATATTCACTTTTGCCTGTTTCTCCCCCAGAGCAGTCAATAATCGGAACAGAAAGACGCCGGCGGTAACTTCCCGTTGCTTTATATTCATCGTAATTAAGAGTTAGTGCTTCTTTGGCATTGATCGGAGAAAACTCATTGATGATTGCCTGATAAGAGGCCTTTTCTGCATCTGACAGCGTTTTGTTCTTATTCTTGGGGTCAACGCCTGTCTTAACGGCAATTTCAGCCTCGATGACCATGTCATACAACTCGTTGAGTGTTGTACCTTTTTTTAAACCATGCATATCTGCATAATCTGGGTCCAATAGCGCTTCTTCTGGATTCAAATCTGCAGGGTACAAGTCCGCAGGTAACTTCGAATTATCATTATCAAAACGGCTATTAAGCCCTTCGCCGACAGGTCCAATATTATTACCGGGTTTCGATACCACTTTATTGCCAGTAAGGGTACAGCCTTCAAAAGATCCCCCTAATAATTCCGAGAGTTTGAGTTTTTCGGGATCTGTTAGCTCCTCTGGATTTAGTGCATTAAAATCGAGCAACTGGAAGTTTCCCGGCCCCATCTCTGAAGTGTTACTGGCAAGCTTTAACGCATAAACGTTATTCACTCCATAACCAGAGTTCTCGGCTGATTTATCTATTGCACACACAGCCATTGGCACTAAATTACAACTGCCGCCACCTGTGCTTGGGCCGGCTACAGCACTCGCTGCTAATTGCTTATCAAGGCCAAAGATTTGCATCACAAAACTGGCTAACGGTAGATGACTAACAGCGACTCTCACATAATGTTCTTCGAGCGCCACACTATAGATACCAGTAAAATCGCCACGATTGGATAAAGTGATACTCACTTCTACAGGTTCGGTAACAAAATCCAGTTCCGTATTTCCATTCGCCTTTGCCATTTGTGCCAATGCATCTTTTGCCGCCGTTGTCGCAATGCTCAAAGCTTCAGCACTGGTAACCGTCGACAAATCGGAATGATCTAATGCTAAAGCCGCAGATAATGCTGCCGCATCAACACTGTTCTGCAATTTAGTGCGATTCATCAGTGCGTGGTTGATATCAACTGCAAGTGCGGCAATCCCCATAAACGAAAACAGGGCGATAGTCACTATCACAGCAACCAGACCTCGCTGTTTTCGCATACCGCGAACTGGATGATGTGTTGTCATATAAACCTCAATTTAATTGGCAAAGCCTTGTAAAATCTGGCTATTAGCACTATCAATAGACTCACCTTTTTTGCCGGTATAAGTGCTATAAATGCCTTCCATTTTTTCACCGTTACCGGTTGGGATCACTTCCCGGTTTTCCATGGTGGCATTGGGGTTGTACACTTGCTCTTGCCTTACTTGCGCCATATAACTCCCCATTGGCGCAGGATTGGAACAGCCGCTAACAACACCTGCAACCAAGATCAAAAATAGGTATTTCATTGCTTGCTCTCCTTACATCTCATGGCCAAACGAACCTTCACTGCCACCTTTTGCAGACAGTTCCATCACTTGGGAGTGATCCAATGGTGCTCGATGAATTTGATCAGGTTTTTTCAGATATGCTCCCCTACCTAATAGGTAATATTTGACGTCATTTGGCTCAACGAAAGCATCAGTAGGCAATTTAATTTTAGAACGATCGATGGGTTTCGCCAGTCGCGGCGTAACGAGGATCACCAGCTCGGTTTCACCGGAAATATAGGACTGACTACCAAACAACTGGCCTAATATTGGCAAATCACCCAAGCCGGGCAGCTTGGAGGCCGAATCACGCACATTTTCACTCAGCAGCCCAGCAATACCAATGGTTTGCCCGTCAGCCAACTCTAAGGTGGATGAGGCGCTGCGGCGGGTGATCGGCGGAATATAGTAGGTAGCATTGGTGCCGGAAGCGCCGAGCGATAAGGCGGTAGAGGTCGCAATTTCACTCACATCAACCGCCAAATTTAAATTGATTTTCTTATCACTGAGAATCGTTGGGGTAAATTTCACCCCCACACCGTACTCTTTATATTCGATAGTAATGCCGTCATCGCCGGGCACCGGAATCGGAAATTCGCCCCCCGCCAAAAACTCCGCGTTGGAACCGCTCAATGCGGTTAAGTTTGGCTCAGCAAGCACTTTGGCCACCCCGGTATCTTTGGCGATATCCAACGCCAAAGTAAACAGGGTATTGCCGTCAATAAAGGAAGAGAGCAAACCGGTGCTTTCAATCCCAGAAGAGCCTAAGACTGGCAAAATGGAACCGGAACCACCGGGAAGCGTGCCGAACGAAGGGATTAAACTGCCCCCTGCCGAGCCACCGCCGAGCGAAAACTTACCGTTGGTCTGGAAAAAGCTGAAATTGGTGCCAAAGCGTCGCACCAAACTACGCTGAACCTCGGCAACGGTCACTTCCAGCATCACTTGTTGCGCGCCGCCAATGCTCATTAAGTTCACCACGCCGGTGCTGCTGGCTTGAGAATTTCGTGAACCGGTTTCACCATCGGCCGCTTGCCCTGCGGCGTAAGTTTCCGCCAAACGCAGCGCCAAATTCATTTTCTCTAACGAACTCACCTGGCCGCTTAATATCAAACGGTTCTGGGCACTTTGCACATTGATGGTTTCATCGGGCAACAGCTCGAACAGTTTGGCTTTTAAATTGTTCACATCATGAGTCACCTCAATATTAAATGGCTCAATCAGTTCCCCCCTGCTGTTCCATGCCATTAAGTTGGTTGAACCGAGTTTTTTACCAATTAGAAACAACTCGTCCGCTTTTAGCATCACAATGTCGAGAACATCTGGGTCCCCCAGCGAAACTCGGGTAGCCTTGCCCGCTAACTCAACGAAGGTCGATTTGTGGTGCGGAACATTGACCGTTTCACCACTTTGCGTTGCCGCAAATACCCAGTGGCTTAACGCCAGACACAGTGTCAGTGCTGTTATTATTCTTTTCATCACTCACCTCACTCCCTGACACGAACACTTGAAGAATTCGTTCCTTTTATAATGGTTACTCTCGGAGCCACATACGGTTTCACTACTTTCGGCTCAACCGCATTCGGATTACGCAGTGCCAGTTGAATCGAACCTTTACTGTTCGCGCTTAGTAATTTTTCCGCTTCTTTTGGCGTCACTTCCAACGTCACCGCGCGCACAATGATCGGTTTGTTCTCTTTTGTTCGCGCGGTCTGGTCGACAGCTAACACCTTGATGTCTTTCAAGACAGTAGTGGTATAAGCGTTGACGGTATTTAATATATCGACCCGGTTACCGGGCAAAAGAAAACCCGCCACGCCGATAACATCATTGACCCGAATGGTCAGTGCCCGCTTGTCTTCAGGAATTAAGGTTGCTAACGTCGCCCCCTGTCCCGGCGCGCTGATATGCTCGGCAATAATAATTTCGTCAGGGTACATATTGTCGGAGGCAACCATACCGATCAGCGTCGATGTATCGGTAAATTGGTTCTCCGCTCGCCAGGCTTTCTCCAGTTGTTTGCTGGTGAAGTGCTGCTCATCCAGCACCGTACCGGCGGCGATTTCAATCGCGGCGACGATAACCGGCTCTCTTTCCACCACTTCAACTTTGGTCTGTGGCTGAGATTGTCTATCCATCCACTGTTTGGCGAAGAAAACCGCCCCAAGACCAAAAATGATCGACAGCAAAAACAGCAAAATAATCTGATTGCGACTCATCGAGCGCCTCCTCCTTTTCCATCCGCGGTAAAGTACACTTCCCATGCGCGTTCGAGTATTTCTGGCGTGATAATGGGTTGTGCTTCTTCAAATGCGATGATGTCTCGACTGATTCCGATAATGTCTTTTGGCAGACAAGGATAAAAACCCACGCCATGCAAACTATGTAAGTGATATAGGCTTGCAAAAGACGCTGGCGGTACCGATAGCGAACGACCACTCGCCATACTTTCCCATAGCGCGTGGTATTCAGCTTGATGTAGCGGGTGAAACTGAATTTTGTAGCCCAGACGGCGAAGAAATGCCGGATCGCTGATTTTTTCCGGATCCAGGTTGGTCGAAAAAGCTAAAGTCAAAATAAAAGGAATAGTGATTTGCTGACCATTTGGCAGCGAAAGATGGTCAAAAAAATACTCCATTGGCACGATCCAACGGTTCAATATGGTATCGACAGGCATCGGCTGACGACCTAAATCGTCAATCACCAAAATGCCGTTATTGGCCATCATTTGCAGTGGCGCCATCCATACCCGGTTGTGCTCTGAATGATTGACTTCCAGCATATCCATGGTGAGCTCACCACCCACCTGAATACTGGGTCGTTCGCATAACACCCAACGGCGATCATATTGATCTTTATAGGTCAGGCTTTGTGGTTGTGCCTCTTGGTCGGCAACCGGTTTATGATGCTGCTGTGAAAGCACTTTGATGATATTGCCTGCGGCATATACCGCATAAGGGATATAAACCGAAGTATTAAGCGAGTTCAGCAGCCGCGTTGCCACATAGGTTTTACCGGTCGGTACCGGCATCGCCATACAGCAGCAACGCGCGACCAGAGTTAATTGCCGGGCCTAATACTGAGATCATCCGTTCAGCGCCAAACACATCGCTCATGGCGCGGGTCACATCCGGGCGGGTGACTAATTTAGCGCGCACATCTTGCGCCTTCACCATGGCGTTATAATCCTGCAATGACACCGGAGCCGGACCTAAATAGGCATCGCGCGCAAAAGCGTTATCCGCCTCTTGCATACCGCTTTCAGACAAACCATAACGCACATGCCCGGATGATTGCGCTAAATAAGCATTAGACTCCGCCTGATACACTTCGACTAACGATTTTTTACGCAATATGGCAATCAGCTCTTCCAACATATGGCTGCTGATCGCCATGAAACGCGTTAATTGCAAAATATCAGATTTGGGGTATGCCGCCAGTTGCTTAAGCAGTAAGTTTTCCAGTACCGCCTGGGGAACATGCAGCTCATCAAAGGTGGTAGGAACCTTAGGCGCAGGTGCCTGCGGCGTTAACTTCCCTTTGTCACTTGGCGGTAGTTTGGTCACCTCTTTCACCTCTAAATCCATATGAGGCTCCCTTTTTTCCTGTAAAAGATGGTTTTGTAAAAGCTGATTTTGTAAAAGATGAATCTGTAAAAAATGTGTCGGGTGTTAAGAAAACCGTTTTATGAAAAATGAGAAAAATAGCGGTCGATCGCTAAGGCAATAATCATTACCGGTGCCAGCGGCATATAGGTGGCGTTGCTTTGCATCGGCGTCATGCTACGAAAGCTGACACTCGCCATCACGGCTTGATAGCCCAAATAACCGTACTGTGCGCCAGCAGTTAAACGCTTAAGTAGCTGATACATCACCCCAATAAACAGGCAACTAAAAGCAAATGCCCAACTGTAATGGGTCAGCTCGCCCCACCCCAGAATATAACCAATCACCGCCGCCAGTTTGACATCGCCGGCCGCGACACCGCCGACGATATAAAGCAATAGCATTAAGATAAACAACACGCTAAAGCCAATCAGCCGCTGGCTGATCGCAACGGAAGAAGCCAATGAAGCCACAATCGCAACACACAGCAGTATTAACAGCCACAGATTAGGGATACGCTGCTCGCGGGCATCAAATACGCCGATAATAAAAAGTAGCGGCCAAGTAAACGCCATATAACCCAGCAAACGGACTACTCCCAATCCATGGCAGCAGTTAACACCGTTAAGTAGTTATCCGCAGTTAAGCCTAAAGCGGTAAAACCTACGGCTAACACAGCCACAACCAACGAACCGGCAACAACATATTCGACAGAGCTTAAACCTGAATCATCTTGCAGAAAAGTTAACCACCGTCCATTTGTCGTCGATATCATAGGCACACCATTGCATCGGTAAAAAAGGTTTAAATCCAAGAGGAGGTTTTCCTCCTCTTAAAACTTAATAATTATGATTGTTACTACAAATCCTCACCGCCAGTCGTGTTACCCCCACCGCTAGTCGGGCTCAACTCAGTATCTAAATTCGTATTCAAACCATCCAACGCAGTCTTTAGTTTATCGCCTAAGTCACCAAAACCAGCAACTAACACCGCAACCACCAATGCTCCCGCCACTACATATTCCACCGCACTCAGTCCATCTTCATCTGCCCAAAAGTTTTTTACTTGCTGAATAAATTTGTTCATTTGAGGCCTCCTTTTTTAATTGGCTCAAATCTAATGTAGAGAGTTCTAAAATGAGCGGTTAGGACTTTTTTGTGCTCTTTTGGTACTTTTTTACCCTGAAAACAGACCAACAGCAGCCATTTCCCTCCATCTTTAGGATTAATTAGTACTCATTATTTCGCACTAAATTGGCGCGCAAGCCTTTAGGAAACAAGTTTCAAGCAAACGAAAGCAAACAGTTAGCATTGAGTGATCTATCTATAAATCGAAAGGATTAATTTAGCGTTGCACTTTCTCATTTTTGAAAATAATCAAAAAAATTACATCGCTAATATGAAGTAGCATCACGATTAAAGCCTGCTAAATGGCGCAATTTGGCGACGCTATCGGGTGATTTGGCAATGCTATAAGGCTATTTTGGGGACGGCATACTGCAACTTTTAGGTGATAACTTGCACTTTTCTTTCATAACTCTACCCTTACATTATCATGACAATAAATTGACACAACTGACAATCCCCTGACCAATAACATTAGCGATTCGATGAGCGATTAGCAGGACAAGTGAAAGATCGAACATGACTTAGCAAGCAAGGATAGAAGCTTATTTATGGCAACAAAGCATGTCGCTCACTGGCTTGGCAGCCCGGTGAACCAACTACCGCAACGGGTACACCATGCGTGTCACTTTTTTTTTACTGTGATTGAGCACGGTAATGATGTTTCCATTCTTAGTGAACCCAGTATTCGCTATGCGATATTTTTTCTTCATCATCAAAAATGCCAAGAGTTATTACTCACTGCGCTGAGAATTTGCGCCAACCTGAATAAATATTTGGTGATCATCCACGAAGGTAACTATTTAAATTCGATCAAGAGCAATGACGTTGTTTTTGCTCTGATCGATATCTCCAAGGAAGATCCACTGATCGCAGCACGCACAATTAGCGACAAACTCAGTTTAAGCTTTTCTTCTGGTCAGCGATCTTTTGACCCCAGGCTGCAACATGCTGCTGTTTCACCGCAAGCCATGACCAAAGAGATGTTGGATATTCTGCGTCATATTGATCTCAACTTAACGCAGGAAATCAAAGAAGAAGATGTCGCTGGCTATTGCCATTACTCGATCTCTTATTTTTCCAAGTTGTTCAAAAAAATGGTGGGCATGAGCTTTCGCGACTACCTATGCAGTAAGCGCATCACACTGGCAAAGCGTCTGCTACTTGAAGAGCCGAATGCGAAGATTGCTTTTGTCGCCTATCAGTGCGGTTATCACGATGTCTCTTATTTCTCACGGATTTTTAAAAAGAAGACCGGCATTAGCCCGGGCGTATTCCGGCAAATTAATGCCCCATAAAGTTACAAATTTTCACCTTTTGATCTTTTTCGAACTCGTCCAAGCGTGCTAATGTAAATTTTAATTAACATTTCAATAACAACTATTATTTACTAATCAGCACTGTTACATGGAGTTCGAACATGATTCTGCCAAATGAGTCACATCAAGCTTGCTGCTCTCTGCCTCCACCAAATGAAATGATCTTAAAATGGGCGAAAGAACGACCCAATGAAATTTATCTTAAACAGATCATTAACCGCCAATTTGTTGAATTTAGCTACGCTGACGTTGCCGATAAAGCGCTACGTTTAGTCTCTGCGCTACGCAAACTAGGAGCAAAGCCCGGCGATAAAGTGGCGCTGATTGCGAAAAACTGCGCCGAATGGTTTATCTGCGATTTAGCCCTGATGCTGGGTGACTATATCAGCGTGCCGATTTTTCCAACCGCCGGAGCGGATACCATTGAATTCTGCCTAAGCCATAGCGGTAGCCAGCATATTATTGTTGGTAAGCTGGACGACAACGCAGCGATAAGCGCGGTGTTACAACAGATGTCGAATATCATCAGTATTTCATTGCCCTACGATTCAGCGCCGCAATGCCAATATCAATACCAAGACTTAATTGAGCAATATCCGCCGAGCGAAGAAAGAGTGCAACACCACGATGATAAGCTGATGTCTCTGGTGTATACCTCCGGCACATCCGGTCAGCCCAAAGGCGCGATGCTGACCTACGGAGCTTTTACTTGGTCTGCTCAGCAACTGATCGATCTGATACAGATCGAAGATAACGATCGTTTGTTCTCTTATCTACCGTTAGCGCATATTACTGAACGGGTGTACGTTTTCGGAACCTCGATTCAGGGTGGCGTGCAAACCGCCTTTCCTGAATCACTTGAGACGTTTATTGAAGATGTCAGAATGCAGCGTCCTACGCTGTTTATTTCCGTTCCGCGTTTATGGACTCTGTTTCAGCAAAGAATTCTCGATAAGCTTGCGCAGCGAAAGCTCAACCTATTGCTGAAAATTCCGTTGCTAAACTCAATCGTCAAACGCAAGATAGCCGATGGTTTAGGGCTAGACAAGGCAAGGATATTAGGCTGTGGCTCTGCGCCTGTCTCTGCTTCTTTGCTCAGTTGGTATCATCAAGTGGGCTTAAACATCACCGAAGCCTGGGGAATGACAGAATCATTTGCCTACAGCACGCTTAACTACCCTTTCCGCGCAGATAAAATTGGTACGGTTGGTCACTCAGGCCCGGGCATAAAGATTAAGATTGCCGAAGATGGCGAAATATTGCTGCTCAGTCAGGGAATTTTCTCTGGCTACTACAATAACGATATCGCCACTAAAGAGTCATTTGATAATGAAGGCTGGCTGCACACCGGTGATATTGGCTCGATAGATAACGAAGGTTATCTAAGTATTCAAGGGCGTAAGAAAGACACCTTTAAAACAGCAAAAGGCAAGTTCGTTGCCCCGGTGCCAATTGAAAACAAGCTGTTTGAATATTCGCGGGTAGAAATGATGTGCATGATAGGCCTAGGCTTACCTGCGCCTATTTTGCTAGTGGTTCCTCACGCCTTCCCGCACTTTGACCGTTCCCGTTACGAAAGGACAACCGAGAAAATCATTAAACGCATTAATGCTGAAGTGGAAACTCACGAACAAATTAAAGGTGTGTTAATGATCAAAGAACCGTGGTCAATTGCCAATGGCATTCTTACCCCGACGTTAAAAATTAAGCGCCATGTGTTGGAGAAAAAATATCATGAGATTGGGCAAAACTGGCCGAAAGATCAGTTGATTGTTTGGGAGAGGGGTTAAGTAATACCAAACACATTAATTTTCTGATCAAGTAGACATTGAGTACCGATAAGCAAACCCTCCGAGCCATGGATGGCTCGGCGGAGCTTCATGGATGAATTAATGCGTGTTTGCGTTCGGTGCTCATTGTCTAATACTGAACAAATAAATAGTGAAATGGGTATAAACTGAAACTAACAAAAAGCCCCACCAGCTTTCACTGGTGGGGCTTTTTTATAACAGTTACTAACTATTATTTCTTAGCGTTACGCTCTTTAACTTCAGCGATAACTTTTTCTGCTACGTTAGCAGGACATGGTGCGTAGTGTGCGAACTCCATAGAGAACTGACCACGACCAGAAGTCATTGTACGTAGAGTACCGATGTAGCCGAACATTTCAGATAGTGGAACGTCTGCTTTGATACGTACGCCAGTAGCTGCTGCTTGTTGGTCTTTGATCATACCACGACGAAGGTTAAGGTCACCGATTACGTCTCCAACGTGATCTTCTGGAGTGAACACGTCAACTTTCATGATTGGTTCTAGAAGTTGCGCGCCAGCTTTTGGCATAGTTTGACGGAATGCACCTTTCGCTGCGATTTCAAATGCGATTGCAGATGAGTCAACTGCGTGGAAGCCACCGTCAAATAGCTCAACTTCAACGTCTAGCGTAGGGAAGCCAGCTAGAACACCGTGAGCCATCATGCCTTCAAAGCCTTTTTCTACTGCAGGCCAGAATTCTTTAGGTACGTTACCACCAACAACGGTTGATTTGAACGTGAAGCCTGAGTTTGGCTCACCTGGTTTGATACGGTAGTCGATCTTACCGAACTGACCTGAACCACCAGACTGTTTCTTGTGCGTGTAGCTATCTTCAACAGCTTTAGTGATGGTTTCACGGTAAGCTACTTGAGGAGCACCAACAATCAGTTCAACACCGTAAGTACGTTTAAGGATGTCTACTTTGATGTCCAGGTGAAGTTCGCCCATACCTTTAAGGATGGTTTCGCCTGAATCTTCGTCAGTTTCCACTTGGAAAGATGGATCTTCTGCAACCATTTTACCGATCGCGATACCCATTTTCTCAGAACCGTTTTTATCTTTAGGCGCAACCGCGATAGAGATTACTGGCTCTGGGAAGATCATTGGTTCTAGAGTACATTCGTGTTTAACATCACATAGAGTGTGACCAGTTTGCACGTTTTTCATACCAACGATAGCGATGATGTCACCCGCTTGAGCTTCGTTGATCTCTGTACGGTCGTTCGCTTGCATCTCAACCATACGGCCGATACGCTCAGTTTTACCAGTTGCAGAGTTAAGGATAGTGTCACCCTTCTTCATGCGGCCTGAGTAAATACGAATGAATGTTAGAGCACCAAAACGGTCATCCATGATCTTAAACGCAAGAGCTTTAAGTGGTAGGTCTGCGTCTACGATCGCTTTCTCACCAGTTGGTTCACCAGTTTCTGGGTTAGTTAGATCTTGTGGCTCAACTTCTGTTGGGCTTGGTAGGTAATCTACTACTGCGTCAAGAACAAGTTGCATACCTTTGTTTTTGAATGCAGAACCACAGAATGTTGGGAAGAACGCTAGGTCACGAGTACCTTTACGGATACAACGTTTGATGTCTTCAACTGAAGGTTCTTCACCTTCCATGTAAGCCATCATTAGTTCGTCGTCTTGTTCAACCGCTGTTTCAACTAGCATTTCACGGTATGTTTCTACGTCGTCAACCATGTCCGCTGGAACTTCTTTGATTTCGTAGTTTTCTGGTAGACCTGAGTCATCCCATACGTATGCTTGACGGTTTAGGATGTCAACCACACCAACGAAATCGTCTTCACGACCGATTGGTAGAGTCATCACTAGTGGGTTTGCACCAAGTACGTTTTTAACTTGCTCAACAACGTTGAAGAAGTCAGCACCCATACGGTCTAGTTTGTTTACGAAGATCAGACGAGATACTTCTGATTCGTTCGCGTAACGCCAGTTAGTTTCTGACTGAGGTTCAACACCGCCAGAACCACAGAATACACCGATACCGCCATCGAGTACTTTAAGTGAACGGTATACTTCAACTGTAAAGTCAACGTGTCCAGGAGTATCGATAACGTTTAGACGGTGATTTTTCCACTCACACGTTACAGCTGCTGACTGGATAGTAATACCGCGCTCTGCTTCTTGTTCCATAAAGTCTGTAGTAGATTCACCATCGTGAACCTCACCCGTTTTATGGATTTTACCAGTAAGCTTAAGAATACGCTCAGTGGTAGTGGTTTTACCCGCGTCAACGTGCGCGAAAATACCAATGTTTCTGTATTTCGATAAATCTGCCATTGTCTTACTCTGTTAATAGGATATAAAATGCGCGCAGAGTATATCACAATCTGTCAAGACTGATACCCCTGCAAGCCGTTGGTCGAAAAAATAATTTATCGACAGCTAATGATGGTGAAATATAGGTGATTCCCACTCAAGACGCGAGCGAATTCAAAAATATTTTCTTCGACTCTCATCTTGACTTCGTCATTTCAGAATATTCCTTGTTCCCACGGTTCTCCGTGGGAATACATACCGAACTTAAATTAACTACATTTGGACAATATAGTAATCATTAAGTCTATAACCCATATATGAATTACCACGCAGAGCGTGGGAACTAGAAAACACTCCTCGTCATCCCGGAAAATGCGCAGCATTTATCCGGGATCTGGCTCTTGGTTAGTGCTGGCTGGATTCAGATTCCTGCCTTCGCACAATGCTGATCGTTTAAAGAAAATATAACTACTTGAACGATCTTGCAGTTCAAGCAAACTAACTCTTCGTAACTGAGGAGTTAGTATGTTTGCCAATGAATTAGATGACCTTTCTACTTGCTATCCACTGAACACTGAATATCTTGAAGTCCTTAATGCACAATTGCCTATTGAATGGGTGAACGACGCGTTAAACCTAACAACACATGCAACGGTTCGTCGCCGTAAAATCTTAC
>NZ_JBKEBW010000059.1:0-3860 GCF_047973365.1 Vibrio sp. | reverse complement strand
TTCGCTTTAGCAAGGCCAGTCGAACACTGCTTCGAATAGCGAGCTTTATTCTGCCTGTCATCACCTGTTTTTATATGGTGAGCGTACTGCACACTAACTACTATTTGACCAAATTTGAAACTTCCACACCAAAGCAATTGGCTATATTAAATAACATTATCAACCCGGTAGTGATTAAAGACAGGGTTGATTGGGAGATGTACAGCACTTACTTAGACCTAGGGTTTAATGAGAAGAAAGCGCAATACATCCAACCCTATATCGATTGGTCTTTGCAGATTATCCAAACTAAACCAAGACCGGGGTTGTATGAGAATCTGATCAAAGCTTACCAAGCCATAGGCGATACCAGCAGAGCGGAGCAAACGAGAACTGAAGCGCTGTTTTTGTTTCCAGAATTAGATTTTAGCCATATCAATTACCCGCTTTTAATTGAAAGCGAAGCAGAAACAGAGGGTGATACAGTATTATAGTAGGTGGCTTATGCCACCTTTTTTATGGGTTTCATTTATTGAGTCAGAGTCTCTTCAAGCGCTCTTAAACACAAGGCAATATTTTCCGAACGAGCACCGTAGCCCATCACACCGATGCGCCACGCTTTGCCAGCAAGAGCCCCAAGCCCTGCGCCAATTTCCAGATTGTACTCATTAAGCAGATGATTACGTACTTTTGCGTCATCAACACCATCAGGAATATACACAGCGTTTAATTGTGGCAGGCGATATTCCTCATCCACGACAAACTTAAATCCCAGTGTTTCTAAACCGGTTTTGAGTTTATCATGCATCGCTTTATGACGAGCCCAAGCATTTTCCAACCCTTCATTTTTCAGCATCAGCAGCGATTCATGCAGTGCATACAGAGTGTTTACTGGCGCAGTATGATGGTAGCTACGTTTGCTACCACCACTCCAATAGCCCAACACTAAGCTTTGGTCTAAAAACCAGCTTTGGATCGGCGTTTTTCTTGCTTGGATCTTTGCGATCGCTTTCGGCGAGAGCGTCAAAGGTGACAGACCCGGTACACAAGACAAACACTTCTGGCTTCCAGAATAAACCGCATCCAACTGCCACTGATCCACCAGCAGAGGTACACCGCCTAAAGAGGTCACCGCATCAACAATCGTTAGCATATTGTTTTGCTTCGCTAGCGCCCCCAAAGTCTCTGCATCGCTCAGCGCACCGGTAGAGGTTTCAGCATGGACAAACGCCAGAATTTTCGCATCCGGATGTTGGCTAATCGCTTGTTCAACTTTACTGACAGAGACTGGCGTGCCCCACTCATCTTCAACCGTAATCGCAATACCACCACAACGAACCACGTTTTCGCGCATACGTTCACCAAAAACACCATTTCGGCAAACGATAACCTTGTCACCGGGCTCAACCAGGTTGACAAAACACGCTTCCATCCCTGCACTGCCAGGTGCTGAAACGGCAATAGTAAACTCATTTTCAGTCTGGAAAGCATATTTCAGTAATACCTTTAGCTCATCCATCATAGCAATAAACAATGGGTCCAGATGCCCCACCGTTGGACGACTGAGAGCTTGCAACACTTGCGGAGAAATATCAGATGGACCAGGTCCCATAAGAATACGATGAGGTGGGATGAAGCTTTGTATAGTCATAAGTGCTCCTAAAAAAAGAGGAAAAGGTGTCCGTCCAAATTATAGAAAAGTCTCGGGAATCACAATTCGACAGAAGTCTATTCTGACCGGTTCTTCGGACACATTTATTTTCATTTATCACAAATTTACAATTGACAACAGTGAGACAAAACCGTTCAATGAGTGAGCTATCTATACTCAATCAAGTCACCCGTTGTGGCGTGAGTATGGCAGAAGAGGAGCACTGCCCAGGCAGGTGTTTTGTGGAGCCTCAACTCCAAAACAAAACATTCAGGGGGAGTAGTGCCGAGATGAGTCTAAGTTGTGGCTTTGGCTTATCGGTTGTAAGGGTTGAATCCCTTCAACTGTCATCAGTGCTATGCTGATGAAGAGCTTCTGAGGAATTTGATACAACCTGCCTGTTGTTACACCTCTTTTTTGCTCTAAGAAACTCTCTTCAAAACATTGGAAGTTGGATTACCAACCTTTTTTATTTCTAGGAAGTCCGGGAGAAATGTAGTGAGCGCATTCAATGTCGCCAAGTTTGGTGGAACAAGTGTTGCTAATTTCGCAGCAATGAGCCGTTGCTCTGCAATTATCGAAAATAACCCTCAAACACGATTAGTCGTCAGCAGCGCATGCTCTGGCGTGACAAACTTACTTGTTGAGCTAGCTAATGGTGTTCAAGATGCGGAGCAAAGACTGAACATTATGAAGCAGTTGGCAGATATCCATGATGCGATTATCGACCAGCTCGCCGATCCAACCCAAGTAGAAAAAGAAGTACATTCGATGCTAGACAGCATCGCCAGCGCTGCCGAAGCGGCCTCATTTCAATCAAGCAAGAAACTAACCGATCACCTTGTTGCTTGCGGTGAATTGATGTCGACCTATATTTTGACCCAACTGATGCGTGAGCGCGGCGTTAATACCATTCGTTTTGATATTCGCGAAGTATTAAGAACGGACAATAACTACGGACGTGCCGAGCCGCAGGTCGAAGAAATTGCTAAACTGGCACAAGAGAAATTAGCGCCACTTTGTGCTGAATATGTGGTGGTGACTCAAGGTTTCATCGGCTCTGATGAACAAGGCAATACCACGACGCTTGGTCGAGGCGGCAGTGATTATTCAGCAGCGCTGATTGCCGAATCGGTAAAAGCATCTGGTTTAGAGATTTGGACCGACGTTCCCGGGATCTACACTACCGACCCACGCATTGCACCAAAAGCGGCGCCAATTGCAGAGATCAGCTTTAGTGAAGCATCTGAAATGGCAAACTTTGGGGCAAAAATTCTGCATCCTTCGACTCTGGTACCTGCACTACGCCATGAAATTCCGGTGTTTGTCGGTTCGTCTAAAGAGCCAGAAAAAGGTGGCACCTGGATTCGCCAACAAGTGGAAAACTCGCCACAATTCCGCGCGTTAGCTCTTCGTTGCAACCAAACTATGGTCACGCTACGCAGTGCGAAGATGTTCCATGCTTATGGCTTCTTAGCGAAAGTGTTTGAGATTCTGGCGAAATACAAAATCTCGGTTGACCTTATCACGACTTCTGAAATCAGTGTGTCACTGACGCTCGACAAAACGGATACCGCTGGCGGTGCATCTGAACTACCACAAGAAGTGCGAGCCGAGCTTGAAGAGCTGTGTACGGTAGAAGTTGAACATAACCTCTGTTTAGTGGCATTGATTGGTAACCACATGGAAACCAAAGGCTATGCAAAAGAAGTGTTCAGTACCTTAGGTGACTTTAACCTGCGTATGATCTGCTACGGAGCAAGTGACCATAACCTCTGCTTCCTTGTTGACGCTCATGAGTCGAAAGCGGTAATTCAGAAGCTGCATTTGGATCTGTTCGAGAACCGATAATCAGATAACTCATCACATAAAACAAAGGTCACCACGCGGTGACCTTTTTTCGTTTCTATGTTCGGTAATCCTAACCGTTAATGTTAGGACCCAACCATTTTTCAGCTTCAAGGATATCCCAACCTTTACGCTGTGAGTAACTCTGAACTTGATCATCTTGGATCTGAGCAACGGCAAAATAGCGCGAATCAGGGTGCGAGAAATACCAGCCAGAAACAGAAGCACCCGGCATCATGGCGTAACTGCTTGTCAGTTCCATACCTATTTGCTCTTCAACACCCAGTAATTCCCAGATAGCCCCTTTCTCAGTATGTTCAGGACAAGCCGCATAACCCGGAGCAGGACGAATTCCCTGATACTTTTCGCGAATCAAATCTTC
>NZ_JBKEBW010000158.1:0-29929 GCF_047973365.1 Vibrio sp. | reverse complement strand
ATGCTTTACATTTGAGCGACCTTCTAAATTACGCCCAATAGTGGTCAGGCTAAGTTCATTTCCTCGAATAAGGGCATTGCTACAATCGAACAATGATTTAACTCGAGCCTGATTAAAGTTCTTTAGAGATTTAGAAAGTGTTTTGTGGCAAAATTTTGTTATAAGCATGGCATCTTGAGTTGTGTTTTTTGTTTTTTGGCGATTACATAAGATCACAACTCGCCATGCTTGTCTATTTTTTGGGGATTCGTCAGTGCCTTCGCAGGAATGACGGTAGGGTTAGGAATATCCGGTATAAATCGAATACCAACTTTGTCAACAAACTCAGGGAGCTGATATGAGCCCCCTGTTTTTTATTCCAACTTGTGATTAAGCTGCATTGCTTTGTGCTTCTTCGCGCAAGGTTTTTGCCGCTAACACCATGTTGATCAGTGAGGCTTCCACTTCTTTCCAGTTACGAGTTTTCAGGCCGCAATCCGGGTTTACCCATAGTCGTTCTGCTGGGATCTTGGCAGATGCTTTACGTAACAGCCCTTCAATCCATTCCTGTGTTGGAATGTTTGGCGAGTGAATATCGTAAACACCCGGACCAATTTCGTTTGGATAATTGAAATCTTCAAACGCTTTCAACAGTTCCATATTCGAACGTGAGGTTTCAATAGTAATCACATCCGCATCCAGTGCAGCGACTGAATCAATGATTTCATTGAATTCGCTGTAACACATATGTGTATGTATCTGGGTGTCGGCTGTTGCACTTGCCGCAGAGATTTTGAATGCTTCGACAGCCCAGTCTAAGTATGCTTTGTGATCACGCTTCTTCAGCGGCAAACCTTCGCGAATCGCCGGTTCATCAATCTGAATGATATTAATCCCTGCATCTTGTAAATCAAACACTTCGTCACGCAGCGCCAGAGCCAACTGCTGGGCAATCTCTTTGCGGCTGATATCTTCACGGGGAAATGTCCAACATAAGATAGTGACAGGTCCAGTAAGCATGCCTTTCATCTTCTTCTTGGTTAGCGACTGTGCATAGCTAGACCATTCAACCGTGATCGGTTTTTCACGTTCAATATCTGCGACAACAATTGCTGGCTTCACGCAGCGTGAACCATAACTTTGCACCCAACCAAATTGCGTGGTTTGGAAACCCGCGAGATTTTCCGCAAAGTACTCCACCATGTCGTTACGCTCGGCTTCACCATGTACTAATACATCTAATCCCAAAGCTTCTTGGCGTTTCACTGCATCGGCAATGTGCCCTTTCAATGCAGAAATGTACTCAGCTTCTGGTAGTACTCCTGCTCTGAACGCGCTACGTTGAGTACGAATTTCACCGGTTTGAGGGAATGAGCCAATGGTCGTGGTTGGAAATAATGGCAAACCAAGTTGCTGTGCTTGTTTTGTCGCTCTTTGCTGATAAGGCTCACTTCTTTCTACTAACGAAGCCGTAATTGCATTCACTCGGGCTTGCACTTGAGGCTTGTTAACATGAATGGCGGTCTTTCGCTGTACAATTGGCAGGCTATAAGTATCACAAGCCAGAATGGCTTGTTGCTCACCATCCAATGCCCGTCCAAGTAGGGCAACTTCTGTCACTTTCTGTTTGGCAAATGCAAACCAGCTACGCACTTCTGCTGAAAGACTCTGTTCTAGATCTAAATCAACCGGGCTATGAAGCAGTGAACATGAACTTGCGACCCAAAGGCGGTCACCCAGCTTATCTTTCACTGGTTGTAACTGATTGCGCAGATGACCCAAGTCGGCACGCCACACGTTTCTTCCGTTGATAGCACCGACTGACAACACCCATTGTTCTGGCAACTTGTTTAATACGTTATCGAGCTGTTGTGGTGCAGCCGAAATATCAATATGAAGACCATTGACTGGCAGAGCAATTATCTTGTCGAGCGTGTCAGTCACTGAGTCAAAATATGTGGTGAGGAGTAGTTTAACCTCTCCTTGCAGCACCTGATACGCCAGTTTAAATGCGTCCTGCCATTGGCTTTCAAGTTCAAGGGATAGAATGGGTTCATCAATTTGAACCCACTCGATCCCTTGCTTAGCCAATTTAGATAAAATATTTTGGTAAGCCGTCAGTAAACGAGGCAGCAAAGTTAACCGGTCAAAATTCTCTTCCACCTCTTTTCCGAGATAAAGATAGCTCACCGGCCCCAATAACACTGGTTTTACATTTACTCCTGTTTTAACGGCTTCGTTCACTTCTTCAAATAGCTGCGGCCAACTGACTTCGAATTTATCGTCAGAACTAAATTCAGGAACGATGTAGTGATAGTTGGTATTGAACCACTTAGTCATATCCGATGCCGCACTACCGCTACAGCCGCAAGAGCTTTGCGATTGACCGCGTCCAACACGAAACAGCGTATCGAGATCAGGGAATCCGTTTCGATGACGAGCAGGAACATGCCCAAGCAGCAATGTGGTCGTCAGAACATGGTCATACCATGCAAAATCGCCCGCAGTTGCAAAACTTAAACCGGTTGATTGTTGTAACGCCCAGTTGTTGTGGCGGATTTCGCTACCCACCGCTTTTAGCTCTTGTTGAGTGATGTCACCACGCCAGTATTTTTCTAGTGCAAACTTTAGTTCGCGTTTTTCGCCAATGCGTGGATAACCCAAAATATGTGTAATAGTCGCCATGTAATCGTTCCTTTTGTTAATCTGAGACCAAACAGAAAAGATGTCTGGATGGCTAAATAATCAACTTAACGAAACTATGAAACAAACGACTAATATTCAACTTGTCTATTAATAATATTCATGTTTGTAGAACAAGATCCGACGTAGTTTGATAAATCAAACCACCAAATAGCCATCTAGATGTTTACAGCTCCAAAAAAACGGCGTAACTTAGGTGAAAATTCATGATGCTTAAGGAATGATGAGGAAATCTCATGATAGAGCTAAAACATTTACGCACGATTGCTTCGCTGCGGGACACGGGATCATTGACCTCGACAGCGACTTCACTCCATTTGACTCAATCAGCCCTTTCTCATCAGATTAAAGACCTAGAAGCGAGGCTTGGTAGCCAGCTTTTCTTACGCAAAACACGACCGGTAAAGTTTACTTCCGAGGGTGAAATACTGCTTAAGCTTGCCGATGAGATTTTGCCGAGAATTGCCAAAGGGGAAAATGAGCTCGTCAGTTTGAAAGAGGATGTGAACGGCAGGCTGCATATGGCGATTGAGTGTCATTCTTGCTTCCAGTGGCTTATGCCTGCGTTAAGAGAGTATCAAGTGGCTTGGCCAAGTGTTGCTTTGGATTTTTCTTCGGGTTTTGGTTTCGAACCACTTCCTGCTCTGTTAGCTGGTGAGTTAGATTTGGTGATTACTTCAGACATTCTTCCTCGCTCTGAAGTGCATTATGAACCACTGTTTGATTTTGAAATGCGCTTAATCACTGCAACGAATCATCCTCTTGCGAATAAAGAGTGGATCGCTCCTGAAGATATTGCCGATCAGACTCTACTGAGTTACCCAGTACAAAAACAGCGTTTAGATGTAGTGAAGCACTTCCTGCAACCTGCGGGCGTAGAGCCAGCGAAATGGAAACAAGCGGACAACACATTGATGTTGGTACAGATGGTCTCGGCAGGGTTAGGTGTCGCTGCTCTGCCTAATTGGGCAATCAGTGAATTTTCTCGCCAAGGATTGATCACCAGTAAACCATTGGGTAATGGCTTATGGCGTCGACTGTTTGCGGCGGTGCGTAATAGCGATAAAGAGAAACGTTACTTGCAAACATTTTTTGCTACTGCACGACAACAATGCAAAAGCCACCTTGAAGGGATCAAGATGGCTTAAAAATGCAATTAAACTTAGCGACCTGAAGATTTGAACTGGTTGGTCAATGGATCATAACGAAAACCGAGATGACTCAATTTGCCAACCACGTTTTCAACGTTCATCTCATAAGTAGAAACTAGCTCATCCAAACTGTCGCACTCTAAGCGCAACTTCTCGTTCACTATGCCTAAGAGAATAATACTGTCCAGTTTATTAACATTACTCAAATCCATATTGGCACTCCTTTGAACAAAATCCACTTATTAAGCCTAGTCTGTATTTCGCACAAGAAAAGTGATTTTGCTCTCGGGAGTAAAATGGCAACTATTGGATCAGGTACAAGCTATGAAAACCGGTGCAAGCAAGCAACACCAATAAGAAAGCGACACTTAGCTGACCTTTCTCTGGTTTCTTAGCGGTAATGATATGCCAGCTCCAAAATACAATTCCACCGATCAACAAACTAAAACTGATCAGCAGTGGCGTAGTGAGTTGAGATAGCGTTTCACTATCAAGAGAATAAGCAAACGGCACAATACATACCGTCGTCGCCATTGCAGACAAAATCCCCACCACAGGCAAGATTCGATGAAAGGCATCTAGTCGACTGCGAGCAATAGACAAAAGCATGTTCGCGAAAGCAGATCCAAGTAAAAAGATCATCATAAACAGCGATAGCGAGGCGCTCCAACTTGGTGCTTCACTAATAAGGATACCGACGTAAGCTAAAGAAAGTCCGTTAACTAAGTAAAGAACCCACAGAGGCCCTTCATCACGGGTTTTGCTGGTTTGAACACGTGAATAGAAATAGAAAATGGCAAAAACCACCATAAATGCTTCGATTTTAATCGAAGCGACCGCTAACCAAAGTACACCTAAAGAAGGTAGAACCTTATGTAAGCGTCCTCGTTGACCAGGACAAATTTCACCTTTGACCAAAATCATCGTCAGAATGATTTGAGTGCCCAAAAGCATAGGAGCGAAAACAGAGAGTAGTGAATAAACCATAATTTCAAATAGCTGAGCCAGTTTTAATAGAGGGTGATAATAGCAAAGCACGGTTCTCTTTCCTATCTCTGCTGACTTTCCTATATCTAGCAACACAGAAAAATCCCCAACAAAGATGAGGTGATGTTCCGCTAGATACTCCATCTTCAAGCCGCTATAATGCGCACCTCTCAAACACAAGGTTAAAATATGTACAGCAATATTACTCCTATCCATCAACACAAAAAGTACTGGGCAGCCTGCTTCGGCACGGCACGCTTTTTACCTACCAGCCGTAAAGAGATGGATGCGCTTGGATGGGATAGCTGTGACATTATTATTGTGACTGGTGATGCTTATGTTGATCACCCAAGTTTCGGTATGGCAATCATTGGTCGTCTGTTGGAAGCTCAAGGTTTTCGCGTCGGCATCATTTCGCAACCAGAGTGGCAGAACAAAGACGCGTTTATGGCGCTGGGTAAACCGAACTTATTCTTCGGCGTTACAGCAGGCAACATGGACTCGATGATCAACCGCTACACGTCAGACAGAAAATTGCGTCATGATGATGCGTACACGCCAAATAACGAAGGCGGTAAACGCCCTGATCGTGCAACCTTGGTTTACTCTCAACGTTGTCGCGAAGCGTATAAAGATGTACCGATTGTTCTTGGCGGCATTGAGGCTAGCCTGCGCCGTGTTGCTCACTATGATTATTGGTCTGACAAAGTTCGTCGTTCAGTATTGTTTGATGCAAAAGCCGACATCCTGCTGTTTGGTAACGCAGAGCGCGCTTTAGTTGAAGTGGCACATCGGTTAGCCGATGGCGAGTCCATTAGCGATCTTATCAACGTCCGTGGTACAGCGATTAACCTTGCTTCGCTACCAGAAGGCTTCAAAGTCATCGACTCATCACGCATAGATAAACCTAGTACGCCATTTGTCCCAACAAATCCGTACGAAATTGAAACTCAGTGTGAAAGCAAAAAAGACGAAGAAGAAGCAAAACCGATCACGGTTCGGCCTTCACGCCATGATGCGAAAACTACAGCAGTACGTCTGCCTTCGTATGAGAAGTTACTCAATGACCGTATTCTTTATGCTCATGCTAGTCGCGTGCTGCATTTAGAAACAAACCCGTACTCTGGTCGTGCACTGATCCAAAGCCACGGTAACCGCGAACTATGGGTCAACCAAGCTCCTATTCCATTAACTACAGAAGAAATGGACTATGTGTTTGATTTACCGTACGCACGTGTGCCACACCCTAAATACGGTAAAGACAAGATACCTGCGTATGACATGATCAAGACGTCAGTCAACATTATGCGTGGCTGTTTTGGTGGCTGTTCTTTCTGTTCAATTACCGAACACGAAGGTCGAATTATTCAGAACCGTTCAAAAGAATCGATCATCAACGAACTGAAAGATATTCGCGATAAAGTACCGGGCTTTACTGGCACTATCTCGGACTTAGGTGGTCCAACCGCAAACATGTACCGTTTAGGTTGTTCTGACCCTAAAGCGGAAGCAAACTGTCGTCGTCCTTCCTGTGTTTTTCCCGGCATCTGTCATAAATTGAATACAGACCATAAGCACACTATCGATTTGTATCGCGAAGCGCGCAAAGTGGAAGGCATTAAGAAAGTGATGATCGCGTCCGGTGTTCGCTACGACCTCGCGATTGAGTCACCAGAATACGTGAAAGAACTTGTGACTCACCACGTAGGCGGCTACTTGAAAATTGCTCCAGAGCATACTGAAAAGAACCCGCTCGATCTGATGATGAAACCAGGTATGGGGACATTTGACCGCTTTAAAGAATTGTTTGATAAATACAGTGCGGAAGCGGGCAAGAAACAATACCTTATTCCTTATTTCATCTCTGCCCATCCGGGCACAGAAGATGAAGATATGGTGAATTTGGCGCTTTGGCTGAAAAGCCGTGATTACGAGTGCGACCAAGTACAAAACTTCTACCCATCACCGATGTGTAACGCAACAGCGATGTATCACTCTGAAGTGAACCCGCTTAAACGGGTGAAGTACAAAAAGCGTGAAGATGTCACTGTGCCCAAAGGCGATCGACAAAGACGCTTACACAAAGCTCTGCTTCGTTATCACGACCCATTAAACTGGCCTTTGATCCGTGAAGCATTGATTAACATGGGTAAAAAACATCTTATCGGCGATAAACCTGGTTGTTTGGTGCCTGCGGAAGACAGCGACAAGTTCACACCCGCTCAACGTCGCAAGTCTGGTCGTCACGGCTCAAACCGATTTGCCACTAAGCATACCAAGTCACAACCGGGATTTGATGCACTGCGTGGTAATAATGAACGTGGTGAAAACAGCCGTAAAGAGCACAATCGCGACAAACCACGTGGCAACAAAGCCTCGGGCAATAACAAATCAGGTGCAAAAAGTTCCTACGGCAATTCGCAAGGTCAAGGTAACGGTCGTTCACAAGCAAACGCTCGACCAAATGTAAATAAAGCCAAAGGACAAAGCCGAACTTCTCAACGTACGCAATAAAGCGTTGGTAAATCGCACAATCAAAAAAGCGCAGTTCAACTCGGACTGCGCTTTTTATTACCTGCTTTCTCTGTCACAACGGTTGTGCTATTTAAGCGTACTGCTTTTCAAACTCTTTCATAAACGAAACAAGGGCTTGAACGCCTTCAAGCGTCATCGCGTTATAGATTGATGCACGCATACCACCTACTACACGGTGACCTTTCAGTGAAGTTAAACCACGAGCTTCAGCTAACTCAAGGAAAGTACCGTCTAGTTCAGGCTTCGCTAACTGGAATGGCACGTTCATTAGAGAACGGTTGTCTGGATGAATACCGTTACGGTAGAAATCTGACGAATCAACGTAATCGTATAGCAATGCTGCTTTTTCGCGGTTGATTTTCTCAATCGCTTTTACACCACCCTGCTCTTTCAACCACTTAAATACCAAACCTGATAGATACCAGGCGTACGTCGGTGGTGTATTGAACATTGAATCTTGTTCTGCCAACAGCTTGTAGTTAAGGATGCCTGGAACAAGGTCACTTGCTAGCTCAAGCAAATCATCACGTACAATCGCGATACAAATACCCGCAGGACCAATGTTTTTCTGCGCACCCGCGTAGATAACACCGTATTTCGAAACATCAATTTCACGAGAAAGAATCGTTGAAGACATATCAGCAACGATGGGTTTATCCGTTACGGGTAGATCGTTAATCTCGATGCCATCAATGGTCTCATTTGGACAAAAGTGGACATAAGCCGCTTCTGGATCAATTTTCCATTCACTTGCTGGCAAAATAGCAATTTTGCCATCTTTCTTTACTTTCGCGTCAAAAACATCTGTTTCACAGTATTTTTGCGCTTCGTTAACCGCGCTCTCCGCCCAATAGCCACCATCAATGTAAGTCGCTTTCTTCGCATTACCCATGAGGTTTAACGGCACGGCTGCAAATTGTGCACGTGCACCACCTTGGCAAAACAGCACTTTATAGTTGTCTGGGATATTAAGAAGATCGCGTAAATCCTGTTCAGCGTCTTGTGCCACTTTAATGAAAGGTTTGCTGCGGTGGCTAATTTCCATAACCGAAACGCCCATGCCGTTCCAATTAACAAATTCAGCCTGTGCTTTTTCCATCACGGCTTTTGGTAACGCTGCTGGACCAGCACTAAAGTTATAAACAGTGTCCGTTTTCGGCTCCATGTGTTCCTTGCTCCTGCTATCGATGATGAGTGTGATTAATACCACTTTTTTCATCGGATAAAAAGCAACAAAAGAGGTCTTTCGACCTCTTTTCTTCAACTAATCTAAATTTCAAAGACTATTAGCTAGGTGACACTATACTCAAACGACTTGGAGTTGTAGCGTCAAGTAGGAAGAGTATGTAATCGCACCATCATCGCAGACATCAATAATGCAAAGAGTGGCACTTTCTGACCATTTGAGAACACCGCGTTTCCATCTTTGACATCAGCTTTCAACTGATAACCTTGATCATTCTGCGTCATCATGTCCATTAACATCAGTTCATCAACGCCTTGCTGAATGACAGGATAATCCGCGACAAGTTGATTGGAGACAAACACTTCCAGATCACCCGTTAATGAAGACAAAACAACGCTTGGATCTTTCGATACCCCATTGGTTCCTTGCGGGATATTTAACCTGATGTTAGAACGAAACTCACCATCGTCAATGGTCAAAGTAAAAGGATTAATACTAACAAAGAATCCATTAGCGAATAACGATTCGATATGCGGCATCGCCTTTTGCAGATCATCAGCATTCAAATACGGATTGCTCTGATAGATGTTTGAAAGCGCCAGAAAAGCTTCACTGTCCACATCACCCAGCGTGAAATCTAGCTGCAGATCATTTACCTCCTCATCTTGAGCAATCAGTTGCTCGATATTCACTTGATGAGTGCCAGTAAATCGAGACTTGTCAGCATTAAGCTTAGATGCAAATTGATAAGAAGTATTATCCATAGCAAGTAAGGTTGAACCTAAGCCATCGTCAAGTGTTAAGCTACCAATGGTGACATTCTGTTTTCCTATCCAAAAACCAGCGTCCTGCTTGCCGCTACCTTGCCCCGTTAAGTCAGAGAGCAACATGTTTTCGCCTGATGCAAAATTCAAAGCAACGGAGGGAATGGAAACATTAAAATCCACATGTCCTAACGTAGTAATGGTGCCATCAACTTTAGATGAAAATATTGAAATCGCAACGGAGTCTGAACCTTCCGTTTGATAATGCCAATTATCCAATGTGGAAGAAAAACTGGTGTTGCCGTTAAGCTGAGTCGTACTGCTTATGACCAACGGTGAGTCCTGGTAATCAGGAAAAGTCGATAACGCAGAAATGCCCACCAGACCATGCCGAATATCACTGTTAACGATGACTTCTGTAGGTAGACCTTCAGCCATCATTTGCTGTTTAACCACTGGACTGGTCACGCTAAATCGAGTTTGCACATGTGAAGAGAGGTACCCGCGATCATAGCTGATCAGCTCCGCAGATATTTCATCACTGCTAATATGTTTCAAACCATCGGTAATCACATTTTGACCAATTTGCCCTACCGCTAAAGGCCAACATAACGCCAGCGATACTGCACCACCCACCGCAGCAACTATTTTTAATGTTTTCATATGGAAATTCCCAAATTATTTAATGCAGTCTAGCGAGAAGGTTCTGTTTGCTCAAGTCAGCACCGAGAGAATTGATCGTAAAAGTGTCAGTAAATTCAGAATATTGAAGATCCTTTACTCTTATTTAGCATTCTAAAACCTCGCTCTCAGTTCGTTTTTACGTCACTTGCTAAAGTAATAATGTCAGATTTCAATATGATGAGAGCACCGTGAATCAATACGCCCTACTCTGCTTAGATAGTAACCCAATTAGTACCGAACAGTGGCAGCAAGAACTGCGACCTTTTGCTACTAAGTTTGACCTACATACTGCTGATTCCTGCGAGGAAGCACAGCAAGCATTAGAGTATCTCGAAAAGCAGGACCAAAAAGTCGCTTTAGTCATCGCCAGTCACAATGAGAACTTAGACGGCGCTGACTTTTTAATTCAGCTCGATAGAATGGAGTACACCAAAGCAGCCCGTAAAATTCTCATCAGTTGTGGTCAAGATATTCAGGCGATAGTCAGCGCTGTTAATGAAGGGCGTTTAGATTACTGCTTAACTAAACCTCTGCAAAATAACGTCCTCTATAAAACCGTTATTCAAGAACTCACGACCTATGTTTTAGAAAACGACAAGGACAACGCACTTTATTACAGTACGGTACTTGATCAACAACGGTTGTTGCGTGCTCATATCGACAATAAAATGCACACCTACCGTCAGGGTTTTATTACCGAATATCATCAACTCACAGATACAGAGCTCGCAGATCAAGTTGTTAGTGCCTTATATCAATTTTTTGAAAAGCAGGACGACACTAAAGCCTGTCGAACCTACTCTGCCGACCATCTTTTGACCGTTGAAGGGAAAGAAAATCGCTTTCTATGGTTCATCACTGAAGGCGAAGTCGCCTTGTATAAAAAAGATAAGCACGGACAGCAGAGAGAAGTCGTTCGTCATCAAAAAGGTAACATTGTCGGTGGAATGTCTTTCGTCACTGGCGAATATTCCTTTTCTACCGCAATAACCTTGACCAAAACCGAAGTCATTAAATTAGACCGAGATGTATTCGCTAAAGTGATGCACACCAACACCGGCTTGCTGCCCCTGTTTACCAACCTACTGCTTCGTCATTTCAATCGACGGTTACAAAGAAGCATCAACACTAAAATACAGTTGCAAGAAACGCTCGAATCACTGGAATCTGCCCATCAGCAATTGATTGAAGGTGAAAAAATGGCAATGCTTGGACAGTTGGTTGCTGGTGTTGCCCATGAGTTAAACAATCCCGTATCTGCGATTTTGCGAGGTACAGATACGCTTTCCAGTAATATTGAAACGATTGTTGAATCCTATGCTGATTCAGCAATAAATAACCAGGGTGCACAAATGCTCAAAGCAGCGCTAGCTGCCAAGCCCATCTCGACATCAGAAGAGCGTGAGCTAACCAAACAATTAGACAGCAAAATACACCACCGCCTGCTTGCAAAAAAAATGGTCAAGATAGGCCTTAATGATAATGAATCATTTGTCAAACAAGCCAAATCTAACCCTGATGCTATGTTGAAAAATGTGGAATCACTTGAACGCTACCATCAGACAGGTGCCACACTTCGTTCCATAAAAGTTTGCGCACAAAGAATTACCGACATGGTAAAAAGCTTAAAAGGTTATGCTCGTACAGACGATGAAACTTTCCATATCGTCGATATCCATGAAGGAATTGAAGATACTCTCGTTATTTTTGAAAATCGGTTGAAACTACATAAGTTAGTCAAAGAGTACGCTGATATACCAAAAGTTCGCTGCCTTCCCATCGCACTTCAACAAGTTTGGACAAATTTAATTTCAAATGCGATAGATGCCTTCCCTGAAAAAGGAATATTAGAGATTCATTCTTATTTAGAAGAAAAAGGTGGGCAAACTTATGCCGTGGTGAGTTTTAAAGATAATGGCCATGGCATTTCAGAAGAGACGCAAGAAAAAATATTCGAGCTAAATTACACCACAAAACGGGAAGGAAATTTTGGTCTAGGGATCGGGCTTTCCATTTGCCAACAGATAATGCATCAACATCATGGTTGGATTGACGTTGAATCTAAACTGGGTGAATACACTAATATGCGAGTATGGCTTCCTCTACTCCTCGCCACCAATGAACAATAAGGAAACTAACATGAACAAATTCATGATTTTATGTGTCGATGATGAACGAGAAGTCCTTGATAGCGTCATTCAAGACATCGACTGTTTTGAGGAAAATTTTATCATCGAAGCCGCTCAATCGGTTAGCGAGGCAAAATCTGTTATCGAAGAGAATAGAGAGCACGGCGTATCTTTAGCACTCATCTTGTGCGACCACATCATGCCTGAGCAGACAGGCATTAGCTTTTTAATTGAACTAAATGAAGAACCAGATACGGCAAAAACTCGTAAAGTACTGTTAACGGGTCAAGCAGGGCTCAATGACACGGTAGAAGCGGTTAATCACGCCAGCTTAGACTTTTTTGTTGCCAAACCATGGATGGGCGAACAACTTAGGCAAGCAGTAAAAGAACAACTTACTTATTATGTTATTGAAAATGAAAAAGATCTTCTGCCTTGGGTAAAAGTGTTAGATACCGAGAAGCTCCTCAATGCTATCGCAGCGAAACGGGTAGATTTTGGTGAATAAACGCATAAAAAACTGGCATTTAACTTGCTAAGGTTTTACAAACGACAAAACTATGACATTTTTTGATGGTTTCTTGATACATCAATGCTTTATGATGTCACAAGAGTTAAGGCTGGATTCACGAGCTAATGAATCCTACTTTAGAACCATGGAATTAACGATAAAAATACAGGTTTACCGTAACTATGCGTAAAACAATCATTGCAGCAGCACTACTTATTGCCTCGGGACAAACTTTTGCCGAAGTTGACCGTAACAGTCCATCAATTATGAGCAACTTCAGCTATGACTATGCAGAAGCTCGTATTGGTGCAAGTCCAATGACTTTTGGTGCTGGTATCAGCAAATCAGTACACCCTAATGCACACGTTGTCGCACGCATCGATTCTGAACTTGAAAGCGACTACGATGCCGCGTTCGGCTTTGGTTTCCACGCTCCAGTAAACAACTGGGCAGATTTCACTGGTGAGATGCTATTTCGTGTTCAAGATGTAGAAGATCATTCAACGGATACCGGAATGGAATTAAATCTTGGTATTCGCCAATGGCTTGGTCCACAACTTGAAGTTGGCGGTAAAGCTGGATACGTATCTATTGAAGACAACGATGACTGGATTGCTTCGTTTTACGGTCGTTTCCACTCAACTGAATTATTCTCGCTTGGTGTAGAAGCTCGCTTTAACGATTTTTATGGCGACCAAATTATGTTCACAACTCGCTTTAAGCTGTAGTTCAAAAGTTTATCTACGAAAAAAGCCGAAGTTTTTTAGAACTTCGGCTTTTTTATTTTTTATCAGTCGTTAGGCCGTCGACAACTTTCTAAAAGTTGGCGCTTTTTAGGCTCTTGAATCAGTTTCCAATGAATACCTTCTATCGCTCCGGCAAACTTCCACAGTAACTTAATATCAACATCATTACCGTAAATCTGGCAAACTTTGTTGAACACAGCGGGTGCTCCCAATTGAATAAAAGTCTCTACGTCAGTTATTCCGGACCTTTTAACCATCCTCTCGTGTGTGAGTTGCATATTAGGTAAATCACGTAAGCGACTATTAACCGATGACTTTTGATTCACACGCTCAGAGACAGCATTGTTAATTGAAGCACTGATGATGCTATCTAGCTCATCATTGCCGCAAACGTAGAGATCGGTAATGTCATAGTAATTTACAGTTGCTACCGTTTGTTTTTTAACATGACGATATTTTTCACAACCTAATGAGGTTAACTTTTCGTCTAACACCTCTCCACCACGGATGTATATGCTGTTGTTTGCTAACAACGCATACATAGCATCTCCTAGGAATAAACCCATACCACCAAACATTGAACGTCGTTGGCTTTTGCCAAACTTATTTACATAATCGAAAAATGTTTGCTCTACCATAGTCATTGACCCTTTAATCAAATTCCCCGATTAAGAAAGATCACCAGATAGCAGTACAATTTAGCGAATAAAATTAATGAGTTAATTTACAGCATCTCATTCATAAAAGGATGCCTAATTGTTATAGACACATCATAATTAACGAAGAGAATTAAGTCAGTGCATATTTCACAATCAAACATTTTTTTATTAATTATGGAATATCACTCGCATGAATAGATTTTTAAGTAATTCGCCATTAAAAATGATTTCAAAAATCCGATTTTGGCTTGCAATAGAAAAAATTCGTCGCTTTAAGAGGTAATCTGTTGCCTATTTGCATTAGCGAAAGTTAAAATCACGTTACATTTGTATACGACTACTTGTTATGAATCACTTATCCTTTTACTGGCTTCCTGACAACAAACGACTACTCATTAAGGGAATCGAGAGCGAGTTTGCGAAACTTGTGGAGACTTCGGTCAGTACAGGGAAAATAACACTCCCACCGATCCCTGAAGTCGTTTTAACACTGCAAAAAATAACGTCTCTGGAATCAACCACTATTTCTGATGTCGTCAATTGCCTCGCCGATGACCCGAGTCTCGCTGCTATTGTGATCCGTATTGCGAACTCTGTTATTTTTAACCGTCGCAACATCACATGTACCGATCTACTGACTGCCGTTTCTCGATTGGGGATTCTACGTGTAAGAGATATAGCTACCGCTCAGGCTATAGAGCAGTTAAAGCACTCGGTGAACTTAAGTATGGAGTGCAATAAGATTTTGGTACATAGCGCTACGATTTCTCGTGAACTGGGCGCGACTATGGTACTGGTTACGCAGGCATTTAAAGAACTCGAGCCAGAAAAATATCATCACCTAGAACAAGAAAAAGCCTTGTTGGTCGGCTTACTAGCCGACATTGGTTTGTTCTGTTTGGTTAATGAGTACCATCTTTATTTAGAAAACGGCAACTATCTTGATCAGGATATTGCGCTGCAAATTTTCCATTCCCGCTGCTCTGAAACAAGCCATTTAGTATTAAAACACTGGGGATTTGATAGTGACTTTTTAAATGTCTGTTGCAACAAACAAGATGTGGAACATTCTGTCGAAGTCAGTTACCTTGATGTCGCACGAATATCAAACCATTTGCTCATGTTCAGAAAACATGACGACGCCATTGATGATCATGAGGTGGAAATCAGTACAACGGGTGCGGAAGTGCTCTATAACCTCAGTAACCTCAGTGATACAGATTTCAATTCAAAACTTAGAGCGGTTATATTTCTAAACCCTATTTTTCGAGGATTGTATGCTTTCAGGGATGTTGTTTATCTTTGCCCCACTAGTATTTGGGTATCTATTTTCTATTCAAAATAAAACTTGGCTTGCAAAACTTAACAGCGCAACTGCGTCGTTAGTTTATGTCATTTTGTTCCTCATGGGATTAAGCCTCGCCTCTTTAGATAATTTGGGCGATAACCTGCAGCTCATTATTAAATACACTGCCGTATTTTTCTTAGTCATTGGTAGCTGTAACTTGCTGGTATTACCTTTGGTCGACAAGTGTTTGCCTCTCGAAACTGACATCAGCCACAGCAAGCTGCCTCTTTCGAGAATGGCGTTTGAATCTGCAAAACTGATCCTGGTTGTTGGCGGAGGATTAGTCATTGGCGTGCTACTGGGTTTTGACTTAAGTTGGGTAGATAATGCCATTGAGTGGATTTTGTTTGCTCTTCTGTTCTTTATTGGCATTCAATTAAGAAACAGTGGGCTATCCTTAGGTCAAATTTTACTCAACAAACAAGGTATGATTATCGCGACAGTGATCGTCGCAACCAGTCTAGTTGGTGGTGTCATTGCATCATTTATTTTGGATATCTCACTTTATCAAGGCTTGGCCATGGCATCAGGTTTTGGCTGGTATTCTCTGGCCGGTATTTTAATGGGTGATGCCTTTGGTCCTGTGTTTGGTGGTGCATCTTTTCTGATTGAGCTGCTACGGGAACTGATATCCCTTATTTTAATTCCAATGTTTATTGGTCGAATGCCTTGTACTTCCATCGGTTATGCAGGAGCGACAGCTATGGACTTTACACTTCCGGTTATTCAAACAACAGGTGGCGTCCGTTGTGTGCCTGTCGCAATAGTCAGCGGGTTTATACTTAGCTTGCTTGTGCCAATTTTGATGCTATTTTTTGTATCTCTCTCGCACTAATCGCACGAGAATTTATGTACATTATGAAACGCTTATAAAAGACAAATTTGTCAGCCCAACATAAAAAGAAATGCCAGCGTATCAGAACAAGATCCGCGAGAGCATAATAACAATAGTTAACAAAGGAACAGTTATGAAACGCCTTCTAACCACACTACTTCTTTCAGCCACATCTCTAAGTGTAGCTGCCGCAGATAATCAGTGCTTTGCTGGTAAGTATGACGCATACATCGACGCTTCATTGGGGTGGTATGAAGATCTAGCACAACTGACTACAGATAATTACCCCGAACTGGCGGATGTTAGCCAGTGGTTTCTCGAAGGTCGTAAACACCACTTCGAACTTAACCGTGCGGCGGTACACTACTACCTCGATCACGATGCATCAAAAGTTGCTACCAGCCAACCTGTCGAAGCTTGGTTAAAACTCGAACAGCACGACATTAAAGTTCTTGCGTCACGCAGTGATGATTTAGGTAAAATCGCCAAAACAACCTTCGATGATCGCCAATCAAAGCCGCACGAAAAAAATTATGAATTACGTTCCGCATTTGCAGAGCTGTTAAGCCATCCGAAACAAATCGATACTGCGCTTAACCGTTACAACACTGCGATTGCGAAACTAGAAAAAATTGAATGTAAGTAAAAGTACATTTTTTAGCTCATAATTTTCGTAATTTAGGCTTTCCGAATTAACACGGGACATTAGTCCCTTTTTCGTTTAGATTGTCCCGCTTGCAACCCAAAAACGACAACTATTATATAGACGCGCCATGGTATCAGAACAAAGAACCGCTGATGCGAACTTCGAATCTCTACTTCGAATCTTCACCGTACCAGAAGGTCCAGACTCAACGCTGACCAAAATAGAAGAAGAACTCTCACGCAATCTAAATAAATTTTTGCGAGAGCATATTGTTGCTGAAGAAAAATCACTCAAAGATATCGAAAAAGATTTCTCACACGCTCACATACCCGAACAACCAGAATTCGTCTCTGACCATACTCAGCATCTGCTAGACACTCTGGTATCGCACTCTGTCCATACCGCTTCGCCAAGCTTTATTGGGCATATGACTTCGGCATTGCCCTATTTCTTGATGCCGCTGTCTAAAATTATGATCGCGTTGAACCAAAACTTGGTCAAGATTGAAACATCCAAAGCCTTTACGCCATTGGAACGCCAAGTGCTTGGCATGTTGCACCGCCTAATTTACGGTCGTGATGACAACTTTTATTCCTCTTGGATGCACAGCGCGGAACATTCGCTAGGTGCATTTTGCTCCGGCGGCACTATTGCGAATATCACTGCCCTTTGGGTCGCTCGCAATAAAGCGTTAAAGGCTCAAGGCAGTTTTAAAGGCGTTGAAAAGGAAGGTTTATTCAAAGCCATGAAACACTATGGCTATGAAGGTTTAGCTGTACTTGTTTCCGAGCGTGGTCATTACTCTCTTAAGAAAGCGGCCGACGTTTTAGGTATTGGCCAAGAAGGTTTGGTGTCGGTAAAAACCGTGGATAACAACCGAATCTGCCCGCAAGATCTTCAAGATAAAATAACTCAGCTCAAACAGCAAAATATCAAGCCGTTTGCCGTTATCGGTGTTGCTGGCACCACAGAAACGGGCAGTGTTGATCCGCTAAAAAAGATTGCAAAAATTTGTCAGGATGAAGGTTGTCATTTTCATGTCGATGCGGCTTGGGGTGGTGCAACTTTAATGTCGAACAACCATCGCCACTTACTTGACGGTATTGAACTAGCAGACTCAGTCACCATTGACGCTCATAAACAACTCTACATCCCGATGGGTGCTGGTATGGTGTTGTTCAAAGATCCTGACGCAATGAACTCGATTGAACATCATGCGCAGTATATTTTGCGTAAAGGTTCTAAAGATTTGGGCAGTCATACTTTGGAAGGGTCTCGCTCAGGAATGGCCATGCTTGTGTACGCAAGTATGCACATTATTAGCCGCGCTGGTTATGAGCTTTTGATTGATCAAAGTATTGCAAAAGCCCGCTATTTTGCTGATCTCATTAAAGCTCAACCTGATTTCGAACTGGTATCAGAACCTGAGTTATGTCTTCTGACTTATCGCTACCTGCCTGCTCACATTAAGCTGGCGTTAGAAAAAGCCGATGCTCAGCAAAAACTGGCTCTCAATGAACTACTCAATGAACTGACTAAGTTTGTACAAAAAACTCAGCGCGAAACAGGTAAATCATTCGTATCACGAACGCAATTGAATCCCAAATGTTGGGATCAGCTCGATACGATAGTATTCCGTGTTGTATTAGCTAACCCGTTAACCACTCATGAGATCCTTCACTGTGTATTAGAAGAACAACGTAAAATTGTTCTACAAGCGCCAAACTTAATGCAGCAGATTGAACAAACAGCGCAGAGCATCATCTTAAACGCGTAAAAACTTTAAAAGTTACAGCAAAATTGAAAATTACTTTCGATTTGCTGTAATTTTTTCGTCAATCATTGGTCAGTATTCTCCTATCTCGAGAATTCTCTACTAAAAACTGTAGTTTTTTTAATTTTTAGTTTGAGGCTTGTCATATTCTCATCATCCCGTAGATTTTTCGTTTCAGGATTCTTACAGCTTAGGTTTATACTGACAACATGGCGTTGGTCTTAGGAAATGTATTATTTCCTTGTTTTAGAATGGTCTATCCATGAAACCAACAAGTTGTTCTCTATGCCTGCGTGAACACTATGAATACATTAGAAAAAATTCAAAAAAATCTGGAAAACTTTAGCAAGTCAGAGCGTAAAGTAGCAGAAGTGATTATGGCTTCTCCGCAAACAGCTATTCACTCTAGCATTGCAACATTAGCTAAGATGGCTGATGTGAGTGAACCAACTGTAAACCGCTTTTGTCGTCGTTTAGATACTAAAGGCTTCCCTGATTTTAAATTGCATTTAGCACAAAGCCTTGCTAATGGAACTCCTTACGTTAACCGTAACGTGGAAGAGGACGATGGTCCAGACGCATACACTCATAAGATTTTTGAATCGACTATGGCGTGCCTGGATGTAGCGAAAAACAGCTTAGAGCCAATGCAAATCAACCGTGCAGTTGATCTACTGACACAGGCTAAGCGTATTTCATTCTTTGGTCTTGGCGCTTCTTCCGCCGTCGCTCGCGATGCACAAAACAAGTTTATTCGCTTTAATATTCCAATTAGTTGTTTTGAAGATATCGTAATGCAACGCATGAGCTGCATTAACTGTACCGATAACGACGTTATCGTACTTATCTCTCATACAGGCAGAACGAAGAGTCAAGTTGAGATTGCAAATCTGGCTCGAGAAAACGGTGCAACAGTGATCGCGATTACAGCCAAGGATTCTCCGTTAGATAAAGCGGCATCTTTATCTATTTGTTTGGAAATTCCAGAAGACACTGATGTTTATATGCCAATGGCTAGCCGTGTTGTTCAAATGACCATCATCGATGTGTTAGCAACAGGGTTTACTCTGCGCCGAGGCTCAGGTTTCCGTGAAAACCTCAAGAGAGTTAAAGAAGTATTAAAAGACTCTCGCTATGACAAGTCTTCACAATTCTAAAAAAACGGAGCATAAGCTCCGTTTTCTATTTCCCTTTTTCTGCTCTCAATTGATGAATAATCGTTGCTCATGAAAAGCTACATGTTTATTCGAACTCTTTATTATGCGAGAACATACTGAATACACTTACTTTTCAATAGGTTTTAGCTATTAAAACAAGTGATAAATGCAGCTTTATTTTCTATGTTGGATCGGGCATAGTAGTCTCAAATAAATTATAGGAGAAAGAGATGTTCGCAGTTATTTTTGGTCGCCCAGCTTGCCCTTATTGTGTTCGTGCTAAAGAGCACGCTGAAACGCTAAAAGCAAAACGTGACGATTTTAATTACCGTTATGTTGATATTCATGCTGAAGGTATCTCAAAGGCTGATCTTGAAAAAACGGTTGGTAAACCAGTAGAAACTGTGCCACAAATTTTCCTTGATCAAGTACACATTGGTGGTTGTACTGAATTTGAAGCTTACGCGAAAGAGCACCTAGGTTTGTTCGACGAGTAAGAATGCAAATTGCTGCATAAAAACGATTGCTAGAAAGCCCGCATTTTTATGCGGGCTTTTTTATTGATGATCGACAGGTTTATTCAATAATTTAATTATTTTTTTTGTTATTACGTTAGAATCGTCACACTTTATAGTTCTACTGTTGCACATGTAATAATTGAGATAATTTGTGAACATCGACGTCGTCCTTTTACTTGAACAAAACCCGATATTGCTAATTTTTGTCGTATTAGCACTTGGCTTAACTATCGGCAAAATTCGTTTTGGTAGCTTACAGTTAGGCAATTCCATCGGGGTACTCATTACCTCCCTGCTAATGGGACATTTAGGGTTTTATATCAACCCAGAAACATTAACTATCGGCTTTATGCTGTTCATCTATTGCGTCGGCATTGAAGCTGGGCCAAATTTCTTTGGTATATTTTTCCGCGATGGAAAAGATTATCTCATTTTAAGTTTGGTGGTGTTGTCTAGTGCAACTTGGATCACTTATTTTGGTGGCTACTACCTTCAGCTCGATTTCGGCTTATCTGCAGGTATGATGGCAGGCGCCTTAACCTCAACACCGGTGTTAGTCGGTGCTCAAGATGCGCTCAGCTCAGGACTGGCTGAAGTACCGCGCAATATGGCACTGTCGAGGATTCACGAAAACATGTCTGTCGGCTATGCCATGGCGTATTTGATCGGCTTAATCAGCATGATCCTATTTGCCAAGTTATTACCAAGACTACAGAAACAAAACCTTTCAGACTCAGCTCAGCAAATCGCACAAGAACGTGGTATTGGGGGTAACGGTCACCGTAAGGTTTATCTACCGATAATTCGTGCTTATCGCGTTGGTCCAGAACTGATTAAGTGGGTCGATGGACGTAACCTTCGAGAACTGGGTATTTACGGTCAAACGGGCTGTTACATTGAACGAATCCGCCGCAATGGTATTCTGGCACACCCTGATGGTGAAGCGATTCTACAAGAAGGCGACGAAATTGCGCTCGTGGGCTACCCTGATAGCCACGCTCGCCTTGATTCTAGCTTCCGTGAAGGTAAAGAAGTTTTCGACCGCAACTTACTGGATTTACGCATCTCAGAAGAAGAAATCGTGGTTAAGAACGATAAATTTGCTCAAAAACGACTGTCTGATTTGAATCTCTCTGAGTACGGTTGTTTCCTTAACCGCGTAGTTCGTGCTCAAGTTGAAATGCCGATGGACTTAGACATAGTGTTGGCAAAAGGCGATATCCTGCAAGTCAGCGGTGAGAAGAGCAAAGTTTTAGGCTTAGCGGAAAAAATCGGTTTCATTTCTATTCATAGCCAAATGGCAGACTTGCTTGCGTTCTGCAGTTTCTTTATTTTGGGCATTCTTTTCGGTTTGGTGACCATGACATTTGGTCAAGTCTCATTCGGATTAGGTAACGCAGTAGGTCTGTTACTTTCAGGCATAACGCTTGGTTTTTTACGTGCCAACCACCCTACTTTCGGTTATGTACCGCAAGGTGCACTAAACATGGTGAAAGACCTAGGTTTAATGTTCTTTATGGCTGGTATCGGTTTAAGTGCCGGCGGCAACATGTTTCAACATCTATCTGAAGTTGGTGTACAAGTTCTGGGGCTAGCATTCTTAGTCAGCTTTGTCCCTGTGGTACTTGCGTACTTAGTAGGTGCTTATTTGTTGAAGATGAACAGAGCGCTGTTGTTTGGTGCCATCATCGGTGCGCGTACTTGCGCTCCTGCGATGGACATCGTAAACGAATACGCTAAATCGACTATTCCGGCTTTAGGTTACGCTGGCACTTACGCCATTGCGAACATACTAATGACACTGACCGGTACGATAATCATTCTATTGTTCTAGGCGTGTACGGCACTGCCAGAATAAAGGTGGCAAATAAAAGATAAACAAAAAGGCGCTTATAAAAAGCGCCTCAGACTGATGACAAACTCAATATCGTCATTCCTGCGAAGGCAGGAATCCAAATCCTAGCATCATCCACAAGAGCGAGATCCCGGATAAATACTGCGTATTTTCCGGGATGACGGATATAAATCGAACACCTACTTTGCCAACAAACTCAGGCGCTTATAAAAAGATTAGATATCGATAACATCAAATGCTACTTCTGCACTCACATCTGCATCGTAATCTACACCTTCGATACCGAAGCCGAACAGTTTTAGGAACTCTTCTTTGTAGAGTTCGTAATCTGTCAACGCTTTTAGGTTCTCAGTAGTAATTTGAGGCCATAGGTCGCTACAGTGTTTTTGGATATCTTCACGAAGTTCCCAGTCATCCAAACGCAGACGGTTTTTCTCGTCTGTTTCTGGCGCAGTGCCGTCTTCTTTATATAGACGTTGACTGAACATGCGGTAGATTTGCTCCATGCAACCTTCATGGATGCCTTCTTCACGCATTTTTTTGAATACCATCGCAATGTACAGAGGCATTACCGGAATTGCAGAACTTGCTTGAGTCACAACAGACTTAAGCACCGCTACGTTTGCAGTACCGCCTGTTGCAGATAGCTTCTCGTTCAGAGCTGCTGCTGCACGGTCTAGGTCCATCTTCGCACGGCCTAATGCACCATCCCAATAGATTGGCCAAGTTAGCTCAGTACCGATGTAGCTGTAAGCTACTGTTTTACAACCTTCAGCCAGAACGCCGCCTTCTTCAAGCGCTTGCATCCAAAGTTCCCAGTCCTGACCACCCATTACAGTAATCGTGTCTTGGATCTCTTCTTCAGTTGCTGGTTCTACACTTGCTTCGATGATAACGTCTTTGTTGGTATCAACCGCAGTTGAAGTGTAAGTCTCACCAATTGGTTTTAGTGAAGAACGAATAACTTCGCCTGTTTCAGGCATTTTACGAACAGGAGATGCTAACGAGTATACAACCAAGTCAATTTGACCTAGATCTTGCTTAATAAGCTCTACTGCTTTTTGTTTCGCTTCGTTTGAGAAAGCGTCGCCATTTAGGCTTTTTGCGTACAGACCTTGTTCGTGAGCAAGTTTGTCAAATGCTGCTGCATTGTAGAAACCGGCTGTACCCGTCTTCTTCTCTGAACCCGGTTTTTCAAAGAAAACACCGATAGTTGCAGCACCACCGCCAAATGCAGCAGCAATACGAGAAGATAGGCCATAACCACTTGAAGAACCGACAACAAGCACGCGCTTAGGCGCATTCTTGATTGGACCTTGTGCTTTAGTGTAAGCGATTTGTTCTTTTACATTAGCTTCACAACCCACTGGGTGCGTTGTTGTACAGATAAATCCGCGAATTTTAGGTTTGATGATCATATTCAACTTCCTTCAAAAATCTTCGCTAGGATAAAAGTTTCAACCACAAATCGCACCCTATTTCTGTCAAAACAGTCCAAATTAGCAAGTGGTTGGATCACTTCCTATCAATATTTTCACGTGACATAAAGAAGGCTTCACAATGGAAGCCTTCATATATGATCACTTTTATCCTCAAGCTACGTTATTTAGCTTAGGTTTCACTGTCTGATTGGTCAAAACTTTTGAAAAATCATGGCTAAAGTCATCCACTTGAATCGCCTTATAACGCAGTTTTTCGGCCGTCAAAATAGCATCAATTTCATCAGCAGTGAGCACGCCCGCTTCTTTTGCTTGAATTAAACGGTCTGCGAGTAAACCTTTACGGGCCACTTTACCCTCTTTCACGCCGCGATAGAGTTTCTTCTCAAGACCTTGAATAGCATAAAGCGACAGGAATGCTTTTTCCATCAAGCCAACATTGTCATCCTCACTCTTTCCGATATAGCAAAGATGTGTCAAACGGTCACGATGAGCGCCTGGAATCATTAAGCTTTCAGCCACAGCAAGCGTTAAATCGTTGCTTGGTGCTTGATAATGATTACCCAGCGGGAACAATAGACCTTTAAGCAACTTACCTACCGATTTATACGGGTAGTTTCGGTACACTTCGTTCATAGACTTGGCAGCATGGTACAAACAGTGTTGCATCGCGTAATGAACATAATTGAGGTCAGATTGCTGACGACCGTCATCTTCGTATTTCTTCAGTACCGCTGACGCCATGTATAAGTAGCTCAAGCCATCACCTAAACGGGCAGAGATCATCTCTTTACGTTTCAGTTCACCGCCAAGCGTTAACATCGCCATATCAGCACTCACTGCCAACACGCGGCTTAAACGAGTAAGTTGTTTGTAATAGGTTTTTGTTGGACCACTCATATGTGCTTTAACAAATGCAGAGCCTGTTAACGCCGCAGTAAGTGCACCAATCGAGTTTTTCGTTGCATGACCGATATGCTTGAACAGCAACTTATCGAACTCTTTCGCCCCTTCTTTTTCATCAGGGTTTGCTGCCGCTTCCATCTCTTTCAATACATATGGATGACAACGCGTCGCACCTTGACCGAAAATCATCAGGTTACGAGTAAGAATGTTTGCACCTTCTACCGTAATCGCGACCGGAATACCTAAGTAAAGACTCGCCAGATAGTTCATTGGACCATCTTGAATTGCACGCCCTGAGTGAATGTCCATTGAGTCATTCAAGACGATACGAGCAAGCTCGGTCATATGGTATTTGGCAATCGCAGTCACAATACCCGGCTTTTCTTTCAGATCCAGAGAAGTGGTTGTCAGTGTTCGGGTTGCTTCTAGCAGATACGTTAAACCTCCGATTCGACCTAGAGATTCAGCAACACCTTCAAATTTACCAATCGGCATACCAAACTGTTTACGAACGTAGGCATAGGCACCTGTGGTTCTGGCCGTTAGATGACCGATTGCTGCACCCAAAGCAGGCAGAGAAATACCGCGGCCAGCTGACAGACACTCCATCAGCATACGCCAACCCTTACCAGCGTAATCTGAGCCGCCAATCAGCCAATCCATTGGGATAAACACATCGTTACCGCGTGTTGGACCATTCATAAATGCAAGTCCGAGCGGATCATGGCGCTCACCAAGCTCTACCCCTTCGTGACTCGCAGGAATCAACGCACAGGTAATACCGATATCTTCTTTGTCACCGAGTAACTTTTCAGGGTCGCTCAGTTTGAATGCCAAACCAACCACTGTCGCCACAGGTGCTAGTGTGATATAGCGTTTATTCCAGCTTAAACGAATACCCAGAACTTCTTTACCTTGGTGTTTGCCGTAACAGACCACACCTTGGTCAGGAATACCACCCGCATCAGAACCAGCCTCTGGTCCTGTTAGTGCGAAACATGGAATATCGGTACCATCAGCAAGGCGCGGCAACCAATAGTCTTTTTGCTCCTGAGTACCGTAATGAGAAAGTAGCTCACCAGGTCCTAAAGAGTTAGGAACCATCACAGTTACTGCTGCACTGATTGAACGTGTCGCAATGCGTGAAACTATGGTTGAGTTTGCTAAAGCAGAAAACTCGCGACCACCATATTCAGCAGCGATGTTCAGGGAGAAGAAACGCTGTTTGCACATATATGTCCAGACATCTTCTGGCAAATCACGATCTTGCTTAACTATCTTGTAGTCATCCAGCATCTCGAGCAGTGTTTCCAGCTCGTTATCCATAAATGACTGCTCTTCAGCAGTAAATGAAGGCTTTGGGTACTGGTGAAGCTTTTGGAAATCTGGCTTGCCAGAAAATAACTCACCATCCCACCAGACACTGCCTGATTCCATTGCTTCTTTTTCAGTATTAGACAACGGTGGCAATACCTTCTTAAGTAATTTAAAGGCGGGACCACTTATCCATTTTTGTCGTAGAGAGCTCATTGTTCAGATCCTTTTGTTCACGGGGTTTTATTATTATTTTTAGCTTTATATTTTTGCTGCAACGCCGGCAGCAAGATATGGAATGATCTGGTCGACAACCACTTTTGTGTCAACCTTGCTTCCAAAATCATTTTCTGCGATTTCTGCTAGCGCCTTACTCGAAGCCATAGTGAAAACACATGTGCCCAAGGTAAAGTGCAGACGCCAAAACAGAGTCTCGCGCGTCAGTTCAGGATTCGCTTTCATTACCGAGTCAGTAAACAATTTCAATACATCTTGGTAACGAGTGGTGATAAACCAACGCAGATGTCCTTGCACGTCTGTATACCCTCGTCCAATCAACAACATAAAACGGCTAGTACCATGGGTACTGACTTTGTTGAGATTTTTCAAAGGTTGACGCAACGATTCAAACACCTCTTCCATGGAGTAAGATTCACGTTGGTTCAACGTAATCAGCGCTTTATGGACTTCAGGCATAAACGCCTCCAAGTAACGATTCAGTACTGCGCGAACCAAAGTTTTCTTATCACCAAAGTGATAGTTCACTGAGGCCAAATTGACTCCGGCCTTGCCGGTAATCGTTCTAAGCGAGGTATCTTTAAAGCCTTGCTCAGCAAAAAGCCCTTCAGCTACATCCAGTATTTTTTCTTTGGTACTACTTCTCGACGCCATTCATCACTCACAGGAGACACATAAATCAAACACCTGTTTGAAATATACTTCCGATACGCAAAATTAACAACAGATTAACATCACACTTTCCACACTTACTCTGTCCTTACTGCATTGTTGGAGCAAATAATGTTGCTTCAAATAAAGCAAAACAAAAAAATCAGAAAATTTTCACCGTTCATGGAACTAAATAAAAAACGTTTAGTCTTAATTAGTGTTCGTTGTTAGCGCATTAAGAGTTTTACAGGCCGTCAAACTGTTTTGTTCCCTAACAACACAAACACCACTGCTTTTCATATTTAACTCCAATTTTGTATCCGCCCAGATCGCTTTATGTTCTGGGCTTTTTTTATCTGTTTCAAACGACTTCTAATTAAAGTCATACCATTCTGGAAAACTTTTTGATCAGTGAATGGGTGTCGATAAGCAAACCCTCCGAGCCATGGATGGCTCGGCGGAGCCCCATGGAAGGCTGCTCTTATAAAAATAAGGCGTGTTTGTGTTCGACGCTCATTCGCTGTTCCACCGATGCTTAATCTGATCACACTTTTACTTAGATTGGTATCGCAAAGGGATTTGGCTTTTCTTGCAACGAAAATAGATGCAAGATAGTGCAAAATAGTTCTAGGCTTACACTGTCAGTAACAAGCTAAATATTTGAACGAGCGTTGAAATGAAGAAAATATTACTGGTTGAAGATAATCGAGAAGTGGCAGGAATCTTGTTTGATTACTTTGAAAGTGAAGGCATGGAACTCGATTATGCCGACAATGGCGAGCTTGGCCTTAAACTGGCTTTAGAAACCCCGTTCGATGCGATCATTTTAGATTTGATGTTACCGCGAATGGACGGCTTAACCGTTTGCGAAAAGCTTAGAGAAGCCGGCAATACCACCCCAGTGCTAATGCTTACCGCATTGGATAGCCGTGAAGATATGTTGAGCGGCTTCAAATATGGTGCCGATGACTACCTGACCAAACCTTTTGACCTCGAAATCCTTGAAGCCCGCTTACACGCAGTAATCAAACGCTACCGTCGAACAGTGACGGAAACGTCTCTCGAATTTGCTAGCCTACGCATCGATCAAAAAACGCATCAGGCGTATCGAGACGGCATCAAGCTTTCATTAAACCCAACCACCTATTCTATTTTGGAACTGCTTTGTCTGCGAGCACCCGATGTGGTTACTCGCGAAGAAATTACCGATATGCTTTGGCAGGATAACGAACCAAACAACGATGTGTTACGTAGCCATATTTACCAACTGCGTAACCAGTTAGATAAGCCTTTCGGGTCTTCTATGCTGGTCACCGTACCTAAAATTGGCTTCCGTTTGGAGAAGATATAATGAACCCCATTAGTTTTGCCAATACCCGAACTCTTACTGGTCAGTTGGCCCTATTTTTTACTGGTGTTGCTTTGGTTATGGGCTTAGCCAGTTACATCATTTTTTATACCGCGCTGCACTGGTCAGAAGATAAAGTGGGCGAGCGACGTATTGAAATAGATAAAAACGAAGCCATCACTCGCTTTATGAATGGTGAAGACGGCAAAATCACCATTGATGTGCTGACGAGCGCTTATAACGATGTCAACTTAGTCCCTGCGGAATATCACAAGTATTTTAAGGGCAGAGACAACTTCGTTGGCGAAGTGGGTAATGACCCGAATTCGGCTATGGTGTTTTTCAGCTATTACTATAAAGATGGCGAAAGAAAACCTTTGATCTTGCTGTCGGATATCAACCAAATAGAGTTCGGTCCTAATGAAACTCTGTTTGCAGGCCTTATTGTAATTACCTGTCTCGCAGGTCTACTGCTTATCTTCGGTAGTTTATTGATGCGTCTCTCGCAACGTCTGATTGCACCGATCAATAACCTGACCAAACAGTTGACTGAGCACAGCGGAAACGCAGCACATGTATTTGAAATACCTAACGGTGGTGCTACTGAATTCCAAATTCTTGCTGACCAACTGAATCAATATCGCCATGAGATTCACGGCCTACTCAAGCGTGAACAAGCATTCGCCCGTTATGCTAGTCATGAGTTAAGAACACCGCTAACGATAGTCAAAGGCGCCAACAAACTATTGGAACGCAATGTCGACAACGAGTTTCAACAACGCCAAATTATGCGAATCAACGAAGCGACATTACAAATGAGCACCATGGTCGATGCCCTGCTTGGGCTTGTTCGTTATGAACGCAGTGAAGACGAAGCTATTGTGAGAGAAGTAAGTAAAGCCGAGTTTGAAACCATTATTGACCACAACAGTGCACAGGCAAAAGACAAAGAGATTGACGTAGAACTGATTTTCCATCAAATGCCACAGCTTAAAGCGGCACCTGCGATTTTGAACATGGTGGTTGGCAACTTACTGCGTAATGCCATTGCTGCCACACATCAGGGTAGCGTAACTTTGGAAGTGTCTGCCAAATCGTTAGCCATCAGAGATAGTGGCCCTGGCTTGAACCAAACAAACAATCAAGATGGGCATGGTTTGGGATTGTTGATCGTCGATGACTTATGTCGTCGCTATCACTGGGATTTTTCACTTAACAATCGTCCTACTACCGGTTGCGAAGCCCTCATTATTTTTGGGCAATAAAGCTGCCCTTCACTTATCTGTATTCACCCAAGGTGGTCTGTTGGGTAACACCAATATGATCTATAAGGACAGAATTATGCTTAAGTATGTCACACTCATTTTGCTACTTATTAGCCCGACATCCATAGCGAAAACGATCACCACACCTGCGGAGCCCGTTCCTGTGATTGTCGATGGCAATGTGGGCAAACGGGTTTGCTACTATCAGGATCAAGCCTACTCAGAAGGCGCGCTACTACAAGTGGGTGAGCTGTATATGATTTGCCAAGCCGCAAACAAGTTTGAAACCAATGGCCAACTGAAATGGGTGCAGCTAGATAATGAAATCGAGTAGGGTGAGGCGTTACCGCCCCATCCCTCTCACAGAACCGTACGTACGGACCTCGTATACGGCTCATGCATACTTCCATTCAGCATAATTGCTAAACACATACCCTGTTCCTACTTGCTCAAGATTTACCAACCCCAGTTCGTTGAACCATTGGTTTGGCATCGCATAACTGGCTAGAGGACTTTGCGCATTTCTCCAACTACTCATTCGGATAAATCTAAACGGCGGCTTATATCCAAGCTGTTTTAGCCTTCTGTGCAACCGCTCCGGT
>NZ_JBKEBW010000049.1:0-54958 GCF_047973365.1 Vibrio sp. | reverse complement strand
TGATGACGAAGACTATCGACGCAGAATTCTAACTCAATTAAACCGAGGCGAAAGTCGTCATGCCGTTGCCAGAGCGATTTGCCACGGTCAACGCGGAGAAATCCGCAAACGTTACCGAGAAGGGCAAGAAGATCAATTGGGATCTCTTGGTTTAGTCACTAATGCCGTTGTACTGTGGAATACCATCTATATGCAGGCTGCATTAGAGCACGTAGAACGGCAAGGTGAAACGCTAAAAGATAAAGACATTGCAAGGCTATCACCACTCAGTCATAAGCATGTAAATATGTTGGGGCATTACTCATTTACATTGGCCGAACAGGTGTTAAACGGTGAACTGCGTCCACTTAAACAGCCGTCAGATCAAGATGATTTTGCTTAGCGTACGTTTTCGTTCCATTGGGCTTCAGACCCCTTTACATGATGATCAAATCATTTCTGGCAATTGGATGAAGTGCGAGCAACTGGAATATTTGCAGTTGCAATTGAAAAAAAGATAAATGCTACGGTTAGATGAAAATCTTAATGAGCGGAGTAAATCACTAGCAGGGAATTTACAACCTTTAGGGTGACGCCGTCACGTTAAGGGTAAAGAATTCATTAAGCATATGAGGGAGGACATTTCTAATTTTCCCAAATTGGACATTACAACTTTGCGCCCACAAACGAAATGCGCATTAGGTTTATTATGTTAAATAATCGGTTTGTGTAAATAGTCTTCTGAATGAAAATTATCCTGCCACCACTTCTGGATTTGCTGATGATTTTTACGAAACGGATGCTCTGACTAGCAAATGTCATCTAGTAAAGAATTCGTGACGTCCTAAAGTGTTCTCTACTAGATTTGTCGCCTGAAAACTAACTTCCGGCGAGTTTTACTTTCATTCCTTTTTTTTCAAGATGATCTTTGATTTTGTCACGCATATCACCTTGAATTTCTATATCGCCATCCTTTATTGAGCCACCACAGCCACAAACTTTCTTTAATTCTGCAGCTAGAAGCTTAAGTGGAGCATCATCAAGATCCAACCCTTTAACAATGCTAACGCCTTTGCCTTTTCTACCTTTAGTTTCACGATGAATGCGGACAATTCCGTCGCCTTTAGGTCTTTCTGCTTTCTGTGGTTCTTGCTTAATACGGCCTATATCGGTCGAATATACTAGAGTCATACTACTTTCTCTGTTGGGCTGCTGCTTTTTGTCTTGCAATTAAATGTGCTTCTATATGTTTCTGCAAAGCAAGTTTAGAACCTTTGATCAACTTACCGTTAAAAAAACAGTACCAAGCATTGGCTTCTCCTGTGTCATTTTTTAACGTGAAGCCATTGAAGTTCTCTTCTTTCGAGCCAGTGGTTACCTTGGTATTGCTAACTGACTCGAATTCACCAGGGTCAATCAATGATGCCGTGTCGCACCACCAATCGATACTTTTTTTTACGGCAGCTAAACTACCAGATAAAACATGGCTCTTAATTCGTACCTGCCAAATATCAGTTGAATTTTTAGTCGTTTGTAATGTGAAACCCCGATAACTTGCATTTGCCATACTTCAATCTGCTCATATTAATGTATTAACTAAATAATAATTGTATCTACATGGTTATCAAGTATATTATTCAATAACTGAGCCGGTTATAGTGCTTTAATATGCAAAAAAAGCTAACTTACATCACAGATTTGGACATTCTAAAACATAAGGTTAAGCAGTTTAATGAGCCGGTAAGTCTAGAGCAAATGGATGAGTTAACACAGTATTCTTATGCTCATAATTCATTACTGGCTTTAAAGAATGATTGGAACCTCTTTGTTAAGTTTTGCCAAAGTAAAGCTGTTACTGCATTGCCTGCCTCAGTAACTGCAACCCGCCTATTTTTTGAATCCGAATCTAAAGTTCGTAAATACAGTTCAATTAGACGCTACAGTGTAACTATTGGTTTGATTCATCGTCTCTTTTCTAAAAAAGATCCAACAATTAATTATCAAATAAGACAATCGCTGATGTCATTACGTATCAATAAAAAAGGTGATGAAGAACAGGCGACGGGGTTTACTAACATCCATTTGAAAAAGCTTTATGCAAAATACTCAAACAACAAATCAACGAAAGAAATACGAGATTTAGCAATTTATCACGTAATGTTTGAATGTGCTCTAAAACGCTCTGAATTGAAGCAGTTAACGTTTGAACAGATAGAAACTAATAATGATTCCCTAATACTTTCGTTAGATCAGAATAAATATCAGTTATCTCCAGATGCAACATATTGTTTAGGTAAGTGGCTTAGGATTGTCGATAGAGATAGCCCTTATGTTTTTCGTTCTATAGACAAACATGGCAATGTGGCAAAAAATATTCTCGATGATTCGTCGATATTTAGAATTTTGCGTAATGCAGGAAACTTACTCGGTCAACCAGAACTTAAATTTTCCGGGCAATCTGCACGTGTTGGTGCAGTACAAGAATTATCACGGCAAGGCTATAACGTAAAAGAGATTCAGATATTTGGCAGATGGACCAGCCCTGCTATGCCCTATCAATACATTGGTAGTAAAAGCACAGCAGAGAAAGAAAAACTCACGTTTTTCTCATTTAAACCTTGGGAGTAAGCGAATTATTCACGCATTGACTCAAAAACTCTGAAAATCGATGACCGTTATGCTCAAGCATTTTGGGGAACATAGAAATCGGTGTCATGCCAGGGAATGTATTTACTTCATTCAAATAAACATCCCCTTCAGAAGTTAAGAAAAAATCTATGCGCGATAAATGTCTCAACTTCATATGTTTAAATACTTTAACTGCGCTTTGATGGATGATTTGCAATTGTTCTTCGGTTAGATTTTGTGCTTCAACTTCTGTTGTTGAGTGGCTATCTGCGCTGTATTTTTCTTCGTATGTATAGAATGCATCTTCTGGTGCAGTGATTTCGCCTGGTTTAGAAATATGCAGTTGACCATCAATTTCGTATGCTGCTACTTCCAATTCTCGTGGCTTAACCGCTTTTTCTACAAGCACCTGCTCAGAAAATCCAAAAGCAGCATTGACAGCTCCGATGATATCTTCAGCTTTCGTGACCTTGTAACACCCAACGGATGAGCCTTGACGTGCCGCCTTGATAAAAATCTTACCCCATTTATGGAAGGCATCTTTTGCAAGATCGTATGACTTTTGATTGTTTTCGGTTAAAAACAAGTAAGGTGTATTAGGGATGCCTAAAGCGTCGTACCACAATTTAGATGTAATTTTGTTAAAACTGTTGCTGCTAGCTTCCGGTGCACAACCCAGATATGGAATTCCGGCCAGTTCAAGCATTGACTGAATATCACCAGTCTCGCCTGGATAGCCATGAATACATGGAATGACAAAATCCACTTTTTTTACAAAGCTATCACAGTTTAACGTAGCAGCATTAGTATCAAGATATACCAGTTCATGACTATCTGAGAACCAGCCATCTTTTTTCATCTCGACCCGAATGACTTCGAACTCAGGGGTTAATGCTAATTGTTGCTGTATGTAGTTCGCAGAAACAAGAGATACTGCATGTTCTGATGAGCCACCGCCACATAGAAGAAGAATTGTTGTCTTTGTCATTGTATATCCGTGACATCTTTGAATAAATTACCTGTCTATCATAGTCAATTCATCGCGAACTTACACCGTTCATAAACAATTCTCTGTTTAACTGCTCATATAACGGTCAAAAGAGGCAGTTAAGCCCCTTTTGCTCACTACGAAACAGTTTAATTTAGCTTATTAAGCGTAGGGAATTCAGAGTTCTTAATCGAGTCTATACTTTTTGCAAACGGTTTTAAGACAATGAACTCAGCAGGTAACTCTGCAATTGCTTTTGTTGCTTCCTGGCGGGTTGCGTAGTCTCCGAAAAGAATTGTATACCATTTCGTTCCGTTCACTACTTTATAATTTTCCCATATTGGTTGACCATCTTTTGGTAACTTGTTGGCAAATTGGTCAACTTTGTTTTGGCTACCAACCGCTACGACCTGAATTGTATAACCATAACGGGGATTCATAGCAACTTGCTTGGCGGTTGGCGGCGTTATTGCTACAGTCGCAGGCTTGGGACTGATTTTAACTACTCTCTTTTCGACGGGCTTTTCTACTATTTGAGGCGCGGTCTGAATCGATTGCGTTTCTACATTCTGCTCAGTAATGCCAGAAGCCATACCAGAATCAGAAACAACTGGCTGTTGTACTGTTGCTACGTTGTAATCTTCACGGTGACTTTCTGAGGTGACATCGGTGGTATAAGAACCAGAAGAACATGCAGCCAATAATGCTGACAAGCCTATAATTGAAATTTTTTTCATGGGGTTATTAACGCTCTGATAGTAATTAATTTAAATCATGCCGATAGCGGCGCTTAGAATCAAGCATAGCTCGCCAATATATAACGATAACGTGTGATTTAGGACACAAAGTAGCGTTTGGAACCTGCTGCGATGATCACAGTGACACTAAATACGCAAACAGAATTGTCATTAATTGGTTAGGATATAAACACAGTCAATTTATGGCGTGGTCATCATGAACAACTTAAGTCAGTTACTTAAACCCCAATCAGTCGCTGTAATTGGTGCCTCTATTCGGCCTTTTCGCTCCGGCAATATTGTCATGAAAAACCTACTTCAAGGCGGATTTGACGGCGCGATTATGCCCGTCACACCTTATTACCCTTCAGTATGCGGTGTTTTAGCTTACAAAACTATTGCCTCACTCCCTTTAATTCCCGACATCGCAATTCTTTGCACTCATGCAAGCAGAAACGTTGCAATTATCAGACAACTTGCCGAACTTGGCGTAGCTAACGCCATCGTCTTGTCATCGGATATGTACACTTTGGACGCTCAAGGCATAGAAATCCAAGCGCAATGCAATGCAATTGCAAGGCAACATGGGATGCGTATTTTAGGTCCAAACAGTTTAGGATTGATATTGCCGTGGGCAAATTTCAACGGATCGTTCTCACCAGTAACTGCAACAAAAGGAAATATTGCTTTTATCTCTCAATCTGCTGCTGTATGTACCACTATTTTGGATTGGGCGAATGACAAACAGATAGGGTTTTCTGCTTTTGTATCTTTAGGTAACGCGACCGACATAAATTTTGCTGATTTGCTTGATTGCCTTAGTACCGATAAACACACCGATGCTATTTTGTTGTATGTAGATACCATCAGTGACGCCAGACGTTTTATGTCGGCGGCACGTGCTGCATCGCGAAATCGGCGAATACTCGTTTTAAAAGGCGGTCGTACTAAAGCGGGTAAAAAAGCGGCACAAATGCATACTGGTGGCGATGACACTCTCGATATTATCTACGATTCTGCTATTCGTCGTACAGGGATGCTACGTGTAAACAATACTCACGAGCTGTTCGCGGCTGTTGAAACCCTTACTCATTCCGTCCCTCTTCGTGGTGAACGGCTTGCCATTATTACCAATGGTGGTGGTCCCGCGATCATGGCAACAGATACCCTGCTTGATCACGGAGGCCGATTAGCGGAGCTAGAAGATTCGGTCTTCGAAACACTCAATCAATGCTTGCCACAAAGTTGGTCACATGGAAATCCAATTGATATCGTTGGCGATGCGGATCACAACCGCTATATCAACGCATTAAAAGCGGTATTAGACAGTGATGATGCAGATGCTATTTTGATCATGCATAGTCCATCAGCAATAGCACAATCAGAACAAACAGCACAAGCCATTATAGATCTTGTTAAATCTCACCCCCGATCTAGACGCTTTAATATCCTAACAAATTGGTCAGGTGAACTCACAGCAAGGCCTGCAAGGCAACTATTTAATCAAGCTGGAATTCCCACTTACAGAACCCCTGAAAGCGCAGTGGTAGCTTTCATGCATCTGGTGGAATATCGACGAAACCAAAAACAACTTATGGAGACGCCTACTACAGCGGAAGCCGTTCATGTCTCAGAGATCAATGCTGCGAAGCTTTGGATCGATGAGCATTTAGCCGAAAACGATCAGCAGCATTTGGATACCCACCAAATAGGCAGTTTTTTGAAATGTTTTAACTTTAATTTGTTGCCAACCTGGATTGCTACGGACGCAAGTGAAGCGGTACATATTGCAGAAACAATAGGTTATCCAGTAGCTGTGAAACTAAGATCACCAGATATTGCACACAAATCAGATGTTCAAGGTGTAATGCTGAACCTTAGAAATTCACATGAAGTATCCAGCGCTGCAGAAGCCATTTTTGACCGAGCACAACTACACTATCCTTCAGCCAATATTCACGGGTTACTTGTTCAGGGTATGGCAAAGCTCGCTGGAGGAGAAGAACTGCGGATTAAAGTAAAACATGACAACACGTTCGGCCCTGTAATACTGTTAGGACAAGGTGGATCCGAATGGAACGAAGCTTCGGATGCAGCAGCTGCACTTCCACCTCTAAATACAACCTTAGCTCGTTATCTGATTGTTAGAGCGATTCGCAGCGGTAAGATTCGTCTGCAAAAGCTACCCGTTCCCATTGATATTAATGGGTTGTCAGAGTTTTTAGTTCGTATTTCTCAAATGGTTGTCGAATGTCCTCAGGTACACGAACTAGATATTCATCCAGTACTCGTTAATGGCGACCAATTTACCGTACTTGATGCTGATTTAACTCTAAAGAGATTCGACGGTGATGCGCAAAGTCGTCTTGCTATACGTCCTTATCCAACGGAATTAGTCGAGCAGTGCACAGCGAAAGATGGGGAGAAAATAACAGTCCGTCCAATTTTGCCTGAAGATGAACCTCATCATGCCGAGTTCATTAAGAAAGTCAGTAAAGAAGACTTATATAAGCGATTCTTCTCTGACGTCGGTGAGTTTAATCATGAAGCGTTGGCAAACTTGACACAAATCGACTACGACAGAGAAATGGCCTTTGTGGCCGTAACTAGCGATAGCGATAAAGAAGAAATCATAGGCGTCTCTCGCGCGCTGATCAACGCTGAAAATACAGACGCTGAGTTCGCGATACTCATTCGTACTGATGTTAAAGGGAAAGGACTAGGCAAAGTTCTGATGAGCAGAATTATTGATTACTGTAGAGCCAAAGGCACTAAACAGATGTCAGGAATGACAATGCCAACTAATCGAGGCATGCTTACATTGGCTCAAAGGCTTGGATTTGAGGTAGATGTGCACTTTGAGGATGGCACTGCGGACATGGTGTTACCACTCAATCCTTAATATTCTCAAATAGACATAACGATCTTTACGATCGTTATGTCTATTTTTGATCTCAAACTAGTTTCCAGTTTTTCTTAAGATATTGAATACACCAAGATTTTGCCTCACCAATTTTGTTACGTCGCCAGGCCATAATCAGTTCCATATCCCATTCCTGAGTACCACTGATTATCTTGAGCTTCCCTTCTTGTATTAATGGCTCTGCAACATGTTTTGGCAGCGATCCAATACCTAGCCCTTCTACTAGCGCTTGGCATTTTGCGCTAAAATTGGTAACAGTTAGCCGAGGTTGTTTCTGGAGAATATTCACGCTCATTGCGGGTTGATCACGAGCAGTATCTGCAATAGTGATAACGCGATATTTTTGTCGAGCTTCTTCATTAAACTCACCACTTCTTTTATGGACATAATGGTTAGTCGCAGCAACCCACACCATTGACATGGTACCTAATACTTCAGCCTTCACATCCTGTGGCAATGTATCTACTTTCGGACAAACTAATAAATCAGAACGGTCAGTAGCCAGTGACTCCCAGCAACCCGCCAATATTTCTTCTTGTAGCCTTATTCGTGTTTTGCTCACGTTACCTAGTTCTTCAACCATTGGGAAAAAGCAAGCAACTGGGATGATCCCATCAAAAGCGACCGTTATATCAAGCTCCCAGCCATTTGCCAGCAAAGTGGCATCATTGACCAACTTTTCTGTTGCAGAAAGAATCGCTCTACCACGCTCAAGAATGAGCTTCCCTGCTTCAGTAAAGTTCGCTTTGTGACCAGAACGGTCAAAGATCATGATATCTAAGTCTTGCTCTAACTTTTGGATCTGATAACTCAAGGAGCTAGGCGCCCTGTTCAGTTCATTCGCAGCAGATGCGAAGCTGCCTCGTCTATCAATGGCATCGAGAATATGCAGTGCTTCAAGAGTTATTGGGCTATGCAAAACAATATCCTTATTCTAAAAGTAATCAGCTAATCGACCTGCCGATATACCAACAAGTCTGTTATCAATTTAAGAAATGAATGATTCAACGATATTAGCGATATTTCTTTTGAATTCATACTTCATAAGTAGTTTTAGCGTCATTAAAACATTAGCATAATTAAAACAAATGAAGCCAGCATCTGCTGACTTCATATTAGTGATTTATTGCATTCAAAAAGGAATATAAAGTGTCGTAAATGCGATAAATTATTTGTTTTCTGTCATTTCTTTTTTCACCATGACCAAAGCCACAACGATAAAAGTAATGATAAGCGCTAGTTCCATGACAACTCCAAGAAATTGAAAATGATTTGGCCTAAATATTTTTACGGCGCAATTCTAACACTTTTATTAAATTAATAAACTGATTAGCACAAAAACTGTCGAGTCAACATTTGCTACTAAAAAATATCAGTTATTTGTTGTTGTAAGCCAAATCAAATTCAGGCTTCACCCACACTTGGCTAAAATCAAACCAGCCTAGAGCATTACATTTTGCATTCTGTAACGAACCGCACTGATCTTTGCTGATCCCTAGCCAGCAGTGAAACATGGGGATAACTTGTCGTGACTCCACTAGAGATTTACCTATTTCTTTACCCGGAAAGTTTGTTTCCGATTGCGCGCGCCATTGGTCGATTAAATCAGACCATAAACGAAAATCATTAGGACGACTCAAATGTTCGATATCCGAATCATTGAGCAACCAACCCGCCAAGGCATCATCTCTGTGACTGGCTATGCCCATGGGTTTTATCCAGATATCTACTTCGCTGGCGTTTTCTACCGTAAGTTCATATTTAATAAAATCAACGCCAATCCCATCCTCTTTAAGCAATTGTTCAATTGCTTTTGCAATCATAGGAAAGGTGGGATGTTGACCATGATAAGCGACAGTCAGTCGTTTCGGTTCATTTGGTGTGACACTGTGACTTACAGCAACCTGGTGATACCAGCCCGGTTTTAATCCATGGGCAGGTAATACACCTAATTCGACAATATTTTGCTCGGGCATCAACTTAAACAGATTCATCGCACTTAGCTTGTGACATAGATATTCTGCCCACGTTTCATCTGCGGCTATCCCATGGCGGCGATTGAGCAGTAAATAGGTACAGCCCGGATCCAGATCAACATCTTCAGTAGAAGAACCTCGTTTGTTTTTCACTGGGTTAGAAAGGCTTGGAAATACCATTGAAGAATGAGCTTCATCAATTACCCACACTTCAACTCGATCTAACAGTGATCTGAATCCAAAATAACTATCGAATGCTTGCAGAACTAATCGTTTTTCATCGTTCAGGACCACCTTATACGGTCCCGTACCTATTGGCATTAAATCAAATGTTTCACTGCGTTCAGATTCCGGCAATAAAACCTTTGCGCAGCATTCTGCTAATAATTGAGGTAACCTGGTATCTGGCTTTTGTAACAAAATGTCCACTATGCAGTCTGACGGTGATTCCACTTTTTCGATATGAGAGAATAAGTTAACAAAACGAAGATTCCATAGGCTTTCAACCACGGCCGCGGTTGTCAACAGATTACCATTATGGAAGCGTACACCTGGTCGTAAATAAAAACGCCAGTGTTGAGGATTGATCGATTGCCAAGCATGGGCAAGATCAGGTTTAAGTTGCTCTTCTTCATCAAAGCGAGTTAAACCGCTATAGATTTGGCGTGCAATATGTTGCTCAGAACGGCGCATGGGCTTCAATGGGTTAAGCATTGAAAGTGGGCGATAATATGGAAGCCGGACAACTTGCAGCCCTTCTTGATGCTGTACGCCAAGGTAGCTCTGGATAACTTGTGTTAATTTGTTCGCATCATGGTCAAGGACTGAAAGCGCTTGACCAATCTTCCCTTCATCGAGATAACGTCTAGCGAGGTTTTCGCTAACATCAGCCCGACTCCGTTTAAATATGAGTTTAGACAGTTTTCCTCGTCCAGCCGCCGGATGCCATTCAATCCAACCCTCCTCTTCCATTTTGTTGAGCACAATTCGAGCATTTCGGCGCGTACAAAATAGAATATCGACAACATCTTCAAGTTGGGCATCAGCGTCTTGACCATTAAAATGTTCGAACAAGGTTTCGAACTGGACTCTTAAGCGGGGGCTGCTCATAAAGAGGAAATCTCACATGATTTTAACTACCGTGAGTTTCCCCATTTTTAATTATCGATGCAAGTGAGTTGATTAAGATTTTATTGAATAGAACAACCGATTCTATCAGCTAGCTGCTCTAGTTGTTGTTCGTTATCCAGTTTGATAGACCATTTTGCTTCACTGCAATTGACCACCACCACATTTGCACCGTTGCCCATTAGCTGTACCGCATCAGCGGTAGCTTGCATCATTGCTCGATGCTCTCCATCCAGTCGAATCATCACTTCATGTTGCGTGGCGATGATTTTGCCGTATTTGAATTCAATAACCATTTATTGTTCAATCTTTAATTGCTGGCGTTCATTACGCTTTTTCTTAACCGCAATTGTTAAGCGGCTCGTACACACCAAACGATTACGTTCATCGGTCATATTGATCTGCCATACTTGAGTTGAAACACCAATATGCAGCGGACTTGCTGTTCCAATTACAATGCCAGAACGCATTGAGCGGATATGGTTCGCGTTGATATCCAATCCTACGCAATAGCTTTCATCATCCACGGCAAAATTAGCCGCTACCGAACCGAGTGTTTCAGCCAAAACAACCGAAGCTCCACCGTGCAACATACCTAAAGGTTGATGTGTAAAATGACACACGGGCATTGTGGCGGTGATTGTGTTTTCACTGAATGCGCTATACACAATGTTCAAATGCTCCATCAAGGTATTCTTGTTGCTTGCATTAAGGATGTCTAAGCTTATAGGCTTTTTCCATATTTCCATCGTAACGTCCTAATAGGTTTGAAGATTTATAATTATCGTGGTACAGATTTACAATGATACTATAACCATATTATGAATGACTGGGAACGAACGATGATTAGCAAAATAAAAGCTTCCTTGCTCTTAAGTTGTTTGTAAGATAAACGTAAAACCATGCGTTATAAGTGACTGATATTGGCGGTTTGAATGAATAACCCTTTAATTCCTGAGCATAACGTGGATAATACGCGCTTACGAAATTTACAAAGGTGGGTAATATGTCTACTGAAGCAACTTTACTTGAACGCTGCGGATCTAAATGCGAGCTTTGCTCCGCTGAAACTTCTTTAACTCCATTTGTGGTTGCACCACATACTCAAGTTACCGTAGATCACTCGGCGATGTTGTGTGACACATGCAAAAGCCAAATTGAAGACCCGGAAACAGCAGATGCAAACCACTGGCGTTGTCTGAATGACAGCATGTGGAGCCAAGTTCCACCAGTGCAAGTTCTTGCGTGGCGTCAACTTAAGCGTCTTAGCGCTAGCGAAGGTTGGGCGCACGATCTTCTAGATATGATGTATATGGAAGAAGAAATCGCAAACTGGGCTGCAATCGGAATGGATGATGACGCAGAGAAACCACGTGATGTAAACGGCGTAGAGCTAAAAAAAGGTGACGACGTAACTATCATTAAAGACCTGCCAATTAAAGGCTCGTCTCAAGTGATTAAACAAGGTACTGTCGTTCGCGGTATTAGCTTAGCAGATGACCCTAAACTTATTTCTGGTAAGGCTAACGGTCAGTCAATGTACATCATTGCTGAATACTGTCGTAAGAAATAATGATTAAAATTGCTTGTGAAATCGCTGACGTTACTTAATGCAGCAATTTCACAAGCTACTTCCTCTTTGCAGAGGTCAAAAAAAAGCCGAAGACTCTAAAGAGTCTTCGGCTTTTTAGTTCTATACATCTGATTAACGATTCAAACCAATGTCACGTTGCATATGACTAGATAAGTCAGCACTGCAGTAGTTAGTTGTTGGTTTGTTATCTACAAACAAAATATCAATCAAATGAGTTATCAATCCTTTGAAGTTAACCGCATAGGTCTTTTTATCCATAGAGGTGGTCGCTGTTACACGCCCCATATACATTGCTTGTGCCATGATAGCCTCTCTTAAAAAATCCGGTAACTTTCTAAATCTGCCGTAATGATAGGCAATGTTTTTTCGGTTAAGAAATGACAAAATTTGAATTTTCAGATTAATAAAACTAATGAAATGATTTATTAACAAATCATGAAATATCAAATCATAATCAATGATTAAAAAGCCAACAAAATGACATGAAAATGAATATTTAGTCATATTTTCGATTATCAAAAAGGAAATACACAGATTATTAACAAATATTATATTCAATAATTTGTTAGATTCCTCTCAGTTCTAAGAGGAACGAGACGATGTAAAAATTGGATTATGTTGTTTTTACATGAATACCAGTAATGCTAAGACCTACACCGAAAGCCTATCGTGTAAAAGAAAATAGTTGTGTAAAAGAGAATAGAGATAAATAGCCATTAAGAGGATCGCAAAAAAGGAGCTCGTAATAGCCCCTTCTTTCACTTGTCTTAACGACAGATAATGTTTAAAAATAGATAATGTTTAAAAACCAGCAAGTGGTAATAAGTACACTAATGCAGACCACGCACCAATCCAACCAACCACAACTGCTGTATCAAGCCAGTCTTGAAACCACATGTTCCCCCCTTTCCCTCTCTTGTGTTGAGAAATAAAGACCGAAACATATTGAGCAAGCATTATGCCATTTTATAACAGATGACTGTGTCGCTGTTCTAACGGACGACTATTAAGAAGGTCTGGTTGATCCATTAACAAGCTAATGAATGCATCGGCCATCGATACATTACTGACATAGCCTTCACCATGCATAGCCGTAATAGCGTCATAACCTTCTTTGCCTTTCATTGTGTAAGCTGATGATGTACCACAATAAAATTCTTCTGATTCAACCAGTTGCCATTCATTGCCGATTCGAATTTTGAGATCTGTAATACGCTGACCAAGCGGTTTATCTGCTTGATAACTGAAACTTAAGTTGTGTGTATATGGGTAGCTGCCTGAGCCAGTACCTTCAATACCATTATTGATTGCATTGTTTATCGCACCTTCTAAAGTCAGCGCAATAGTTTTTCCGTTTACTGAATAAACACCAATTGGGACGGCAAACGGCAATAATTTTCCTGCAATATCGGCAACTGATAGCTTGCCGGGTTGAATTGAGGTTCTTACCCCGCCAGCATTGTGGATAGCAAATTGTACTTCATGCCCTCGTTCACGCATTGCATGCACAAATGACTGAGCAACCAGCGGCGCCAGTTGACTGGGACCCTGTTCATCAGGAATTCGTACATGTCTTAACGAATCTTGAACTTCGGCGATCATTTGCGATTGCAACTCTCTTACTCGTGGTATGTATTTATTCAGTAAGATCCCTTGCACTTCCGGATCCTTTTTACACACCACGACATTGGGATGATTGTTAATGTGTTCACATGCTTGCATATGGGTGTAATCACTACCAGCTTCGCTCATACTCGCATCTAAAAATAGACGGCGTCCTAGCAGAAGTTCATTTCTACCTGCAAACTTAACGACCTTGCCTTCTTGATCAAAATCTATTTGGCAATGACCAAGCGCTAACGCATACAATCCTGACTGAACAACATAAGTATTATTAATGCGCTGACCGTATTCTTCTTGGGTCTCTAATCCCAGAGCACTGAAGTCACCTTGAAGTACATGGCTATGGCCGCCAACAATGACGCCAATGCCATCAACTTGCCGAGCAAGCTCTTTATCTGCTTCATAGCCTAAATGGCTAAGAAGGATAATTTTGTTAATTCCAGAATAGTGGATCTGTTCCACCGTGCGCTTAGCTGTTTCTAGTGCATTGATAAACGGCGTATCACTGTCAGGATTTGCTATATCAACCATTTTGTCTAACGACAAACCAAATATGGCTATTTCACTATCATCTTCACTACCATCAACTCGTTTGGTAATCCAATTAGCGCAGCCAAGTGTTGGGTTAAATGATTTTATGGAATCGTTATCTGATAAACGATGTATTTTGTTCTCTCGCTCTTGCGAAAGGTCCCAGTTACCGCACAACAGAGGAAAATTGGTGCGTTTCGTAAAAACAGCGACGGGCTCATTTCCCATATCGAGTTCATGATTACCTAGAGCCATTGCGTCCAAGCCAATAGCGTTGAGCATATCGGCGTTTGCTTTACCTTTAAATAAGGAAAAATACAGTGTGCCTTGGAAACAATCTCCTGCATGCAAGAAAATGAACCCTTTGCCCATGCGGAAAGCATCGTCCCGCAACTGCTGTACACGAGTTGCAATACGAGCAAAGCCACCGGCACTAACAAAAGGTGTTAACCGCTTACCATTGATATCGAGAGTTAACTGTAGTGACGTTGGTTCAAAGTAAGAATGGGTGTCGTTGATATGTGCCAGAGTGATGGATGTTACTTTCATGGTCTCTTTTATACTTTTCATGTTTTGTCTTTTCTCTTATCTTTCACTCTAATCCTAGCGTATAGAGCATGACAGAATCGTGATCGTAATGAAACGGTAATGCAAAGAAAGTTAGAAAGTTTGAGATCAATCAGACCGCTTGCTTTATTACATTAATTTATACCCAAACATAAAGCGCTGCAGCGTCAAGTAGGAAGAAATAAAGTTTATGTGAGATAACCATCTGCTTATATTGCGGTTTTACATTATGCTTAAAGAAAAATGATAATGACCTCGCTAATATAAGAGGCATGAGGAGTTAGCCGATGCTTTTAGAACGTATCGAAATTTCTGGATTTCGTGGTATTCGTCGTTTATCTCTTTCCTTTGATGAACTGACGACTTTAATTGGCGAAAATACCTGGGGGAAATCCTCGTTGCTCGACGCACTGTCGGTTATGCTACCTACCTCTTCGGAACCTTATCAATTTGAGTTACAAGACTTCCATGTTGACTATTCAATATCTCACCCTCAGACGCAGAATCTACAGATCGTTTTAAGCTTTGCTACAACAGACAAGAATGAACATAGAGCTGGCCGTTATAGAAAACTGAAACCCATTTGGTGTGAAGATAAAGATGGCACTCATCATATTATTTATCGCGTCAGTGCTTCACGAGTTAAATATGACATCACCACCACATATACTTTTCTCGATTTGCAGGGCAATCCTATTGCAGTGCATCACAGTGAAAAACTGGCTCGCGAGTTAATGAGTTTGCATCCAGTTATTCGTTTACGTGACTCCCGCCGCTTTGTAAGACCATTTGGCAAAACCAGTAATGAAAACGAGCGAGTAGAAAAGCGAATAGACAATACTTGTCGTCGATTAATGGCTATTCCCGGTCATGTCAATAAAGGAGAGATGCGTAGTAGTCTAAACGCGATGAACGCTTTGGTTGATCACTACTTCTCTTTCAAAAGTCAGAGCCGTAAAAACCCACGTTTAGAACGAGATAGCTTAGTTTATGCTACCCCTACTAATGATAAGAGTTTAAAACAGATAGTTGGTGAGACTAAAGACAGACAAACAAGACTACTTTTCCTTGGATTATTGAACGCCTATTTGCAAGCTAAAGGCCCCGCAGATATACGCCGATGCGCTAGACCAATTCTCATTGTTGAAGACCCAGAAGGACGATTACACCCGACACATCTCGCACGAGCATGGAGCCTTCTTGAACTGCTGCCAATGCAGAAAATACTGACGACTAACAGTGGTGAGCTGTTAGGTGCCGTACCCATGCATTCTATTCGTCGTTTAGTACGAAAATCAGATAGGACTATCGCAACTTCAATGCCGGTAAAAGGCTTTGGTCAAGATGAACTAAGAAGGATAGGATTTCACATCCGTTTCCACCGGACTGGTGCCCTATTCGCCCGTTGCTGGTTGTTGGTGGAAGGTGAGACAGAAGTCTGGCTATTTAGTGAGTTAGCAAGACAATGTGGTTATAACTTAGCTGCAGAAGGAGTGCAAATTATAGAATTTGCTCAGTCCGGTCTCAAATCTCTGATTAAAGTGGCTAAATCTTTTGGTATTGATTGGCATGTAGTTACAGATGGTGACTCAGCCGGTAAAAAATACTCGGCTACAGTCATTAATATGCTTGAACATGACCAACAAAGACACCGATTAACCGAATTGCCAGATAAAGATATCGAACACTTCCTTTATTCACATGGCTTTGAGTTTTTCTTTAAAGACATGGTTAAGATCCCACATGATCAACCGATTCCTGCGAAAAAAGTAGTGACAAGAGTCCTCAAAAAGCATGCGAAACCGGATTTAGCTTTAGCGATTGTTTCACATTGTGAAGCTGGTGGTGTGGAATGTATCCCAGTTCTTTTGCGTTGGACACTCAAACGGGTGATTACTATGGCAAATGGCAATACATGATACTAATCTGGACAATTGAGAGCTTAACAAAAGCTTATCTTGAGCGGTAAACTCGTAAACTTGCGCTTTGCTCGATAACCAAAAGGCATACAAATGAAGTATGCCCTTTTGAGAAATAAATCTGCTACTTTTGAACCCCTTCGATGTGCAATTCCATATCGACATAGCTTGCGGGTCCCATCACCGCAATATCAAACTCCTTGAGTTCGAGACGAGTGCTACCCGTGAAACCAGCTCGTTGTCCACCCCATGGATCCTTACCAGCGCCGATAAACTCAGCATCAATGGTAATGCTTTTAGTGTGGCCATGTAACGTTAGATCACCAATAACATCTAACTTACCATTACCTTTATCAACAACTTTTGTACTCTTAAATGTGGCTGTACTGAATTTTCCAGCATCAATAAAGTCTGCGCTACGGATGTGTTTGTCTCGTTCAGCTTGGTTTGAATCAAGGCTGGTTGTATCCACATTGACTAGGACGAATGATGTGTTAATACTGTTCGAATCAAAAGAGAACTCACCATCGAATTTATTAAAGCGTCCTTTAATAAAGCTATAACCTAAGTGACTCACTTTAAAGTTTATGGAAGCATGTGCGCCTTTCGAATCAATCACGTAATCTGCTGCGCTTGCACCAAAAGATGCAACTATGCTTGCGGCCAATCCAACAGCCAATAACGTTTTCCTCATTACGATACTCCTATCATTTTGCGTAGCGTATGATCTTTGTTAATAAAGTGGTGTTTAAATGCTGCTAGTGCGTGTACCACGGCAACTAAAATCAAAGCCCATGCAGCGTAAAAGTGTACAAGACCGGCTAAATCAGCTTGCCCCTCAAAAAGAGCTCCAGCTCCTGGAACAGTAAACCAATTGAAAACATCAATGCCACGGCCATCTTCTGTCGAGATTAAATAGCCAGAAACAAACAAGACCAATAGGTCGAAGTAAATAAAAAGATGTGCAATCTTGGCCATAAAACGTTCAAGTGCCGAACCTTCCATTAATGGTGACGCTGTCACTAGCTTCCAAAACAAACGAAAGATTGTGATTCCCGCAAGAATCAGACCGACTGATTTATGCCAGTGTGGCGCAGTTTGATACCAAGTACTGTAATAAGACAAATCCGTCATCCAAAGACCGACAGCAAACATTCCAATAATGATAATTGCCGATCCCCAGTGAATTAATCGAGATACAACATTGTAGTGTGTGACTTGGGAACTCATATCAGCTTCTCTCATAACTATATTTTGATACCATTACACTGGATACACGGTGTTAACAGAGTATTTACCAATATTTACCTTGTCGCTATACAGCTTGATTGAAGTACTTATTCAAATAATTTGAACAAGTTACGTAGATAAAGAAGTTATTGCCATTCTAAAATTCACTTTGTTTTTCAATCTGATAAAGCTCATCGGCAATATCCATTATCTTTCTTTCGACAACAGATTGAGCATCAGAAAGCCCTTTATTGTAATAAACTGGCCCTATCTTATTTGTAACAAATTCTAACAAAAACCACGCATCAAACTGTTCCAGCTCAATATCGAGTTCATCCGCACAGTATTTTTGCAGTGCTGCTGTTAAACCTTCTTTTTGCTGTTGCGTAAATTCGATGTCACTCATCATTATTTCCCCCATAAAATTCAGGGTCTATTATAACCAACTAGGTTCGAGTTTTTACTGATACTTCGACTGACTTATTATCCCCTTTCTATTTGCAACTGCAGTGCTTTATGTTTTGGTATAGAGAAATATAAATTTCAAAAATTGGTGAAGTAAAACGACTATTTATCACTAGTGAGAAAATGTAACTGTGATAATCTAGCAGGGCTTACATTATGGAGAATAAGTAATTGTTATTGGACTTAGTCACACAAAGCGTCAATGAATTTCAAACCGATTGCTTGAGGTTGTGTGAAAAGCACTATCCCACCATTCATAACAAAGGAATGAGTGAACACCATTTAGGCTTAGCTTTTGCGCGCCGGTTGTCTCGTACATTAACGGAATACGGACATGCCTGTGATTACGATGCTATCGAATCGACTTTTCATGGAGATATACCACACCACTTTAGGGTAACAAGCGAAATGGGCACGGTTTGGATATTGACTCATCACTTAGTCAGTGCGGGTAAGACTTGTCGTGACAAGTTGATGAGGGACATTTATCAATGGAAGCAAGAATACGCTTTTGCTATTCAGCCAAATGACTTATTAATTCTTCTCACCGACCACTGGATAAGCAAAAGCCAGAAAAGTCGCGAATTGCTTCATTGGTGGACGGGGCAATTACCTGACGAGATTGACGAGTACAGCGCACAAGGTATTACCCTTTACGAGAGCGACTCACTGTTAACTCAAGCTCTGGAAGCGTGCTACCAAATAAGCCCTTGTTACATCAAGTTTGGCCATCCTCTAAAGCATTCGAAAAATCAACAATTGGTTAGAAAATACATTCAACTCTACGCGGTTCTGCAATGGGCATAATCCTTCAGTAGGCTTAGTTTCTCAATAGACTTAGTTTCTCAATAGACATAGATAACACCCGCGACTAATCTTTCAACCAAGTTACAGCATCACTATAGCTTTCGAAATATTTAATTTCTCCGGAAATAAACCAATTACCGATTTTCGCCGACATTTCTTGCCAATCTCTATTGCCAAACAATGCAATTTTGTCGAAGTCGGAACCATGTTTTAGCCCTAGTTGAAAATCATCCCACGCTGCGCGTAGCTCCCAGCCTTTCAGTTCCGTAGCATCGAACAGAACTTTTACATTAGGCTGGTTCACTTTGACCAATGCAGCATCGATCATTGGCGTGATCATCTGATAGTCTTCATGAGTTAGTCTGCCAACTGCTTTGATAGCAACGAAAAACTCATTATCAACTCTATCTAATCCGATAGATAAGCCATGTCTTTGATTAATCATAATTGCTCCTAATCCGAAGCTAGGAAAACAGATAAAACACTAAGTTTGGTGCCATAGCTGTCAGTAGAAAACCTCTCCGGTGCGTACATCCAAATAGATTTTGTCTGCCAATTTCATTCCACCGCAGTATATGAAATATACATCTCTGTCAGAATATTTTGTCGATCGAACCCAACCACCAAGTTCTTCGAAATCCACAGGGGTACAACTGCCATCATTTAACAGTTTATCGGTAGTCATTAAAAACATTTCTTCATATTGTACTAGGTCATCAGACCCAGCAATGTAGTTCTGTATGGTTTTTTTTCGCTCTTCTGGTGATATCACGGGCGCTTGCTCTACTAGCCCTTCTAATGGAATCCACTCAGCGACTTCCGGTCCGCCTTGTTCGTAAACGAAATACGCAGAGACTCTTCCCCACCCGTTCTTTTTTTCTAATAGACGAATTTTGTCCCCTTTGTATAAATAGCGATCTACAAATGCATCCATACTTGCCGCTTCGCGAATACCCAGTTTTTCTACATCAATGTAAAATTCCATATTCTCTGGTTTTAGGTCTGCAATAGTTTGAGTTGGCGGCTTTTCTTGCTCCGTCTTATCGGTTTGCTCTTCAACGTTTGATTCTTTATTCGCCAATTCTTGCTGCGGTTTATAATAAAACAAATAGTAGCCAACACCGGCACCAGCTAAACCGAGTAACAAAAACACAACCATCAGCAATTTTTTCATGTTTTACATTTTACCTTATGGTTTAAGCCAAGAGGATTCTCAATAGTCTGTTTTGTTTAACTATAATAATAGCAGCCGTGGCGATTGTTTCTGCCTAATCTAACGCCATTATGACTATCACCGCCATTATGATGATCACTAAAGAGAGAAAATAAACCTTCGACAATGAAACGTTTTAAAACGCAATTATTTTATATAACGACCATATTCTTGATAACTTTACCTTGGTACAGCAACGCTAGCCAATGTAATGAGCGAGATTGGAACAGAGCACTTGTTTCTCAGCAATCCTTAGAACGTAAATACAATTTGCTAGCGTCTAGATATAACGAATGGCTTGGTAGTTTCCAACAATCCATTTTTCTTCATATTGAGTTTTCCAGGCAAGAGCTAACGTATCTATGGCAGAAAAATAGTAATAACTTCCAACAGAAAATAGAAAAGCAGCTTCTCTTTGCGTTGGAATCACGTCAACAAGTCAATGATCTGATTCAATACCTAGAGACGATCCCTAGCCAAGTACAAACGCAACAAGCCGTTTGGGATAAAATTGGGCAAGATTGTACAAATGATAAGTTGATTACCAATAGCGTTGCTGCTTTGCATTATAGAAGTTTCGATGACAGTCTCTTGCTCGATTTATCTAATTTAAAACAACAACTCACCACAATGAACAGATACTATGACAGAGAAATAATAACACTACAAAGTATCAACGAACCGACTCTGCCGTAACACTTGTAGTACTTAGGATTTACATTGTAAACCAGACCAATTTATCTGAGTCTAACTTATGATTGTTTATCATTAGAGCGAAATATTTTATAGGCATCTCGTTGCACCAAATTATTGCTAATATTGATAATATTTTGCACCACTTTGATGCATTAGTTGTATCTGATATAAAAGCTTCTAGATATGATGTAGATTTCAACTTTGGCTCGAAACTTGTACTAATCTCTAAAAAGTGGATACGAATTGCACATATTTAGGGAGAAATAAGATGCAAGACACCTTAGCGGTAGTATTAGCCGGCGGTATGGGTTCACGATTGTCCCCCCTCACAGACGATCGAGCCAAGCCCGCTGTTCCATTCGGCGGAAAATATCGCATTATTGATTTTACTTTAACCAATTGCCTACACTCCGGATTGCGTCGAATATTGGTATTAACTCAGTACAAGTCACATTCTCTACAAAAACATCTGCGAAATGGCTGGTCCATTTTCAACCCTGAACTTGGCGAGTTCATTACGGTAGTCCCACCGCAAATGCGAAAAGGCGGTAAATGGTATGAAGGTACTGCGGATGCCCTATTCCATAATATGTGGCTACTTTCACGCAGTGATGCGAAACACGTTGTGGTGCTTTCCGGGGATCACATCTACCGCATGGATTACGCAGCTATGCTTGAGGAGCACAAATCCAAAGGTGCCAAACTAACTATTGCTTGCATGGAAGTTCCGAGAGCACAAGCTTCTGCTTTTGGTGTCATGGGCGTGGACGATGAGAACCGAATTACTTCTTTTATTGAAAAACCAAATGATCCACCCTCTATGCCGAATAGTCCTAATTCAAGCCTTGTTTCAATGGGCATCTATATTTTCTCCATGGATGTTCTGCAGCAAGCTCTGCATGAAGATTCTGAAGTAGAAACCTCATCACATGATTTCGGTAAAGACATTATTCCTAAGCTGATAGAAACGCGCAGTGTTTACGCCTATGAGTTCTGTAATGAGAAAGGCAGAGTTGATCGTGATTGCTATTGGAGAGATGTGGGCACTATCGACTCATTCTTCGATGCCAATATGGATCTGCTTGAGCCTGTCCCCCCTATGAATCTCTATCAAAAGAACTGGGCAATCCGAACTTATGAACCTCAGTTACCACCGGCGAGAACTGTCTCTTCTGCCACTGGTAATGAAGGCATTTTTATTAATTCGATCATTTCCAATGGCGTGATCAATTCCGGTGGCTCTGTTCATCACTCAATTATCTCCGGCAGTGTCGTTATCAACGATAGTGCGACGATTGTTGATAGTATTTTGTTTGACGATGTAGAAGTCGGAGAAGGTTGCCAGTTAGTTGGCTGCATTATTGATAAGCATGTTAAAATCCCAGCCAACACACAGATAGGTCTAGATTCGGTTGAAGATGCCAAACGCTTCAAGATTTCTGAAAATGGTATTGTTGTTGTTCCTGAGGGTTATAAATTTTAGTCACAGAACAATTCATTATGCAGCACCAAAAGCGGGTTATCTATGTCACACATACAACCCTGTTGCACATAGCAATCCGCTTTTGTTCTGTATAATGGCTTTTTTTAAACAACGAGCCTCTTTTCAATCCTTGCAAAAGCTGTCATAAATTAACCAATTTAAACACATATCATGTTTTAAGGTTCTCAATCGAATACAGAACTACATTTTGAATAAAAGAGATTGAATATCAGGGATCTTTTCGTTATTTAATCAATAGAACTCATTGTTGGGAATAAATAAATGAAAGTAACAACACGCACAATGGCTGCTTCAAAGCACGTAGCCTTAGTTGCGCACGACAACTGTAAACCAGAGCTTCTACGTTGGGTAAAAGAGAACAAAGAAAAGCTACAAGGTCACTTCTTATACGCTACTGGTACAACGGGTAACATGTTAAATAAAGAAACCGGTCTCCCAATTAAAAGTTTAATCAGTGGCCCAATGGGCGGCGACCAGCAGTTAGGGGCTCTAATTTCAGAAGGCAAAATAGATGTACTTGTCTTCTTCTGGGATCCGCTTAATGCCGTTCCTCACGACCCGGATGTAAAAGCACTGCTACGCATTGCTGGTGTATGGAATATTCCTGTTGCGACAAATCGTGCAACGGCGAAATTCTTATTCAGCTCAGAATTTATTGATAAGCCAGTAGATATTGAGATTCCTGATTACCAGTCCTACCTCGCTGAACGTCTATAAATATCAATAAAAATCCCCTGTTTTGAACTCCCCCATAAAGGCGGCCTCATTTCAGGGGATTTTTATTTCGAAGTGAATACACCAACTAACCGACTATTTCCTTCGATTGAATGAGCTTACACCCAGCCTGTTTCATCTGTTTCCAAGCACTTTCAACATCACCTTCAGCCATCTCAACGCCTCGACAAGCGTCTTGAACTACCGATGTTTTAAAACCAAGAGATACTGAATCAATTGCCGTAAACTTTACGCAGTAGTCAGTAGCTAACCCAACAATGACCAACTCTTCAATTCCTTGAGAAGTGAGGTAGTCGGCTAGACCAGTAGCCTGAAGCCTTTGATTATCGAAAAATCCACTATAGCTATCGATTTTAGGATTCGTGCCCTTATAAATGACTTGGGTAATGGCTTCAATGTTGAGCCCGGGGATAAACTCAGCACCTTTGGTTTGTTGAACACAGTGATCTGGCCACATTATTTGCGGTATCCCGTCTAACACAATCACCTCGCCAATGGTCTGTTGATTTGACGATGCAAAGCTTGAATGACCGGCAGGGTGCCAATCTTTGGTTGCAATGATATGCTCGAAATACGGAATCAGTTGATTAATTACCGGTACAATTTTGTCACCATCCCTTACTGGAAGAGCCCCTGTAGGAGAAAAATCATTTTGCACATCCACTAATAACAATGCTTGGGTCATATGAAATCCTTTTAACTTTTCTTAGTCACTGGATAATCGCCATTCAACAACTCCTGCACAAATGCTGAGCCACTTCCTGTATAAGTAATCCAGACCTTTTCTCGTGCACGAGTCATCGCTACATAAAATAAACGTCTTTCTTCCGCAAACACAAAGTCGTCTTGCGAAGTCGTTAAAGCACCATCAAGATGTAACGCTTTCACTTTTGCAGGAAACTGTCCTTCATCAACGGCAAGCACAATAACAAAATCCGCTTCCTTGCCTTTACTTGCATGACAGGTCATAAATTCCATTTTTAATGACAAGAAACGATTTTGCCAATCACGCAGTAACTCGGGTTTATGGTAGTGGTTTCGACCTAACAACAATACCGTTTTGATACCCGTAGCTTTACGGTTTAAACCATCCAAAATCTTCTCAACACTTGTGCTCGGAGAAAGTACTACAGATTTACTATTTTGAATTTTTACGCTGTTGAGCGTTTTTTCACGTTGTTGCGGGTTTTGCTGAATAAATCGATTGGCAACTTCGCCGAGTTTATCGTTAAACCTATATGTAGTGTCTAAATGATGCACTGTTGAATAAGGCATACGAGACTCAAACCCAGTGGTGAGATCAACGTCAGAGCCGGCAAACTGATAAATTGATTGCCAATCATCTCCCACAGCAAACAAGTTGCATTGATTTGGAATTTGCTCGCATAAGGCTTGAATAAGATCCAAACGTTGCGGCGAAATATCCTGATACTCATCAACCATTATGAACTTCCAAGGAGAAGAAAACTTACCCTTAGTCACATATTCTGTCGCTCTGCTGATCATGATATTAAAGTCAATATGGTTATTTTCTTTAAGCATCTCTTGCCAAGATTGATAGCATGGCCAGCACAATGAAAGCTCGCTATTTAAGCGAGGAAAATCAGGGTGCTCAACCAACCGTTGCTGAAGCGATTTTTTCGAAATACCTAATAATGCTAACTGATCCAGTTGTCTTTCCAGCCACGCTATCAATTTAGGGTTCTCTACATGGCTACCCAGTTCATCATCACCGGCTAGATAAGCAACTGGCCATTGAGTTAGATGTTTTTGCCAACGTTTAAAATTGGTCGGAGTCATCCAGTGGCGTTTAAGCCAATCAATACACCAAGCTCTCTTAAGCTTGTCATCTAAAGCAATCGGTGAAATAACCACCTTACCACTATCCGCTTTACCACTATCATCCACTTTACTAGCGTCCACATGATTTAAAATGCTTAATCCAAGCTGATGAAAGGTATTCACACGGATTTTTTCTGCTGAAAGACCAATTTTGTTTTTTAATCTCTGCTCCATTTCATTGGCAGCATCTTTGCCAAAGGCGACCAGTAAGATATCTTCGGCTTGTGCTAAATGACTTTGTAATAAATAGGCGACTCTTGCGGTCAATACACTCGTTTTGCCAGAACCAGCTCCAGCCAGTACTAAATTGTGATCGTCATTGAGCAAAACCGCATACTGCTGAGACAAATTAAGTGGTGAGGATTCTACTTGATTAAATAGCACTTCCCAGTTCAGTCTTTCGTTTTCAATCCATCGCTTATTCCGCTCAGTCAGTTGTTCTGAAGTATTCAGAATCCACGGAGATAAGCTTGCGATGTGATCGGGCAGATGTTTATGCGCCTCTTCGAGAGACATTCCCATAGCCGTGAGGTCATCATAAACACGATTAACCCAGCTATCAGTGAGAGAGTGTGGTAAGAATGACGGTAAACGAATCAAGTGAGTCAGTTCTTGCTGCCAACGTGGTAGATATTGGCTCAACTGAGCACACTGCTGATTATGCCAACCTTGATAAATCGCAACAACCTTATGCGCAAACTTACGGCATTCAGGCCAAGGCAGACCTTGCACCAACCAACTCCGTTGTTTACCGTATTCTTCGTGTGCAAAAAATTGAAGCGATCCCCAGATGGCTCCGTGTTCAATTTTTATTTTTCCATTCCAAACATTAAATGGAATGTGTTCTTCACTCACCAGAGAAGAAAGAATTACGCACTCTTCACCAAGCTCAACTTGATTGTATTCACCAGAAATAAAAAACTGTGCAGTCTTATTTGCTTTCAGCTGCATTGATATTTGCTCTTTGAATTTGTTGCCAACCATCATACCCTAACCACTTTGCGTGAAGCTAAAATAATGTCAATAATGTTTGATGTTTACTTTGTGCTCGCATGGCAATATTTATTTAATTTGATCAAAACGTTATCAACTCAGTCTGATACACTCAATTTTTATTTTTAACAGTGACGGATCATGGTGTATTTGTTAAAACGACTTCGCATTCTTTGGGCTAATAAAACCATCAATTATAGTGTGCTGATTTTTATTGCATTGCTTGGTGTTGTCGTTCCCACATGGTATTACAATCTGAGTTCTTGGGTAACACCATTGCTCCTCGGTGTTATTGCCGCAGCTATTGCTGAACGTGACGACAGTTTTACTGGTCGTTTAAAAGCAATCACCTTAACATTTTTCTGTTTCGCTTTGGCTGCCTTATCTATCGAAGCACTGTTTAAAACCCCCGCCCTTTTTGCTGTTGGTCTTTTCGCATCTACATTTGGCTTTATCATGCTTGGTGCAATAGGCAGCCGATATGCAAGTATTGCCTTCGGTTCTTTGCTTATCGCTATCTACACCATGCTTGGGGCTCATCAAAGTACTAACATCTGGTTCCAACCATTACTTTTGCTGACGGGCACTGCGTGGTACTACTTGTTATCTATGATATGGCACGTGTTGTGGCCACTGCAGCCAGTACAACAAAATCTAGCTAATGTATTTATTCAGCTAGCAAACTATCTCGATGCGAAAGCAGAGCTTTTTCATCCCGTTTCAAATTTGCTACCTCAACCGCATCGTATAACCGAAGCCAATTTGAACTCAATAACGGTGTCAGCACTCAATCAGTGTAAAGCGATCTTTCTAACGCGCTCAAAACGAGGGCACGTAGACAGCGCCAGCGATCGATTTTTGAATATCTATTTTCTTGCACAAGATATCCATGAACGTGTCAGCTCTACTCACTATCGTTATCAGGAGCTGGCAGGGCAATTTGAACGGTCTGATGTGTTATTTCGCTTTAAGCATTTATTGCAGAAACAAGCACAAGCTTGTCAACAGGTCGCTCAGTCTATTCAATTAGGGTTGCCATACAACCATGACAGTGACTCAATCATTGCTCTTGATGAATTGCAATTGTCGCTTAACTACCTTCAAGAACAACATAACAAAGAATGGAAAATATCCCTTGCGCAACTTGGTTATCTGTTCAACAACTTAGCGACGGTAGAAAAACAGTTGTGTAATGTAAGCAATCCTGACACCACCAAGCCCGAGGACGATATTCTTCAGGATACTGAAGCTCATACTTTGCAAACCGCCTGGCTGAGAATTAAATCGAATCTAAATACCGATTCATTGTTATTTCGCCACGCTGTTCGCATGTCACTGGCGTTAACTGCAGGCTATGGAATTATTCAGGGATTAGGCATCGAGCGTGGCTACTGGATTCTATTAACAACCTTATTTGTATGTCAGCCAAATTTCGCCGCCACTCGCCAGAAGCTTAAAGCACGAATTATAGGAACGATTGCAGGTCTTTTGATTGGCGTTCCTCTATTGACCTTATTCCCCACCCTCGAAAGCCAACTTGTGTTGATCGTCTTTTCCGGAGTCATGTTCTTTGCTTTTCGCATTAACAACTATGGCTATGCGACAGGCTTTATTACCGTATTTGTTCTGTTCTGTTTCAATCAACTAGGTGAAGGTTACGCTGTGGTATTCCCTCGTCTTGCGGATACTTTGACCGGTTGTGCCCTTGCAGTATTTGCCGTGTATTACATTCTTCCTGATTGGCAATCAAAAAGATTACATAAAGTAATGGCAGATGCCATAGACGCCAACAAGCAGTATTTAGGACAGATCATCGGGCAATACCGAATTGGTAAAAAAGACAACCTGAGTTACCGCATAGCCAGACGCCAAGCACATAACCAAGATGCTGCTTTAGCGGCAGCAGTGAGTAACATGCTTGCAGAGCCCGGGAAATATCGAGCGGCAACGGATGAGAGCTTCCGATTTCTAACCTTAAATCACGCTCTATTAAGTTACACTTCCGCCTTGGGAGCACACCGTACACGAATTGATGATGAAACCGTTCATCAACTAGTTTTGCAATCGCACAGAGTTATTCATCAACACTTAGACGCACTGTATCAGCAACTGTTTAATCACTGTACCGAGACAGAAGCAATCAACATTGATGATTCAGGGCTAAAAGAAAGACTGAGTGAATGGCGTGAAGAAGACAGCAGCTCTGCTCGTTTGGTTCTACAGCAACTTCATCTTATCTACCGAATGCTACCGGAGCTTCATTCATTAGCGGCAAAATTCGCGGTACGTGTTCCGCCAAGCAAATAGAGATAGCAACCTTTTTGATACATTACCATCACCAATAAAATGCATTCATATTATGTAATCTTTACATTGTTCAACATATAACCTGACAAAGCTCGGACATAAGCACCTACACGAATATTAACATTAACATAGGTTTTATCTTACAAAGTAAGGTTCTTGTAATCATGATCCACAAGACAACCGTTAAAAGTGAAAATAGGTTATTGCAGGATATTAGAATGAACAGCGTTCAATTTGATCAATATAAATCACAGCTTCAGCAGTTGACACCCCAGCAATTACGTTCGCTTCAAGGCGAGATTTCACAATCTCTAGAAAGCACGCAAACAGCCTTATTGACTTCTGAAGAGTTAGAGTTGATTTCTCAGTTATTCTCGTAGTTGTTCTTTTAAACGTGCACTACTTGCATAATAAATAAACAAGACATAAGCTTTTAATACTGGAAAGGAATCGCCTATGTCAATTTCATCTCTACAGTCTGGTTATCCTATTGTTCAGCAGTCATACAAGATGGCTGATGAAGCGGCGCGAGACATTCAAAAGTCCGCTTCTTATAAACATGATTTTAGGAATGATGATGCGCTTAAATTTAACGCTGTCGAAAATAAAAAAGCACGGCAGCCGAAAAGCGATATCGAACCAATGTTGAAACTCAATCAAGCTTCTCAATACAACCGTGTCGGAGTTAATGTTATGCAACGTGAGCAAGATATGATCGGCAGTCTGTTGGATGTTCATATCTAACTTTTCATTGTTCTTAACTATCCTTTCAAGCCATCTTTTTATACATTCGCGATAGCGATATCTCGCTGTGATACGCTGACCCCCTTAATCTGAGCGTATACATGCATGCCTTCAATAAGTTTAAGATCATCCAATGCCCATTGAGTTATCGTTGCCCATAGATAACAACCATCGACCAAAGCAAGCTTTATAGAAACACTTTTCCTGTTCTCACCATGTTGCTGATAATCAATACTCACAATGCGTGCCGGCAAAATATTTCGGATAGATGTTTTTTCATTCTTTTCTAAAGTAATTGAAACATCATTAGCTCTGATCTGTAGACGAACGACCGATCCTTCTGCTGCTTCTATCTGTTGTACCCAAAATGTAAGTCCTTCGACAAATCTCAATTGAGTCAGCCCATAATCCATATTGTGCTGTGAAACTGTTGCCGAAAACAGCGTACTTTGCTCACTGAATGATTGCCACGGTCTCATGACTTGAGATGACCACACATCTTCAATTCTTCCCGCATCGACCACTCTGCCTTGATCTACGACGACCAAATGGTCCGCCAATCGAAGAATTTCATTCAAACTGTGGGATACGTATAGAATGGGGATTTTGACTTTCTTTGATAACATCTCCAGAAAAGGCATCACTTCGCGTTTTCTAGGGAGATCCAGAGACGCTAACGGTTCATCCATTAGCAATAAGTCGGGTTTAGACAGCAACGCTCGCCCTATCGCTACCCGCTGTTTTTCTCCGCCAGAGAGTGCACTTGGATAGCGTGATAGTAAAGATTTCAACGACAATAGCTCGACAATCGAATTGAAGTAATCCGTGTCTTTCTCTTTTACGCCATAATTTAAGTTGCCACAAACCGTGTAGTGTGGGAAAAGGCGAGCCTCCTGAAACACATAACCCAGTTTACGTTTTTCAACAGCGGTATTGATACCCTTCCTACTATCGAACAAGCATCGACCGTTGACTGCAATTAGACCGCTCTCAGGATTTAATAAACCACTCACAGCATTGATGACCGAAGTTTTCCCCGCACCAGAACGTCCAAAAATCGCGGTAATACCGTGGCTAGGAGCAACAAAATCCACATTCAAAGCAACGTTTTCAAGTTGTTTTTTAAAGTTAACCACTATGCCTTGACTCACTGAACAACTCCTAAACGCCGTCTAACCTTGCGGCTCACCCACTCCGACGTAAGTAAAGACAAGAGTGCGATGACAATCGAAATAACACAAAGACGTGCAGCCGCCATCTCTTCACCAGGGGTTTCTAAAAAAGTAAACATGGCGAGTGGTATGGTCTGAGTTTCAGCTGGAATATTTGAAACAAAGCTGATGGTTGCACCGAATTCACCTAAGCTTCTAGCAAACGCAAGCATCACTCCAGTAATCACTCCCGGAAGAGTTAAAGGTAGAGTGATGGTAAAGAATACCTTTATCGGCGATGCTCCGAGTGTTTTGGCCGCTTGTTCCAGTTTAACGTCAATACTTTCGATGCTTAAACGAATAGCACGGACCATTAAAGGTAATGAAACAACCGTACAAGCTAAAACAGCTCCTCGCCAACTAAAACTGAATGATAGACCGAACCAGTCATATAACCAGCTTCCAATAATGCCGCGCCTACCCATTGATATTAATAATAAGTAGCCTATCACCACGGGAGGGAGCACCAATGGTAAATGAATAATACTATCTAGCGTGCTCTTACCAATAAACTCTTTACGCGCTAATAGCCAACCAAGCAAAATGCTAATAGGTAGTAGCCACATAACGGCGTATGCGGCTACTTTTAAACTTAGCAATAAAGCGGTCAGTTCATATTCACTGAGCAAATTTTTCATTTCCCATGTCGGTACGGAATCCGTATTTATTGAGTATCACTTTTGCCTCATTAGACTGCACAAAATCCATCAACTGTTGACTGCTTAATTTGTCGTTAAGCTGTACAAGAGGATAGTGAATTGTGCCATGTAGTGATGGATCAAACGTAGTGACAATGGTGACTTGGTCTGTCAACAATGCATCTGTTTTATACACGATTCCTAATGCTGATTCTCCGCGCTCTACCAGTGCTAGTGCATTACGAACGTTGTTGGTTTGCGCCAATCGAGCTTCAACACTACTCCAGACATCTAAGTTAGTCAGCGCCTCTTTAGCATAGATACCCACTGGTACGGCATCTGTGTTCCCGACTGCCATTCTTGATTGTGACAAAATCGTCTTCCATTGGTCTTTTTGAGTTAAATCGAACGGTTTTATATCAGCACCTGTAGGTTTAATGAGAACTAACTGGTTGCCAGCGATTAATGATACTTTACTCGCCTCAACTATTTTTTTATCAATTAGGTAGCTCACCCACTTTTCATTTGCTGAAAGAAAGATATCAGCAGGAGCCCCACTCTCAATCTGACGAGCAAGCGAAGAAGAACCACCAAACACAGTGACAACATTAACATCATGCTGCTTTTTGTATGTCTCAACTAAGTCACCAACAGCGTTGGTCATCGACGATGCAGCGTAGATTGTAACGGTATCTTTAGCGAAAGTTGAATGACTACAAAGGAGTGTTGCCAATAACGATATGAGTTTTTTCATTTTATTTAACCTTGAATGCACTTTCTTTTGAGCCATACTACACCCAAAAGCAATCGTATCAAATACTTGATAACAAATAGTCCAAATAAATATCATAAGGAAGTCTTATCCAGAATTTTTTTATATAACGTGTCGGATTTAGGCTAAAATGGTCTGTAAATTGCTTACGATTAATGTATCTTTATCTTTTATTTCACTCAGGACGAACATTCTTATGTTTAAACAGGCAGGTTTTCTAAGTTTGATTAGCTTGTGTTTGGCGACACCACATACAGCTATGGCAAACAATTTTAACTACAACTTTTTCGAGGTTAGAACGGCAATCAGTCCTGAATCTTTTGGCGGTGAATTTAGTACCAACTTCACCAACAACTCACATTTTGTGTTACGCGCTGATTCCCGTTTTGAGAATGATTGGGATATCGCTGGCGGTATTGGCTTCAATGGCCCAGTTAACCAGTTCATTGATATATACGGACAAATGTTGCTCCACCATGTGAACTATAGCAAAGAAGAAAACGATGACTCTGAATTGATCTACGAACTTAACGTTGGTGGTAGAGTTTGGTTAACAAATCAACTGGAAGCGCACCTTAAAGTAGGGCGTGCAGATGAAAGCAGCGTTTTTATTGGCGGTCTACGCTTTCACTCAACAGAGCAGCTTTCTTTAAGCGCAGAAGCACGAAATGCAGGAATTTGGGGGCCACAAATCGCTATGGGTGTTCGCTTCAATTACTGAACAAGCGTCAGTTCTCATTTCTTTAAATGATGTCGTCATATTTAATTTAGATTCAACAAAAATTCGAGAATTTTTGTAATATACTCAAGCCCATTGGGTACTAAATAACGATAATTGACACGGCAAGGTTGAACTAAATATGTCGACATCCAGTTCCAATAGCACCGCAGAGCTCGAAAAATACCTCCAGATAGGAATGAAACTGTCTGTCAGTGTTCAGTTTGGTCCAAACGACACTTATGATTTTACGACTTCACTCATTGGCCATAAAGTTGAGCAATATCTAATCATCGATTTACCAACCAAGGCATTAGAACTATTAGTCATGCGCAAACTCACTAATGTGCAGGTCGTTGTACGTGGTATCTGCAACAAAGACGTTGGTCATATTATTGCTTTTAAAACTTCAACGTATCAGTCAATTAGAAGACCATTTAGCTTGGTGTTTTTACGCCCACCTAAACATTTTGCAACCAAAACCATACGTGAACATGAACGTTACACTGTATCACTACCCTCCATTATTAGTACATTGAATGGTGAAACATCGGGAGTTATGGTCGACTTATCGGTTTCTGGATGCGGCATTTTCGTTACTGGTGAAAATGAATTAGCTGTAGGAACTAAAGTTGATATACGCTGTGATTTGATGAACGCCTTACCTGATAATCTTAGCTGCCAAATCGTTAAAATTAGCAAAGAATCTAAAGGACATATTATTGGGATTAAGTTTAGCGAGACTATAAATATGTCAGAGAAAATGCGTAAAGAAGTGCTGGAACATGCATTTAACGCGGGTTCCATATGAGTTGTATCAGCAGAGCTCTAACAATAGGAGAGCCTTAGCAATAGGTCTGCTTGTAATAGAGCAAAGCTTGATACAAACTCTCTTCTTTAATCGGCTTAACTATTACATATTCAGCACCCGCTGCAATAAATGCTTGTTGAGTCGATTCCATACCATCAGCAGTACAGGCAAAAATCGGTGTCGTTAGCTGCATTTCTTGTTTAAGCACCTTAGTCGCATCAACACCATCCAAAAATGGCAATTGGTTGTCCATTAAGATGATGTCGTAACCTTCAGATTTCACTTTCTCTATGGCCTGCATGCCGTCTTTTGCCCACTCGACTTTCATGCCATATTTCTCACAGAATGCTTTAGCAATGAACGCATTGGTATGGTTATCCTCAACCAGCAACACTTTCAATGCCTTATCAAACAGTGAAAAACGTTTGTTTTCCTCTTGGTTTAAGGTTGTCGTATTTCCACGAGAAACAACTTCCACAGGCAAAAATATTTTGAATTCAGTACCTTTACCAAATTCAGACGCAACCTGAATAGTACCGCCGAGCATGGCAACCAAACTATGTACGATAGTAAGCCCAAGCCCGCTGCCGCCATATTCTCTCGTTGTCGTTGGTTCAGCTTGCATAAATGGTTCAAAAATAATCTTCAGATCAGACTCTTTGATACCAATACCGGTATCCTTCACCGTTACATACAGTTGATCTGGATCGCCATATTGCAATGATAAATGAATCGTGATGCTGCCTTCACATGTAAACTTCAAAGCATTGTTGATGATGTTGTACAGAATCTGATTCAATCGCACCTGATTGCTATTTACCACAACCCCATCTTCGATATCAGACACGATGTTAAATGCTAAGTTCTTCTCTAGGCACATGGGTTTGTATATTTGTTCAATAGCCGAAACTACGTTTATAAGCCTAAACTCCGACGAAGGTATACGAAATTGCCCTTGTTCAATTTTTGAAAAATCGAGAATATCGTTCAGTACAGCAAGTAAATGCTCCCCACTGCTACACAAAACATTGATCTGATCAACTTGCTCAGGGCTAGTGATGGATCTTTTAAGCAGTTGCGACACACCTAATATGCCATTAAGTGGTGTACGCAATTCATGGCTCATTTTAGCTAAGAAGTCTGCACGAACTCTTGCCGACTCTTCTGCTTCTTTACGTGCTATACGACTTTGTTTTTCCGCTTCAGCAAAGCTAGTAACGTCTTGCCCTTGGGTGATAATCGATTCAATTTTGTTTTCAATGACTATCGGTGAAATACTCCAACGAAATACTTTCTTATCAATTTCCGTCATCAGCTCTTTAGCTGTATCACCATTGGCCGCCATTTGAATATCTGGCACAAGCAGCTTTTCTAACACCCTGAAAAGCTTTTTACTTTCGCCTTTAGACCCAATAAATTCCTTCTGCGCCGCAGGGTTCATACGAATGATATAGCCATCCGTAGACCAAAGAATAATTGGTGAGAGAGAGAAGTTAAACAGATCCTCGAACTGTTTCTCTTGTTCAGCAAGACGCTGGAAAGTATTTTCAAGAGTACGTCCGAAATGATCAAATTCATAAATATGCGAACCGGGGAAAAAATACTCCTTCCCTTGTACCGCGACTTTATGAGTGTATGACATCAGTTGATCAATTTCGCATTTAATCCTTTTATGTAACCACCAGCGAGTAATAATCGCAACGCCAAGCAAAGCCGTCAGCGCAAACGCGATCCAGAAGTAATAGCCGTCTCTAAGTTTAAGTGCATTTTGGTTACTCTGTACTGAAAATACAGACAAATAAGTGGGTACACCTTCCACTTCTAACATAGTTTTACTCACTATGTTTTTATCGTCTAACGCTTCGCCTGCTTCGCTACGAATTATCTGTTGTGCGTTATATAGTTCGTTGCCGTTGAGAGTAGAAGACAAGATATCCTCGTCCACAGCTAGCACTAAATTTTTTGCATTACTGTTATCTTTAACGGTTTCTATAAGCGCGTAATTGTCATTAAGCATTATCGATACATAAAGAAAACCTAAAACTTCGCCAGTAGCAGGATCAACAATCGATGAACGTCTTACCAATAAATAGGTGGGACCAAGCAAGGAAGGGCTTTTGATTAAATGCCAGTTTCGACTAACAGAAACTCGACGCACAATTTTGCCCAACTCTTTTGTTTCAATCCCATAAAACTGTGCGTTTCCGTCATTCCAAAGCATGTCTTTCTGGCTAGTGATGAAACGGATATCGGGAGTGTTAGAAAGTTCTAACTGGTCAACGGTTAGGAAATATTGGTCTAGCTCCTCTTCTTTACCACTATGAATCGCCTTAACAAGAGTAGCGTTTTTCGCACTACTGTCCTGGTGGATTTGAAGGGTAGCAAGGCGAAAATCAAACAGGCTTTGAATTAAGCTCGAGGTCTGCTTTGAAGTTCTCAGCATTTCCTGGGCTATCAAACGACTACTGATTTGATAACTCTGAAATAACACCATAATGATCAAAGTACCGAGAGCAACGACAATTGCATGACTGATATAGGACGCAATTTTTTTCTTCTGCTTTATTGGTCTGATACTTCTTACCACGACTTGTTTACCTTACTTATCTGAATAACGGAAAGCACGCTGTTTTAGTTTTTCGATTGACTGTTGTGAATCCTCGCTGGTGACAACGACCAGATCACCGGAATAAACAAGCGGCACCGGTTTCTTTTCGATATCCCATTTAATTGCCTCGGCCATCGCGATACCAGTATCATCATTCATTCGCATCACGGTTACGTCTAGCTCCCCTTTAGCTAAGGCCTCAAGCTCTGCTGAACCGCCCCCCCAACCATTGAGTTTAATATCTTGGCGATTTAGCTCTTTAAGTGCCTTGGCTGCACCCAATGCGACATCCGTAGAACAGGCATAGATAAATTTAATGTTAGGATCTTTATTAACGATGTTCAGTGTTGCTTCGTAGCCACTCTGTTCCGTCGTTTTAGTATAGAAAGAAGATGAGAGCTTATAGGCATTGTCCTCTTCCATAACCTGAATAAAGCTGTTCCCACGAGCATCACTGATATAGCCCTCAGAAAAATACAGCACAGAATACTTACTATGTTTAGGAATGGTATGCTTGTAATAATCCGCGATGTGATGAGCTCCCAGCTCGTGATCGAAACCCAGATACATCATAGGCTGACGACCTTCCCAACTTTGTACAGGTGTTGTGATGTTCTGCAGGATAAGTTTGGTATCCGACGAATTTAATACATGTTCGATAAACTTCTTATGACGCGTGGTATCTAATGTAAAGATTAAATATCCAGTGTTATTCTTGATTGCTTCCATCAAAGACAAGCTTTGCTGCCGCATATCAATATTCGGTCGGGTAAATACCTGATTTAACTGATACTGGATACCCAACTCTTCCATTCGCTTTTCAAAAGCTTTGATATTACGTACCCAGTAATCAGAGAGCTGTTGGCCGGGATAGACAACAGATATGGTCACGGGCTTATCTTGAGTCACTGAGATGGGTACAGCACGACCTCTCACGGCTTCCGTCAAAGAATCTGTCAACTCATTTTCAGTAGGATTGATGGTTAAAAATTCTTTGTAATGCCAGTAGCCATCAAGAACTTGCGCTGCCAATACAGGTGTTGCAGTAAAAACCAAAGAAAATAATAAGGCTCTTTTCATTCTATTCGCCTGTTCGCATTCGTCTTATACGCTTTTAATTTATTATTCACTTAGATCGATAGGAATAGTTTTAAAAACATACTCGTGCCAAGTTTAACGTGTCCTTAAGGATTATTATGCATATGGGACATAATTGATAGCACATTTTCGTCAAGACACTTGCATGACATGAAATAACATTATGTTACTCAGCAACCAGGATATTCCAAAGAGATGGTTGGGCAATAAGCTGCTCTTTCTCACTCTTACTCAGACGTTTTATCCGATACTCAAAACGAAGAGCATCACTTTTACTCTTGCCAGTCTGGCGGAACCAAACTAACTCTAACGGCGCTTTACCTCTGAGTGCTTTTGCGCCAGTTCCCGAACAGTGTTGTTTAAAACGGCGATCGACATCGGTGGTAATTCCGCAATAAAGGGCGTTTTGTGGAGTGCGTACAAAGTACACCCACCACAATTTTTCTCGATTACTTAGGGTTGTCATGACATGAGTTTTTCAATCAGTACTCTTAGCTCAGCGACTTCTTGACGCAACTCTGCAACTTCAGCCTCTAGTGCATCAATTTTGCTGTTGGATGGGCTACTTGCGGACAAAGACTCAACGGCGTAGGCGTCTAAATCGATCTCACCCGAAAAGAGATGTTGGTAGCGAGACTCTCGTTTACCCGGCTCACGAGGTAGCTTTATCACTAAAGCACCGGGTTCTCTGGAGGCTAATTTTTCTAATACCGCCTCTGTTTCCTTAACATCATTAAACGAGCATAAACGGTTGGTGCGAGTTCTCAGTTCACCTGGAGTTTGCGGTCCCCGTAGAAACAAGCAACAAATAATTGCCAGCTCTTGTTGGTTGAGCTTTAAATCACCAAATTCGGTATTACAAAATCTGTGTTGGAATTTGCTTGCACGGCTGTTGAATCCACTTTCATCGCTTACTAGCCGACGAGAAATTAGCTCGGAAACCACATCTTGAACTTCGGCATCGCTAAGCGACAACACGGGTTCACGGTTACTCTTTTGGTTCACGGCTGCGGTTAAACTATTCAAGGTGAGAGGATAGTAGTCTGGGGTTGTCACTTCTTTTTCAATCAAACAGCCGATAACTCGTGCTTCTAAAGGACTCAGTTCTAAGTTCATTTTTATTTTCCTTTTCCTTTTGTTATGAAATGACAGCTATGAAATGACAGCGCCTAATAAAACCGTTTAATGTTCCAAAACCATGGCAAATTTCAAAATCTTGCCATTCTCGTCCATAATAATAATTTTTGAACGATTGAGTTCGATATCAATATGCTCCATAACCTTTCGTTCTCGAAGGTAAGCTTGACGAAGTTTGACGTTATGCTTGTCTTCAACTTGCGTTGTGTTGAGATGAGAAACAACAATTTCAGAGGGCTGCATGTTCATTTCGATACTTAGAGTTTAACTGAACACATCATATAGCGCTTGGGATGTGAAGTACAATCAAGTACAGCTTCAACTGATGAATAATTGGACAAGTTGTTGTAAGGTTTGATCTTAAGTCTGTTATGCGTAGCAACGATGTGCTTTAATCACTGCTAGTTGCATTCGAATAGGAAAAGGGACCTATGAACAGCGTATTTGAAATTGTGAGCTTAGCTCGTCGTAAAAACAAACTAAAGCGCGAACTTATCGATAACGAAAAGAAAGTGCGTGATAACCGTAAGCGTGTTGATCTGCTTGAAAACTTGGTTGATTACATCAAACCAGAGATGACTCAAGAAGAAATCATGACTATCGTTAAAAACATGAAAGCGGATTACGAAGATCGTGTTGATGACCATATCATCAAAAGCGCTGAGATCTCTAAAGAGCGTCGCGACATCAGCCGCCGTATCCGCGAGTTAACAGAACAAGACAAACAAGCACACCAAGCAAAGAAATAAGGTGCCACGCTTTGTTTAAGACCCGTCATTTGGCGGGTTTTTTATTACCCGTAAAACGAGAAAACATAGTAAAATAAACACATACAATACCTGTTTATTTATACAGCAATATCAATATTTACAGTAAAAGTAGTCAAAATGTGGATCTTTTTCTTTGGGTGGTTTTGCTGAAATAGACACAGTTATATAAGTTTATTAAGAAGGTTAAACCTGACCGCATCTTGCAAGTAATCTGGAGCAAAATGGGCGTAACTCACTGTTTGCAATATCGAGGTTTAATATTCTTTTGTTTCTAATAATTGCAATGTAGTTTCCAAAATCAACAAATTAAGTTTCCAAATGTCTTGATAAAATGATTAAAAGGTTTACTATTCAGTCAGTGCAGTAGATAACAATTAGGTACAACAGATGAGCACCAATAAAAAAACTGAATTCATTCGCAATCAGATTCTTCAACAAGTAAAAAATGGTAACACGAATCCAGCGACTCATATTGGTGAATCATTTGGCATGACTCGTCAAGCTGTGAATAGGCATATCAAAGCACTAGTTGATGAAAGAAAACTTATATCAAGTGGCACAACTCGTAGCCGTGTTTATTCTATTGGCCCTATTCGCGATGAAGTTCAATCCATTAAATTAGACGGTAACGTTGCAGAAGATTTAGTTTATAGAAAGTATTTCTCTTGGGTAACCGACGATTTACCTAGTAATGTTGAAGGCATATTGTTTTATGGGTTTACCGAAATGGTAAACAATGTAATAGATCATTCTGAAGGTCGAGAATGTATAGTTAATATGCATCGAGATACTAATTCGGTAACATTGATGGTAATGGATGATGGTGAAGGAATCTTTAAGAGAATCGCTAGACTTTGTCATTTAATTGACGAAAGACAAGCTATTTTGGAATTATCGAAAGGAAAACTAACAACAGATCCTGAAAATCATTCTGGTCAGGGTATATTCTTTACTTCGAGAATGTTTGATGATTTTGTCATTGAATCCAAAGGACTACGGTTCGATCATCACCATAATCAATCATATGATTATTTGAATGAAAAAGAGAAACACGATTTTGTTGAAGAATTATTAGGAACTTGGGTTGGTATGAGAATTTCTATAGATTCAAGCAGAACGGAGCTAGAAGTATTTACTGAATATACAGCTAGCGAAGATGATGACTACGCTTTTAATAAAACGGTGATCCCAGTGAAATTAGCACAATTTGGACAAGAGCAGTTAGTGTCTCGAAGTCAAGCAAAGAGACTACTGGCTCGAATAGAAAATTTCAAACATGTCATATTCGATTTCGAAGACGTAAAAATGATTGGTCAAGCCTTTGCAGATCAGATATTTAGAGTCTACAGAAATATGAATCCTGATATTCACATTCGCTATAGAAACGCTGCTGTGGATGTAGAGAATATGATAAAACGTGCTGAATCAGAAATATAAAACGATCAAAAACGAACGATCGCGCTCGACACTTCTCTAAAAATCCCAATCTAAAATAACCGTGAGTACAGTTCCCCAAGGGCTGTGCTCAAATATAACCCTACCTTAATTTTTTGCGTATCAAATTGCACATCCCACAACTTAAATTCTTCGAGCCTTCTACCTAGCAAATACATTTGCTCTCAATTTTGCAGAACACACAATAATTTTATACTTCTGCTTGGACGTAAAACGTTTGCGTAATCGCTAACCTTCTATTTCCTCAATATTGAGGCTTTCATCACACTTTGACTCTTGGTATATTGGCGTCCGTTAATCAACTTAGACCATTCGAGGCACGGAGCTCCCTCATTTATCTCACGACGAGAAGATTGGTACCGGTGATACCAAGTCCGGCATTTAAAGAGGGTCTATATAATGGATATGCAAACTATTGAAATCATGGGTTACGCAGCGTCAATCATGGTTGCTATTTCTCTAACTATGAAAGACATCGTAAAACTTCGTGTTTTAAACTTTATCGGTTGTGCGCTGTTTGCAAGTTACGGTTTAATTATTGGTGCTTTACCAGTCGTTGCTGCAAACACCTTCATCGCGGTTGTCAATGTATATTACTTAGTGGCAATGTACCGAGAAAAAAAAGCAACTGAAGCGGAAGGCATTCAAAACCTAGCTTAACTTTTGCATACATCTGAATAAAAAAGCCCAAGTGTTATACTTCACTTGGGCTTAATTTATATAAATAGCTCTTTAAACCAATCCCATATTCCGAATGAAAATCCTTTAAAAATATCAATACCCAGTGCAGACTTAATTAAGTACAAAGCGAGCATTGCCAACAGGAAGATTGATACCAAGCCGACTAGTACCAACAGCGTGAGAATAACATGAACAAGTTTTGAACGTTCACGTACTTGCCGACGGTGGTCTCTGCCACATAGAAAAACGAAATAAAAGCGCTTACCAAACCATGATACGGTTTCTCGTATATCGATGGAATGTCTTGCTGCTAACCCCATTGATTTTACAGCATGCTCTATTGCGTGCTTTTGTTCATCGTTTAACGATTTTGCAATATCACTATCTAATGTGTGATAAAAATGCTTAATGACTCTGTCTGAACGATTGTGAGACGACACTAATTGATTACCCGCTAGCTACTTTAAACGTACCGCTTTTTTATAAACGTTAAGAGTTTGAGCGGCAATCTTCTTCCAGTCATACTTTTCCAAGTAAGTGGAGTAATCCACTTCCGTTTGCTCAGGAAGGCTCTTAAGTTTACTGGCTAACACATCCACATCACCAACCGGAAAATAACTTTGCTTATTTAAGCCCACTTCTGCATTTGCAGCAATATCGCTCACTATCGTTGGCAACGAAAAGGACATAGCTTCCAACAAAGCAATCGGTAGTCCTTCATGATAAGAAGGCATTACAAACAACCGAGCTTGCGAGAAGAGAACTTTCAGCTCATCACCTTTAACAAAACCGGTCATTTTAACCCCCTTGGTATTGCGCGCTTTAGCCTTAAGTTCCGAGCTATAAACCGTTTCATGATCGGTATCTCCAACCAATACTAGCGGTATTGTTAACCCTGATTTCGCATAAGCATCAATGAGATCGTGAAAGCCTTTTTCTTCAACAAATCGCCCAACAGCCACTAGGTAGCCCTTAGATTTGAGTTCATGATTCGCCAAATGTTTTTCAATAACAGCGCTATCTAAAGGCTGTACTTCAAGCACACCGTTGTATATCAAATTTGCATCATAACGCTGGTACTTGTCTTTAATAATATTATTGATCACATCCGATATCACGATCACTTCGTTCGCCCACTTTGAAGCAAACCTTTCACCCAATTGCAGAATTTTCTTAGCAAATCGCCCCCATTTCTGACGATCGTAGTCTGGTCCATGATGGGTAAAGATGACTTTTTTACCCATCAGACGCAGTAAAGGAACAACCAAACCCGGGCCGATAGCATGTACATGAACCACGTCTGAACCATCGGTCAGGGTTGAAAATGCCGCTAATGTGGAATGCAGAATAGCTTCAAGAGACTTCTTCTTTGGCGCCCAAATAGCCTTGGTTTTGACACCTTGGTATTCAGATTGTTGATAAGAGACATAAGGTGAACGAGCAATAACACATACTTCGGCACCAGATTGCCTAACGATTTCTGGATACAGATGTTGACAGTGCGTTTCTACACCGCCAAGCACATCAGGAATTCCACGGGTACCCAACACAGTGATCTTCATTGTCATTTTAGTTCTCACTTAGTAGTTCTTGGTACAAGTTCATTAACGTATTTTCATGGCGCGCTAACGAATATTTGTTTTCTAAACGCTGACGGGCACGATGTCCGAATTCTGTAACCTGCTCTGGGTGTTTTGCAAAATCGTCCATCACTTTTGCTAGAGAATCTGGGTTGCCTGATTCAAATAAACGTCCTTCAACGCCTTCTCTAACCTGCTCTGGGATGCCACCAATATTTGCACCAATAATCGGCTTGCCGTAAGCCATGGCTTCAATAACCGACATTGAACAGTTTTCGTAACACTCAGAAGGCACAATCACCGCACTGCACTCTTTTATCAACTGATGCAACGAATCACCACTTTGGAAACCGAGAAAATCAATGTTGTCGTAATTAGAAACTAGCTCATTATAAAGAGGACCATCACCAACCACTTTCAAAGGTATCAGTTGCTCAGAACGTTGATATGCTTCGGCCAAAGTCGCAACACCTTTCTCGACACTTAAACGCCCTAAGTAAAGAAAGTAACGCTCGTCTCTCACGCCATTTCTGTCAACATGCTCGTCAATACCATTGACAACAACATCAATACGGTTACATGGCAATTTTTGCCGAATAATGTTTGCCAAAAATTCGCTTGGAGAAACAATGACGTCTACGGCTTGATAATTTTTGGCAACAGCTTGATATGTCGCTTCTAGAGACAATAACGCACTCTTAAAGAGCGAACCTTCCTGACAACGATATTTAAATGCGTTCCATACCGAACCTTGCAAACATGCTTCACAGGTATGACCGTCACGATACATAGTGTAGCTAGGACAGGCGATTTTCGTGTCATGCACGGTCAGTACTGTTTTGCAGCCCAAAGACTTTGCGACCTTGATTATCGACGGTGTAAGCTGATGATAAATATTGTGAAAATGGACAATTTCAGGCCGTTCTTTGGTAATCAAGGTTTTTAGCTTTTCGCAAGCCTCGCTGTTATGGATAAAGTTAATGGCGGTTCTAACGCTATCCATTAAGCTCTGTTTGCCGTCGTGATAATCGACGTTTGAGACGAAATAGTCACTGTAGGCTGACGTAATGTTTTTTTCATGGCTCATAGAGAAATCGATGATAGTGGCACCAGAACGCTCTAACATTTCCCGCTCTTGAAAGAACACCGTTTCAGCGCCACCTTTCATAAAGAAGAATTTATTTACTAACAATATTTTCATTGTTCTTCTCCTTTAATGACTCGGTTATCTGGTGCTTGGTTAGGATCGTTTAAACGGCAACTTAAACCACGAATAAGTCCAGCAGAAAACACACTTAAATTGATCACACTTTGTAATGCATCTTTTAGCGAGCGGTTTTTTAACGCTTTTAGCGTAAAAAAAGCGATTAATGGCAACAAAACGACTGCAATAACCTTGGTATGGAATGTGAGGATAGAGATAGCCAGAATCAGCAAATAAAGAGTAAAGATGACTTCGTTTTTTACCACTTTTAATGCGTCTTTAAAATGTGGCTTTCCCCAAGCACTTTTTAATAATTCGCCAGAGGCAAACAAATAGCCAGTTCTCCAACGATATTTCATCAATTCGATGGAAGACATGTCATAAGAAGTATGAGAAAAGTATGGGATAGCCAAACGGTGTAGTTTATACCCGGCATGTTTTAAGCGCATGCCAAGTTCCGCCTCTTCATAGGCATGAAGATTGCGGTTAGTTAAGTAACCTATTTGTTCAATCGCTGAGCGTCGATATAAACCACCGCCACCTAAGTGAGAAGTATCTCCTACAGGGTAGATCTTATGCAAACGCTGCTTGCGAGATTTAAACTCGTAGCTTTGTGCATCATCCATCTCAACCATACCTGCAACACCAGCACAATCTCTATGTGTATCCAGATAAGCGATACCCTGCTCTATAAAACCTGGCGCGAGCTCCATATCACCATCCATCAGCAGCAGAAACTCACCTTTAGCGTGCAGATAACCTAATTGATGTCCGACACCGCAACAGCGATCATCACCATTCACTAAGGTAGCAACGATAGCACCGTATTCTAACGCGATGGACTGAGTATCGTCAGAAGACAGACTGTCTGCGACAATAATCTCATGCGAATAATCAGATAAATTCTCGCGGATACTGGTAATGGTCTTGGCGATCCCAGCCTGTTCATTATACGTTTTGATAATGACACTAATTTTGATTTCTTCACCCATAGGAAGGCTCACTTATGGTTAAAACTGACTTCCGGATAACTAATGCTGCACCTATTGAAAAATAGAACAGAAACTGAAGCATAGGTACTATCATCAGAGTTTGACTGTATGGAAGACTCAACAAGCCTGCCATACCAAATGCAATAAACGCTGGTTGGAAAGAAAGCAGACGTACATCTTCTGCCGTTATCTGCTCTCTTGGAATGTGTGGTTTTGGCATAACAATATGAAGCGCGTAGCCTATGGCTCCGAAAAATAATAAGGTGCCTACTAAACCTATTTCCCAAAGCAGCATGCTCAGTGAGGTGGAATCCAAGAGCACATTAAATATGATGTTAAGAAATCCAGGAGCAACTGTGCTGCCTCGGTTAGTAGCATTCAGTCCGTAGCCAAACAACTGGCTGGGTAATCCCCATAAGTCACTGTGCTCTCCCCAGAAAAATATTGTTGTCATCCGGCCTAACTCGCCCGTGTCTTCCATAATGTAATTGGCGTCAAACACATAGGAAAGAGAGTCGATAAATATGTCCAACGCACCTTTGTCTGAGTTTACAGCAAAAGCAGAGGAGTAAGACGCAGCCAGTATCATGATGGCTAGCGAGATCAGCCCAAACAGACCACCGATGATCATCAGCGCAGTTTTCAGATCCAGACGTTTCATTCCAGTAAGATAGCTTGGAGAAAACCAGACAAACACAAGCAGAAATGGTGAGATCAATATGACGAATTTTACTTCCCCTAATACGCAGAGGAAAAACGCTGCAATGATGTGCAATCCGGTATTCAACTTCGATGCGAGACCATGTTTATATTCTGAAAGCTTGAGCAGCATAATCAGCAAACAGAAAAGCCCCATCACAGCGGTATTCCCACCTTTCATAGGATCACCGCCAAATGTGCCAACTACTGCATCCCATTTTTCATATTCACCACGAAACGCAACGCGTTTAGGCAGCACAATAAGAATTTGATACAAGATAACGGGAAACTGAATATAGAAAACCCAGTAGAGTGTTTTGGTAATTCGATATATTTGAGATTCGCGGACAAATCCGAGCAGCAAGCAAAACATGAGGAGAGAAATTGCTAACTCGTTTTTCATTCCGACAATCGTTACCTTAATACCACTTTGCAATAGCGTTGAAACGATTGCTAGGGCAAACAAGCTAATAAACAGCACCAACACGACTCGTTCTTGATGGTCCAGGTAAAACACGCTGTAACGGGTCTGCATGATCAGAAACAGAACCATTAAGCACATCATTAGAAACGGCAACCAAAGCACAGCTCCTATCCCTGTGAAATATTGAACCGTTCCACAGAGTATTAGAGTAGTTAATGTGACGACTTGAAGATAAAGTCCGCTATTTAGACTGAGGTTCACTTTGCCTCCATTCCATCTCGCATCGAACGGGCTCTTTGATTCACTTTCAAATAAATGAATGCATAACGTACGGCTGAAAGAACAGAGTACGTTATTACAGAATACGCATAGTCGTTGTAGAAATACGGTAAAATAACAAATGCAGCAATAACAACGGCCAGTTGTTCAATTTGAATACGTAAGAAATACTTAGGAGAGCCAAATACTAGCTCGATAACCGTTAGAGGACAAATCGCAAGGGCTGGGAATAAGTATGGCAACATGTAACGTGACGTCGGAATCGACTCGACCCACTCATGGGTAATCCAGTTTCTCGCCGCAGCAAATTCCATCACTAACGGATAAAAGATAAACACACCTGCGGTTGCGATGAGCCCTAGGGCGAAAAGAAGTTTGCGAACTTTAATAAACTCAGGAAAGTTAAAACGTTGGTTACGAAAATCAAGCGACCATTTAGAGAAAATGGAATTGCGGACCGCATTGCCAATAATCACCACTGGCGATAGACAGAAACGACTAACGATGGCGAAATAACCCGCCGTAACCGCAGAAAACCAGTAATTGATTAGCACCGTCGGCAAATTACTGTTTGCCATTGCCAGAACTTCAGCGCTACCGATACTGATAATGTGCTGCTTATTATGCTTAAAGAACTCGCGATTAGCCGACCACGACCATTGTTTCCAAGCCATGCGACGAAATGGTATCGAATAGAGCAACCATAAAAAGACAATAGCAATCAGTGTCATTGCCCAACTCCAATAGAGGAGCTCAGCTGTGGGGGTAATTAACACACACACCAATACCAAAGCAGAAGCTAATAGGCGTTGAAATGCCAATAGCGTCATCTTTTCATCACGTAGTAACAGGTTCTCTGAAACCAAAATCCAGGCATGAGCTAACGTAAGCAAATAATAGAGCGCAAAAGGCTTATCAAACAACCAAACAGTCACCCCTGTAAATGGAACGGCCAGAACCGTTGTTTGGATAATACAGAACACAACATTTTGCGCTAAATGTTGATCTTGCTGTTTAGGAATCAAAAGCTGTGATGCAAAAGTACAGATCTGTGCGCCAATCAACACAATGCTGTATACCATGGCATAGATCCCGACCTCATCCATACCATATCGGTTTGATACAAACCAAATGGACGATGCCCCAATCACTTGGGTAAGCATCGAAGAGCTGGCAATAGTCGAAATACTTTTGATTAACCCCATGGCATTAGCCCTTAGCTAAAAGTGCTGAAAAACTACCTTGAGCAATAAACTGCTTGCTCTCTTCGCTTTGAAGATTGTCAGCCTGAACTCGGTTCAATACCGCACCAATAGTTGTGATATCCGGTTGATTCAATTTCTGAATATCTTGACGAATTTCCGGAACCGAACGCAACGCGGCTTGCATCACCACGATAACGCCATCCATAGTTTTCGCCGCTAATTGGGTATCTTTGTTATCTGTCAAACTAGGCAAATTCACAACGACTCGCTGGTAAAGATCAGGCAACTCTTGCATCATTTGCACGAACTGATCGCTGGCAAAATAGACTAATGGTGACTGTTCAAGGGTTCCGCGCGGAAGAAAATCCAGCTTGTCATTAAGCGTAATGATAAGTTCTTTATCACTCATTCCAGAAGGCGCACGGTTCCACTGAGCCGCGCCTCGCAGTTCATTTACTTCCATTTCTGGGGCAGATTCTGCTAAAAATTCTGGCGTTAGTGATGATGATAACGATAAACCTGTATTACTGCGAAAATCGAGATCCAACAGTAATGTTTTATGGCTGCGGCTTAAGCTGTCTGCCAATAATTGCGAGACGAGCGTTGCCCCTTCTTTGTTAGTGCTTGATGCAACACCTATTGTATATGCAACTGGTGATGCCAACTGAATCGCCGTCTTGATGCCGTGGAAAGACTCCATCGCAAATGGATTGCTTCTGATTAGATTCACCAATTCACTTCTGTCTTCTGTCTGATCCATTTCAGGCAAGTCTGCCAATGGCTTCAAACCTAATTTTTTCAACACATGGGTCAGGTTATAAATCTTCTGATCCATAGCCGCCCGGATAATGACGTAAAGTGTAGACACAGCAAAAGACATAATAAAGACCATAGCCAGCAACAGTACTTTATTGGGTTTCGCTGGCGTTCTTGCTACCGCTGCTGGGTCATACAGAATCGCATCGGGTTCACGATAACTGGAAGAAAGCTCCTGCTCTTTACTGCGTAAGAACATGTCTTTATAGAGATCTTCCGTTTTCTGTAAATCGGTCTGCATACTCTCATAAGCATCACGCTTGGCAACCATTGCTTTGAAACCATTTTTCTGCTCATTGAGCAGAGCTTTGTAACGGTTTTCTTTCGCTAGTTGCGCTTGATACTCTTTGTACAGACCTAGTTTTAACTCAACTAACAATCGGCGAAATTGCAATTCAATCGCTTTAATTTGCGCTTCGGCTTCGAGGATTTTGTTGTGTTTGGGACCATAACGGTTTTGCAGATCGAACAGCGTTCGCTTTGCTTGAATCATCGCAATACGTAAGTCCTGTAATTGCGGGTGGTTGGAGATTTCAGGAATAGCAGCTAGATCATCTAATGGAGCATCAATGCTTTGCACCACTAACTCGTATTGAGATTGCGCCAACATACGGCGTTCAGTCGCATTGGCTAAGCGTTCAGTCATGATACTGAGTTGCTGAGTTTCAAAGCCATCAATGCCTTGAAAGGTGATTAAGCCCTCTTTGTTAAGAAACAGCTCCATCTCCTTTTTCTTTTTCGCCACTTGTTGGCGTAGATCTTCCATCTGCTGCTCATTCCATTGCTGAGCAGCTTTCACTTTCTCAATTTTTTTATCTACGGAATAATCAATGAACGCTTGAGCAATGCCGTCGGCAATACGAGCAGCTTCTTCTGCATCATCAGCTTCATAAGAGACATTAACAAGCTGAGTTAAGCGCACTTCTGATATAGAGAGGTTTTTACGAATATTTTGCACCGTCGCTTTCATTAAATCAGCTTCGGTCATTGGTAATTCTCTTATGCTATCGTTAACAGTCACGCCACCGTTATATCGAGGATTTTCATTAAGTTTTAAATCCCGGATAGCCTTCTCTAACACCACACGAGACTGCATCAAATTGAACTGAGTAATGTAATAAGGAGAGCGAGTTGAATCGTAACCATCAACATTTTCGATAGGTGTCGCGTTATCTTCCTGCGCTTTTAAAAGTACCGTGGCAGTAGAAACATACTTCGACGTCATACCAGAGATAAGCGGAAAACAACCACCTGTCACCACCACAGTGAACAGCAGTATTTTCCACCAGTTTTTCTTTAATGTTTTTAGGAATGGCGCAAAATCAATACTACTTTCCATCTTTTGACCACTTTCTATCATACCAACTGCCATATTAGAAAAAACTCTGCTCTACAATTACGGTATCGCCAGGCTGGACAGGGTGTGTCAGCTCGACGTCTTCAATAACTTCATTGGTGGCCCCAGAACGAATACTGATGTCGTCTCGGTCAGCGCGATCGGTAAAACCGCCAGCAATCGCAATGGCTTGCTCCACTGTTAATCTCGGTTGGAACTCATAACCATTTGGTGATGTCACTTCACCAAAGATATAAAACAGACGAAACGCTTCCATATTAATGGTAACTGAAGGGTTCAACAGATAATCCCCTCTCAAGCGATCTTCAATTTCAGTTTCAATTGCACTTGGTGGGCGTCCTGCAATCACCACTTCACCGATATACGGAAAGTTCACCACACCAGATTTGCTGACTTTGAATTTCATCGACATATCAGGCTCACCGTAAACGATAATTTCGATTCTATCGCCTGTGCCTAATAGGTAATCATCCAAGTTTTGCTGTGCTTGGGAATTAGTCTGCTGAGTCGATGACGGCTGCTCATCATGAACTTTTGAATTATCTTGCACCGCTTGCTCTGCCATTATCGGTAATGACATAACGAAGGTGAGAAAAAATACCAACCATGTACGCATCTATATTTGCACCCTTAACTGCAACTCGACATAAGATTGGTCGTAACCTAATCGCCTTATAATCGAGTACTGATCAAATTCACCGATGTGAAGTACATCTATATCTTCATTTGAACTGAACTGTTTCCACTGATAGTTCATTTCAAAACGTATCGACGGTCTGAAGTCATAACCCACAGCAAATTTCGCTGTTTGAGTTTTATCAAATCGATTACTGTCCTCCATACGATAATCTTCCGTCTCATATTCATAACTTAGTGTGGTAGAAAACCTATCTACCCACCAATAATGCTGCCAAGACATGCCGTATATGCCATCAAGAATGTAGCCACCCTCTTGTCTTGGATCTTTCACCCGTTGTGAAGTGTGTAATGTCCATATGTCATGTCTATAGGGCTTCCACTCCATCGAAGCGTTCCAGTTTGCACCTAAAAAACTTTCTGAAGCGGTGTTTTCAGGAAACGCTTTGTACAAAGCAGCGATATCTGCCTCAAGGGTGGTTTTACCGCTTCTCACACTCTTAATACCAAACAAAAGATAGTATTCGTTGCTATTTTTTTTCTTGTTCGCCTCATAGTGACGACGGTTAGTGATCAAACTGTATCGAAATCGACTGTCATCACTGTATTGATCGAATAGCTCTACTAAACCTGTCGTTTCTTGCCACTGTTGTTCCAGCACATATTGATAGAAGGCGCGATCCGCTGTTCGAATATGGGCTTTATCTTCATAATCAAAAGACTTAGTTTGCAGCATCACATCCAGCTTTCCTCGCCCTTTCGGCGCGCCGTAGCTGTAGCGGAGACTGGTATTGAACTGCGAATACTTTAAGCCTGAATCACCGAAGCCATATTGTTCCATCTGTGATTGATTAAAACCTTCGGTTAAACCAAGCCCTCTTTCTTCTGCGCCATACCCCTGCTGAATGTTCCATTTCAAACCATGCTTTAAGCCGTAACGCCAATAGCCATCAAACATCATGAAATGACTGTCTGAATCATCTTCATGCGAATCGTCATAGCGGTTGTAACTTCCCTTATACATAAGAAGATATTGATCTTCGCCTCGCTGACCTATCGCTTTCAGCTCTGGTGAAACTGTCCAATAATTTGATTCAATTTTATCCTCATCATCAATTTGATAAGTTACGTTGTCACCAACCCCATACGCGGTATCAACACTGCTTTGAAAATCAATACCAGCAATACCAATATGAGATTTTGCTTTCAGATCTGCCTGAACGGCGACAGGAACCAACAGAGCAGCAACACACAGCAGCCTAGTATGCAGTTTCACTCACAAAACCTTTGAAAATCGTCAAAAAGATAATTTTGAAATCAAGCCATAATGTCCAGTTCTGCATGTATTGAATATCGAACTGGATACGCTTTTCCATCTTATCGACCGTTTCCGTCTCGCCACGATAACCATTGATCTGCGCCCAGCCGGTAATTCCAGGTTTGATTTTGTGTCGAATCATGTAGTTGTCGACTATCTTTCTATACTCTTCATTATGAGCAACCGCATGCGGGCGAGGGCCAACAATAGACATAGAACCTTGCAGCACATTAATAAATTGAGGTAGCTCGTCTAAAGATGTTCTGCGAATGAAGGAACCGAATTTGGTAACTCGTGGGTCATTTTTAGTTGCTTGCGTTACTACTTCACTGTTTTCCATCACTTTCATCGAACGGAACTTCCAAACTTTGATTTTTTTACCACCTAAGCCATAGCGATCTTGTTTGAAAAGTACCGGGCCAGGAGAACTCATCTTCACGCCAATAGCGACAGCCAGTAACACGGGAGAGATCATCAGAGTAATGATTGAACCGATAATAATGTCTTCTACCCGTTTAATTACCGCACCAACGCCATCAAATGGAGAACCAAAGACACTGAATGTTTGTACACCATTCACTGATTTAACTTTCGAAATACTGATGTTGTAGGTATATAAATCAGGAACCAAATAAGTATCTACGGTACTGTCAGAAAGTTGCTCAAGGTAATGACGGATTCGATCTTTTGCCACCATAGGTAAGGCAACATATACCTCGTCAATTTCTCCTTTGCGCGCCTTTTCCAACAGACCATCAACCTTGCCGTTATAAGGGATTTTAGTGAGATACCCAAAACGCTGTTCGCCGCGGTCGTCATAGTAAGCAACATCAATATCATTTAGGTGGTATTCGTTCAGGAGTGAACGAGAAATCGCAATGCCTGCCGGTGTCATACCGATGATAGCAATACGCTGTTTTTGGTTCATTTTTTGACGGAAGATTCGAACAGACGCAATAGGAATAAGACGAGCTGCAAGCAAAACACCATAAGCAAGCAGATACCAAGAAATGAAAACGGTAGGATTTAAATTGGTGATAGTGACGCCATCAACATTCTTGAAAAAGTACTTTACAACTTCCATCACTAGTACTGAAATCGTTAAGGTTGCAAGCAAGCGAAAAAACGAAGCTCGAATACGTCGTAAAGTACGGTAGCTATAGAGTTTGCAGTACTCACCAACCAACAGGAAAATAACTGAAAAGATAAATGCAGCTAAAATATCAATCGCCGTTTCATGATCACCAAGAGATTCGATAATACTCGTCAACATCAGGTTGATAAGCAGGAAATCGACCATTTTTAACAGTGTTGCGTAGCCATCGTCCGCCAACTTCAATACTTTTCTTGGTGTCATATCCCTACCGCCTTAAAGATCAAAATTCTATGGTTCTATCCTAGACCTAACTCGTGTGGTCATCTCTTTGTTTTAAAGATATAAATGTCACAGCATCAACTCTATGTAATTCTAGAAGAAGTATGATTAAACGCGGCTAAATTGCCGCTACAAGCATGGCAAAAACAAATTTGCCACAGGTTGCATATCACTATAGATATATTTTACCGAGCATTCAATCGGTTGCAGAGATTATCCCTATTTTAGACTCACATTACCACGCCGACATAAGTAGGTTTTTTCTTATATTTGATACTGATAAATGATAAATGATAATTTAAATTTGACTCATTTTTGAGACATCAAAAAGAAACAACCTGTTTGCTTGCAAAATCGTGCTAATGATCCACCAGTATGCTAGACATCTATCTCTTTTAAACATGCCATTTTGGAAGAATAGGCAATACTGAAAGAAGATTTTGCATTCTCTTTTCCATATTGTGTTACTAAAATATCTCCTATATTGAACGTCATCTGCATTTTATGCGGGTGTATAATACGGTTAGCATCAATGCTATTCAGAACGCTAACTGCAACTCTCAACAAGGGTGTGACAATGCAACTCGATTTTTCCTACTACAACCCAACTACCATTCACTTCGGTAAAGACTCACTCGCTAAACTGGACAGTGAACTAGCAAAATATGGTGACACTGTAATGTTGGTCTATGGTCGTAATGCGATTAAATCAAACGGTCTTTACGATAAAGTCATCGCTAGCCTAACTGCAGCAGGTAAAAAAGTGGTTGAGCTTTCTGGCGTGATGCCAAACCCAACTTACAGCAAAATGATGGAAGGTGCTGAGCTTGTGCGTGAGCACAACGTTGACCTCATTCTGGCAGTCGGTGGTGGCTCAGTGGTTGACTGCGCCAAAGGTATCTCCGTCGCAGCATACTGTACGGACCAAGACCCATTCCAAAAATACTGGTTGGAATGGCAAGACGTTTCTAATCAAGTGGTACCTGTCGCCTCTATTCTGACCATGGTTGGTACCGGATCAGAAATGAATGGTGGCTCTGTTATCACTCACGAAGAGAGCAAAACCAAAGCGGGTCGTGTGTTCCCACCTATCGCTTATCCTAAGTTTTCTATTTTAAACCCAGAATACACCTTCACTGTATCAGAGTACCAAATGGTAAGTGGCGTATTCGATACCATGTCACACTTGATGGAACAGTATTTTTCTGATCAAGGTGCCAATACGACTGATTACGTCATTGAAAGTTTACTGAAGTCTTCAATCGATAATCTACGCGTTGCGCTTAAAAATCCCCAAGATTACGAAGCACGCAGTAACATCATGTGGAACGCGACCTTGGCACTCAACACCGTAACCGGTCTTTCTAAGACTCAAGACTGGCAAGTTCATATGATTGAGCACCAGTTAGGTGCTTATACCGACTGTGCACACGGTATGGGGCTAGCGGCTGTTTCTCTGCCTTACTACCGCCTAATCTACAAATTTGGTTTGGATAAGTTTGTACGTTACGCGACTCAGGTTTGGGGTGTCTCAGCACAAGGCAAAACCAAAGAGCAGATCGCGCTTGAAGGGATTGATGCACTGGAAGCGTTCACTAAAGAATGTGGTATCGTCACCTCACTTGAAGAATTTGGCGCAACCAAAGAGATGCTGCCAAAAATTGCAGAATCTACTGTTATTCTGGGTAATGGCTACAAAAAACTGACGACAGAAGAAGTGCTGAGCATTCTTGAAGAGTGTTACTAACACTCCTCTTTGTTCAGGGTTCATAGACGAGAAACGCTAGCAATGCTGGCGTTTTTTTGTTTGCCCAGCAAAGCTGGCAAACCCGTCCACTTGAAAGAAAGTGGAGTCACCCTGACTAAGGGGAAGACAATCCGAATGGCAAGGGCGTCACGGGCTAACGGTGGGGTCTGAAGGAAGCCATAGGAAGTTAGATGTACACAACTAACCGTAATCTGTTTCGGCGGTACTGGTGGGTAAGCGTCCAAAATAGCGCAAAGCCCAATACTTAGTCAGACCAATACTGTGATTGAGGGTGGGA
>NZ_JBKEBW010000128.1:0-29787 GCF_047973365.1 Vibrio sp. | reverse complement strand
GCTGTATGTACTGCATTCAACACTTGCCTTTGATCGTCATTCCACTAGAGAATAGTGGGAAATGCTACATGTAATTTGGCTAACCATGCTTGCTCTTTTTAATGTGCTGAACCATTGTGTTGTAAGGGTTTATCTCTCTCCGATGAGCGACCTCGCACATGATTCAGTGCATCAGGAACCAGCGGCAGTAAATACTTGTTGGTCAGTTGCCAATAGAGCATTTCCTGCATGTTGAGCTTCAGTAATTGCTCTGAGGATTTCCGATAAACATGAGGCATGCTCATCGAATCACATTCCACGTTAAACACCTCCACAATGATGTCATCGAGGTAGCGTTTAATGCTGCTCGTGGTGCGGTGGATCTCTAGTAGGGCTAACTGCTGCTGCAACTCCCTAACTGTGATCCATAGATGTTGATGAATAAGCATCAGCGTGTGCAGCAAAGCTGATAACCCTTCAATGCTGGTTTTATTGCTCATGACTACGCTCTCAATACATCAAAGCTCCACAACGGAGTTGGACATTTAATGTCGGGAGAATAGCGGTGGGTCAGACACCGCCTGACCAACGGTTAAACTGCAATCAATTTGTTTCATAAAAGTGTGAATTAATTAACATTAACGGGGTTTATGCTTGTCACTGAGCTCGGCAATGGCTGCCAATAACCCAATCAACAGCACCACCAGAAGCCCTAAACTGGATAGGGCTCCAATAGCACCGAAGAACGGGGAAAGTGAAAACAGCGTAATGAGGGCGGTGACAAGTTTGATGGTTTGTAGAAGAAGGGAAGTCATGAGTTATTGCGGGGTGACGGCTATCTCGTTGTAGGAGTCCATATCGACATAGGCAAGAAAGTTATTCTCCCATAGCCGATACAGCTCTTTGGCATCACGGCTACCTTGTATTGGTAGCCAGCCACGATAGGCCACAAAGAACTGTCCAACCCGAAAATCAAAATCCAAGTTGCGCTCTAGCTCTGGGTAGTAGTTGCCCATATAAGCAAAGTCAGTGATGTACTCAATACTCCATTCTCCTGTCGAGGTTTGGCAAATTGCCATCTCAACTGGATGGAAGCCGCCTTCATCCGCGCTGTAACTTTTATCGCGAAAGTTAAACACCAGATAACGGCTGGTGGTCAGTGTTTCATTACTCAGCAAATGAGCGGTGAACTGTTCACTTAGCAGCTTATGCAGTTTCTTTGACACAGGTAGTGATGATGCTGTGAAGGTTAATTTGGACATAGTGAGTCCTCCTTGTTTCAGGATTCAAATAAGAAATGAGAGAGTGAGAATTTAGTGGAACGTACCGACCATTGTCAGTTGCACATCATCAAAGACGTTTCTGGAAAGGTGACGGGCAAAGGCTTTCATCCAGACCGAGAGTAGCTCTTGTACCTCTGGGTGGGATAAATCAGTGCTCCCCACATCGGGTTGATAGCACCAGCGATTAGCCAGGTGAAAGTACAACTCAGGCTCAACGGTTGTGCTGTTGTCATTGGGATAAGAGAAGCTGGCAAAGAACACCACCAGCCAAGGGCTTGAGGCTGACTCACGTTTAAGCTGTACTTCAATGGGATGCAAACCTTGTCGTTGTCGGTAGTAACTCATTTGGCGGCAGTTCAATACGAGTCGTTCGGCATTGTCCGAGATGTTGTATCTATTCAGAAGTGCTTCTAGTGACGTATGTAAAGCATCATCAATGCACAGTTCTCCATAATGTTGCTCAATCATAGCCACCCCCTTTCAGCAAATGAGGTGCAAGTATCGGCTGTCACGATGTGGTCAAGAACGCGGACATCCACCAGCGCTAAAGCGTCTTTGAGTCTTTCGGTTATGCGTCTATCGGCTTGAGACGGTGTTGAGTCTCCAGATGGATGGTTGTGCGCAAATATCACTGCTGCGGCATTGACTTCCAGCACCGCTTTCACCACTTCTCGCGGGTAGACGCTGGCCGCATCCACCGTTCCTTGAAACAGCTCTTTAAACTCAATCAGTCGGTTTTGGTTATCCAGCAACAGTAAGGCAAACACTTCACGCTCATGTCTGCCTAGCTTACAGCGCACATACTCTTTAGTGGCATCAGGGTTAGTTAGGGCATCACCACGCACGTAGCGCGTAGCCAGTATCTCAGCGGCATGCTCTAGGATTTCATTTTCCTGATAGCGTTGCTGCTTTTGGTAATCGGAAGTTTTGGGATTCATTTCAGGCTCCTGTCGGAATCAATGATGGGTATTCACATTGATGACATATGCCTGAAGATTTTTGGATTGAGCTCAGGATGAGTATAAGCTCAATTTTGCATATTATTTTTAACGTTATAACCTAATACCATGAGACCAAATTGGTTGTTTACACATGTTGAGGAAAAGATAAATCCTTTACTGAGTCGATGGGTGAGAGAAAATCCAATGTTTAAGTTTCAATACTGTGATTTGTGAGCTTGATTTCATACTGCCTTTGAACTCTATTGTTTTTATGTTCTAAAACTAATTAATGATAAGGCTTGAGAGATATGGCTCGAATCACAAAAATTCGTAAGGAAAAACTTTCAATTTATCTCGCACGAGATAGCCATAAACCGATATCAGAGCTCATTAGATTAGATAATGTGAAAAAGCCAATTCAGCTAGATTTGCCAGATACAGAGTTGGCAGAGCTTTACATTAAAATCCAGCCTCCCAAAACCGTGCCACCTTGGACAAAAATCTTTACTGATAGCAATCAAGTTGAATCTGAAGAATTTGGTACATCTTCAAACGTCGGAGCTGTACTCGTGGTGATAGTGGCCGGTTCAACTTTCGTATTGTCATTTGGTATGGGATTTCACCTAATTAAACAAGAGGCTATTGAACGGGATTTTGGGCTGAAGGTGACCTTGAACTCAGTCGATCCAGACAAGCTCAGAAGCCTGGATAAAGCAAGTTACGACCACAACCCTTTAAACTCTAGAACCCAGAGTACTAGAGATGTGGATATATTTAACCTTCACCTCGATTCAGAAAGTGAGATGCTGTATGCCATTACCGGAACCTCTCAAGTTGAGCTATTTGGTAGTCATGTAACTGGTCGTGATGCCTTGACCATTGCAGTCGAAACCGATTTAGCTAATCTTCCTAAAATACTGTTGGAGTCTGTGCAGCGTTATAGAGTAAAACTACCGGCTAAGTTTAGTTGGGTTGAAGACATAAACAGAGTTCGAGATCTTGATGAGGTAGAAGTTCTCGATATGGAACTCGATAGTTACTTTGAGTTGGGCCAATACGATGGGTTTTGGCTAGGTGAACCTGAAGTGGTTGATTGGGAGTCTCAAATTGGTTACTCCTTCCATATGTCCCCAAGAGCGGCTCGCCATGTAGTGCTTTCTTTAAACGATTATCTTGTTTACTTGGAAGGCGCTGTACCAAGCGTAGAAGCAATGAAACATCATGTTGTTCACGTTAACAATAGTGAATATAAGTCGGTGAAGAGTTGGCCTGTTTATCGTTGCTTATACGCAGAAATTAGCTATGGTTCAGACCAGTACATTTTGCGAAACGGCATTTGGTACAAGGTTAATCAAGATTTCGTTACTAGGGTAGATGATTACCTTGCGAGTTTGAATGTTCATCCTTACCAGTTCCCTATTTATAATCATGATAGGGAGGAGGATTACAACCAGTATGTGGCTGCCAATGATTCTAGTTTCTGTCTTATGGACAAGAAAAATATCAAGATTGGAGGTATTTACGACAAATTAGAACATTGTGATCTTATTCGAAATGGTAACGAGTTTATTCATGTGAAGTTGTATCGAAGCTCTAGCACATTGAGTCATCTTTTTTCTCAAGGTTTTGTTGCGGCAGAGGCGTTTATCAAAGACGAATGGTATCGCGAAAGGTTGAATCCTAAGTTACCAGCATCAATCAAGCTTCAAGCGCCAAAAGATAGACCTGATCCTAGCAACTATCATGTGGTCTATGCTATTGCGACAACAAAAAACATTCCTGATGAACTTCCATTTTTTTCCAAAGTAACGTTGAAAAATGCGCTCAAAACACTAGTCGCTCTTGATTACCAGATCTCACTGGCAAAGATAGATGTAGATCCTTTGCTACTAATGAAGAAGAAGTGCAAGCCTAAGCTATAAATAGCAATCTTCTAAAGTCAAATTCACTTAATTGTATATCAATCGCTCGAATGAGTGATAGATGCGATGTTCATCATTGTCGATTCCCCAATTTTCTCATATTCTCTCACCATCAATTCTGATGAATAAAACCAACATGAGATAACACTCTGAATGGTAGACCAAATTTTAACTTTGAAAGAGGTGGCCGCTTACCTAAAGTTGGCCGAAAAAACAGCATATAGATTAGCAAGCGAAGGAAAGCTTCCTGGTTTCAAAGTCGGCGGTTCTTGGCGCTTCAAACGTGAAGACCTTGAGGCGTGGATAGAAGAGAATAAGAGCAAGTAATGACATTAATAAATCTCAAAGACTTAGAAGCGCACCTTTGGCATGCGGCCCACATCATAACGGGACCAATCGACGCTTCAGACTACAAAACCTACATCTTCCCAATCCTATTCTTTAAGCGTATCTGTGATGTTTACGATGAAGAGTTCGAAGAGGCGATGGATCAGGTGGGTGATGAAGAGCTTGCGAAAGGCGATATGTTTCACCGCATTCAAATTCCAGCTAACTGTCATTGGAAAGATGTGTTTGCAGAAACCAAAGACATCGGTCAAGCTCTAAAAGATTCATTCCGTGGCATTGAGCTAGAAAACCCACAGCTGCATGGCATTTTTGGTGATGCGAGCTGGACCAACAAAGAACGTCTATCAGACGAACTGTTATCGACACTACTCAACCATTTCAACAAGGTTAACCTTGGCGTATCGAGTGTGCGTAATGATGATATGGGTCGTGCTTACGAATACCTCATCAAGCGCTTTGCTGATAAAGCAAACAAGAAAGCAGGTGAGTTCTATACGCCACGTACCATTGTTCGTCTTATGGTTAATATTCTAGACCCACAAGCTAATGAAAGTGTTTATGACCCGGCTTGTGGTACAGGCGGTATGCTGCTTGAAACCATCCACCATGTTAAAGAAAGTGGCGGCGACCCACGTCTTCTTAAAATCAAAGGCCAAGAGAAGAACCTGACTACCGAAGCCATTGCTCGGATGAACTTGTTCCTACACGGACAAGAAGATTTTGAGATTGTTCGTGGTGATACGCTTCGTGATCCTAAATTCCTTAAAAATGATCAGTTAGAAACTTTTGATTGTGTAATCGCTAACCCACCGTTCAGCTTAAAAGAGTGGGGTTATGACTATTGGATAAGTGATCCGTACGGTCGTGCAAGCTTTGGTTTAGCGCCAAAAACCAACGGTGATTTCGCCTGGGTACAGCACATGTTTGCTTCATTGAATGATGAAGGGCGCATGGCGGTAGTGCTTCCACATGGTGTGCTTTTCCGTGGTGGTGCAGAAGGTAAAATCAGAACCAAGCTATTAAAAGAGAACCGTATCGTGGCGGTAATCGGCGTGGCTTCAAACTTGTTCTACGGTACAGGCATCCCTGCTTGTATTCTCGTATTGCGTAAAGCAAGACCAGAAGAGCATAAAGACCATGTTCTGATTGTGAATGCGGAAGAAATCTTCACTAAAGGCCGAGCGCAAAACACCTTATCAGAGCCTCAAGCTGATGAGATCTATGACATCTATCAGAAAATGCGCACCAAAGGGCCAAAAGCAGACGACATTGAGGGTGTTGCACGTTGGGTGCCACATAGCGAGATAGAAGAGAACGATTTCAACTTGAACATCGCTCGTTATGTACAAAAGCCGCTAGCAGAAGAAACCATTACCGTAGAAGAAGCGTTGAAAGATTTCCAGCAAAAATTAGCAGCCTTAGAGGCCGCTGAACAAGAGTTAGAAGCCTTGTTAATCAAAGAGGGCTTTGAGCTATGAATAAAAACAAATTAGAAGACCTACTGTGGGGCGCTGCAGAGTTCCTGCGTGGCCAAATTGATGCGTCTGATTACAAGCAGTACGTATTCCCACTGCTGTTCTTTAAGCGTCTATCGGATGTATATCTAGAAGAGTATAACGAAGCACTCGAGCTGCACGAAGGTGATGCTGAATATGCCGCGATGTCGATGTATCACCGTTTCGATATTCCTGAAGAAGCTAGCTGGGAGAAAGTTCGCAATACCAGTAAAGACATTGGTGAAGCGATTCAAAATGCACTGCGTTTGATTGAAGCAAAGAACGAGCCTTTGCACGGTGTATTTGGTGATGCGCAGTGGACCAACAAAGAGCGTTTGCCAGATCACTTGTTGTCAGATCTTATTCAGCACTTTAGTAAAATCCCACTAGGCATTAAGTCTGTTGCTCAAGATGACTTGGGTGAGGCTTACGAGTACTTGATCAAAAAATTTGCGGATGACTCAGGCCATACGGCTGCGGAGTTCTATACCAATCGTACTGTAGTGCATTTGATGACCCGTATCATGAAGCTTAAGCCTGGTGAGAGTGCGTATGATCCAACTTGTGGTACAGGTGGAATGCTGCTTAATGCGGTGATGGATCTGCGTTCTCAAGGCGAAGAGTGGCGCGGTGTTCACTTGTATGGCCAAGAAGTAAACCTGTTAACGTCCGCAATTGCTCGTATGAACATGTTCCTGCACGACATTGAAGAGTTTGATGTTATGCGTGGTGATACCCTAGGCGACCCTAAGTTTATCGAGAACGACCAGCTTAAGCAGTTTGATGTTATTTTCGCTAACCCGCCGTACTCCATCAAAAAATGGAACCGTGAAAAGTTTGCAGCTGACCCGTATGGACGCAATATGTACGGTGTACCACCGCAAGGTTGTGCTGATTACGGTTTCTATACCCATATCATCAAGAGTTTGAAACCAGAGACTGGCCGTGCGGCTATGCTTTGGCCCCACGGTGTTCTGTTCCGTGACTCAGAACAAGCGATCCGTAAACAGGTTATAGAATCAGACATCATTGAAGCAGTAATAGGGCTTGGTCCAAATCTGTTCTACAACTCACCGATGGAATCGTGCGTAGTGGTGCTTAACTGTAATAAGCCTGTCGAGCGCAAAAATAAGATTCTGTTTATCAATGGTGTAGAGCGTGTAACCCGCGAGCGCGCCCATAGCCGCTTATCTGATGATGATTTAGATGTGCTATGTGAGGCTTACTTTACACCAGAAAAGCAAAGCGACATCACGGCTTTGGTGGATATCGAAACCATCAAAGAGAACCTCTACAACCTGTCGATCCCTCTATATGTGCAGGCACAAAACAATGGTGAAGTGGATGATATCGAACATGCTCTCGAAGAATGGAAAGTCAGCCGCGTGCAATTGAAAAAGCAAACCAATAAGTTGTTCCAAAGCCTTGCTGCACTTGGATATACAGTTGAAACCAAGGTGGAGCAATAAATGACTGAGCAACAATTACCAGAAGGTTGGCAAATGGTTAAGTTTGGTGATATCGCCAAACATATTTCCAAGCGAGTTGCCCCAACTGAAACTGACTTAGAAGTGTATGTCGGCTTAGAGCACCTAGATCCTGATAGCTTAAAGATAAAGCGTCATGGCGTGCCTAGTGATGTTGCGGGACAAAAGCTATTGGTTAAAAAAGGACAAATTATTTTCGGAAAACGTCGTGCGTATCAGCGTAAAATAGCAGTCGCTGATTGGGATTGTATTTGTTCTGCTCACGCAATGGTGCTAGAGGCTAATCCTCAAAGTGTCATTCCTGATTTTTTGCCATTTTTCATGCAGTCTGATGTATTCATGAATCGAGCTGTGGCAATTTCCGAGGGATCGCTTTCACCGACCATAAAGTGGAAAACAATAGAAAATCAGATGTTTCTGTTCCCGGACATAAAGCATCAAGAGAAAATACTAAAGGCACTCCAAGCATTTGAGGTTGTTCTGACTAAATGCCAGCAGCTAATTAGTAGCTCGAGCACTCTTCGATCGTCAACAAGAGCAGAAACACTTTACAAAGGTGGAAAAGGTCGAAAATTGGTTTCGACACACTGGGGAAGTATTCCTGAGGGCTGGAGTATTAAACCTTTCTCCTATTTATCCGAAATAAACCCCACATATAAATTTAAGAATCAGCAATCGGTGACTTTTTGTGATATGGCTGCATTAGCCACAGACTCAATGAAAATAGAAGGAAGTTTGATCGTTAAGGAGTCAGGCGGAAGTGGTGCGCGATTTAAAAATGGTGATGTATTGTTTGCACGAATTACCCCCTGTGCAGAGAATGGGAAAATGGCCATTGTTGACTTTTTGGAAGACAAAGCTGTGGGGCAAGGATCAACAGAATTTATAGTGTTGTCTCCTAAGAATATTTCATCCGAATATCTATACCATCTTTGCCGAACCAATCGCGTCCGACAGTTTGCTATTAATAACATGGAAGGAACCACTGGGAGGCAAAGGATTCCAGCGCAGGTGTTCGAAAACATAATGTTACCTATGCCTCCGAAAAGCGAGGTTGGGAAGCTAGAAGAAACGTTGTCAAATGTAGAGGATCTGCATTCAGTCGCGCTTACAAAATTGGCAAAAATAAATTTGGCAAAGAAGTCCTACATGCAAAAAATATTTGGGATTATGTAAATGTTTAACGAACAAACCGTCACAGAAAATGGAATCATTGAGCGCTTAAAAGGCTTAAGCGGAGTTAAGTGGAATTACTGCCATGGTGAGAGCTTGCCTAAGCAAACACACGATATCTTCGTTGATACCTGGCTTAAAGAGGCGCTTTGTTCGTTAAACCCTGATATTGGTAACAATCCCGATTATGCTGATGAGGTGATCTACAAGCTTCGCGGCTTGATGTTGGAAGCCAAGCACACAGGATTGGTGAAAGCCAACGAAAATTTTCATGAATGGTTGATGGCAGAAAAAAGCCTACCGTTTGGTGAGAACGGCGACCATATCACCATCAAGCTGATTGACTTTGATACCCCTAAAAATAATCATTTTGTTGTAGCCCAGCAGGTTCACTTCATTGCCGCGACAGAGGTGTTTTTCGATATCGTTCTGTATGTGAATGGTATCCCACTGGTGGTCGGGGAAGTAAAATCTGCCACTCGTCCAAGTGTCACCTGGCAAGATGGCGCAGCCGATTTTATGGGCGGCCAAAAGCACTATTGGAAAAATGTTGAACCTTTCTTTGTACCAAACCTTCTGTGCTTTGCTTCTGAAGGTCGCACCTTTGCGTATGGTGCGATTAATGCCCGAGCCAAAGATTGGGGACCTTGGCATAAAACCGACCAGCGAGATGAGATTCCAGCTAGCTTAGCTACGGTACTTGATAGCTGTGAAGGCTTATTGAACCCAGAAACCTTGCTGCAAATGCTAGAGTCATTCGCGTTGTTCTCAACCGTGAAGACAGGTAAAGACACGCCACCTAAACGCATTAAAATTCTGCCTCGTTATCCGCAATTTGAAGCCGCAAAGCAAATAGTTGAGCGTGTAAAAAAAGGTTATCCGAAAAAAGGGCTTATCTGGCACTTCCAAGGTTCAGGTAAGTCCTTGCTTATGCTCTATGCGGCTCGCATGCTTCGTGCTGATAACAAATTGAAAAATCCAACCGTCTTGATTGTGGTAGACCGTCGAGATCTCGATAGCCAAATCAATGAAACCTTTGGTGGAGCGGATGTTAAAAACCTCATCAAAGTACAAAGCTGTAAAAAGCTTGGTGAGCATATAGAACAAGATAGTCGCGGCATTTTGATCACCACCGTCTTCAAGTTTAAAGACGTCGAAATCGATGAGAGCAATGAAAACGGTCTAAACAGTCGTGATAACATTATTGTGCTGGTGGATGAAGCGCACCGCACTCAAGAGGGTTCTCTTGGCGACAAAATGCGCTGGGCGCTGCCTCATGCTCATTTCTATGGCTTAACAGGTACGCCGATTTCTGGTATCGACCGCAATACTTTCAAACTCTTTGGTGCTGAAGAGGATGAAGGGCGTTATATGAACCGCTACAGCTATAAGCAGTCCATACGAGATAAAGCGACCAATGCAGTGAAGTTTGAGCCTCGTTTGGCTGAGCTTCGTGTGGATCGTGCCGCAATTGATGAAGCTTTTGAACAAATGGTCAAAGATAACGACCTAGACGATGATGAGAAAATGGCATTATCTAAGCGTGCTGGCCGCTTAGCGATTATGTTGAAGGCGCCAAAACGCATGGCGGCGGTAAGTGAAGATATTGCCAATCACTTTGTAAGCCATGTAAAGCCAAAGCAGATGAAAGGCATGGTAGTGGTCTATGACCGAGATGCCTGTGTGCAGATGTATTACTTACTCGGTAAGAAGCTTGGCTTTGATGCGGTTGAAGTGGTCATGAACGTCGACCAGGCACCGGTCAAAGATGAAGATGCAAGTAAGAAAGGCAAGGTTAACAAGGATTGGCGTAAATGGAAGCAAGAGCTTGAGCTTCCTATCATCGAGTCGGACTTTGAACGTTGGCAAGAAATTGATGGCAACGACCAAAAGCAGAAGAGTTTGATTGAGGATTACAAAGATCCAAAACAACCACTTCAATTGCTGATTGTGACCGCAAAACTATTAACAGGATTTGATGCACCTATCTGTTACTGCATGTACCTAGATAAGCCATTACGTGACCATACATTGTTGCAGGCAATGTGCCGTACTAACCGTTTGTACGAGACAGACAACGTCAGTAAGCAAATGGGCCTCATCATTGATTACCTTGGCGTATTTGAAAACCTGCGTACCGCACTTGCTTACGATCCTGAAGAGATCGACGGCGTGGTGGAAGGCATTGAGGCCTTTAAAGAGCTACTGCCAGCTCAGTTAGATAAGTGCTTAAGCTTCTTCCCTAACGTCGACAGAACCATCGATGGTTTTGAAGGTATTATGGCAGCGCAAGCTTGCCTACCGACTAACGAAAAGCGTGATGAATTTGCGGCGTCTTTTGGTGTGCTGTCTAAGCTGTGGTCTGCGATTAATCCAGACACTTTTCTTACTCCTTATCGAGCTGATTATAAGTGGTTGGTTCAAATCTATGAATCAGTCCGCCCGGTAGGGCAGACAGGCTCTCTCGTGTGGGCTGCGCTAGGTCCAGAAACCATCAAGATGATTCACGAACATACTGACATCAATCGTATTCGTGATGACATTGATGAGTTGGTTATGGATGAACACGCTATCTTCACCTTGACTGAGAAAGAACAAGAGAAGCGCGCAAGCCAATTAGAAATTGATCTAATGGGCCGTCTGCGCGGCAGCGGTAATCCGAAGTTTATCGCTCTCGGTGAGCGCTTAGAAAAATTACGTCAAGATTATGAAGCAGGCGTAATCAAAGCAATCGACTGGTTAAAAGGGCTGCTTGATACGGCCAAAGATACTGTGCAAGCCGAGCGTGAAGCGGGTGACTCGCCAGTAACCCAAGAAGATAACAAACAAGCACTAACAAAACTGTTCTTAGAAACTCGCCCTGAAAGCACGCCTAAGCTAATCGGCGATGTTGTAGAGCAGATAGATAAGATTGTAAAAGCCAAACGCTTTAAAGGCTGGCAGAGCTCTAATAGTGGTCCAAGAGAGATTCAAAAGGCACTGCTACTGACACTTGCCCAATTTGGTTTAGGAAAAGACAAAGAGCTGTTCGCTAAGGCGTATGGTTATATTGAAGAGCATTATTGATGAATTATCATATCTTATTTGGACAAGAGGCTGTTCCACATAGTGGTGTTAGCTCGGTTTATCTAACACCGATCAAAAATGAAATGTCTTCTTTTAGTACATTGTTTAATGTAAGTCTTCACGATGACAAAGGGTTGTATAGAGAGCTTGGCCTTGTAAAAATCGGTGTTGTCAATCAAATCTCCGAAGAGAAGCTCTCAGAGAGTCTCCCTCCCATTTTTGAACGATTAGGCAACGATTATTTTTCATTAGGCATAGACGTTGACTATTACTCTAAGCTAGCGCAATTGCCTAGTTCGCTTCGTTTTAGCTTATTGAGAAGCCTCAATGATATTGTGTATTCATCAGATCATTTAGCAATTGCGCAGAAAGAAACTGTTTTTAGAACTGACTTTTTGGCGAGTGTAAGTTTGTCTAGCATTAAAGGGCAGTTTTCACGAGTTCTTAAGGGTGGGGTGCTTCTCACTGATTACAGTTTCAGTTTTAACCGCTCAACTGATGGGCTTTTCTCCGCAATTAATCTGGGTTTTGAGGTTAACGCCAGTTCCGTGCCTAGTACCAATATACATGCTGTCATTGGAAGAAATGGTGTCGGAAAAACGACATTGTTGAATGGAATGGTTCAAGGTGGGCTAGGAATCAATAATAAACTAGGCTTTTTCATTGATCCAAACACTGGAGAAGCTTTCGAGAAAGATTATTTCTCTTGCATAGTGTCAGTATCGTTTAGCGCGTTTGATACATTTACTCCTCCAGAAGAACAGCAAGACCCAAGCAAAGGAATTCGGTATTACTATGTTGGCTTAAAAAGTCAGAAACAAGGTGAGAACAGGCTTAAAACCCGGACTGAGATGGACGTTGATTTCAATCGGTCATTTGCTTTATGTCTGGGGGAGAAAGAAAAAAAGGTTCGGCTTTTCAAAGCAATAAAAACTCTGGAGTCAGATGAGAATTTTGCTGAAATGAATATCCGTCGATTTGAGTTAGAACCTACTTCGATAGCCAAAAGGGGTATTTGGGAAGCAATGACATCAATGAGTTCTGGTCATGCTGTAGTTTTGCAAACACTGACGCGTTTAGTTGCATCTGTCGAAGAAAAGACGTTAGTTCTAATAGACGAGCCTGAAAGCCACTTACATCCGCCGCTGCTATCTGCATTTATTCGAGCTTTGAGCGAACTACTTCATGATAGAAACGGAGTAGCGATCATCGCAACTCACTCTCCTGTAGTATTGCAAGAAGTACCGAAATCGTGTGTGTGGAAGGTGTTGAAATCTGGAGATGTTACAAAAGTGCTTCGCCCTGAGATCGAAACTTTTGGAGAAAATGTAGGAATTTTGACAAGAGAAGTTTTTGGCTTAGAGGTAACGAAATCTGGTTTCCACAAGCTTTTATCCAAATCTGTTGATGACGGTTTTACTTATGAAGAGATTCTAAATCAGTACAATAATCAGCTTGGTTTTGAGGCAAGAGCTATCTTGAAGGCGCTTCTCCTACATAAAGAGAAGGCCGATATTAAATGATTAAACTCTCACCACCGGAACACACCATAAATGATGCTATTCAACTATGTACTGACGGGATGTCAAAGAAGGATCTGAAAGACAGAATTTATCAGGGGAGTGACGAAATACGAGAATCTGCGGCAGACTACTGCGTTAAAGCTGAGGGTGGGGAACTTTTTACCATTGATCCTATTGAAGGCGATGAAGAGTCAGTTGTTAATTCTGGTGTTTCAAAGAGGGAATTTGTAAATCTATATGAGTATTATTTTAGAAATACCAAAAAGCCTGGAAGGGAGATCTATGACGCTCTAATGCTCTCTGCCGATGAGAGTTGTCCTTTTTGTGGCGGAATCGGACGGCCTAAGAATCTAGACCATTATCTACCTAAAGCTCATTTTCCTCAGTTTTCTATTTTACCATTCAATCTTATCCCTTCTTGCCGGGACTGTAATATGGACGGTAAGGGAGAGCACTATGCGACTGCTTATCATGAACAGATAATCCACCCTTATTTAGACAAAGAGTGTTTTTTTCAGGAGCAGTGGGTTTTCGCACAAGTATTGCCAGGGTCGCCGTGTGCGCTGGATTTTTATGTATCTCCCCCTGAAGAATGGGAAGAGAATGATAAGCTTAGAGCTGAACAGCACTTTATAGACTTTGATTTATCCAAACGGTACAGTATTCAAGCTGCCAATCTTGTTACTTTTATAGTGACAATACGAAGTACAATTATGAACGATAGTACAGCAGAGGAATTTAAAGCATTTCTCTCATCTTATATAGACTCACCTCTATTCATTAATCATTGGCAAGTTGTTTCATGTCAAGCTCTTGCGAATAGTGATTGGTTCTGTACAGAAGGGCACCTATAGTTTGAGTTAGTAAGAAATTCATACATTTAGCTAATTACTTTCAACTGCTTTGTTCCTGTCACAGAAAGGCTGCCTTTGGCGGCCTCTTCTATATGCCCGCTCCACCAGCTCATCATAGGGCGGCGGCGTTCAAGGTAGTCAGTTCGGTTATAGGCGCTACGCACTTGGTTATCATCAACGTGTGCCAGTGACGCTTCGATCAAGTCACGGTCAAAACCTTGTTCATTGAGTGTAGTACTTGCGAGAGACCGCAGACCGTGGCTAACTAATCTTCCCGCAAACCCCATACGTTTCAGAGCCATATTTGCCGTTTGGCTGTTACATGGTTTCTTCGGATCGCGATCTGAAGGAAATATGTATTCACGGTGGCCGCTTATCGGCTTCATTACTTCTAATAGCGCCAGCATCTGCTCAGTGAGCGGGATGCGGTGCTCTCTTCTTTTTTTCATTCTCTCTGCTGGAATTGTCCATATTTTTTCTTCCCACTCAATCTCATCCCATCTAGCGTCTGCGGCTTCAGAAGGACGAGTCATAGTGTGTAGTTGCCACTCGATTAAACAACGAGTAGTACGCTTTATACTGGCATTGGCGATAGCTCCCATGAGCTCTGGTAGCTCATCTGGTGCTAGTGCTGCCATGTTTTCTTTTTTGGGCTTTTTAAAAGCGGCTCGAATACCCGTTGATGGATTCGCTTTTACAAGACCACAGTTTGCCGCGTAGTTCATTATTTCATTTAAGCGTTGAGATAAGCGTTTAACCGTCTCTAGGCTGCCTTTTGCTTCGATAGGTCTAAGTAGATCAATAACAAGTGGGGCATCGATATCTTTTACTGGTGTATTCGCTATTTGCGGAAATACATGAAGTTCTAGTGAGCGCCAGATATCGACAGCATAGTCTGGAGTGACTTCGTGCTTTTTGAGGTTGAACCAATCTTCAGAGACTTTAGCAAAGGTATGTTCGTAGATTTCTTTGTGAACGAGTTCTTGGCGTTTTCGTTCTTCTTGAGGATCAACCCCCTGAGCTAGTAGCTCTCTGGCTGCCATTGCATTTTTACGAGCATTGGCAAGAGATAAATCTGGATATCTACCTAGGCTAAGGTTTGCTCGTTTTCCTGTAATGGGTTTGTAGTAGTTAAAGATCCACTGTTTTGAACCGTTAGGCTTGATACGTAATCTAAGGCCATCACCATCAAACAAGTTGTATTCTTTATCCTTGGGCTTCGCTGATTTGATATCTTTGTCTGTTAGACGAGTAGTTATTTTTGCCATGTTGGGTACACCAGATTAACTCATTAAAACCAGTGTACCCTGTTGTGTACCCAAAGATCAAAGAAGTAGTGAGACGTCTTTGGATGCTAATGGATGCTAAGTTATTGATTTTTGGTTGTTACAGGCAAGAAAAAAGACGTCCTAGGACGTCTTTTTCCTATGAATTGGTGGAGCTGGGGGGATTTGAACCCCCGTCCGAAAATCATTCACCATTGGTACTACATGCTTAGTCGATCTTTAATTTCGCCACCCACCTGCGAACCGACACGCTAATGAATGACTATCCTGAATTATAATTCGCTGTTCATCTCTCAGGCGGGAGAATCCGAGCTAGCTAGTTTGGGTTTGACTCTTTGTTATTCCCCGTCTTACGAGCGGAAGCTAGGGCAAAGAGGCTCTTAGCAGGGTATTAAGCTGCTAGTGCGTAGTTTTCGTCGTTTGCGACTATTTTTTTGCGGTTTGTTAACGAGGCCTACCGCACCTCGGCATGCACCTCAGACTTCAAAATTCCCGTCGAATCCAGAATCAGCCCCAAGGTTGTTTATGCATAGTACCAGAAAAGCATTGCCTGTCTAGCGCTGTGCGTCTGATTGGTCAAGATTAACGCAATGAACTCTTCATTACGCGAGCTTTTTCTCTCGCCCAATCTTTTTCTTTTAAATCATCACGTTTGTCGTGAAGCTTTTTACCTTTCGATACGCCAACTTTGAGTTTTACCCAAGAGCGAGACCAGTAAAGAGATAATGCAGTTAATGTCATACCTTCACGGTTAATTCGACCGAATAGGTTGTCGAGTTCACGACGACTTAATAACAGTTTACGAACGCGAGTAGGGTTAGCGACAACATGCGTTGAGGCTTGTTGTAGCGGAGTAATAGTCATACCAGAAACAAAAGCTTCTCCGTCACGCATGAAAACATAGCTTTCAGCGATATTAGCTTTGCCTTGACGAAGAGATTTCACTTCCCAGCCTTGTAGCTCAAGCCCTGCTTCTACTTCATCTTCAATAAAGTATTCATGGCGAGCTTTTTTATTCAGCGCGATAGTGTTGCTACCCGCTTTTGTCTTTGAATTTTTCTTTACCATAGTGGGTGCATTATACGGATTTGGTGATGAGATAGGAAATGCTTTTCTTTGCGTAGCATAAGGTTAACTGCGTCGCCTAACAAGTAGCAATGTGCAGTTACTTGAGGTGACATAAGTATGACAGTACAATCAGCTCTAACCGATATGTCCGGGTAATGATGAGGAGTAAAGATGAAACAAATTAGTCGTTCTGCGTTGGTATCATTTAGTGCAGAGCAGATGTTTCATTTAGTGAATGATGTTGCTCGCTACCCTGAATTTTTACCGGGTTGCTCAGGCTCGCGTGTATTGGAATCCTCTTCCGAGGCTATGGTTGCGTCAGTCGACGTGTCTAAAGCGGGTATCAGCAAAACATTTACCACATCAAATGAGTTGCGTCATGGAGAATCAATTGTGATGAATTTGGTTGATGGTCCATTTAAAACTTTACGAGGCGGGTGGCATTTCACCCCGCTGGATGAGCAAGCTTGTAAAGTTGAGTTGAAGTTAGAGTTCGAATTCTCAAGTAAAATGATTGAGTTGGCTTTTGGTAAAATATTTAATGAACTGACCAGCAATATGGTTAATGCCTTTACGAAACGCGCAAAGCAGGTTTATGCATAATGAGTATTGGATCCGATATCATCCACGTTGACGTGGTTTATGCTCTACCCAACGAGCAGCGAGTTTTAAATCTTATGGTTAGCAAAGATATGACCGTCGAGGAGATCATTCAGACCTCTGGCATTTTGACTTTGTATCCGGAAATTGATTTGAAGGTCAACAAAGTTGGTGTGTTTAGCCGTAATGTGAAGCTTGACTCAACAGTGCGTGACAGAGACAGAATTGAAATTTACCGCCCATTATTGGCTGACCCGAAAGAAATTCGTCGTAAGCGCGTTGAGCAGCAAAGGGCTCAAGCAACCACGAATAAGTGATTTGCTAGCCATTGATGATGAAAAAAAAAGCTTGTGTTAATGACAAGCTCTTTTTGCATTGGATTTGCCGACTAACTTCTTCTTTTCGAAAATAAATCGTTTCTAAAAATGAACGGTTTCGAAACGTGGGTGTTCAGCAAATATCAGTTAATACTTTCGAAAAATGTTTCGCCCGCTGGAAAGTCGCCAGAAACATCAGTCAACGTGCCCGCTGGGTTGAACTTGACGATAAGGTTCTTCTGCTCTGAATCTTTATGACCTTCAGTATGATGATAGATGTAGTACCAAGTATCTGGATAACCATTTTCTATTAGCATTGGGGAACCGAGAACGAATCGTACTTGTTCTTTGCTCATACCAAACTTCAATTTATTTACGGCTTCTTGTTCAACATAGTTGCCTTGATTAATATCGATTCGATAAACCAATTTTTCTAGTAATGAGCAGCCAGACAAGGTTGTCACTGCTAGGGGAATGGCAATCAGCCATTTGGTAAACTGCATATTTAAACTTCTATAAACCGTAAAACAAAACTCGCAAGATAATAAACAAGCTCACAGCGAATGTAAAAACATCAAATTCACTATGAGCTAATTCAGACTGCGAATTTTGAATTTGGTTGCAAACAGCATGCAAAAAATCGCTACTTTTGTGGCTTGGCCAATGACTTTTATTGTTTAAGCAGCAATGAGCAGTTCTTTGGCATTAGCTAATGTTGACTCAGTGATCTGACTTCCACCGAGTAAACGAGCCAGTTCAGACACTCGTTGTTCGTTATCGAGCTTCATCATTTGTGTTTCGGTTTGCCCACCTTTGGTTTGTTTAGCAACAAACATTTGGTGATGACCACAACCGGCGACTTGAGGTAAGTGAGTAACACAAAGAACCTGAGTGGATTCGCCTAGCTTTCTTAGCATTTTACCCACGACAGCCGCAGTTGGGCCTGAAATACCCACGTCCACTTCATCAAAGATTAAACTTGGTGTATCTACTTTTTGCGCAGTGATCACCTGAATCGCAAGCGAGATACGTGACAACTCACCGCCTGATGCGACTTTGGCTATTGGTTGAAGCGGTTGACCTGCGTTGGTTGACACCAAAAAGGTCACGGAATCGATACCCAGTGGTGTAGGGTGATCCACTTGGCTATTAATATCAATTTTGAATTGGGCTTTTTCCATGCTTAATTCATGCATGCTTTGGCTAATCAGCTTATCCAGCTCTTTCGCATAACGAGTTCGTGATTTATTCAGCTTCTCCGCTTGAGTGAGAAAATCTTGATATTGTTTCGCAACATCAGTTTCAAGTTCAGCCAGTTTCTCATCGGAACTATCAAGCTGTTCAATCTGTTTTAAAAGCTCTTGATGATGTTGATACAGTTCTTCCGGCAGAACGTGGTGTTTACGAGACAGAGACATAATTTTTGAGTAGCGCTCTTCAACGTAAGCCATGCGTTCTGGATCGACATCAATATGATCGAGATAAGAACGAAGCTCGTTGTTTGCCTCTTCAAGCTGGATGATTGCTTCCGCAATCATATTGGGCAATGCAGCTAGAGCGCTGTCCATCTCTGCTAATTCAATTAAGGTATGGCTGGTAGATTGCAATAGACTTAGCGCATTAACTTCTTCGCCTTCATCGATCAGTGTGATAGCTTTTTGGCAGTTCAAAGCAAGATCACCGCTATTCGATAAGCGCTTATGTTCTTGCTCAATCTGGCTGTACTCTTCTTCACCAATTGAAAGTTCGTTTAGCTCCTTAATTTGGTATTCCAACAGTTGTAATTGAGCTTGGTTCTGCAGACGGTTTTCCTTCAACTGTTTTAGCTGATTATTCGCTTGGCGCCAGTTTTGATAGCTAACACGAGTACTTTCTAACAGATTGGAGTGATTGGCGTATTGATCCAACATTGCCAGTTGTTGTTCTGGTTTCATCAATTGTTGATGGGCATGTTGCCCATGAATATTGATCAGCAATTGACCGAGAGCTTTTAGTTGTGAACCTGGAACAGGGCTGCCGTTGATAAATGCGCGTGAGCGACCATCTTTTGTGATGGTTCTGCGCAAAATGCAATCTTTGCCATCTAAAAGGTCGTTATCTTCCAACCAACGTGTTGCATTAATATTGTTGTCTAAGATGAATGAGGCGCTGACTTCGGTTTTGTCCTCACCTTGTCGAACCATACTAGCTTCAGATCGCCCACCAAGACATAGGCTTAGGGCGTCAATAGCAATAGATTTACCAGCGCCTGTTTCACCAGTAATGGTTGTCATTCCTTGTGAAAGCTCAAGCTGCAATGATTTCACGATAGCAAAGTTGTTTACGCTTAAATGAGCCAGCATTTTTTATCACCTGTATAGTTAAACAATACTGTATTTTTGAACAGTATATACTGTTTCTTTATACAGTAAAGGTGTTGATTAAAAATTTTGCAACGTCGTCTCATGTTCTGCGTATGGTTTGGATGGTTTTCATTAGATTTTTGAATGAGTTATTGAGATTAATCGATTTTCAATTAACTACCTTTTTAGGTAAAAACATTAAACAATGTGATGCCTAACTTATTGCAATTTTGTTTATAAAGATTTAGCTCACAATTATTATTAGAATCAATTTACGAAAATGTTTTTTTATAAAATAATAATTGCATTAGTCAACTAGCTATAACTAACGATGGAATTAGATATGAAGATCAATCTAAAAAATCTAGAACAGTTATGGTCAAGCTCAGTAGCTTGGTATACACACGATTACAAAATTTCTATCCTTCCCGCTTATACGCATATCTAACTTCTTTTTGGTTGGAGTCTAAACTAGGTTTTTACTAAAAGTTATCTCCGATAACCATCAAAAAATCATCATCACAACGCTTACGGATCTGTTTATTTAAATGAACTTATTTGTGCTGCGTGTTAATTAAAAATGAATTTCAAAAAACACTAATATGGCTATTTTTTTTTGGCACATAACTTATCGTCCTGATTATTTAAAATAGCTTGTGAAAAAATACATAATATAAAGGTATTTCCATGCAAAACTTTAAACACTTACCAGAACCATTTCGTATTCGCGTTGTTGAGCCTGTAAAAACAACTACCCGTGAATATCGCGAAGAAGCAATTATAAAAGCGGGTATGAACCCATTTTTACTGGACAGTGAAGACGTATTCATTGATTTGTTAACAGACAGTGGTACGGGTTCTATCACTCAAAGAATGCAGGCTGCAATGCTTATGGGAGACGAAGCATACAGTGGTAGTCGTAGCTACTACGCATTAGCAGATGCAGTGAAAGATATTTTTGGCTATGAGTTAACTATTCCTACTCACCAAGGTCGCGGTGCCGAACAGATTTACATCCCAGTACTGATTAAAAAGCGTGAAAAAGAAAAAGGTCTTGATCGTACTAAGATGGTTGCTCTGTCTAACTATTTCTTTGATACCACTCAAGGGCATACTCAGGTGAACTGCTGTGTTGCAAAAAACGTATACACGGAAGAAGCATTCGACACTGCTGTTACAGCTGATTTTAAGGGCAACTTTGACTTAGCGAAACTAGAAGCTGCGATTGAAGAAGCGGGTCCTGCTAACGTTCCTTATATTGTAAGTACTATTACTTGTAACTCAGCGGGTGGTCAGCCAGTCTCCATCGGCAACCTAAAAGCGGTATATGAAATTGCTAAGCGATATGACATTCCTGTCATTATGGACTCTGCTCGTTTTGCTGAAAATGCATATTTCATCCAACAGCGTGAACCTGGCTATCAAGACTGGACAATCGAAGAGATCACTCGTGAGTCATACAAGTATGCGGATGGTTTAGCAATGTCCGCTAAAAAAGACGCTATGGTACAAATGGGTGGCCTGCTTTGTTTCAAAGATGAATCAATGATGGATGTATACACCGATTGTCGTACTCTCTGTGTGGTTCAAGAAGGTTTCCCAACTTACGGAGGCCTAGAAGGCGGCGCAATGGAGCGTCTTGCTGTTGGTCTATACGATGGTATGCGCCAAGAATGGCTAGAGTACCGTATTGGTCAAGTTCAGTACCTGGTCGATGGTCTGGAAGCCATTGGTGTTGTATGTCAGCAAGCTGGTGGTCACGCGGCATTTGTCGATGCAGGTAAACTGCTTCCACATATCCCTGCGGAACAATTTCCTGCACATGCGTTAGCTTGTGAACTGTACAAGGTCGCAGGTATCCGTGCAGTGGAAATTGGTTCTTTGCTGCTAGGTCGTGATCCTGCAACAGGTAAGCAACATAAGTGCCCAGCTGAACTGCTACGTTTAACTATTCCTCGTGCAACTTACACTCAAACTCACATGGATTTCGTTATCGAAGCATTTGAGAAAGTAAAAGAGAATGCACATAACGTTAAAGGCTTAGACTTTACTTACGAGCCACCAGTACTACGTCACTTTACTGCTCGTCTAAAAGAAATTTAATTCATATATAAATTAAATTTTAAATAATATGCGTACCTCTTGTTGAGGTACGCATAAATCAAAAATATATATTTAAGTTGTTATATAAAAAATAAAGCATATTTTATATGCCATCTTATCTTATTCAAATATAAATAATTTAAAAACTACATATTATCCAAAATTAAATTATAAATTTTTAACCAATTACGTGAGAAACACTTATGAAAAATAACCCCTCTATAATTGGCGGATCTTGTATTATTGCAAGTGTCTGTGTTGGTGCCGGAATGTTAGGTTTACCTAGTGCTGGTGCAGGTGCTTGGACTATCTGGTCTCTGGTTGCCATTGCATTCACTATGATTATGATGACGGTCTCTGGTTGGATGTTACTCGAAGCATTTAAACGTTACGATTTAAAAGTGTCATTTGATACTGTAACCAAAGATATGCTAGGTAGTAAAATTAACCATATTAATAATTTGGCCGTTTATTTTGTTGGTGGCATCTTATTATACGCTTATACGACTTCTGCTGGTTTAATTTTACAAGGCGTTTTAGATATCAATAACAAAATAGCTTCGATCTTATTCGTTGTTGTATTTTCAATTTTTGTTTGGCATTCCACTCGTGCTGTCGACCGAATTTCCGTTGTGCTCATTGCTTTCATGGGACTGAGCTTCGCGTTTGGTGTTTCAGGTCTAGCCGCTAACATTGATGTCTCTATCCTGTTCGACCGTATCAACGAAGAATCAAGCTACGCACCTTATGCAATGGCAATGCTTCCTGTCGCGCTAACCTCATTTGGTTACCACCACTCTGTTGCAAGTATGCGTTCATACTACGGATGTGAAAACCGTGCTAAGCAAGCCATCTTAGGCGGTACTGTGATTGCCTTAACTCTTTACTTCCTGTGGATGATTAGTATCTACGGTAATCTACCTCGTACTGAGTTTGGTCCAGTGATTGAGCAAGGTGGTAACGTTGAAGCACTATTAGCGGCTCTTGGCGGTGCAATTGATTCAGATAAAGTTTCCAACGCTATCAATGCATTCTCTATGGCCGCAATTCTTTCCTCTTTCATCGGTGTTGGTTTAGGTGTATTCGACTTCTTAGCTGACTTCTTCAAATTTGAAGACACTAAGCAAGGACGCACTAAAACTTGGTTGGTAACCTTCTTACCACCACTGGTGTTATCGCTACTGTTTCCATTTGGGTTTGTCATTGCTATCGGTTATGCAGGCGCGGCTGCGACGGTATGGGCTTGTCTGACCCCGGCATTTCTAGCTCGTAAGTCTCGCAGTATGGAAGGAGGACATGAGGGCTTTATGGCTCCTGGTGGCAACGCGATGATTGCTACTCTAATTGTCTTTGGGGTGTTGACCGCTGTATTCCACTTTATGTCGATGCTCAACCTGCTGCCAGTATTCACAGGTTAATCAAACCGATGTTTGGTTACTCGTTGTTGTGATATTTCATATTAAAACATGAGCTTAAAAGCATGGCAGGATGTCAGATAATGATTTCTTGTCATGCTTTTTATGTTTATGTCTACCTACCTCAAGTTGATTTCGATGATAGCGATGTGAACATTGATGGAGAACGTAGTATCTATTCTCTGAGCTTAAGCTATCATGCAACTCCAAGTAGTTTGGGTATAACCGTTATCTACGCATTCTAATCGCGGTACTAAGTAAGGTGTAACAACAATGCAAGGCGTTCTTTCAATACAATCTCACGTTTCTTTTGGTCACGCTGGTAATAGCAGTGCGGTGTTCCCGATGCAGAGAATGGGATTAGAGGTTTGGCCAATTCATACGGTGCAATTTTCTAATCACACTCAATATCCGCAAGGATGGACAGGCAGTGTTTTTTCGGCTAACGATATCAGCACTGTAATAAAGGGACTGAGTAATATTGGCGCACTAGAGCAATGCCGAGCGGTTGTTACAGGTTATCAAGGTAGTGCTGAGCAATGTCTTGCGGTAGCCGATGCGGTTACGCAAACTAAACTTGTTAATCCGGATGCACTTTATATCTGCGACCCTGTTATGGGGTCGCCAGAAAAAGGGTGTATTGTTGCATCAGGTGTTGCGGAGCACTTATTGACTCGTTTGATGCCGATGGCCGACGTTATTGTGCCTAACCAGTTTGAGCTTGGTCAGTTTGTGGGCATGGATATCAATAGTTTGTCGGATGCCATTGTTGCTTGCCAAAAAGCGTTAACCATGGGGCCTAAGATCGTGTTGGTTAAGCATCTGCATAGTGTTTCGGGAGACAAGTTCTCCATGATGTTAGCAGTTGAAGGCAAATGTTATTTGGCACAGCGTCCACAGCTTGATTTTGAGCGACCTTTAGTGGGTGCCGGAGATCTCATCTCTTCCATTTTCACCGCTGGTTTATTAAAAGGTTGGCACCCTACTACAGCGTTTAAACACTGTAATGAAGCCGTGTACGGTATTGTAAAACGTACCAAGCAGTTAGGTGAATGGGAGCTGCAAATCATAGATGCTCAAGATGAGTTGATTAAACCAACGGAATCTTTTGATCTTATTGAATGTGAATAATCACTTTCATATCCCAAAAATAATAAAGACGCTCAATTGAGCGTCTTTATTATTTTTGAATTCGGCTTGGCATATTATGCCATTGAGATAAGACTTAACAGTCCAATAACTGCAAACGATACAGCAATTGAAGGCGTTAACAGTTTACCTAGCTTAAGATTATTTTCACCTTTGAAAATGGATAATAGTGCTGAGTTCATTTTTTCACCGTTAAAAGTTGTTTGCCTTTTGTCTCGAGGACAGTGTCAATTTTACTTTTTTTGTGACCTTAGTCAAATGGCTAATCAACATTTTTTTAGTGAACTAAAAAATAGTTTAGAACAATTTACTCGACCAACCGAGCTTACTTCTCAGTACGCTGTAGTAACTGTAATCTTTAGGGTGAATTAGTTTGAGCACATTTGGGCTCTGGTAAATGATCACTTCATCTCCTGGCGATACAGGCAAAGATATTTGTCCATCGCAACTGACTTCTTGAGTTCCTCGGTTATCAGGGGAAACCACTAGTTTAATTCGACGTTTGCCATCGACCACCAGCGGGCGACATGACAGGGTATGCGGGAACATGGGTACCAGTGTAATTGCATTGAGGCTAGGCGAGACAATGGGACCTCCGCCAGAGAGAGAATACGCGGTTGAGCCTGTCGGCGTAGAAATGATCAATCCATCTGATCGTTGAGAGAAAGCAAAATTGTCGTCAATGTATACCTCGAATTCGATCATGTGAGCGATTTTTCCCGGGTGCAATACCGCTTCATTGAGTGCTGCGTTATGGCTCTTGACTTGTCCGTGACGATGAACTTCAGCTTCCAATAAGAAGCGTTCTTCTTGCATATAGTCACCTTCCAACACAGCTTGTAAGCGAGATTGGAAATCTTCGGGGTTCAAGTCAGTGAGAAAGCCTAAGTTGCCACGATTAACACCGATAACAGAGATATCAAAGCGAGACAGAACTCGAGCTGCGCCAAGCATATTGCCGTCACCACCAACAACAACCGCCAAGTCTGCCTTTTTGCCAAGTTCGATTAAACTTGAAAAGTGTTGTTGAGGAATATCGGTTAAGATTTCTTTGAGCCTATCGTCAATAAATACGGAATAACCCAGAATTGTTAACCATTGATACAATTCTTTGTGTGTCTGAATGGCTTGTTGATCTCTAGGCTTGCCAATGATGGCGATGACTTCAAATGGTTTTTTCATAAGTTTCCAACCGAATTAGGCTTGAATCAAAATTCTTCATCCCCATAATAAGGGCAAGTTACGCTTTTATGCGAATTTTTGTGTCAAGAACGTAAAAGAGAATTCAGTTCCTTAGCGGTTATTCATCACGACCCGATAACGGAAGGAATGCAGGAGATATCATGAGCAACCAAGAAAACAAAGTTAAAGATGAAGAGCTGAAGCCAGAAGCGGTTGAAGTTGAAGCTGAAGCTATCGGCACTGATGCTGATATCGATTGGAACCAAGAAGCGCAAGAAGGTGACGTGCTTGATGAGCAAGAAGCAAAAATTGCTCAACTAGAAGCAGCGCTACTGGCTAGCGAACAACGCTTGAAAGAGCAGCAAGATAGCGTACTACGTGCTAAAGCGGAAGTAGAGAACATGCGCCGTCGCTCTGAACAAGAGGTGGATAAAGCTCGTAAGTTTGCTTTGAACCGTTTTGCTGAAGAGTTGCTACCGGTTATCGACAATCTAGAACGTGCGATTCAAGCTGCTGATCTAGAAAATGAAGCGATTAAACCTGTAGTAGAAGGCGTTGAGCTAACTCACAGAACCTTTATTGGTGTTGTTGAGAAGTTCGGTCTGAAAGAAATCAACCCTGAAGGTGAAGCGTTCAACCCTGAATTCCATCAGGCGATGTCTATTCAAGAAAGCTCAGATCACGAATCAAACACAGTGATGTTCGTGATGCAAAAAGGTTATGAGCTAAACGGTCGTGTGGTTCGTCCTGCGATGGTGATGGTTGCTAAGTAATCTTAAAACGCAGAAATAAACGGGAGGCTTGGACCTCCCGTTTATTTTTGGCCTCGAGCTTTATCTGACCGCAACAAATTTTGTGCGAAAAAGCCGATAATTTTTATTTTTTTTCATTTTTCCCCTTGAAATGCTTTTTGACGCCCTTATCTATTGGGCATACAAGAAGCAAACATAAATGTTTAGCTTGTGGCCCGTGAAGGGCATAACAAATGAACAAAGAATATATTTCGGAGATAGCCTGATGGGTAGAATCATTGGTATTGACTTAGGTACGACTAACTCATGTGTCGCTGTACTAGACGGCGATAAACCTCGCGTAATTGAAAACGCAGAGGGCGAACGTACCACCCCTTCTATTATTGCCTATACAGACGGCGAAACATTGGTCGGCCAACCTGCAAAACGTCAAGCTGTAACGAACCCAGAAAATACGCTATTTGCTATTAAGCGTCTTATCGGTCGTCGTTTCGAAGACGAAGAAGTTCAGCGCGATATCGAAATCATGCCATACAAAATTGTTAAGGCGGATAACGGTGACGCATGGGTTGAAGCGAAAGGCCAAAAAATGGCTGCACCTCAAGTTTCAGCAGAAGTTCTGAAGAAAATGAAGAAAACTGCAGAAGACTTCCTGGGTGAAGAAGTCACTGGCGCTGTAATCACAGTTCCTGCTTACTTTAACGATGCGCAACGTCAAGCAACGAAAGATGCTGGTCGTATCGCAGGTCTTGAAGTTAAACGTATCATTAACGAACCAACTGCCGCTGCTCTAGCTTATGGTTTGGATAAGAAAGGCGGCGACCGCGTTATCGCTGTATACGACCTTGGTGGTGGTACATTCGATATTTCAATCATCGAAATCGATGAAGTTGAAGGCGAGAAAACATTCGAAGTTCTTTCTACTAACGGTGACACTCACCTTGGTGGTGAAGACTTTGACAACCGTCTAATCACTTACTTGGCTGACGAGTTCAAGAAAGAGCAAGGCATCAACCTGAAGAGCGATCCGCTTGCAATGCAACGTCTAAAAGAAGCGGCAGAAAAAGCGAAAATCGAATTGTCTTCAGCGCAATCAACGGATGTCAACCTACCATACATCACAGCGGATGCGACTGGTCCTAAGCACATGAACATCAAGATTTCTCGTGCGAAACTAGAAAACCTAGTTGAAGACCTAGTTCAACGTTCACTAGATCCACTAAAAGTTGCTCTAGCGGATGCTGACCTATCTGTAGGCGACATCACAGATGTTATTCTGGTTGGTGGTCAAACTCGTATGCCTATGGTGCAGAAGAAAGTTTCTGAGTTCTTCGGTAAAGAGCCACGTAAAGACGTGAACCCTGATGAAGCTGTAGCGGTTGGTGCTGCTGTTCAAGGTGGTGTACTGGCTGGTGACGTTAAAGACGTACTTCTTCTGGACGTAACTCCACTGTCTCTAGGTATCGAGACTATGGGTGGCGTTATGACTAAGCTAATCGAGAAAAACACCACGATTCCTACTAAAGCGAACCAAGTGTTCTCAACGGCTGAAGACAACCAAAATGCAGTAACTATCCACGTACTACAAGGTGAACGTAAGCAAGCGTCTTACAACAAGTCTCTAGGTCAGTTCAACCTAGAAGGCATTCAACCTGCACCTCGTGGTATGCCGCAAATCGAAGTAATCTTCGACTTGGATGCGGATGGTATTCTGCACGTATCTGCGAAAGATAAACAAACAGGTAAAGAGCAAAAGATCACTATCCAGGCTTCTGGCGGTTTGAGCGACGCAGAAATCGAGAAAATGGTGCAAGAAGCAGAAGCTAACAAAGAAGCGGATAAAAAGTTCGAAGAGCTAGCAACTGCGCGTAACCAGGCTGATCAAATGATTCACGCAACACAAAAACAAGTTGCTGAAGCAGGTGAAGCTCTTCCAGCAGAAGACAAAGAGAAAATCGAAGCCGCTGTAGCAGCACTAGAAACTGCGAAGAAAGGCGATGATAAAGCTGAAATCGACGCAAAAGTTCAAGCTCTGATGGAAGCATCTCAAAAGCTGATGGAAATTGCCCAGCAGCAAGCTCAAGCCCAACAAGGTGCTGGTGCTGAACAACAAGCAGCTTCTCAGGATGACGATGTTGTTGACGCTGAATTTGAAGAAGTGAAAGACGACAAGAAATAATTTGTTGTAAGCAGATGACTGGTTACATGACAAGTCATCTGTGTTCATCCTTCTGTTTACTTGCGGGCGTCAGAGTTTCTCTCTCGCCCGCATGTTTGTAGATGTAGAGTCTATCCAGATAATACTATTTGCTTGTCAACTCATTGCATCAACAATATTGATTGCTAAGTGAAACTTAAGATTGTTGTCAGTAATATTATCTAGGTTGATTGATAAAAGACGGAGAAGCAAGCCGCTTCTCACTGAAAGAAATTGGTAGTTTGAAACATGTCAAAACGTGATTTTTACGAAGTATTAGGCGTTAGCCGTGATGCCTCAGAGCGCGATATTAAAAAGGCGTACAAACGCCTAGCAATGAAATTCCACCCTGACCGCAATCCGGGTGATGCGACTGCTGCGGATAAGTTTAAAGAAGTAAAAGAAGCGTACGAAATTCTGACCGATGATCAGAAAAAAGCCGCTTATGATCAATATGGTCATGCCGCCTTCGAACAAGGCGGCATGGGCGGTGGCGGCTTTGGTGGCGGCGGTGCTGATTTTGGCGATATCTTCGGTGATGTATTTGGTGACATCTTCGGTGGTGCTCGTCGTGGCGGTGGCGGTCCCCGCGCGCAGCGTGGCGCAGATCTACGTTACAACATGGAACTGACTCTAGAAGAAGCGGTTCGCGGCTGTAGCAAAGAAATCGAAGTACCAACACTGGTTCACTGTGAGGTTTGTGATGGCTCTGGTGCAAAGAAAGGCACTTCAGCTCAAACCTGTCCTACCTGTCATGGGCATGGTCAAGTACAGATGCGTCAAGGGTTCTTCGCGGTACAGCAAACCTGTCCTACCTGTAATGGTAAAGGTAAAATTATTAAAGAGCCTTGTGATGCGTGTCATGGGCAAGGTCGTAAACAGAAAACCAAAACCCTTAATGTTAAGATTCCCGCTGGTGTGGATACCGGTGATCGTATTCGTTTAGCTGGTGAAGGTGAAGCGGGAGAAATGGGTGCGCCAGCTGGTGACTTGTACGTACAGGTACACGTAAAAGAGCACCATATTTTTGAACGTGATGGCAACAACCTGTACTGTGAAGTGCCTGTAAGCTTTGCTATGGCAGCCCTTGGCGGTGAAGTTGAAGTCCCAACCCTTGATGGTCGTGTCAACCTTAAAGTGCCAGAAGAGACGCAAACAGGCCGTATGTTCCGTATGCGTGGTAAAGGCGTGAAGAGTGTACGTGGTGGCGCAATGGGTGACTTACTCGTGAAGCTGGTGGTAGAAACACCGGTAAAACTCAGCTCTCGTCAAAAAGAACTGTTACGTGAACTGGAAGACTCTTT
>NZ_JBKEBW010000031.1:0-16628 GCF_047973365.1 Vibrio sp. | reverse complement strand
CCTTTACGCAGCTTCGTTCCTTGGGCGTGTGGGAACGCCTCAATAAAGGCCAGCGCAAAAGCTTTCATGTCAGGTTGAGACTCAATGATGAAGTTTTCTTTGTCTGGGTTAGCTCTGCGATCTAAGTTGGCAATTCCGCCAGTTCTGTAGTCTTTGCGCCAACGGTACAAAGAAGCTTCACTGAATTTACCATCCAGAGTGCGATAGACGTTCTCATCAAACGCCAGAGACTTCGCATTGAACATCGCAACGAAATCACGTGTAGCCTGAGTGCGTTTAACGCCAATCATTGCAACATTACGAATGTATTCATCACAGGCTTTGATGATGTCGTAACGAACATTGCACCGGTTTTTACGTTCTTCCGACCAGCCATTCATTAGCGCAAGTGCTTGGATTTTTTCATCCGAGCTACGCTCAAGGTTTGCTTCAACAAACTCATCACGAACCTTTTTAGTAAGATCGGAATTGTCTTTACGCTCAGCAATCGCTTGCTGGGCGTATATGTGCTGTTGCGTTTCAGTCGGTAAACAAGAGATGTGATATTCAAATCCTTTGCTGCCATCTCTTTTTCTAAAGCTCTGCTCTTGTCTACCTGACAGTTTGTCTAGCTTCTCTCTTATTTTGTGAACCGTTGTTGGCATTTCTGGATAACCAATCAGTTCTTTTGCTGTAAACCACATGCCGTCACCTATGCCGTCTTTTTCATGTAACGACTAGGCCAGATATTTTCTGGTTTTTCGTTTAGCGCTTTCGCCACAATTTCTTGATAACTCGGACAAGGAGTACGCAAAACATTACGAAAGGTTACAGGCTTAATTTTGTTCTCTCGGGCGAGCTTAGATAGATTGGTTCCAGCTTTCTCTAAAGCACTTTTCACATCAGCGCGATGCCAATCATGAATTGTTTCCTGCATTTTGATATCCTCAAGAGTTACACGGAGGTGTAACACTGCCGTGTTGCGTGAACGTGTAGTAAATATAGCGGCTAAAAAATCCGCAAGTCAACCTGATTGCGGATTTTTGTGCTTTGTTGCGTTTTTGAGAGAAACTAATGGAAATACTTGATAGCACAAGGGGTTTGACAGAAAAATCCCTTAATAAAGAGAATAATCCGGAAGGGATTATTCCTAGTGAACAAATAATCCCTTTCAGCGAAAGACTTGAGTACATAATTGGAAATGACTCTGTGCGGTCTTTTAGCCGCAAATGTGGGTTGTCAGAGAAGACATTGCGGAACTATATCGCGGCAAAACAATATCCAACACTGGATAGGCTCGCTCTCATTGCTGAGGCGTCCGGAAAATCAATCAGTTGGCTTGCTACAGGTGAAGATCCATCAAAAAAACGGGACGAACATACGCAACTAAATGAACAGGTGTTGCAAAATATAATACAAGCTATTGAAATTATTCTTGAAAAAAAAGAAGCTTTTATTGCTCCAGCAAAGAAAGCAAAAATCATCACCTTACTTTACAAAATGAGCACTAAGGATAAAAAAATTGATTATCAATTAATTGAAGAGGCTATTGAGTTAGCGTCATAGGAGAACCTTATGTCCAATGTTTATCAGTTCCCTTGTAGTGGCCGTAGTTCAAAAGATAGTGAAAAGGACGAACCTACCTTCGATGAAGCTCTTCTTGAGCTTGCAAACAGCATAGAGCCGAAGAAGAAAGGTAAAGGATCGAAAGGTCGAACCGAGAAGCAAAGGACAGCTTCAATTAATGTAAAAGGTAATAACAATATCATGGGGAACAATAACGTGATTATTCAATCACTTCCCCCTGAAAAAATAATTCAAGAGAAGATTGTTATTCGAGATGCTGACGTACTTACTGAGGCCCAAGCATACAATGTGAAAAAATGTATTGATACATTGGTTGTTCAAGAAGTCGCCCACGGAATGTCACGACAGAGTGCTTATGGCAAATGGTGGAAGAAGATTAAAGAAAAATATTCGGTCACAGAGTACAAATCTATCCCACAAGATAAATATGATGAAGCAATTAGCTTTTTAAAGCGGCAAACTGCTATAAAACGCGAAGGAAAGCCAGTGTATAATGAGAGTGACCGAAAGTATTACTACAAGGCCATATGGGCAAGAGCACACCAACTTAGACTAAGTAAGAACTACGTAATGACTAAAGCTTCAAGCATAGTTGGAGAGACTGTAAAATCTTTAACTCATTTATCAATCAAAGATCTTAAATTGGTACATCGAATGTTCATGTCATTTAAAACCAAATAGCATTAGATTCTTGCTTAGTTTTGAAATTTGAATAAGAAGTAGTAAGATCGATTTTGCAACGGTGATTTGAGCTGATTGTTTTTTTGGTCGTTTGTCGCGCCAAATTTTGTTCCCTCTGATTTTTTTGTTCATTTGTCGAGCCTCATAATTGTCAGAGGGAATGATGACCCATATTTTTGTCAGCCCTTTAATTATCTAACCTCAATCCCGTTTAATCCACATAAATTCGGGTTAATCCATAGTTCAGTCTTTTGTTCAGTTCATACGCCTTCTTACACAAAGTCCAACAACCAAAACACATTGAAGGCGCTACTCGCTGATTTGGATTTGGAATCAAGTTGCCCTTTGCGTTGACCGTATACTCAGCTTCCAGTGAATTACCATGATGAATGTCCTTAGTTGGGCTGCCAGCTTTACCTTCAACCACGCCTTCGACCATATGTTTGGTTGTGGTCGCATAACCTGCTGCAAACGCACCTGCACCACCAACGGCGAGGCCAGACTTCAAAAACTGACGACGTTTATTGTCCATAGAACTGTTCCTCTAATTATTGATGAGTAGATGTGAGTCGTGGGGCACTGGATGAAACTAACTCGCTGGCAAGCAGAGCAAGAGCCAGCCATAGACCGAACATCCCTACAATGCCCAGTAAGCCATCAGATCCTAATGAGAGCTGATACGGAATCGGCCCAGTATCGTATTTGGCAATGGTCTGAACCTGCATCATGGTGACCCAACGTACAACCCATGCAGCACCAAGAGCCAACAACACCATCACTAGCAAACCTGTTTTGCTGTAATGCTCACGCAAACAAAACATGCCCCAGACAACGCTCAGTAGCATCAAAACTGAGATCATCGCCAGCTGATGCACCCACTCATTGCTGAGATATAGCGAAAATGTCTGATTATTCGACGCCCAAATCGGTACAAGCACCAAGGAAAGGACGCTGCTCAATGAGACCACTTTTTTCAGCAGGTTGAGATCAAAGGACGTCATTGAATCTTGCTTACTTTTGTTTGGAAAAAGCAGCCAGACAAGCAGCGTAAAACCCACAGCACCCAAGAAGGCGGAAACAAACCAAAACAGTGGCGATGCAGGCTGATTCCATAAAGGCCGAGAATCTACCGCCATAATCTCAGCGCCGGTATACACCGCAATGGTTAAGCCAGAAAGAGCGGTGAACAGAGACACTACCAACATGTGTTTATGAGAAATCTGCCATTGACCCAGCGTCAGCTTGGAAATCCATCTGAACACTTTTCCTTGGCTATCACTTAATTTCATCAAGTCATTACGCAAGTACAACCAAGCTGTGATTATCGTCAAGCCGGAAAACACGGGTAACAACAGAGAACCTAACGACATCCATGACCATGGTGTGAAATATAGGTAGAAATGCCACGCTCTGCCCGGCTGATGAAGATCGCCAGTCAGTGCAAGCGGGCCGACTACAGCGCCAATCGCCATAGTGAGCACCAACGCAGCACGCAGACGATGGCTACTTTGCTGATCAAACTTTAACGCAATCACAAACAGTATCGCCGCTGCATAGGCCGAACCGATGTAGAAGAAATACTGAACGGCCCATGGCAACCAAGCAACAGCCTGAGGTTGAACGAGAACTTCGGTAATGATCATGCTGGTTCTCCTTGCGGTTCAAAAATCGCAGATTGTCCTTGCAATGGATGAACAAACCTTTCGTTCATACCGATGTAGAACACATGTGGACGGGTATTTTCATTCGGTTTTAGAACCTTGATATCATCGCCATGCTCTGCGATTAACTGACTGACGTAACTTTTCGGGTCATTGATGTCGCCAATCACCCTTGCACCGCCTACACAGGTTTCCACGCAAGCAGGCAACAGCCCTTTTTCAAGACGATGGGCACAGAAGGTACATTTATCGGCTGTCAACGTATCATGGTTGATGACGCGTGCATCATAGGGACAAGCCTGAACGCAGTAAGCACAGGCAACACAACGGCTGTTATCAACCATCACAATGCCATCGTCGCGCTGAAAGGTGGCTTGTACCGGACAAACCGCAACGCAAGGTGGGTTTTCACAGTGATTACACAAACGGGGTAAGGTAAACGCTTTTACGTTTTGCGTTGAAGATGAGCCATCTTCCAGAGTCACTTCGTATTGTTTGACTGTGGTTCTGAACTGACCAATCGGCATTTGGTTTTCCACACTGCAAGCAACCGTACACGCCTGACAACCGACGCACTTACGCAAGTCAATAACCATGGCGTAACGCTTACCGGTTTGACCTTTTCTGTCTGGCGACTGGTTATTTCGTATCACGGTACTTGCTGTTGCTGTTCCAACACCCGTGATTGGAATCAAAGCAGCGCCAGCAGTAACGGCACTCATGAAGCGTCTTTTGCTCGTATCCATCACTCACCTGCTAAATTTATAAGGGGTCTGTGTTTATTGTCAGAAAAGCCCCCACTTGCCGATATAGTGGATTTCCACATACCCAGATCAAAGTTGATCTAAAACAAATGTAGCTAGCAGTAAGATGCTGTTATCCTTAGCCATATAAGGATTTCAAACGGACAATTCAGGCGATGATGAGAACGGGTATACAGCACATTGCAGCTCTGCTATTGGCAAGTATCTCTCTGCTGTTTTCTGCGTTCAGCTTTGGGCAATCAACAGAGAAAAACTCTGTTGATATTGGTGTGTTAGCCATACGAGGCAACTTATACGCACAGCAGCGTTGGCAACCGACAATGGATTGGCTGAACCAACAAATTCCTGATAGCGACTTTATCCTCCATCCTCTGGACTTAGAAAGTATGGCAATCGCCGTGCAGAACCAGAGCATGGATTTCATCCTGACCAATCCCGGCCAAGCGGTACGTTTGGGCAGACAGTTTGAACTGTCGTGGTTAGCCACCCTCAACAGCGGCCTAACCGGTCATTTTAATCACACCATTGGTTCAGCCGTAGTGGTGCAAAAAGACGCTCCGTATTTCAAAATCGAAGAATTAGCAGGAAAACCGATGGCTGCGGTTTCAGAACGAGCGTTCGGGGGGTATCTGACGCTGCGCTATCAAGTGTTAGAAATGGGAATCAACCCTAATGACTTCTTCGCCAATGTTCGTTTTCTTGGCTTTCCGATCGACGCCAATCTCTACCAACTGCGAGACAAGATTGTTGACGCAGCAATAGTTCCAGTGTGCCTACTTGAAACCATGCAACAAGAAGGATTATTGGGAGCCAATGCTTATCGAGTGATCAATGTGCAGACACCGAGTGATTTCCCTTGTCAGGTATCGACTCGCCTTTATCCAAACTGGTCGTTTGCAAAAACTGAGCGTGCATCTTCTCAACTGGCAAAACAGGTCACTCGGGCCTTACTGGCAATGCCATCGGACAGCCAAGCGGCTATTGCTGCCGGAGCCTCTGGCTGGACATCTCCCGCCAGCCTTTTGTCCATTGATAAACTTTATCAGGCGTTAGACCTCCACCCATTTCAAGAACCTTGGTGGAAAGAAGCCTTTCGTTGGCTGCGATTTCATCAGGAATGGGCATGGGCAGTTTTTGTATTTGTCATCGTTTTGAACGCTTATCACTTTTGGCTTGAATACCGTTTCAGCAAAAGTAAGCAGGCTCTGGAACAGACACAATCTCGACTTAAAGAAAAAAATGAACAGCTTGAACACTCTCAGCGCGTAGCGATTGTCGATGAGCTGGGCAGCAGCCTTGCACATGAAATCAACCAACCTCTCGCTGCAATACGAAATTACAGCGAAGGTGGCTTATTGAGACTTTCTAAGCAAAGACCGAATGAAGATATCGTACCGGTCTTTCATAAAATTCAAAAAGAGGTGGATAGAGCAGATGCCATTATTCATCGTTTACGCAATCTCATTAAAAAACGTAGCATCGAAAAGCAACCGAACAATATAGAAGATCTGATAACCGACACCCTAGAGTTAATGCATTACCGCTTACAGAAACACTCGGTTTTACTGGTGCGCCAAACGGAAGGTGACGTTATTGCCGCTGACATTGATTCCGTGGGCATGCAGCAAGTGTTCGTCAACTTGTTAAATAACGCCATTGATGCCTGTATCAGCTACCAACAACGCCATAAGACAGAAGACTATCAAGCGACCATTACTGTAGAGACTGAATACCATCAGGAAAACCTGCTGGTTAAGCTCACAGACAATGGCACAGGTTTAGCGGGAAATGAAATAAACGACGCCTTCTTTACAACCAAAGAGAACGGACTTGGCCTAGGGTTAGCCATATGCCGAGATGTTATGGAAACCCACCATGGTCAGATTCAGTTGCAGTCTACAAAACCTCACGGCTGTATGGTCACACTTTCGCTGCCCTATTTTTAATGGATCATCAGGAATATCACTTATGAACCACATCAATACGCAACTTCCTGTTTATGTCGTCGACGATGACGAGTCCGTCCGTGATTCGCTCGCCTTTATGCTTGAAGAACACGATTTTAAAGTGACTACATTTGCGGACGGCCAACTGTTTCTGGATTCTATCGACACAACCAAGCCCGGCTGTGTGATATTGGACAGCCGAATGCCACAACTTCGAGGTCAGCAGGTTCATCAAATTCTTAACGAAGCTAACAGTCCTTTAGCGATCATTTACCTCACTGGCCATGGTGATATTCCAATGGCTGTCGACGCTTTGCAAGAAGGCGCAATTCACTTTTTTCAAAAGCCAGTGAAAGGTGACGAACTGGTGCAAGCCATTATGGATGGACAAGCCCAATCTGCGGCCAAACTCGACTGGGTTGACGCCAAGGCTTGCTATGACTCGCTAACCAAACGTGAAAAAGACATACTAAGACTGATTATTTCAGGTAAACGCAACATCCGTATTGCTGACGAACTTTGTATCGCAATGCGTACTGTTGAAGTTCACAGAGCAAGTCTGTTAAAGAAATTCTCGGCTCATACTGTTGCGGAACTCGCCTATATCTATGGAAAGCTGACAAACAGTATTAGTCCAAGGTGATATGGGAGCAAAACTATTGGCTACGAACACATCTACATCAAACTCATTTCACAATACCATTGCTAACAAAATGTAACAATTATTACTCTTTGTTTTATTTAGGTTAATTAAATAATGCATCTTTTTTATGCAAAAACGCTAATTTAGAACTAGCAAATTGATCAAAAAAACGCCAACATGCTCACATAATTAAAAAGATAAAGCATGTTTTCATTTTGTAGTTTTAAAGGAAGTTTATGAGTATTAATAAAAAATTCATTTTAAGCATTTCTTTGTTGATATGTTTATTTGCCGCGGTATTAGTGGGATTCCAAATCACTCATACTATCACTTCGGTGCATGAAACGGCGCAACAACATCAGAAAGATGCCGTTGAAGATATATCCAGATTACTCGACACCACTGACAGTATTATGCTGCAGCGCGTGCAAAGTAGTATGAACTTGTTGAAAGAACGTAGCCTTGAGCTTGGTTCGCCAACGCTTAGAGATAGCGATGAGGTTTCTGGCAAGATGGCCTCTAACCTCTATTTTGGTGAGAGTAAACAAACTAACCAGTACGACTTAGTCGACAACCTCACCAAGGTAATGGGTGGTACTGCGACTTTGTTTTCTCGCACCAATGATGAGTTTGTACGCATTTCCACCAACGTTAAGAAAGATGGACAACGTGCGACAGGGACGACCCTCGCTTCTACTGGTAAAGCAATGCAAGCGATTAGCAAAGGTCAGAGCTTTTATGGTGAAGTCGACATTTTAGGGCAGCCATATATTGCCGGTTATGAGCCAATAATTACAAATGGTAATACGATTGGTATCTGGTATGTGGGTTATTCTGCCGACATGCAAGCAATTTCCGATGCCGTCAATAACGCAAGAGTGTTAGATAACGGCTTTGTTGCTTTGCTTGATGGCAAAGGTCAACTGCGTATGTTCTCAGGCAATACCGATGCTAATTCGGTAGCCAACGCGCTTGCGGATAAAGAAAACTGGAATGTTTCTCGCTCGACCTATACCCCTTGGGGCTATGAAATCGTTTCTGCTTATCCCAATGCTGACATTAATAGCATGATTTGGAGTGCTTCCATCCAAAGCGTCTCGATAGTTCTAGGTATAGGTGTCATATTGATTGCGTTCATTTCGATTATGGTTCACAAAATCGTTGGCAAGCCACTCAAAGTCTACGTCGATGCTATTCACAACTTAGCAGACGGTGAAGGTGACTTAACAAAACGCTTTGAACAGCACAGCAAAGATGAACTGGGTACCATGGCATTAGGGTTCAATAATCTTCTCGACCGCATTCATGAAACGATTAAACACTCCAAAGCTGCTGCCGAAGATGTTAGTCAATCGGCAAATCAGTTGTTGGCATTGGCTAATCAGTCATTAAGTTCGATTGCGTCGCAAAACAAAGATACAGAACAAGTTGCAGCCGCTTCTCATGAAATGAGTATTTCAGCGTTAGATATCGCAAAAAATACCTCGGATGCTGAGAACAATGCCAACCAGGCTAACCAAGATGTGAATAAAGTGGGAGAAACTCTCACCGCAACCATCGACAGTATTCAACATCAGGCAAGCAATATCGAAAGCTCTAGTCTTGTTGTGCAAGAGCTGGTGGATGCCAGTGACAGTATCAGCAAAGTGCTTACGGTCATTCGCGACATTGCAGAACAAACGAACTTGCTGGCGCTTAATGCGGCTATTGAAGCGGCACGTGCTGGTGAACAAGGTCGAGGGTTCGCGGTTGTCGCAGACGAAGTTCGCTTACTAGCAAGCAGAACTCAGGCCTCTACTGAAGAAATTCGCAAGATGGTTGAGCGCTTACAACACAGCGGCAAGCAAGCGTCAGAGCAAATGGACAACAGCCGTAAGTTAGCAGAAAGCAACGTTGCTCAGGCTAAGGCTGCAGATGAGGTCCTTAGAACTGTACTCTCTTCGGTCAATAATATTTCACAACTCAATGCAGAGATAGCAAGTGCAGTAGAGCAGCAACGATTTGTCGCGGAAGACGTCAGCAAAAACATCAACCTGATTCGCGAAGCGAGCGATCAGAACTTAAGCTACAGCAGCGATACCACACAAGCCTGCAAAACATTAAGTGCACTAGCAGCAGGCCTCAACGAACAGCTTTCTCACTACAAGGTGTGAATTAGTATACTCAAACTACTTGAGTTGCAGGTAGGCGGCTAGTGAGTGAATCAGCCATTTGCATTAATTGCTAATGGCTGATTTTTTTATGCCTTGCCTCACGGATAATACCAATTCCACTATAAATCCGTTCAGTACTAGACAATGCGCATAGCTATCCATCCAAGCACAATTAAGCGCATAATTCCATCGCTGAAAAATTGACCTAAAATAGGTTTTTATTCATCTCTCACAAGATCTCCTACCAGAACTAAAATAAAAAATATATAGTCCGCGCCCATAGAATAATCATTCACATTGATTATATTTTAAGTGTTAAATATTAACTTATGGGGGAGCCATGAACAGATTCAAACTACATACTATCGGTACGCTGAGCCTGCTCATTGCGGCCATTATTATTGTTATCGCAGCATTAGATTATCGCGCTTTTCATAATGAAAGCATTCATCAGCATAAAGAGCTACTAAGAGAACAAAATGCCACTATTGAAGCGACATTGGATGCAAAATTTATCAGTTATCGTAATGAGCTGGCATCGATTAATAGTTTTGACGGTGACACGGAAGGAGGAAGTTTAGCCAGTCATGTGATCCGTCAGTTGCAAACCCTGCAACGAGTACAGCAAGACGTCAGTGAAGCAGTTGCGATCCTCACGAAAGATGGCAGCTTATTCTCTTCTGAAGGAGAAAAGCTACCGATCAATGCCAAGCAGATGAACCGCTCCTACTACACTGCAATATTTAATCAGGGCAAAGACTTTTACGTTTCAGAACCGTTTAAATCAGCAACGAGCGGCAATTTGGTTATCGCAGTCATTTATAAAATCAACAGTGATACCGCAGTCACCTCCAATATCAAAGCGGAAGCGGTTCTGGGCAGTTTTGCCAGTATGAAAACCATGTTTCTCTACGCCCATGACGGTACGATTTTGCATTCACCCTACCCTGAATTAGTTGGTAAAAACATTTTTGAACAACGCCCTTTATACAAACAATTCAGTGATGCAACTCCAGAGCTCAGCTATAGCGCGAGTGTCAATGGCAAAGATATTGATTTCACTGCTTTTTGGTCTGATCTGCCACTCAGTGGTTGGAGCTTTGTTACCTTTACACGCAACCAAGAAATTGAACAAAGCGCAGACGACCAACTCATCAGTGCTGCGGCTACCGGTCTTATCTGCATTATTCTGGCTAGTGCGGTATTAATGATGATCATTAATAAATTAGTCCTAAGACCTGTCGGTGGTGCTCCAGATGAAATCGCGGCACTAATGAAAGAGATGGCAACCGGCAATCTCTCCCATAACTTCACCCAAACAGGTAAAGAAACGGGTATTTATCTCTCTTTGGTCAACCTTTCTGCTCAATTATCGAGCTTAATTAAAAACTCCATGAGCATTTCAGAAAACGTCTCGTCGGCTGCACAAGAGCTGAATGTTGTGATGAACGAAACACAACATAACGCGCAAGATGAACTGCAGCAAATGGAGCAAGTTTCTACTGCGGTCAATGAGTTATCTTCGACTTCTCAGAAAGTGAGTAGCAAAGCAGTCATGGCAGAAGAAGAAGCTCGCAAAACGCAACACAGCGTAGCAAACGGCAAACAGACATTAGAACAAAACATCAACTTAACCGATAAAATCAGTCAGTCGGTGACCAACACAGCAAGTATTGTTAGCGAGCTTGGTCAGTTGGTGTTAGAAATTGGCAGTGTTACCGAAGTCATCAACAATATTTCAGAACAAACCAATTTGCTTGCGCTAAACGCTGCGATTGAAGCCGCACGCGCTGGCGAACAAGGAAGAGGCTTTTCAGTCGTAGCAGATGAAGTTCGTGTTCTGGCAACTCGGACTCAAGAGTCAACAGTTAGCATTCAGAAGATCATTGAAAGATTGCGCGGTCAATCCGACAAAGCGAATAAGAATATGATGGAAAACGTGGATCTGATTGAAGACTCCGTTGCACTTGCTGATCAAATCAAAGCGGCATTTGAAGAAATAGCAACTGCATCTCAATCGATTTCGGATATCAATACGTTGGTGGCGACGGCTTCTCAGCAACAGTTTGCGGTAACTGAAGAGATATCTAAGTCAATCACCAATACTTTTGATTTGGTGAACCGAAATGTTTCAGCCATTCATCAAACTCTGCAAGCGTCGACTGAACTCGCACAACTCGCTGAAGCACAAACCAATGAGTTGGAATATTTTAAAGTCTAGTTAGAATTATTAAGTACATACTGCAACTTAATCCCAATTTGTGAACTCATTGAATGTGAACACAAGTTGGGATTTTTATTCATTCTGTGATAGATAATTATTTTGATGATGACAATGGCGTGGCCTACCGACACTCTTAACAATTTTATATTTTGCTATAAGGATTAAATTTTGATTGAAACAGTCATATTCGATATGGATGGCGTTCTGGTAGATTCAGAACCACTATGGCGCCAAGCTAAGGTTAATGCCGTCGCAAAATTTGGTGGCACCATTACAGAGCAGCTTGCCTATCAGAGTACCGGATTACGTATTGATGAAATTGCGAATTACTGGATTCGCTACTGCGGATTGGATGAAAACTGTAGTGTTGAGTTACAAAATGCAATTTTAGATGAAGTGATAGCGCAAATTAACGCTAAAGGTGAACTTCTTCCAGGCGTTTTGGCTTCATTAGAATGGCTTGCTACGACAGATTTGAAAATCGGTCTTGCCTCCTCATCACCACTGAGGCTGATTGAAGCCGTGTTGCAAGCATTTGATATCGAAAGATTCTTTGAAATCTATGTGTCAGCAGAGCATTTAACCCATGGCAAACCTCATCCACAGGTGTATCTGGACGCGGCAGAAAAGCTGGCAACCGAACCTCGCCACTGTCTGGCTATTGAAGATTCAGTAAATGGACTGATTGCAGCGAAAGCGGCTCGAATGACGGCAATCTGTGTACCGGAGCCCGGGCAGGAGAATAATCCGCGCTTTGGTATTGCTGATATTAAACTAACTTCTTTAGAAGAATTTATTGGCTCTACCCAAGTGAAAGAAATGCTGGCTCGATAATCGCCTTAGACAAAATAAAATGCCGATCGCAGTGATTCGATAGGCTCTGATATTTTACTTTGTTTAGACAGCCACGATTGTTTAGCCGTGGCTGTTTGCATGGTAGTAACCTTCTTCGCCATTCGTAATATCGGTCTGACCAGAGAAATACGAATGATATTAAGGCGGAATTTGGTAACGAAAATACCAGATACCCGACGACCGTTGACTCAAATAACGCATAATTTAGTAAATAATGAATTACTTCAGGTATGGAAAGTCACTACTTAGTGTTCTGTATTGATGACGTAAATCATCAGTTCAATGGTGCACAAACTAGCAAAATGAGCCAAGACAGATTTGAAGCTTGTCAAGAATGATAATATCTGTCGCAAAAAAACGGGTAAATATTGAGAGAGCTATGATTACAACACTACTATTTGATATGGATGGTTTAATCTTCGACACTGAGAGTGTTTATAAATTAAGTTGGCAGCATGCTGCAAGTAATCAGGGACTTGATCTAAGTGATGACTTTTACCAACATTTTTTAGGCGTACAAGATGGTCAATGTGAATCGATGATGCAAGAGCGTTTTGGTTCAGCACTCAATCTAGAACAATTCAAAAAAGAGCGCGATACTCACTTTCATCAATCAAGAGAAAACGGTATTGCTTATAAACTAGGATTCGATCAACTTTTTCAGTCACTAAAAAGTAAAAATCTACGTTGTGCTCTGATTACATCTTCTCCCCTACGAGATGTAAAACACAACTTCAAAAACAGTGGCTATTTAGAGCAATTTGAAGTTGTTGTCACATCTGAAGATGTCAAAAATAGCAAACCAGCACCCGATGGCTATTTAATGGCTTGTAATAAACTGAATGTAACGCCACAAGAATGCTTGGTATTAGAAGACTCACATAATGGGGCTTTATCAGGGCTTAACGCTGGTTGTCAGGTTATTATGGTGCCAGATTTGTTGCCACCAGATAAAGAGCTTATAGATAAAGTGACCGTTGTAAAATCACTTGATCAAGTCATTGGTTTGCTTCCAACAAACTAAGGTGAAATAACTCAACGCCGCTTGATTTTTCCTAAACTAATTCAATATGTTGTAAGCGACTGGTAGTGTAAAAACTATAAATCAACATCTTGCCAATGACCACCTAACATTACCCGATGTTGAGAATACCCAACGGCTTGCAAAATTTGACGACATTTCATGTGATGGACGCCAAGGTGGCTCGGTGCGTGTGCATCAGCATTAATCTGAACGGGAATATTTCTCTCATTCGCCGCTCTCAACAACCATGGTGAAGGGTAGACTTCATCGGTGGCTCCACGAAGTAGCCCCCCATAATTCACTTCGAGAATAACGCCTGCCTTAGCAACAGCGTCGAGAGTCGAAATCGCAATATCTTGATACCATGAAGCTTGCTCATCAAAAAAAGCTAAGGCTTTATTATGCTTTTTCACTAAATCATAGTGGCCCAAAATATCAAAGCCTCCTGACTCACACAGCTCGGCTACTCTTTGGTAATACGCTCTGACCATTATTTCTGCGTTTCCGCTATACACATCATTCAGCAAGATTAAAAAATCATCTAGAGACCCATCGACGCTTAGCATTGGGCGTTCATTATTAGGCGGCATCAAAATATGCACGGAACCAATACGATAATCTAAGCTGTCTATCTGCCACTTTTCATCGCTCGGCTTCATATATTGGGGTATATAATCAATCTCTAAGCCTAAATAGACTTCGATGTCTGCATCGTACTTAGCGGCTGAAATCTCTTGTAGATAGGAGTCTAAATTCTCTTGAAGCATGCAGTAATCATTATCAAATGGTAGCGGTGCATGTGAACTAAAACCAACCGACTTAAAACCTAATTTTTTGGCGCTATCTAACATATCTGTAGGTGAGCCTTTTCCATCACAATAGTGACAATGCATATGGTAGTTGGTAAGTAACATCTATCCCCCTTAGTGTCATTCAAATGATATGCGGAACATTGTATAACTACAAAACCACCGCTGATTGACGTATCACGACATTTTATGAATTGAAAATATTCTTTTTGAGTTTGCCCCTACCGTTCACATTATAAAAATGTAGGTCAAATTTTTAACCGCATCGTGTGACGGACAACTTACGAAACAAACTATGGGGCGTAGGCTTTTCAGAAACAGAGAAAAGCCTATTGCTTTTTGCAGAAATTAAATCACTTTAGATATGAAAGGTAAGTTTCGGGACTTATCTTGCCAAGGCAGACCGTATCCAACCAACAGATCATCACTTTCCATTTCATAAGCAAAATATTGAGGAGCGGGAATATCTACTCAGGTATAGCTAAGTCGCTTAATAGTTTGTAGAGTGTTAATGGTTCAGAGCAAACGCTGCCTTTTCAGATAGTTACTGTGTTAAAGGAGTCGATTCTTTGCAGTTATTCTATATAAATGGAATGTTCACTGATGAAATGACTTTTAAACAAAACCTGACAGCGTTAATGAGCTTGACTATGCGAACATGAAATTAAGTTGGAAACGTATCTCGACAAGTGCGCCAGAACGGTTTTAGTTACGCATTCGCAAGGTAACTTTTATGGTAATCGTTTATATACAGAAGTAAACAATAACTATGTATACCCAAACGGTGTTGAACTGTCTGAATACCCTATGCTTGGATATATGGGTATTGCAAAGACATTTACTAATTCGAACGATTTGCCAATGGCTGGCGTTCGAACTGCTTTCGGAGCTATAGCAGAAAATCCGGTTTCAGCTTCTCTCGCCTTTGATTTTTCTGGTCATGGGTTGAAAGATTCCTAAAAAGCTTTCGTCGTCTATTGTAGATCAGGCAGCCGATTGGCCTATTGAGAGTTGAAGCAAGTAATGTTCAAGCTCTGAATCCGTAACAATTTCAAAGTCTGTAAATAGAGCCACTGGCTTGACGGACTTGCCAACACCTTGTTCTAAACGTACAAAACCTTTTTCATTTAATGCTTTGAGCGTATTTGATAAGTTCGACTTAGCTCGGCCTGTCAATTCTGATAATTGAGTCAAGCTCTCAGGTCTCTCTGAGTCAATTAACCGCAACAGCTCAATGTTCTCAGGACGAAGGATCTGAGAAATAGCGTTGATTGATGTATACCATACTCTCGGTTCATCCTGTTGGGGTTTGTATTTGCCTTGAGCAATAGCTAGTAGCCTCATACGAATGAGCTTTTCAGACATGATTCCGATTCTTGCTTTCATATTATTTACCCTCTATTGCAGCAATGGTTTTGTCTATCCCCTCAAAAAAATCCTGAAGCAAAGTATAGCAATCATCTCGATGAACTTGCTCACCATGCATACTTAATAAGACATCAATCTCATCCAAAGACTATAACTCCAATTAATGTTATGACCAGAGTATAACAACTTATTCTCATTATGTGAAACTTGAATGATTGATGCAAACTTTACCGGAGTATAAAAGCCTATTTATGGGTCAACCAAAATCTAGCTAACGTGGTGGCATGTATAAACTATGCACGTACTGAAACAGGTAGTTTCTATCTGAATTGCCATATACCGGAACGGTTTAGAGATAGATACTGCATGTTGTGTACCTAGTTTGTGCACAAGCAGTGCAATTTTTAACCATATAGTTGTAGGCTATTGAAATATAAGAATAATTTTAGATGGGTGGAAACCCCAGCCACATCCCGGCACACACGTCAGTCGCTGTGGCTGCTCCCTTCCGGGCCTGACCAGGTTCACGAATTAGTGTTGCGGGAGGACCAGGGCCTCCATAGAGCATCTTTGGTTCGAGCCAAAGAGTGGGAGGATTATCAAGCATCGATTGCATCATTGCAAGCCTAAATCCTAGTAAACTCTTTGATTGCGAACCAATTGAACATCAATTAAACAATTTGTTTAAATCTTTTCCGATTATCGATGTTTGATGCGAATGGGGGTCACTACATTTCTCTGGTGCTTAGTTTCATACATTGCTTGATCTGTTTGATGTAACACCTCTTGCAGAGACATGTAACTTTCGCGCCCGCTAGAAACGCCGACAGCAACAGTCACATCGAAACTCACATCTCGTTCAACATCGACAAAGACAAAATGTTGCAGATAAGCTTGGATCTCTTCTAGCTGCTCACGTTTAATGTTGCCAACT
>NZ_JBKEBW010000056.1:0-25315 GCF_047973365.1 Vibrio sp. | reverse complement strand
CTAAGTTCATTTCCTCGAATAAGGGCATTGCTACAATCGAACAATGATTTAACTCGAGCCTGATTAAAGTTCTTTAGAGATTTAGAAAGTGTTTTGTGGCAAAATTTTGTTATAAGCATGGCATCTTGAGTTGTGTTTTTTTGTTTTTTGGCGATTACATAAGATCACAACTCGCCATGCTTGTCTATTTTTTGGGGATTCGTCAGTGCGAAGGCAGGAATCTAAACCCGAGCACATGCACAAAGAGCGAGATCCCGGATAAATGCTACGCATTTTCCGGGATGACGTGGGTGAGCTCGCATTTTTCGGGATAACGCGAGTAAGCTAATGCATTCTCCGAGATAACGGGAAAACTTTTAATCAAACTGATAAGTATAAGAAGCAATCACCCGCTTATCTGGATCATCCAAGTAAGTGTTGTTGTCCATTATAAAAGTCATCAAACTGAACGAATTGTTCTTATTGGCCAAATAACTCAAACCAGCGCCGGCAAAGAAACCTTTATAATTCTCGCCTTCATCATTTTCCGAACCGTAAGTTCCGGCCGCAAAGCCCATTAAGGTCAGTTTTTGTGTCAACGGTCTTAAACCAAACGCGCCCACATAGCCGCTGCTACCGGCAGAATCTGCCATATAGAAACCATTATCCGCACTTGGAGTGCCGACGAAGCCCACCTCGGAACATTTACTTGCACTATCACCATCACAACGAGGTGACTCACCATCGTTATAGGTGTAACCCGCCATCGGGAATAACTGAACGCCTAATGGTTCAATACCAAACACACTGAGCGGAATAAAAGTGCCGACACTATAGTTGGTTTGCGTGGCGCCATTGGTGTATTCATTCTTACCAAAGTTAAAATTGAGGATACCAACCGGAAATAACCAAGATCCGCCGACCCGCCACTCGCTGGCATCATCATTCAAACGAACATTGATCTTACGCGCCTCATCAAGCGCCAGAGAGCCGGAGAAGGAAACATTACTATCATCAAAGTCATAGTTATTGGCGTAGGATATCCCTACCTTGGTGATCACCTTAGTCGGATCATCCGCTAGCTTAGATTTGTTATCTTTAATATCGCTATTGGGTGCTGCATAGGCAGCTCCAGCCACCGCCAATGACACTACCGACATCCATGGAATTATTTTCATCTTCACCACCTTACTGACAAGCATATAAAATAAAGTTTGACTGATACCCTCCGAACGGATCGAGACACAAACTTAAATAACATGTCAGTGTAATTCACCGTACGGTATCAAATATCAGACGAAAGACAGCTTTTCATTTTTCAGAAAAATCCGACTATCATTTTATAAAATGATAGTAAATCCTTTCTTTTTGTGCAGAACTTAGCGCTTACTCCCATTTCACCTATACTCAGGATTAAACAAAAGTGATAAGACCAGTAATTTGCTGCCATTTGCCGTGAATTAGCTATAATCTTGGTCAATTTAAAAATTTATACGAATTTTTGACAAAAGACAGTGTCAAATACGAGAAGATTCTCAAGAATCTCCGATTCGCTCTATATAGAGGAAGATGACCACACAATGGCTGCCAAATCACGCATTCTTGTTTTAAACGGTCCGAACCTAAACCTATTAGGTTTACGTGAGCCGACACATTATGGTTCTAACACCTTAGAACACATTGTCGCGACCTTAGGTGAAAATGCGGAAAAAGCAGGTGTTGAGTTAGCACATCTTCAATCCAACCGCGAATATGAGCTTATCGAAGCCATTCACCAGGCTCATGGCAATGTGAACTTCATTATTATCAACCCAGCAGCATTTACTCATACCAGCGTCGCCATTCGTGATGCTTTACTCGGCGTGGCGATTCCGTTTATCGAAGTCCATCTGTCGAACGTACATGCTCGCGAACCATTCCGTCATCACTCTTACTTGTCTGATAAAGCACAAGGGGTGATTTGCGGTTTAGGTGCGCAAGGTTATGAATTTGCTCTGTCTGCGGCAATAAAAGCGTTGCAGACAAAGTAACCCAACACTCTGCAGTCCGAATGGACTGTCTTACTCAACAAGATAAAAGAGAAAAGAAACAATGGATATTCGTAAAATTAAGAAGCTAATCGAGTTAGTTGAAGAATCAGGCATCGCTGAACTGGAAATTTCTGAAGGCGAAGAGTCAGTACGAATCAGTCGTCATGGTGTACCTGCTCCAGCACCCATTCACTATGCAGCACCAGCACCGGTTGCCGCACCAGCGCCAGTAGCGGCACCTGTGGCAGCAGCACCCGTTGCAGTAGCAGAGGCTAGCGTACCGGCAGGTCACAACGTTCTTTCTCCAATGGTGGGTACTTTCTACCGCTCACCAAGTCCAGACGCAAAACCATTCATCGAAGTGGGTTCAAAAGTGTCTGTTGGCGATACGCTATGTATCGTTGAAGCAATGAAAATGATGAACCAAATTGAATCAGACAAATCTGGTGTTGTTACGGCAATCCTACTAGAAGACGGTCAACCAGTAGAATTCGACCAACCACTTGTTGTTATTGAATAAACTTGTTGTGATTGAATAAGTTGTTATTAAACAAATAGTTGTTATCGAATAATTGAGGCCTTGTCTATGTTAGATAAAGTAGTCATCGCGAACCGAGGTGAAATTGCACTTCGTATTCTTCGCGCGTGTAAAGAATTAGGGATCAAAACGGTGGCAGTACACTCTACTGCTGACCGCGATCTAAAACATGTACTGCTAGCAGATGAGTCCATCTGTATCGGTCCAGCATCCAGCATGGAAAGTTACCTGAACATTCCTCGCATCATTTCTGCTGCAGAAGTCACAGGCTCAGTGGCTATCCACCCTGGATACGGCTTCCTGTCTGAGAACGCAGATTTTGCTGAACAAGTCGAGAAAAGCGGTTTTATCTTCGTCGGTCCGAAAGCGGAAACCATTCGCCTGATGGGTGACAAAGTTTCAGCCATCAACTCGATGAAGAAAGCTGGCGTACCTTGTGTTCCGGGTTCTGATGGCCCTCTGGATAACGACGAAGCGAAAAACAAAGCGCATGCTAAACGCATTGGCTACCCAGTCATCATCAAAGCGTCTGGCGGCGGCGGCGGTCGTGGTATGCGTGTGGTTCGCGCTGAAAAAGATCTGGTTAACGCCATCAGTATGACACGCGCAGAAGCCAAAGCAGCGTTCAACAACGACATGGTTTACATGGAGAAATTCCTCGAAAACCCACGTCACGTTGAAGTTCAGGTTCTTGCGGACGGCCAAGGCGGCGCAATCCACTTAGGTGAACGTGACTGCTCTATGCAACGTCGTCACCAAAAAGTGGTTGAAGAAGCGCCGGCACCAGGCATCACAGAAGAGATGCGTAAATACATCGGTGAGCGCTGTACTCGTGCCTGTATCGAAATTGGTTACCGCGGCGCAGGTACGTTTGAATTCCTCTACGAAAACGGCGAGTTCTACTTCATCGAAATGAACACTCGTATTCAGGTTGAACACCCAGTAACCGAAATGGTGACAGGCGTAGACTTGATCAAAGAACAACTGCGTATTGCCGCAGGTCAACCGTTGTCATTTACGCAAAATGACATCAAGATCCGCGGCCACGCTGTTGAGTGTCGTATCAACGCAGAAGACCCAGTACGCTTCCTGCCAAGCCCTGGTAAGATTACTCGCCTGCACACCGCTGGCGGTATGGGTGTACGTTGGGAATCGCATATCTACACAGGTTACACAGTACCACCGTACTACGATTCAATGATCGGTAAGCTGATCACTTTCGGTGAAAACCGCGATGTAGCAATTGCACGTATGCGTAACGCACTCAACGAAATGATTGTCGAAGGTATTAAAACCAATATCCCTCTACAACAAGAAATCATGAAGGATGAGAGCTTCCAACATGGCGGTGCGAACATTCATTACCTAGAGAAAAAACTCGGTATGAGTAAATAAATCGCATCAAATGCTTTGAAAATGCTCACTTCGGTGGGCATTTTTGTTTTTGTGTTCGCTTCCACGCGTGAAAACTGGAGGGAAAATACAAGTAAGTGATTGTAACTGCTGTGAATGAGTTAAATTTACAAAATTTCGTTTTGACAATTACCTTCAGACTGCGCTTTATACTGAGCTGCTTCGTAATCTTTACGCAACCTTAGCCTACGAACATCCTTAGCTAAGGTACTCAAAGAAACTTCACCATTCCGTATTTGTTCCAACCTTTTTTGACGAGCTTTGGCAACCAATTCCATACTAACTCTGTTCATTATACCAACCCCTCATCAAACACAATTGAAACATCACCGTTCATATACTTATGCTCTCAGAATTATCATCTCTCTATAGTGAATTTTCTTCCATAATAATTCAAAGCTAAAACATAGAGTTAGCTCGCACAGCCGCTAATTTCATCCTAATAGCAAGCCCAAAACAGACAACGAACAAAGTTGCAGCACCTTAAGCTCAGGGGTAAACTCTGCGCCATTATTTAAGACCAAGAGCTAGTACCGAACTAGCACCAAGAACGAAGAGAGCAATCACATGCCTTGGATTCAAATTAAGCTTAACGCGACCAATGAAAACGCAGAACAGATTAGCGATATGCTAATGGAAGAAACCGGCGCGTTATCCGTCACTTTCCTCGATGCAAAAGATACCCCTGTATTTGAGCCACTACCGGGCGAAACTCGCTTATGGGGCGATACAGATGTATTAGCTCTCTACGACGCGCAAGCCGATACCGCGTTGATTCTCAGCCAAATTCGCGACAGTCAGCTTCTTCCTCAAGGCTTTGCCCATAAAGTGGAACAGATTGAAGATAAAGACTGGGAACGCGAATGGATGGATAACTTCCACCCAATGAAGTTTGGTGAGCGTCTGTGGATTTGCCCAAGCTGGCGTGATGTACCCGACCCAAGTGCTGTGAACGTGATGCTCGACCCGGGTCTTGCATTCGGCACAGGTACTCACCCAACCACAGCATTGTGTCTTGAGTGGTTAGAATCGCTCGATTTAAGCGGCAAAACCGTTATTGATTTTGGCTGTGGCTCGGGCATCCTAGCGATCGCCGCGATCAAACTCGGCGCTGCAAAAGTTATCGGTATCGACATCGATCCACAAGCTCTGCTAGCGTCTAAAGACAACGCAGGGCGTAACGGCGTTGAAGATCAAATCGAAGTTTACTTGCCTCAAGATCAACCTGAAGGGCTGGTTGCTGACGTAGTGGTCGCCAATATTCTTGCAGGTCCATTACGTGAACTTTCACCAATCATCAAAAGTTTGATGAAACCTGGCGGCAAATTGGCGATGTCGGGCGTGTTGGATACTCAGGCTGAAGATGTCGCGAACTACTACCGTGATGAACTACAAGTAGACCCTATCGTTGAAAAGAGCGAATGGTGTCGAATTTCAGGGCAAAAATTGAGCTGAAGAATTATTAGCCACCTAATTGATTGATTATTCGCCTATTTACAAAAACAATTTGTAAATGCTCAAATATTAGTCTTTTCACGCAGTAAAAAAATGCGTAAAATGCGCGCCCTTGCTACTGGTCGATTGACCTCAAAATAAGCTGTGAAAACATTTTGAAGATCGGAAACTATCAACTCGAAAATAATCTTATCGTCGCCCCGATGGCGGGTGTTACCGATAGACCATTTCGCGAGTTGTGTCTTCAATACGGTGCGGGAATGGCAGTCAGTGAAATGATGTCTTCTAATCCTGCATTGTGGGGAACCGAGAAATCAAAAAGCCGCATGGTACACCAAGGCGAATCGGGCATTCGCTGTGTACAAATTGCGGGAAGTGACCCACAGCTGATGGCAGATGCTGCTCAATTCAGTGTGGAAAACGGTGCGCAAATCATCGACATCAACATGGGTTGTCCAGCGAAAAAAGTGAATAAGAAGCTAGCCGGCTCTGCACTGCTTCGTTTTCCAGATCTCATCGAAGAGATCTTAAAAACCGTAGTTGATGCAGTGGATGTCCCTGTGACACTCAAAACCCGTACTGGCTGGGATACAGACAATAAAAACTGTGTCTACATCGCTCAATTAGCCGAAAACTGCGGCATACAAGCACTGGCTCTCCATGGGAGAACGCGCGCTTGTATGTACAAAGGTGAGGCCGAATATGACAGCATTAAAGCGGCGAAAGAGGCAATCAATATTCCGGTTATCGCTAATGGTGATATCGATTCTCCGGAGAAAGCCAAATATGTGCTTGAGTACACAGGCGCTGACGCTTTAATGATTGGACGCCCTGCCCAAGGTCGTCCGTGGATTTTCCAGGAAATCCAACACTATTTGGAAAACGGCACCACAATGCCAGAACTTCCTCTTGAGGAAGTAAAAAGCATTATGCTTGGTCATGTAACCGCTCTGCATGGTTTCTATGGAGAGTATTTAGGCCCACGAATCGTGCGTAAGCACGTGGGTTGGTATCTTAAAGAGCATGAGGAAGCAAGTGAGTTTCGCCGTACCTTCAACGCCATAGAGGCAGCACCGCTGCAATTAGAAGCGCTTGAAGGTTATTTTGATAACGTTGCATCATAATTAAGAGAAGAGCTAGACCGAATATGTTCGAACAAAATCTGACTTCAGAAGCTTTAACAGTAACTACCGTAACTTCACAAGATCAAATCACGCAAAAACCACTACGTGACTCCGTTAAAGCATCTCTTAAAAACTATCTTGCTCAGTTAAATGGTCAAGAAGTGACAGAACTATACGAGTTAGTTCTAGCGGAAGTTGAACAACCACTATTAGACACCATCATGCAGTACACTCGCGGTAACCAAACTCGCGCAGCCACTATGATGGGTATCAACCGCGGTACTCTTCGCAAGAAACTTAAAAAATATGGTATGAATTAATAATTCACGCATAACCAATTGATATTAAAAGGCTTTTGGTTAACCATGAGCCTTTTATTTTTTAAGAACTACCACAAGTGAAAAACTACCATATCTAGTCGGATTAATTTTATTCATGCGAAATATTTTCATAATTTCCCAGTAAAACCAAATTTACCATAGCCCCTCCTTCCCCTATCATTTAAACCTAATCTAATAACATCGATATCTCTAACATAAAAAATGCACCCAAACTCACTTAACATTAAGTGACAAGTCCAGATATCGGCCATTCAAATCACCGAATCCAATTTGAGGTACCACTTTCTTTACCTTCAAATTTGAACGAATGAATATAATGTTATCGCTATTGGGTTAAAAATATTAACCAATAATATCAATAGGTTAATTAAAACCCCAAAAACAACCCCGACAAAAAGTTTACTCAAAATTAATATTATTAATCTATAAAAACTGTATAAGTTGTGTATAATTTAGTGTATAAAACACACTTTACATTAGCGAAAAGCAGGTCAAAAATGTCAAAGAAAGGATATGAACATGCTCCTTTGCTCATGGCTCTAATCGATATTAAATTTTCCTCTATCCCTAACTTTTATGAAGACGGGAAGTTAATTGATGTTGAGTCATCTCTGCGTGATATTGGTTTTGTTGAAAAAGTGGTAGAAAATCAACAAGAGTTTGCATTCGAGATTAAACATGATCAAAAGAGTGGTCAGACGGTACAAATGCAAAAGCCAGCAGTCTCAGGGCAAGCTAAGCAGCGTTGGATATTCCTAGATTTAGAGCGAACTACATCAGTGTACCTTGCACAAAACGGGGTCTCTATTAAAACCACGCATTATACGACGCATGAAGAGTTTATGGAGACGTTCAATAATGTTCTTCTTCGCATATCTGATGTTTTTGAAACTATGCTTAAGGGAGCTGTATCCCAAATTGGCACCCGCTTTTTGAATTTGATAGTACCATTGCCGGGTAATGATGTATCAAGGTATATAGATGAAGCATGGTTACCTAATAACACTATTCCTGAAATAAATGGCATTGAGTCTGGTATTCACAGTCGTTTGACAATGAACTATAAGACTAGGCAAGGAAATTTACGGGTAGAATCAAACAAATTTTCTCCTGAGCCTGGTGTTAATATATCAATAATACCTAATGAGTTATCGGATAATCCTGATTCTGCTTTAAACATAAGAGAGCTCCCATGGTGGCCTCATCAGCTAGATAATCAAGTAAGTTATTTAATATTAGATATTGATTTAAATAAGAAATTGAGAAAGTTATTTAATGTTGAAGAAATCATGGAAACCTTAAGTGATATGAGAAAAGTTACAAAGCCAGCTTTTGAAATGTGTATAACAGACGATGCAAGAGCTGATTGGATAATTAAGGAGGAATAATGGATACATCAGGAAGAGCATCTCGTTTTTCTTCAAAAAAACTTACTACTGCAACTGTTTTAATCTGGGGAGTCGTTACGGGAACTAACGCGTCTGAAGCCAAAGATTACTATAGCTCATCTCAAAGTTATAGTTGGGTAGTTGAAAGCAGTTCACAAGATATACAAGCGGTTTCAACGCAAGATATGGTTAAGGTTGTTTTGGCTACCTATGGTCTTGCTGTTAAAGACTTTGAACCTATTTTAGGTGTTGGTAGAGCGAATATATATAACTGGAAGAAAGGGCTCAATGAGCCGAACCCAACTCAGTATGAGAAAATCAAAACTCTATATGATATTTCTAAAGTACTGACGAAACCATCATCGAAAATTGGTCGTTTAGCTAAAACATTTAGTTATGGCGAGCTTTCTTTTATTGAACGTTTATCCGCGACTCGACTTGACTATGCGGAGATCGCAAAACATCACTCATTATTAGTATCTAAAGTAGAAGCACAACAGAATGCTTACGATAATATGAACAAAAAAGATCAAGTTGATAGTGAAGATTTTTATGTTTCAATGGAAGGAACGGTTTAACGCATGAGTACTTCTTTCGAAGAACAGCAAGCCAAACGAAATCTCATCAATGATAATGGTTGGAGACAAGGTTGTGTTATCGAACATGACCTTGTAAAAGGTTCTCAGTTTGTTGTTTGTGAAGTTCTTCAAAATGAAGTCAAGAATAAGCATCAGGCTAAGCTTATTATTATATCTCAGGACTGTGATATTTTGTCAGAAGAGCAAAATATTGAATGTCTGTTATTAAAAAAAAGCTCAAAAGAAAATAAGACCATTCAAAATGGTCTTAGTCCAAGAAAAATCCAACTTAATAAACCTATAAATGATATGTTTTGGGAAACCAAAGCTGACGATGTGATCATCATATCGAAAGAGTTCTTGATGGAGCATGCACATCAAGCAGATTTCGTCATTCCTGATAAACAACTTCTTAATCTGAAACAATGGAAAGCCAACCGCTATACAAGAAAAGGTTTACCCGGTGTATTTGTTGAAAAGACAAGACATGTTTTTTGTAAGCCCAGAGATAGAGATCAACCTGATGATAGCCTTTTAAATTCAGATTTGTTCCTAAAGTTCTCTGCTTATATAGCATCTATTCGGGTCTATTGTGAAGAATGTTGTAATGGCGACATAAAGTGTGGTTTTATTTTACTGTACAAATCTCGAGAGTGCCGAGCAGATGGTGTTGATGTCGATGATATAGAAGAAATTCTTAATGAATGTCTCTTAGATAGGCTAAGGGAAATAGAAGGAATTGAATTGATTAATGATGATAAATCAGAGAGTTCCTTGTTTAATATATTTGATTTAAATGATGTTATGTCTGATATGGAGTTCCCATTGGGACTAGTATCAGAATTTCCTCGATATTATTTCGACTCAGTATCATTTTCTGACGATGAAGATGATGATGAAATGGACGAAGATTAACGGTTGTTTTTTTTGTAAATAATTAATTGGCCGCAAACAACACGAAATTGAAATTTATTTGTAGATACCGTGCTGAAAAAATTTGGGGAAAATTCGCTATAGGTTTTTCTGATTCAACGCTTTTAATCTCCCTGTCATCGACATTACGAGCACTAAACTACCTACGTAATGTTTGTGCTCATCACAGCCGTTTATGGAACCGTAACATCGTTGAAAAGCCCAAACTTCCGTCAAAGGAAGAACTGCCTTGGGTTGCTCCGTTTATTACCAACGACTGGTTAAGAGTACGCCCGTTCTTACTACTTTGTATCACCAAGCAATTAATGGATTCTATTAACCCAACATCTACATGGTGGGCTCGCTTGAGTAGTTTAATGTTAACTGAACTACCCGATATGAACGCAATCGGACTAGATCTAAAAAGTATGGGTGTAACTGAAGACTGGACACATATTTTCCCGCCTCAAGAAGAAAAATAGGCAATAAAAAACCCCTAAGCAACTCACCGTTAAGTGAACCGATAGGGGTCGTGTTGCTGCAAACTATAAGTGAGAGATGCTCATTTAGCAATAACTTCTGGTTAATTTTTTGAATTAGCTCGACACAATAAAAGCCGATAGAGGCTGAAGAAAAACTATCATTTGCACTTTTTTGTACAACCCAAAGCAATGAGACTTAACTCACACCAAAGCATTAGTACGGCACCTACATTCACTCACTTATATACAAATACAACAAGTTAATTGGCATGGTGATGGAAATGAAAGTGATGACAATGAAATTTTTGCAGTGTGTAATCGTAATAACCGCTTTATTCTTCGGTAGTGCTCAAGCAGCAGATAGATACACCCCTCACCCATACGTTGGCATGACCTACAGCTATGTAGATGCCGAGCTTTATGGTTACTCCGTTGATAACGGGCTTCTAGGCGCATTAGTCGGATTTCGGTTTCACAAAAATTTAGCGGTCGATTTCAGAGCATACGCCAATGCTTCTGATGACGATATATTCGGCGCGAAGGTGGAAGTAGAACGTAGCTTTTCAGCTCTAGCCAAAGGGATTATTCCTGTTCATGAATATTTCGAGCTTTACGGTCTGTTCGGTATTGCAACATCCAAAATAAGCTACGGTATTTTTTCTGAAAGTGATGAAGATATCCAATACGGGGTCGGGATAGCAATCAATAGAGGTGAGGAGTTAGAGACCCAAATTGAGTGGATGAAGCTGTATGACGACAAGAATCTTGATGCTTCGGGGATTAATTTGAATATTGTTTATCATATATTCTAATTTCGACTTCTCCACATAGGAAAAGCCTCTCTTGATTCAGAATCCAAACCTTCGGGTTTGGATAAATTTGACTAACAAATAAAATTCAGATAAATAATTATTTTTAATTATATATTTGGTTTTTTTATGAAGTTTGTCGTTATATTTTTGACTCTATTTTCAAATCTGCTATGGGCTGCTGACTTTACAATAGATGTTGTAAACCAATCTAAACAAGACTTAGTAATAGAACTTTCCGGAGCGGGAAAAGCGGTGATCAGAGCAGCTACTGATGATTTATATTATTCTAAGTCCGTCAATTACAGAGATGGTTCTGGCGTAATGAGTAAAGGATGTCAGCCTCGATTTGGTGGCACTTTTTGCCAGTTTGAAAGCTGGAACCCCAACAAGGGGCTTTTAGTTTACAGCAATAATTGCACCCTTGAATCTGGTCAGTTATCAGGAAATTACACATTAAAATGTAACTAAACGTCAGGCGTATAGTTAGAAAGATGGTTAATCGGGCATAATCCCATGCAAAAATGTGGCGAATGGAACCACCTCGCTATCGATTGATGCACGCTCCAATGCTGATAGATACGCGTCCCTCTCCGTAACTGGCACAACGGTCCAGCGATAGCCACCTAATAGGAACATTAAGTTCATCAGGAATCGGCTAGTTCGACCGTTACCATCCGGAAATGGGTGTATATATCCCAAGAAAAAATGTCCAAGCACGGCCTTAACCGCAAAATTCGGTTCCTGCACAATGAGCTGCTTCAACGCATCCATACAGTCCATAAGATGTTCGCTTTGTGGCGGCATGTGCCTTGAGGTGCGAATCATAATCGGACCTTTTCTGTAACCCGCAAGATCACGTTGGTGAATAATACCAGCGGTAACACAAGGCTTGAAAAGTGCGGTATAAATTTGAGTGATGCTGATGTCCAGCAAATACTCTAAATCGAAATCATCTTTCCCTTCTTCATGAGCCTCTTGAATCAGCCCACGTAGCGCTTGGAAAGCTTCATAGTAACCACGAGCAGCCAATGCATCTCTTTGCTTTTTATCAGCTTCAATATGCTCGCTATCCCACTCACCTTTCGCTACTCGGTTGATTAACTCTGTCGTAACCACATAACCTTCGATTGACAACGAATGATAAGCATCAGAGACATATACCTTATCAACGGTATCAAGTAAATCTTCTAACGGTCTTTGAAAGAAGTCAGTGAACGTCTTATCGACAAATACCTGTTCAACATCCCCGCGAAATTTTTGCCAAAGTAACCTAACCCGCACAGCCGCTGCCGATTCTTGGCGTTTATTACCAATTTTAATGACTGGCACCTCAAACGGATTCTCAGGTTTAATCGGTGAAAGCCCGGCCGCGGAGATGATGTTGCTAAGATTTCGAGAGTCGGCTTTTCGGCCGATTTCCAAATAAGCACCGATCAATCGATTAGAAGATTGAACATTTTTAGTGACAAGTAAACTGTCGGCGACTGCATTAACGTCAGATTGCCCCAATGCAATTTGTACAGCCAAAGGGTTGGCGCGATAAATTGTTGGCGCTAATCCAGCCAAAGCAAATTCTAATGTAAGAACCCGAACACCTTGAAATTCAGTTAGGTGCGTTGGTTTATCGGATTTCTTTATCACCATTAGGCTCATGTCATTTGGTAATGAAATGTACTTTGTTGCGCCTTCACTGGTAAAAACGACCAGTTGTTTCGGTAAATAGTTGTTTACGGTGTGGATGTCGATCGATGCTTCCGGGTTTAGCCAATAGTCATCACCGTAAGCTTCTTGTAAGTATTGACCAACGAACTGCCAAATTGATTGATACCATAACGCCGACTCACCCGCCTTCTCTACCGTGATGTCTGCATCAAATAAGTACCAACCTCTAACGATCTGTTTTAGATATCCTTCGGACACCAGTAGGGTTCGTGTTGCAGGCTTTAGGTTACGGCTATTGACGATGTTGCCAGATCGAGTTGCAGCCGCTTCCCTTAGTGCCTCAGCTAGCTTTTCATTGCCGGTTTTTGCCATAACTGTACCTTGCTTTCTATACGTGATATTAAGAATACTATGCGTTGATTAACTATATCACTTTCAGTTACGCAATTAAATTACTCTCAGTTACGCATATAGATTACTCTCACTTACGCGTATAGATTACTCTCAGTTACGCAATCAGACAGTATTGAGTTCATCGTCACCGTGTATTTGTCGCTCGTAATGATATAGTCTCCCTAGTTATATCATTACCCAAGGAGATTGCAGACGATGAAAATCGTAGCTGTCACAGCTTGCCCAACAGGCATCGCACATACCTATATGGCTGCGGATGTTTTACACAAGGAAGCGCAAAAGCGTAATATTTCAATTAAAGTCGAAACTCAGGGAGCGATGGGGATAGAAAATGCTCTCACGCCGAGGGAAATCTTATCGGCGGATATTCGAATGATCGTCTCCGATATCGAAATAGAGGAAAAAGAGCGTTTCAAAGGCTGCACGACCTTGCACTACTCCATCGAAGAAGTACTGACTAATGTGCAAGACATCATGAATAAATGTCTGTCTCAGATATGATCACCACGCGTATTACCTTTGTTCTGGAAGATAATCGCTTTGCTGCATGGCAACTGAATGAGTTGAAACAGCTTGCGAGCTATTTCCATTCCTTATTCGTGCTCTACAACATCACTCGCGGTAAACAGGCCAATTTGAACGAACCCCTTTGCGTTCTCAGCTTAGGGAGTTGCTGTCATGACGTTTGTCAGATAGCGATAGAGGGCCTGGATTCAGAACTGGCTTGTATGGTTCTCACCGAATATCTCAGAGATCATTCCAGCTTGCTTTCCACTTCACACAAACAAAATTTTCAGGCTCCGCAGTTATTTAGCCATCATAGCTCATTCAAGCTGCCATTCAGTTATCAATGGCATTACGTTCGCAAAACTCACTATCCAGATAAAGATTGCGCTCTTGTTCGCTTAGCTCAACTGGCTTCTAGCCAAAACCAACTTGCCATCCATCAGCAACTGATCACTAGAGAATCCATATCGTCGACGGCGATTCCCGGTGGCATCGCCATCCCGCATGTTGTCAGCGAATTTGTTCAGCGACCGACTTTTATCATTCAATCGTTAGACTCGCCTTTAGACTGGGATTCACCACAGGAAGATGTGCGATTTATCATTGCGCTGCTGCTTCCCAAAGCGCTCAAGAGAGAGTACATCATTGCCGCGACTCGTTTAACTCGCTGGTTAATTAACCCAAAAGCTCAGCACTTTATATTGGACGCTGACAGAGAAGAGACCATCAAAGGTATTCTGCTGCATGTTATGGCGCATATTGACCCGTAAACCTTTGGTCTATAAAAAATCACAGCGACGACTTATTGTATTCGCGAGCGGTATTGCGAAGGCGTCATGCCTGTTCGGGTTTTAAACACCCGAAAGAAATAGTTCACATCCTGAAAGCCACAACGAATCGCCACTTCTGCCAGCCTGAAGCGATATTTCTTCAACATAAATTTCGCCCGTTCCATTCTCACCCAGGTAATGTAATCGGCAAGTGTCATATGCCCTTGTTGACGAAATAGACGTGATAGATGATTCGCTGAAATATTAAATCGCGACGCAATGCTGTCGCGAGTGATTGAGCGGTGGAAGTTTTCCTGAATGTAAATACAAATGCCCTGATAGACATCTTCGCTGCGCTTGTTCGATGATTGAACGGGATGCTCTAAAATACCGAGCGTGTAGGTTAATAGCGCACACAGCAAATACTCATCCACTGGGCTCTTTTTCACTTCCGTCGCGAGCGCATTCAGGCTTTCCAGTATGTTATCGATCGCAAATCCAGTTCTGGTTGGAATACTGTGTTTCTGCACATCATAAAACCCACTCTCGCCCTTTTTCTTGGCAACAAAGCTAAAACCCAGTTGCCTGCGACCAAACAGTAAGCTCAGTACCGAGCAATCTTCCCCCCACTCAGGTTTATTCCAACAGTTGGGAGGAATATAGAGCGCATCGCCAGCCAAAATATCGACGGTAGTGATGCCTTGCTCGGCATCCTCAATCTGATTTCGATAGCTTCCTTTCAGTACCAGTTCGACTCGGGGAAAGTTAACCTGATAACAAAAAGGCGGCGGTGTCTGCTTATCGCCAGCAAACCAGATCCTCTGGCAACTGTCTCGTTCATCAACAATCGCTTCGATAATGCTACTAAAAACTTGGCTCACACCGCTTCCACCTAGGTATCGTAAATCCAATAATTTCATCTTATCGAATAGTCGAAAAATAATCACCTACATCAAAAGTTGCAGTTTCTATAATTAATACATTGAATTTTAATAAAAATAATACTTTCCAGGAGAGGAAAACCATTATTAAAAATAATCGACCAGGATCACGTTTAAATCACAAGGTTACAATAATCCAGTAAATGCATTCTCAGTGCTCTACTCTAATTTCTGTGTTAGGACCACAATTAAGCTAACGATAGTAATAACAAACAATAGCAATAACGTAGGGAACGACAATGATCACTGAACTCATCAATGAGAGGTTGATACTACTCAACCTCAAAGCAAACGATAAATCTGGCGTGCTCGAAGAACTGGCTAACGTGCTTGAGCAAGATGGACGCCTCAATGACAAACAACAATTTTTGCAAGACATCTACGCCAGGGAAGAACTTGGCAATACCGGTTTTGACGATGGCGTAGCGATACCGCACGCAAAAAGCATCGCGGTACAGTCACCTGCGGTGGCTATCGGTATCAGCAGAAATGGTATCGATTATGGCGCTGACGATGGTCAACCATCCAAACTGTTCTTTATGATTGCCTCACCTGACGGCGGCTCTAACCACCATATCGAAGTGCTTGCAGAACTCTCTTCCAAGCTGATTGAACCCGGCTTTATCGACAACTTTTTAGCGGCAAAATCGCAAAAGCAAGCGCTGGATCTTTTACTGGCCAAAAACAAAGAAAAAGCGGTCACCACGGGCGACAAAGGATTTTTAATCGGTGTGACTGGCTGTCCAACTGGGGTCGCACATACCTATTTAGCCGCAGAGTCACTGGAAAATGCCGCCGCAGAAATGGGCTACCGCATCAAAGTAGAAACCAATGGTTCAATCGGCGTGAAGAATAGCCCAACCGCCGATGACATTGCCAAAGCAGACGCGATCATTATTGCCAGCGACAAACAAGTCGACATGGCGCGTTTTTCCGGCAAAAAATTGATTGAAACTGGCGTAAAAGAGCCGATCCGTGATGCGAAGAATTTAATTAACCGCGCACTGAATGCGAACGTCTATCAGAGCGATGCAAAAGCGCAGCAAAACGCCACCAGCGCTTCATCAAGTAAACGCAATGATTTGTATCGCTACTTAATGAATGGTGTATCGCATATGATCCCATTCGTTGTCACCGGTGGTCTTTTAATCGCACTGGCATTAGCGATTGGTGGACAACCAACCGAAGCGGGTATGGCGATTCCACCGGGAAGTTTATGGAACAAAGTACTGGATGTCGGCGTGGTCTCTTTCACGCTGATGATTCCAATTCTGGCTGGTTATATTGCTTATGCCATTGCTGACCGTCCGGGGTTAGCACCGGGTTTAATTGGCGGCTGGATCGCCAACAATGGCTCTTTCTATGGAGCAGAAGCAGGTACAGGTTTCATTGGTGCGATTATCGCAGGCTTACTGGTTGGTTACTTCGTTAAGTGGCTAACCAGCATCAATTACCACAAGTTCATTCAGCCACTTGTGCCAATTATGATTGCGCCAATTGCCGGCTCGCTATTTATCTCCAGCTTATTTATTTTTGTTATCGGTGCGCCAATCGCAAGTTTGATGGACAGCCTAACCGCGCTACTGACTACTATGAGTACCGGTAACTTAGTACTGCTCGGCATTGTATTGGGTGGTATGGCAGGCTTCGATATGGGTGGCCCATTCAACAAAGTCGCCTTCTTGTTCTCCGTTGGTATGATTGCCAGTGGTCAAACTCAGTTTATGGGCGCAATGGCATGTGCCATTCCTGTCGCGCCTCTGGGCATGGGGTTGGCTACCTTTATCGGTCGCAAACTGAACTTGTTTGAAGACTCAGAAATCGAAGCCGGTAAAGCCGCTGGCGCTATGGGTTTAGTGGGTATTTCTGAAGGTGCGATTCCGTTCGCTGCGCAAGATCCAATGTCAGTCATTCCAGCTAACGTGTTGGGTTCAATGGTTGCCGCAGTGATGGGCTTCTCTTTCGGCATTACCAACAGCGTGGCACACGGCGGCCCTGTCGTTGCTCTGCTAGGTGCAATGAACAAACCACTACTCGCATTGGTTTGTATGATCGCAGGTTCAGTGGTTACCGCCGTGGTGTGTATTAGTCTGAAAAAAATGCGTCAGGCAAAATTACAACAAGCGGCAGCTTAAATAACGCTCTCCGCCCATGTGCCACTTAATGGGCGGAACTTTGACCACAATCAAGCGCCTACCCTTTCAGTTTTGTCGTACTCCTGTTCTAATAACAGGAGTGAGTTTGTTAACAAAGTTGGTATTCGATTTATAGCTGTCATCCCGGAAAATGCACTAGCCCCTACCATCGTCATCCCGGAAAATACGCAGTATTTATCCGGGATCTCGCTCTTGTGCATGTGGTTGAGATTTAGATTCCTGCCTTCGCAGGAATGACAATATTGGTTTTATTATCAGTCGTACTCCTGCTTTAATCGCAGGAGTTTTTAAATTTGGAAATATCATTATGAGTCAGTTCGCTAGCACGCCGTTTTTTGTCATGAAAAATAAAATCCAGAACTACCCATGGGGCAGTGTGGATTCTGTCCATCAGCTATTTAATATCGCCAACCCAAAGTCTGAACCACAAGCAGAGATCTGGATGGGTGCGCACCCTAACGGTTGTTCTGAAGTGGAAGTGAACGGGCAGTCACTGTTGCTGAGCGAACTCGTCGCGCAAGATAAAGAGGCGATCCTTTCTGCAACGACAGCGCAGCAATTTGGTGAACTCCCTTATCTTTTTAAAGTACTGGCTGCCGCTCAGGCGCTGTCTATTCAGGTACACCCAAGCAAAGAAGAAGCGGAAATTGGCTATGAGAAAGAGAACCTTGCCGGTATCGCAGCGAATGCTGCCAATCGAAACTATAAAGATCCAAACCATAAGCCTGAGCTGGTTTATGCGTTAACCCCTTATCAGGCGATGAACGGCTTTCGTTCACTAAGCGACATTATCAGCAACTTTGAAGAGTTAAAGATTGAGCAACTCAGCACCCTGATTGCAGCATTGAAACAAGCACAAAATGAAACGGGCTTAGAAACCTTCTTCACTCAGTTACTTTCTTTGCAAGGCGCGGAAAAAACCACCGCAGTAGAAGCACTGTTAGCATATGCGCAAACCAACGCAAGTGAGCCACTGTTTGCCTTAATTCTAGAGCTTGCACAGCAGTATCCGGGCGATATTGGCTTATTTGCGCCACTGATGCTTAATGTGCTGACACTGCAACCGGGTGAAGCCATGTATCTGGATGCTCGGACACCGCATGCCTATCTAAAAGGTACTGGTCTTGAAATTATGGCTAACTCAGACAACGTGTTACGCGCAGGTTTAACGCCAAAATATATGGATGTACCTGAGCTCGCGAAATGCACTAAGTTTGCAGAAAAACCCGCAAGCACACTGTTGCTTGCGCCAGTAGAACAGGAAAACGTGCTACTTTTCCCCGTCCCTGTTCCCGATTTTAAGTTTGCCATTTTCCCCAAACCAGACCATGTACAAGTGTCAGCAAACAGTGCTGAAATTCTGCTGCCACTGGATGCGGATATGACACTGCAAAGCCCTGACGGTCAAAGCGTGACCATTAGCAAAGGGCAATCGGTATTCGTCCCAGCTTACACCCAAAATTACCAACTGACTTCCGCAGGCCGAGTGGCTCGTGCTTATTGTTAGGATTAGTTAGTTCAAGACACTAAAAATGGCGAACTCATCAGTTGATGTGTTCGCCATTAATCTTTTACCTAAACCTACTGAAGAACAGATAATATTTGCTAAACTGCAAACCTCTTTTATATCGAGATTATTACCATGCTCGACACCACCAGCCACAAAGTGACCATCAAAGATATTGCCAAAGCAATGAATATCTCTGCGACTAGTGTTTCAATGGCGCTACGCGGTACAGGTAAATTATCGGATACCACGAGAGAAGAAATACTCGCAACAGCTCAACGAATGGGGTATGAGAAAAACCATACCGCAGCAAAGCTACGTTCTAAATACAGTAAAGTTATTGGCATTATCGTCGGCGATATCAGTGATAGTTTCACATCAAAGAGCCTCAAAGGATTAGTTTCCCAGATCACTAATGACGACTATTTAATCAATATTTATCAGTGTGATAACCAAGCAGAAATGCTGGCAACTCAAATACGAAAATTGGTTTCGCAAAATGTAGATGGCATTTTTTTATGTCTCGAGGAAATCCCCTTACCTGACTCACTGTTGAACATAGTTCCGAGCCACATTCCACTGGTTAATCTATCAAAAGGCAACACAGGGCCGAAGAACCTTAACTATATTGGGGTCGACCATGTCTTAGAAGGTAAAATTGCCGCCGAGCATCTGATCAACCTCGGACATAGAAGAATCGCCTACGTGGGGGGGCAAGCTCACTCTTTGTGTCGTGCCGATCGTGTATCTGGGTATTGTAAAGTACTAAAAGCGACGAATCTTGCACTAAATTTGCAATGGATATTAGCATCCGATAACGCCACCATTGACCGAGTGATTCAAGATTTGATTATCGAAAACTCGTCAATTTCCGCACTGATCTGTCATGACGCTTTTACTTATAATGCAGCGCTATCCGCGATAGAAGAAGTGGGGCGTAAAATTGGCACCGACCAAATCGTAGGTAAGCACATCTCATTACTGCACTTTGCAGATAAAGCCAATGATTTTCCATTGAAATCTCATCCTTTAACTGTCATTGCCGACCTAGAAGAACTTGGCGTACAAGCATGGAAAAGATTTATCGAGCTGAATAACCAACTAAGGGCCTCTTGCCAAAGAGATTCTCTGAGCTACGAGCTGCTACTGCCAGCAAGAATTGAATAGACAACTTCAAGAAAAATGTGAAGTAACACGTTAAATTTAAACAGTTACTTTATAGGTAACACGTTAAACCTTAGCTTTTTTTATTGAAATATTTAGCTTCACTCATTGCGAAATTCATATAATTTTCCTGCCATCAGAACTGACAGGAACCGTCATATGAACATATTAAAATCGCTCCACAGCGCCGTTTCGCGCTTATCGCTCATCGGTAGAGCGTTAATGCTACCTATCTCCTTGTTACCTGCCGCTGGCTTACTATTGGCATTTGGTGACAAATTCAGTTTACCGCTCATGATGAATGCGGGTGGTGTTATTTTTGATAACCTGCCATTGTTGTTTGCTATCGGCTCTGCGGTTGGTCTGGCTGGTGAATCCGGCATTGCCGCACTATCGGCTGCGGTATCTATCCTGATCATCAACACCACCATAGGTACACTGCTAGGGATCACTCCGGAAATGGCTTCCGAAGGTGGCCGTTATGCGATGGTTCTTGGTATCCCTACATTACAAATGGGTGTCTTTGGCGGGTTAATTTCTGGTATTTTAGCCGCCTACTGCTACAACAAATTCCACACCATCAAACTGCCGGATTTTCTTGGTTTCTTCTCTGGGAAACGTTTCGTACCCATCGCGACCGCCCTCTCATCTTTCGTTTTGGCGCTGATCCTTCCTCACGTATGGGAATACATCCAAAATGGTATTGATGCTTTGTCGAGTATCGTCAATGGTGAAAACCAAGCCGTTTCGACCTTTATTTTCGGGCTAACCGAGAGAGCCTTAATCCCATTAGGATTACACCATATTTGGTACCCTTCGTTCTGGTACTCTTTTGGTGAATACACCACAGCAGCAGGCCCTGTTATCCATGGTGACCAAACTATTTGGTTTAAAATGCTGGAAGAAGGTGTGAAATCATTCTCAAGCGATAGTTACCAAAACGCGGGTAAGTTTATGCAAGGTGAGTTTCCATTGATGCTATTTGCACTACCGGCAGCTTGTTTAGCCATGTATCACGAAGCTCATAGCAAAAATAAGAAAATTGCTGCAGGTATTCTATTCTCAGCGGCACTCACATGTTTCCTAACTGGTATTACTGAACCTGTAGAATTCACCTTCATCTTCGTTGCCCCCATCTTATATGTGTTCAACGCAGTGATGGCTGGTCTTGCTTACATGAGCATGTATCTGCTTGAGGCGCATATTGCGAAATCTTTTTCAGCCGGCCTGATTGACTACATCTCATTTGGTATTGTGCCGTCGTTAAATGGTTTTGAAACCAATTACCTCAATGCCATCATTGTCGGCGTTCCAATGGCGGCGATTTATTATGGCGTATTCCGCTTCGTGATTCGCCGTTTCGATGTCAAAACACCGGGTCGGGTGACTGTGGTATCGAACATTGATGATCTGAGCGATGAAGAACTGGCACGAAAAGTATTAGACAATGTGGGTGGGTTAGACAACATTGCCTCATCCACCGCTTGTATCACTCGTTTACGCTTACAAGTCAAACAAGGCGTACAGATCAACAAAGAAGGGTTAAGCTCTCTCGGAGCTAAAGGCATTGTCTATGTCGGCGATAGCGGTGTACAGGTGATATTAGGTGCGCGGGCGCAGTTCATCTCTAACGAAATTGAAGAGATGCTTAGCGCCTAGTTACACCCAAAGCTAATCATAGCGAATCAAGTTAGGATGAGGCACAAAGCCTCATCCTATTCTCTGCCACTTTCTTAACCCAAAACCTTTCTATATATAAAAATAAGCCCTCAACGATTTTTCACTTGAAAAACCTATTTTTAGATATTATTTTGCCCATGCCAAACGATTGCGCGAGATCTTTTGTAATAAATTGGTTAGAATACGCGCCATTCGAAATCGGTCATTTTCTCGAATTTAACTAACTTCATGAATTAAAGGAAAAGGGAAGCATGAGTAACGCTCGTCCAATTCGCCGCGCACTGATCAGTGTTTCAGACAAAACAGGCATTGTTGAGTTCGCCCAAGCGCTAGTACAGCGCGGTGTCGATATCCTATCTACTGGCGGTACAGCTCGCCTTCTTGCAGAGAAAGGCGTTGCTGTGACTGAAGTTTCAGACTACACCGGTTTCCCGGAAATGATGGACGGACGCGTTAAAACGCTCCACCCGAAAGTTCATGGTGGCGTGTTGGGTCGTCGTGGCCAAGATGACGAAATCATGGCCACTCACGGTATCAAGCCGATTGATATGGTGGTGGTTAACCTTTACCCATTCGCAGCAACCGTGGCAAAAGCAGGTTGTACTCTAGAAGATGCGGTTGAGAACATTGATATCGGTGGGCCAACCATGGTTCGCTCTGCGGCGAAAAACCACAAAGATGTGACTATCGTAGTCAATGCATCAGATTATGACCGAGTCATCACTGAAATGGATGGCAACGACAAGTCGCTAACACTTGCGACTCGTTTCGACCTGGCTATCGCGGCATTTGAACACACCGCAGCCTACGACGGCATGATCGCCAACTACTTCGGCACTATGGTTCCCTCTTACGGCGAGAACAAAGACGGTGACGACGAAAGTCGCTTCCCGCGCACTTTCAATATGCAGTTCGAGAAAAAACAAGACATGCGTTATGGTGAAAACAGCCATCAAGCAGCCGCTTTCTACGTAGAAGCAAACCCTCAAGAAGCTTCTGTTTCAACTGCTAAACAGATTCAAGGTAAAGCACTTTCATATAACAACATCGCAGACACAGACGCTGCACTTGAGTGTGTGAAAGAATTTGCAGAACCTGCATGTGTTATCGTTAAACACGCAAACCCTTGTGGTGTGGCTCTGGGTAAAGACATTCTGGAAGCTTACAACCGCGCTTACCAAACAGACCCAACCTCAGCATTCGGCGGCATTATCGCCTTTAACCAAGAGCTCGACGCAGCAACCGCTTCAGCGATTGTTGAACGTCAGTTCGTTGAAGTGATCATCGCGCCAAAAGTCTCTGCAGAAGCGGTTGAAGTCGTCGCAGCGAAGAAAAACGTGCGCCTGCTTGAGTGTGGGCAGTGGTCAACCAAGACTACCGGTTTTGACATGAAACGCGTTAACGGTGGCTTACTGGTTCAAGATCGCGACCAAGGTATGGTTTCTCAGGACGACCTGAAAGTCGTGTCTAAACGTCAACCAACCGAAGAAGAGCTAAAAGATGCCCTATTCTGCTGGAAAGTGGCGAAATACGTCAAATCAAACGCCATTGTCTACGCAAAAGGCGACATGACGATTGGTGTCGGCGCAGGTCAAATGAGCCGCGTATACTCAGCGAAAATTGCCGGTATTAAAGCGGCAGACGAAGGTCTTGAAGTGGCAGGCAGCGTCATGGCTTCCGATGCATTCTTCCCATTCCGTGATGGTATTGATGCCGCAGCAGAAGCTGGTATCAAATGTGTGATTCAGCCAGGCGGTTCAATGCGTGATGACGAAGTGATTGCCGCCGCAGACGAACACGGCATGGCGATGATCTTTACCGGTATGCGTCATTTCCGTCACTAATTTAAGGATTAAACAATGAATGTATTAATTATTGGTTCCGGCGGTCGTGAGCATGCACTGGGTTGGAAAGTGGCTCAAAACCCTAAAGTTCACAACATCTTTATCGCACCGGGCAATGCGGGTACCGCGCTAGAGCCTAAGCTGCAAAACGTCGCGATTCAGGTTGAAGATGTGGCAGGTCTGGTGGCATTTGCCAAGGAAAACGCGATTGATTTAACCATTGTTGGTCCTGAGGCACCACTGGTTATCGGAGTGGTTGATGCGTTCCGTGCTGCCGGTTTAGCTATTTTTGGTCCAACTCAGGCGGCGGCTCAGCTCGAAGGCTCAAAAGCTTTCACCAAAGATTTCTTAGCTCGTCATAACATTCCAACTGCGTCATACGCTAACTTTACTGAAATTGAACCAGCATTGGCTTACGTTCGTCAGCAAGGTGCGCCTATCGTGGTTAAAGCCGACGGTTTGGCGGCAGGTAAAGGCGTTATCGTTGCGATGACTCTTGAGGAAGCAGAAGACGCGATCAAAGACATGCTCGCTGGCAATGCTTTCGGCAGCGCAGGCAGCCGTGTTGTGGTTGAAGAGTTCCTTGATGGTGAAGAAGCCAGCTTTATCGTCATGGTGGATGGTGTCAACGTGCTACCTATGGCCACCAGCCAAGATCACAAACGTGTCGGAGACAAAGATACTGGCCCAAATACCGGCGGTATGGGTGCTTACTCTCCTGCTCCTGTGGTGACTCAAGAAATCCATGACCGCATTATGCAACAAGTAATCTACCCAACCGTACGCGGTATGGCAGCGGAAGGTAACCCATACACAGGGTTCTTATATGCAGGTCTGATGATCGATGCTACGGGCACGCCTAAAGTTATCGAATACAACTGTCGTTTTGGTGACCCAGAAACCCAACCTATCATGATGCGTATGCAGTCAGATATGGTCGAACTCTGTTTAGCAGCTATCGATGGCAAACTTGACCAAATGGAATCAAAATGGGACCCACGCGCTTCGATCGGTATCGTACTAGCGGCGGGCGGCTACCCTGGCGATTACCACAAAGGTGACGTGATTTCTGGCTTGCCAACCGTTGAAGTGGAAGGTCAAAAGGTTTTCCATGCCGGTACGACTGAAAAAGACGGCAACGTAGTGACTAACGGTGGTCGTGTACTCTGTGCAACAGCACTGGGTAACACAGTATCTGAAGCACAACAACGCGCTTACCAGTTGACCAAGCAGATTGATTGGAATGGTGTCTTCTACCGCAATGATATCGGCTACCGTGCAATTGCGCGTGAGCAGTCTGATAAGTAAAAAAGACTCTTCTTTTAAAGTGAGATTCCACCTTTATCCTTTCGTCATTCCTGCCCTTTTCGTCATTCCTGCGAAGGCACAATGCTGATCGTTTAAAGAAAATATAACTACTTGAACGATCTTGCAGTTCAAGCAAACTAACTCTTCGTAACTGAGGAGTTAGTATGTTTGCCAATGAATTAGATGACCTTTCTACTTGCTATCCACTGAACACTGAATATCTTGAAGTCCTTAATGCACAATTGCCTATTGAATGGGTGAACGACGCGTTAAACCTAACAACACATGCAACGGTTCGTCGCCGTAAAAT
>NZ_JBKEBW010000101.1:0-22271 GCF_047973365.1 Vibrio sp. | reverse complement strand
TATCCCACCCTCAATCACAGTATTGGTCTGACTAAGTATTGGGCTTTGCGCTATTTTGGACGCTTACCCACCAGTACCGCCGAAACAGATTACGGTTAGTTGTGTACATCTAACTTCCTATGGCTTCCTTCAGACCCCACCGTTAGCCCGTGACGCCCTTGCCATTCGGATTGTCTTCCCCTTAGTCAGGGTGACTCCACTTTCTTTCAAGTGGACGGGTTTGCCAGCTTTGCTGGGCAAACAAAAAAGCCAGACTTAATCAGTCTGGCTTTTTAGAATCTTCAAAACGTCTTACGCTAGAACCGTATTTGGGTCTGCAAACGCTACTGGCGAACCGACTTCCTCTTCGAAAGTCGCCCATTCCCAAGCTTCTTGATCTGCCAATACTTTACGAAGTAATTGGTTATTCAGACCATGGCCTGATTTATAAGCACTGAACTCACCGACAATCGCATAACCACACATGTATAAGTCACCAATGGCATCAAGTACTTTGTGAGTTACAAACTCGTTCGCAAAACGCAAACCTTCTTCGTTAAGAATGCGGTAATCATCCAAAACGATAGCACAGTCAAAGCTACCACCTAAACATAGGTTTTGTGACTGCAAGTATTCGATATCACGCATGAAACCAAAAGTACGCGCGCGTGAAATCTCTTTGATGAAACCTTGAGTTGAAAAATCAAACACTAAGCGTTGATCATCACCATCGATTGCTGGGTGGTCAAACTCAATTTGGAAATCCATTTTGAAGCCGTTATGTGGACGCATTTCAGCCCACTTATCGCCATCTTCAAAACGAACCGGTTTCTTAATACGGATGAATCGCTTAGCCGCATTTTGTACTTCGATACCCGCTTGTTGCAATAGGTAAACGAATGGGCTCGCACTACCATCCATAATTGGAATTTCAGGTGCATCCACTTCGATAATGACGTTATCAATGCCCATACCAGCAAGAGCCGCACTTAAGTGCTCTACTGTAGAGATACGAATGCCTTCATCGTTAACTAATGCCGTACACAACATGGTATCGCGTACAGACTCTGGGTCAGCTGGAAAATCAACCGGTGGATTTACGTCAGTACGACGATAAATAATACCTGTGTTTGCAGCGGCTGGGCGAAGAGTAAGTGTGACTTTACGACCAGAGTGGAGACCCACACCAGTTGTTTTCACTATCTCTTTCAGAGTACGTTGTCTGATCATCTGCTTGCCTCTAAATCAATGCCACAAAGCTCGGTCGGTAAAGTAACCGACCGACATATTACCAAAATTTTGAACACTGTCAAATTGTGGCGGTATTTCAATCAGCCTGACGACGTAAAAACGCAGGGATATCCAGATATCCGCTCTCTTTTTCTGGTTTAGGCGCAACATTCTGCCCTTGGCTTGAAGAAGAGATATTTGACGTCGGTGAAGGCTGTGCTTTCACTTCAGTCTTTTCATGCAAAGGTTGTGCCTGTTTTTCTTCCACTTTTGCTGCTACAGCAACTTGTGGTTGAGCCACCGGTGCAACTTTCGCTTTACCACCTGCGACTAGAGTAATATCTGGCTTTCTTTCGTTACCAATACCTGTAGCCACAACCGTTACGCGAATTTCATCAGCCATATCTGGATCTAGCGATGTACCGATAACAACCGTTGCATTGTCAGAAGCAAACGCTTTAACAGTGTTACCAACGGTTTCGAACTCGTCTAGTCTCATATCCAGACCAGCGGTGATGTTAACCAATACGCCACGAGCACCTGCAAGATCAATGTCTTCAAGTAGAGGACTTGAAATTGCCATTTCTGCGGCTTCTTCAGCGCGGTCTTCACCTTTAGCAATACCACTCCCCATCATAGCGTGACCCATTTCAGACATTACAGTACGTACGTCTGCAAAGTCGACGTTAATCATGCCCGGGCGAGTGATGAGCTCTGCAATCCCTTGTACTGCATTTTTAAGTACGTCATTCGCGCTAGCAAAGGCTTCAAGTAAAGTGATCCCACGACCCAATACTTTCAACAATTTTTCATTTGGAATGGTAATCAAAGAGTCAACATGTTTAGAAAGCTCTTCAATTCCTTGTTCAGCAAATGCAAGACGTTTTTTACCTTCAAAGCTAAATGGCTTAGTCACTACAGCAACGGTTAGGATGCCCAGTTCTTTTGCCACTTCAGCGATCACGGGAGCAGCACCTGTACCAGTACCACCGCCCATACCAGCTGCGATAAACACCATATCGGCGCCCGCGAGCAATTCTTTAATTCTATCTCGACTTTCTAGAGCTGCATCACGTCCCACTTGTGGGTTAGCACCTGCGCCCAAACCTTTAGTGATATCACCACCGATTTGAATGACGCTGCTTACGCTGGTTTTGCGAAGTGCTTGTGCATCCGTGTTGATACTGATGAATTCCACGCCTTCAATGGACTCACGCACCATATGTTCAACAGCATTACCGCCGCCGCCACCAACTCCAACAACTTTAATTACCGCGTCGTCAGACATTTCCATCATCGGTTCAAACATGTGTTATCTCCGTTTTTCCTGCAACTCAGGTTAAAACTCTTTTTGTATCCAATTGCGCAAACGAGTAAATACACTCGACACTGATTGGCGCTTAGGCTCTTGATACTCAATGTCGTCATTGATTTGACTCTCTTTCGCGTAATGAAGTAAACCAACTGCCGTAGAATGATACGGCTCTTTAACGTAATCAGTAAGTCCACTCACTTCGAGGGGCTTACCTACCCTAACTTGATTGCGGAATACGCGTTCAGCACATTCCACTAAGCCTTCAATTTGCGAAGCTCCACCAGTTAAAACTACACCTGCAGCTAAATGGTGTTTAATGCCTTCTTTTCGCAAATTTTCTTGGACAGTATCTATAGTCTGGTTAACTAAGCCCATTAACTCAGTGTAGCGAGGCTCAATCACTTCCGACAAGGTTTGACGCTGTAAACTTCGTGATGGTCTACCGCCAACACTCGGTACGTTTACCGTATCATCCTTACTAACCAACTCACTTAACGCGCAGCCGTACTTAACTTTTATTTCTTCAGCGTCGTTTACCGGTGTACCAAAAGCAAACGCTATATCGCTTGTTACTGCATTGCCTGCGTATGAGAATACTTCGGTATGTCTTAAAGCGCCACCGGTCCAAATAGCGATATCCATCGTACCTGCACCAATATCAATAACACATACGCCAAGCTCTCGTTCGTCTTCAGTAATAACAGCATTACTTGCCGCTAATCCTGAATACACTAACTGCTCAACTTTCAATCCGCAACGTTCAACAGCTTTAATAATATTTCTTGCCATATCGCTATGACAGGTGATCAGGTGCACGCTCACTTCCATGCGCACTCCAGATAATCCTAGCGGATTTTTTATACCTTCTTGATAATCAATCGTAAATTCTTGAGGAATTACATGCAAAATACGCTGTTCCTCACTAATTTTGATCGATTTTGCAGTATGAATAGCACGATCCATATCTTCTTGAGAAACTTCCCCTTCAGAAATGGTACCCATGCCCTTTTCTATTCTGCTGGTAATATGCCGACCTGAAATGGATAAAAACACATTACTAATTTGGCATTCTGCCATTAACTCAGCTTGATCAACGGCACGCTGAACGGATTTAACCACCGATTCAAGATCGTTAACACCGCCTTTATCCATTCCTCTGGATGGGCTAGTACCTGCACCAATGATATTAATTTGGCCATCAGGGAGTAGTTCACCAACTAAAGCTGAAACGGAGGCTGTGCCAATATCGAGACCAACAATTAATTTGTCATCAGCTGTTTTACTCATCTGTGCTCTCTTGCGCTAATTCTTGATCAGGAAACCAACCAACGGCCGCTCCGGTATCGTATCTGAGATCGATATAACTCACTCTATAAGCATCATTACCTAGTTGCTTATAGAGTAAAAAGAAACGGTTTATTCGCTCTTTTAAGGACTCTTTTCCTAATTCTAAACGAATACCATTATCTAAAATAATTTGCCAAGCTCGACGCTCGTTCAATACCAGAGAGGATATATTTAAACCTATCTGCTGAAATTTAGGGCTGTATTCTTTCCAGATATTTAAAACTTCAGGCGCACTACCATCCGGGCCATATAGTTTTACGTGCTCTTCTTTTACTTGCGCAATATCGCCATTAAAGACAATACCCTTATCATCAAGTAACGAATTGCCATTCCAAATAGCTTTAACCTGATATTCCGTTAAAAATACTTTTATTGTGTCAGGCCATTGTTTGCGGATTGAAGCATGAGATACCCAAGGTATTGACTGAGCACTGGACTGCAGCGCATTAATATCTTGCGACATAAATGTTCCGATGTGCTCTAGTTGACCAAAAGCTCGCTGAACATCAAACGCAGAAACGTATTGTAAGTCACCTTGCAAAACTATCTTTGAGAGTGGAAGTCTCTCTTCATCCCACATCCAACTGATGGTTGAATACAGCAAAAAACCAACCAACAACATCACCAGCATCAAAAAGCTACCACCTGCGATATGCTCTTTAACTAACGGTGAACGGGACATAATACGACCTTGAGAAAATGTACTATTTATCAAAGTGCGTTGTTCCTGTTGACGACTGGCAATTTAATTCCCTATTTCAATGTACAATAGAGGCAAAAGCAATAACTTTAACCTATGGATTATACTGAGGACGCTAAAAGTATCAAATACTCAAATAAATAAAACTGGTAGGAGTACCGACTAAATCACGAACAGTACACCTATACGCAACAAATTTAATACTTCTGCATCTTTTCAATATTTAATTGTAAAGATTGTAGGTGTTTGGCTACTTTGCCCACATCACCAGCCCCTTGAGTCAGAACTAAGTCACCGTCTTGTAATACATTCGCTAATACAGCAGGTAACGTTTTGCTGTCTGAAACGAAGATTGGGTCGACTTTTCCACGACTGCGAATGGTTCGGCAAAGCGAGCGACCATCGGCACCTGCAATTGGCTTTTCACCCGCAGCATAAACATCCAACATGATCAGCACATCAACTTGCTCAAGCACATTGGCAAAGTCATCGTAGAGGTCGCGAGTTCGCGTATAACGGTGTGGCTGGAAAATCATCACCAAACGTTTATTTTGCCATCCACTGCGAGCGGCTTTGATGGTGACGTCAACCTCCGTCGGGTGGTGACCATAATCATCCACCAACATCGCCACACCATTACCGGTTTCGAACTCACCAAGATGGTCAAAACGACGACCGGTACCTTGCGTACTGATCAGCGCATTCAGAATAGCTTCATCATTGATGTCATCTTCGGTTGCCACTGCAATGGCCGCTGAAGCGTTTAGCGCATTGTGACGCCCAGGAATATTCAGCGTGATGTCTAAATTTCCTTTCCCTTGACGAACAACGGTAAACTTACCTTGTTGTCCATGCTGATGGTAATTTTCAATCCGCACGTCTGCGTCTTCAGAAAAACCGTAAGTGATAACCTGGCGGCTAATACGCGGAATCAATTCACGCACCACAGGATCATCAATACAAAGGATAGCTTGACCGTAAAATGGCAGATTGTGCAGGAAATCGACAAAGGTTTGTTTTAACGTTTCGAAGTCGCCGCCATAGGTATCCATATGATCCGCTTCGATATTGGTGACAATGGTTGCCATTGGCTGCAAGTGTAGGAATGAAGCATCACTTTCATCGGCTTCGGCGATCAACACTCGGCTGGAACCTAAGCGTGCGTTGGTGCCTGCGCTTTTCACTAAGCCACCGTTAACGAACGTTGGATCCAGACCCGCTTCAGAATAAATTTGTGTCACCAGCGCAGTCGTGGTCGTTTTGCCATGCGTACCCGCAACCGCGATACCATGACGAAAACGCATCAATTCAGCCAACATTTCAGCACGGCGCACAATGGGAATACGCTTTTCGCGCGCGGCTTGAATTTCCGGGTTTTGTTCATTAATTGCGGTAGATACCACCACTACACTGGCTTGATCAATATTCGATCCCTGATGCCCAATAAAGACGGTTGCACCTATGCTAGCAAGGCGTTCGGTAACCGCATTTTCGGCGATATCGGAACCTGTGATTTGATAACCTTCATTAAGTAAAACTTCCGCTATACCGCTCATACCTGCACCACCGATACCGATAAAGTGAATGCATTTAACCCGGCGCATTTCTGGCACCATTGCTCGGATTTGAGCTAAGTCTTGAGTATGTTTGATCTTCATGAATAGGTTCTCATTTCTCAGTAATAGCGATAATGGCATCAGCCACTACTTGGTCTGCATCTAATTTAGCTGCTTGACGGGCTTTATTGGCCATATCTAATAATTGGCTACGTTCGAGCTCTGCAATGGTTTGTGTCAGCTTCTCAACCGTCAGTTGCGGTTGCTCGATCATTTTAGCGGCACCACATTCGACTAAATGATCGGCATTCAGTGCTTGTTGTCTATCTTTGTGCATAAACGGAATAAAAATAGCGGCGACACCAGCAGCAGAGACTTCTGAAACCGTTAACGCTCCAGAGCGGCAGACTAACAAATCCGCCCATGCGTAAGCTTGCGCGACATCATCGATAAATTCAGTTACTTGGTAATTCTTTGCACCAGTCGCCTGGTAAGCTTGTTCAACTTGCGATTGGTTATCCTTACCCGCCTGATGGCGCACTTCAAAGCCTTCACCTAAACGTGCCATGACCTCTGGCAGAGTTTGGTTAAGAATTCTTGCGCCCTGGCTTCCACCCATCACCAGCACACGAATAGCTCCGCTACGCTCGGCAAAACGCTGACTCGGCGCTGGCAGTTCCACCACATCGGTACGCACAGGGTTGCCAACCACAGGTGCGTTAGGGAAAGCGCCGTTAAAAGCCTGAAACACGCGCGCGGCAATTTTCGATAACCACTGATTGGTTAAACCTGCCACCGCATTCTGTTCATGTAAAATCACAGGAATGCCTTGCATCCACGCAGCTACGCCGCCCGGTCCACTAACGTATCCACCCATGCCAAGTACCGCATCAGGCTGCCATGCTTTGATATGATGACGAGCTTGCATAATGGCATTGATGATTTGAAAAGGTGCTTTGATCAGACGAGCGATACCTTGCCCGCGCAGACCTTTCACTCGAATAAAATCAATCTCGATGCCATGTTTCGGTACTAAATCCGCTTCCATACGATCAGCCGTACCTAACCAACGGATTTCCCATCCTTGTTGCTGAAGTTTTTTGGCCACAGCAAGTCCAGGAAAAACATGACCGCCAGTACCACCAGCCATCACCATTAAACGTTTTTTATTCTTCATCCGTCTTTTCTTCTAACTGTCGAGCTCGCTCTAGCCGGCATTCATGATCGATGCGAAGCAAAATAGACACGGCCACCGACATAACAATTAAACTGGAACCACCGTAACTAATCAGCGGTAAAGTCAGACCTTTGGTTGGGACCATACCTGCCGCAGCACCAACGTTAACCAACGTTTGGAACGCAAACCAAATGCCGATACTGAGAGCGAGATAGCCACCAAACTGGTGGTCATGTTCAAAGGCTTTCTTGCCGATAAAAGCGGCTTTCAGCACCAGACTAAAAATCAGCATTAAAATCAATACCACACCGACAAAACCCAATTCTTCTCCGACGACTGCGAAGACAAAGTCAGTGTGCGCTTCGGGCAAATACTCCAGCTTTTGAATCGAATTACCTAAACCTTGACCAAACCACTCACCACGACCGAACGCCATCAGCGATTGAGTTAACTGGTAACCACTGCCAAAAGGGTCATCCCAAGGGTCAAGGAATGAGGTTACGCGGCGAATACGATAAGGTTCTGCGGCAATGAGTCCAACAATCACTAAGATTCCCGCCACCATTAATGCAAGGAACTGAGATAGCTTTGCGCCGGCAATAAACAGCATGCCAAACAGAGTCACCAACATCACCACCACGGTACCTAAGTCAGGTTGCAGCAACAATAAAACCGCTAATGCCATAAATACCAAAATAGGTTTGATGAAACCGCCAAAGAAAGTTTCCCGCACTTCATTCTGCTTACGAACCAGATAGCCCGACATAAAGATAAATAGAGAGAGCTTTGCTACCTCAGCAGGCTGCAAGTTAAATAGCCCTAGAGGGATCCAGCGTGAAGCACCATTGACCGATTTACCACCAACTAATACCACAACAAGTAATAAAAAAGAGACCGCGAGCAATACAGAGCTGTATCGGGACCATCGTTGCATCGGTATTTGTAGAATGACAGACGAGGTAATCAATGCCAGTAGCAAAAATAGCGCATGACGAAACATAAAGTGGAACGGTTGATCCGTTAACCTTGAACTGATGGGAAACGACGCCGATGTCACCATCACCAGACCAATCAACATTAAACCTAATGCTATCCAGACGAGTTGGCGATCAAACAGAGCCTCTGGAGAAGGTGTTCTCAGCCATTTATGAATAGAATTTATTGGTTTAAATCGTCCCAAAACATTACCTTTCGACTATGCAACTTATTTATACAGAAACTTTATCTGCACATTGTTTAGCCAGAGCGGCAAACTGCTCACCTCTGTGCATAAAGTTTTTAAATTGATCCATACTGGCGCAAGCGGGCGACAATAACACCATGTCACCGTGTGCAAGCTCATTACTAATAGTTTTGACTACTTGCTCCATGGTATCAAAACGGCGCGCTGAAGGGTGAAGAGGCATAAACTGATCGCCATCCTTACCGAAACAGCAAAGCTTGAGAGGTAGAGTTGCAAATACAGGTTTGAGTGAAGAAAAATCCGCACCTTTACCTAACCCTCCAACCAACAGATACAACTTACCTTGCAAAGAGAGCCCCGAGAGCGCCGCTAAGGTACTTGCCACATTGGTTGCTTTGGAATCATTAACCCACTTAACACCATGTTTGTCTTCAACCACCTGACAACGATGTGTCAATCCAGTGTAAGACTTTAATGCGCTCAGCAATGGTTCACTGTACTCAATACCGGCAGCTTTCAGCAAAGCAAGAACTGTTAATACGTTCGCGACATTGTGACGCCCGACTAAACTCAGTTCTGCCGCTGGTAGCACAGCAACATCTCCGGCCATTAACCACTCTTGCCCTTGGTATTGTTGAGTGTAAAAATCGGCAGCGTTATCTAACCCAAAGCTCAACTGCTTACCCTTGCTTGTATCAGGATAAGTTTGCTGATCATCGGCATTAACCACCAGAGTTTCAGCATGTTCAAAGATACGTAATTTAGCTTGGCGGTAAGATGCCATACCGTCATAGCGATCCATATGATCTTCAGACAGATTTAAAAAGGCAGCGGCTTTGAGGTTTAAGCTCGATGTTGTCTCAAGTTGAAAACTGGAAAGTTCTAACACGTAGAGATCAGATGGTTCAGCAAGCAAATCGAGCGCAGGCACACCGATATTGCCACCAATCGCGGTTTTTAAACCAGCAGCATTACCCAACACACCCATAAGATCGGTCACAGTACTTTTGCCGTTTGAACCTGTAATCGCAACCACTGGTTTTTCAACCTGCCAAGCGAATAGCTCAATATCACCGACAACCGGAATATCCGCTGCGATAGCTTGTTGGATTTGTGGCGTTGCCAGGGCGATACCCGGGTTTGCCACGATCAAATCGGCGGCTAATAACCAATCCACATTCCAACCACCACTGTGCAGGGCAACATCTTGCGCCAGATGCTCCTTACTTGGCGGATTTTCGCGGGTATCGATCACTTTCACCTCAATTTGAGGATGAAACTTTCGCAGATAATTAACGACAGAGAGCCCGGTAATACCGAGCCCTACGACCACAACATGCTTAATGCCTTGCCAACGGTCCATTTTAAATCCATATCCTTTGGGGACGTTCCCCAATTATTATTTCAGCTTAGCTCGTAACTAACGTACTTCAGCTATTAACGTACTTTAGCTATTAGCGCACTTTAAGTGTCGCTAAGCCAATTAAAACTAACACAATTGAGATGATCCAAAAACGCACAATAACACGCGGCTCTGGCCAGCCTTTAAGTTCATAGTGATGATGAATTGGCGCCATACGGAAAATACGTTGACCACGCAGTTTGTAAGATCCAACCTGCAAAATCACCGAGATGGTTTCCATAACGAACACACCACCCATAATCACTAACACAAATTCCTGGCGAACCAGCACTGCGATGGTGCCTAACGCACCACCAAGAGCAAGTGAACCCACATCGCCCATAAACACTTGTGCTGGGTAGGTGTTAAACCATAAGAAACCAAGCCCTGCCCCAACAATCGCGGTACAAACCACGACCAGCTCTGAGGTATAAGGGATATACGGAATATGCAGGTAGTTCGCAAAGTTAACGTTACCTGTCGCCCACGCAATGACCGCAAAAGCCGCTGACACCAGAACGGTCGGCATAATAGCAAGTCCGTCTAAACCATCAGTTAGATTAACGGCATTACTGGTACCAACAATCACAAAATAAGTCAGAACGATATAAAGCATTCCAAGCTGAGGCATGATCTCTTTAAAGAAAGGTACCACCAGTTGAGTCGCTGCCGTATCTTTACCATGCGCATACAGTGCGAATGCGATCACAAGTGCAATTGATGATTGCCAGAAGTATTTCCAACGCGCAATCAAACCATCAGTGTTTTTACGCACCACTTTACGATAGTCATCAACAAATCCGACGGCGCCATAACCACCAAGAACCGCTAATACTGCCCATACGTAAGGGTTGGAAAGATCCGCCCAAAGCAGAACCGTGGCAAAAATAGACGCTAAGATCATCACACCGCCCATAGTCGGTGTACCACGCTTACTAAAGTGAGATTCAGGTCCATCATTACGAACGACTTGACCAATTTGCAGAAGTTGTAAGCGTTTAATTAAGTGAGGCCCCATCCATAACGACAACGCAAGTGCCGTCAAAATGCTCACAATGGCTCGAAACGATAGGTATTCGAACAAACGAAAAAACGAAAAATATGGCTGGAGTAAATCCGCTAGCCAAATAATCATGAGTACTTCTCCTTAAGAGCAGCAGCAATCTTACTCATACCGGCACTGTTAGCCCCTTTGACTAACATTACGTGAGAACGATGCTGTTGTTGTGCTAATTCCTGCTCGATAAAACTGATCATCGCTTGATGACTGTCAAAGTGTTTACCATGGCAAACCTCACTGATGACTTTTGCATCAGCACCATAGGTCAACACAAATTCAAAATTGAATGGTGCAGCATGTTCACCGACTTGTTGGTGAAGTGCAAGACTTTCGTTACCCAACTCCGCCATATTGCCTAAAATTAACCAACGGCTTGCAGAAAAACCTGCCAACAAGTCTACCGCAGCCTTCATAGCCGGAACACTGGCATTGTAACTGTCATCAATTAAGGTGATATTCGGCGTCAATTTTTCCACATCAACCCGGCCTTTAACTTTAGGCAAATGGAATAATCCAAATTGAATTTCGCTTAATGTTGCCCCCATTTCAACCGCCAGAGCGGACGCCGCTAATGCATTGGAAACATTATGCTGACCGATAATATTGAGAGTTATATGAATTTCACCAACGGGGGTCACCATATCAAATGAGGCTCGACCGGCTTGATCTAACTGAATGTTGTTAGCGTAGAAATCGGCTTCGCTACTGACTGATGAAAAAGTTTTTACCGTTTTGTCTGCCAATACAGATTGCCACAGTTCGCCACCATTGCTTTCAAGATTGACTATCGCCGTACTTGCAGCCTTTAAACCTTGATAAATTTCACCTTTGGCCTGTTTTACCCCATCGATAGAACCAAAGCCTTCAAGGTGAGCCGCCGCCACATTGTTGACTAAAGCGACATCCGGTTTAACTAGCTCAGTGGTATAGGCAATTTCACCGATATGGTTAGCACCGAGTTCAATCACGGCATAGTCGTCTTGCTCTGTTGAACGAAGCAAAGTCAGAGGCACACCAATATCATTGTTAAAGTTACCCGCGGTGAAAAGTACCTGTCCTTTGCAAGACAAAATACTCGCCACCATCTCTTTCACTGTGGTTTTACCGCAACTGCCGGTAATGGCTACCGTGGGTGTCGCACACACCTGATGAACCCAAGAACCGAGTTTGCCCAAAGCCAATTTGCTATTGGCAACAATCAACTGCGGTAAAGCAATATCTAGCTCTCGCTCCACCAAAAGCGCACAAGCGCCATTATCTAAAGCTTGCTGGGCAAAGTCGTGTGCATCAAAACGCTCACCGACCAAAGCAACAAACAGCGCCTTCTCTGGTACCTGACGAGTGTCAGTCGTTACCGCTTCAATATTGCAATCTTCGCCAACTAAACGCGCACTCAACACATCACTTAATTGGGACAAACAAGTTTTAATCATGATGCTAAGCCTAATAAGGTTTGAGCAGACTCTCGGTCTGAATAATGAATCGTTTCATGTGCCATCACTTGATAATCTTCATGACCTTTTCCAGCCAACAAGATAATGTCATCAGCACTGGCATTATCAACCGCAAATTTTGCCGCCAAATAACGACTGTGCTCAATTTGAGCAGTATCGGGATGAGTTAATCCAGCCAACATGTCTTGTACGATAGCCGCGGGATCTTCACTGCGAGGGTTATCATCGGTAAGGATAACGCGATCGGCAAATTTTTCCGCAATCGAAGCCATCATAGGACGCTTGCCTTTATCACGATCACCACCACAGCCGACGATAGCCCAGAGCTTACCGCTGCAATGAACTCGAAGCGCCAGCAAAGCTTTTTCTAACGCATCAGGGGTATGAGCATAGTCCACCACCACTTTGGCTTTATTCGCTACCTGGAACAACTCCATGCGACCAAGCACTGGTTTTAATTGTGGCGCAGTCTCGATCAACTTTTGTTTGGCAAACCCCAAACACAACATACTGGTAAACGCTTGCATCACATTGGAAGCGTTAAACTCGCCAATCAGAGGAACATGTAGTTCCCCGTTGCCCCAACTACCGTCGAAGCTCAGAGTAATCCCGGTTTCGGCATAGGTGACTTGTGTCGCCCAAAGCGCCCGTTCTGTTTTCGGTTTTGATTTCAGAGAAATGCCAACAGCGTGAGGCAGTTTACTACTCCACTCTAAGCCCACTCTGTCATCGATATTGATAATGGCATTTTTACATTGGTGTTCGGTGAAGAGAGAAAACTTCGCCTTCGCGTACTCTTCCATGGTGCCGTGATAATCCAGATGATCGCGACTTAAGTTGGAAAATACCCCAACATCAAAAGTGAGTTTTTTTACTCGCCCCTGGACCAGACCATGGGAAGAGACTTCCAAAGCCGTAAAGGCTGCACCTTGCCCGGCAAGTTGATGTAACTGAGCCTGAATCTCAATCGCGCTACCCGTGGTGTTTGCTGCGGGCGCTAAGTGAGCGAGAAAACCATTGCCTGTGGTGCCCATCACCGCGGCTTTTTGACCTAATAAATCAATCCATTGTGCAATAAGCTGAGTAATGGTGGTTTTGCCGTTGGTCCCTGTCACGGCAACTAAACGGCTCTGGTGAGCGCCGTAGAGATTGCCAGCCAATTGAGATAAATGCTGGTCGAGTTTTTCAATGTAGATAACAGGAATATCGCCTTTCCATTCCACGCAGCCGTGGGTTTTCATTTGGCAGGCTTGAGCTAATACCGCGTTCGCACCATGCTCAATGGCTGTATCTATGTATTTTCTACCATCTACGGCGTGACCGACTATCGCGACAAAAGTATCACCGTGCTGAATTTTTCGGCTGTCGAGATCTAAACGCGTGACGGAAATATTGCCCCAAGCCGGGTCAGCTTGAAGCCAAGGAGAGATAAGTTCAGATAAAGCCTTACTAGTGTTCATACTGGTTCTCACACTAACTTTTACATTAAAATTTTTATTTTATAACCGTTATTCCTGGAATCGATTTTCATCCGGTACGATATTCAGAATTTGCAGCGCGCCTTTCATGATCTCTGAAAATACTGGGCCAGCCACTGCACCGCCGTAATAAGAGTCACCTTGCGGTTCATTCACCATCACGACCAGAGAAATTCTTGGGTCACTGACAGGAGCAATACCTGCGGTATAAGCGAAATACTCATCACTATAGCCACCAGCAATCGCTTTACGGGATGTTCCTGATTTCGCTGCAATACGATATCCCGGAACCGCAGCTTGCACCGCTGTACCACCGGGCTGAGTCACAGTCTCCAACATTTCCAGTACCTGTTTTGCGTACTTAGCTTCTACAACACGATGCGACAGATCTTGTTGGTGACTGTCGATAATATGAATCGGTTGATAAACGCCGAGATTACCTAAAGTGGCATAAGCATGAGCTAACTGAATTGGCGTGATTGCCAAGCCGTATCCAAAAGCGAGCGTAGCAATTTCAAACTGTGACCAACGATTACGGGTGGGGAAAATACCTGCCGTTTCGCCGACAAGGTTTAAACCCGACATTTCACCTAACCCGACAGAGTTATACATACCGAGCATCGCTTCAAGTGGCATTTGCAACGCAAGTTTCGCCACCCCGACGTTACTCGATTTCTTCAAAATCATTTGCAAATTGGCTTTGCCCACTTTTGACGTATCACGTACGCGACTACCACCAATTTGCATCACACCGTCACCGGTATCGATAATGGTATTTTTGTCGGCAATACCATTGGCTAATGCCGCCATAACCACAAAAGGTTTTACCGTTGAACCAGGCTCAAATGCATCGGTGATCACGCGGTTACGCATTTTGAAACTTTGCCAGTCACTGCGGTTATTCGGGTTATAGGATGGTGCATTCACCATCGCCAGCACGGCGCCCGTTTTGACATCCAACATCACAGCCGAAGCCGACGTCGCTCGGTAATCAGCCATTGCTTGTTTTACCGCGCGGAAAGCGATCGCTTGCAAACGTTGATCAACGGTTAATTGTAGCGGCTTACCTTGTTCACTCTCTTCTAATGAGATGTTTTCCACCACGCGACCGTATCTGTCTTTACGGATAATGCTTTTGCCTGATTCACCGGTTAGCCATTTGTCGTAACTGCGCTCTGCGCCTTCCAGACCATGGCCATCAATACCTGTTACACCGACTAGGTGCGCACTGACTTCACCAGCAGGATAGTAACGACGAGATTCAGCCTTTAATCCAACACCGTTAAGTTTTAACTCACGAATGTATTTCGCCATCGCAGGGCTGACTTGACGTTGTAGATAGATAAAACGACGCGTTCTGTTATCAGAGATTTTTTTCAACAGTGCGTTACGGTCTAAGTCCAACACATCGGCAAGGGCGTGCCAGCGATCTTTCTCCTGCAAACCACCATGTTTAAATATCGCGACCGGATCAGCCCACACCGCTTCGACAGGAACACTCACGGCAATGGCTTCACCGTTTCTGTCGGAAATGATACCGCGAGCAGAATGCAGCTCTTTGGCTCGAATGGAACGCATATCTCCTTCGCGGATTAAGTTATCAGGCTCGATAACTTGGATAAAAGCGACACGCCCAATAAGCGCAGCCATAGCGGCCATAAGAAAGAAAATAAGCAGGTAGAAACGCCAGCGGATGAAAACTGGAGCTGGCATCGCTTCTTTAGATGGAACAGGTTTAGTGGCGGATTTGTTAGATTTAGCTTTTGCTTGAACTGGCTTTTTTTTCATTTCAGGTTAACCACAACTTCTTTATCCGCATCCGGACGTTTCATTTCCAGATCTTTTTGCGCCAGCTCCTGAACTCGGCTGTGTTCCGCAAGAGCCGTTTCTTCGATAATTAAATTGCGCCACTCATTATCCAACCTATCCCTTTCCATAAAGGCTTGATCTTTTTCAGAAATAGCCTGGCGAGTGTGGTGAGTGGTAAATACCACGCCCATCGCACTGGCAAAGATCAAGATTAACAATACTAACGGTACCCGCCCTACAGTAAACAGGTCTACAACGATAATTTTGGCAAGGTTAGTTTTAGATTGAGGCATAAATAAATCAAAGTTTCTCGGCAATTCGCAGCACGGAGCTGCGTGAGCGTGGATTCATCTCAACTTCTTCCGCTGAAGGCATAATCGCTTTGCCGATCGCTTTTAAATTCGCACTACCCAGAGCTTTAATTTGCTCTTGAGTAAGAGGGATACCATGAGGAACCTCCGGCCCTTTGCTCTCTTTACGAATAAAACGTTTCACCATGCGGTCTTCTAGCGAGTGGAAGCTAATCACAGACAAACGACCTTGAGGGGCCAAAATAGCAGCGGCACCTTTTAACGCGGTATCAATTTCTTCTAATTCACTGTTGATGTAAATACGAAAAGCTTGGAAAGACCGTGTGGCAGGGTGCTTTTTCTCTTTAAAACTTTTTGGCGCCGCTTCAGAAATAAGTTTAGCCAACTGACTGGTACGAGTTAGCGGCTCGTTCTCTTCGTTTTCCCGGTAGGCAACAATCGCTTTAGCAATACGGCGAGCGTGTTTGTCTTCACCAAATTCACGAATCACCCAAGTGATGTCATCAAGGTCTGCTTCTAACAGCCATTGTGAAACAGAGATACCGGATGTTGGGTCCATACGCATATCAAGCGGACCATCTTTCATAAAGCTGAAACCACGCTCGGCGTCATCCAATTGCGGTGATGACACGCCTAAATCAAACAGCACGCCATCGACTTTACCCACTAAATCATAACGTTCAGCGTACTCAGCGATACCAGAAAAAGGACCATGTACGATGGTAAAACGAGGATCATCAATTTTCTGTGCTTCTGTGATTGCTTGTGGATCACGGTCAATACTGTACAGACGACCGTTTTCACCTAGCTTAGACAGAATAGTACGACTGTGACCGCCACGGCCAAAAGTTCCATCAATATAGATACCATCAGGCTTGATAGCTAAGCCATCTATGGATTCATGAAGAAGTACAGAAATATGTTGGAAAGTATCAGTCATAAGTTTCTCGTTCTGCGGGTCAGCCCGTACATAATCACCTTGTAGTGTACCGAATTCTTGCACTACTGCTACCCATAAGCACAGGTAGGGCGTGACATTGCACCAAGTTTAGTGGTTTTGCCATCGGATAAGTCAATATAAAGCAAAAAACCCATCATAACGAGGGTGTTATGATGGGTCTGAAATAGGTGGAGTCGACGTATAAGCCGGGTTCTGTTCCGCTTGCGCGGCAGTAGCCATTCGTCTAGGCCAGCAATCACTCACTGGCTCAAGCAACCTACCCGCCTCCTTACGCGAGCAACGCAATGTGGAGGCCTATTTGGTCTTGCTCCGGGTGGAGTTTACCTTGCTACGAACTGTTGCCAGTCGCACGGTGCGCTCTTACCGCACCCTTTCACCCTTACCTGTACCCGAAGGCCATCGGCGGTCTTCTCTCTGCTGCACTTGTCGTAGGCTTGCGCCCCCCAGGCGTTACCTGGCACCCTGCTCTATGGAGCCCGGACTTTCCTCCCCTTTATCAGTCTCCCGAAGGACGTCAACGTCAGTCTCCCAAAGGACTTCAACGCCAGTCTCCCGAAGGACATCAACAAAGCAGCGACTACCCAGTCAACTCCGAGCGCGAATTCTATAGATAACTCAACTCAGTGTCTAGGAAGAATGGCTTTTGCACGGTAATTAACACTCGGGTGCTTAAAATCCAGACGATTATTGCAGATTTTCCAATCCCCACTTATACAGTGCATTTTTCTTCAGGTTGTAAATTTCAGCCGCTAGCGCCGCCGCTTTTTTAAGAGGCAGTTCTTTGGTGAGAATGGCTAGTGTACGTAATGCTTCGTCCGGAAGCTCTTCATTAGCTTGCTCTCTGTGCCCATGAATCAATAAAACCATTTCACCGCGTTTGCGATTTTCGTCTTGCTCAATCCATTCGATCAGATCACCAAGTGGCATGCCTTGAATTGTTTCGAAAGTTTTTGTTAGCTCGCGCGCCAAGACCACTTCACGTTCTGGGCCTAGCACAGACAGCATATCTTGCAGTGATTCGCTAATACGGTGTGGCGATTCATAGAAGATACACGTGCGCTCAACTTTCGCGATCTCCATGAACTTATCTTTACGGCCTTTGCTTTTGGCTGGCAAGAAACCTTCAAAGCTAAAGCGGTCTGACGGCAGACCAGAGGCACTTAATGCTGTGATGACCGCACACGCACCAGGAAGTGGCACAACTTTAACCCCAGCCTGACGACATTGTGTGACCAAATGGTATCCTGGATCACTAATAAGTGGTGTGCCAGCATCTGAAACCAACGCAATGGATTCTCCAGCTAACAATTTTTCAACTAATACTTGAGCTTTTTGTTGTTCATTGTGATCATGCAAGGCGAAGGTTTTGGTTTGGATATTAAAGTGAGCAAGTAATTTGCCCGTATGGCGAGTATCTTCTGCTGCGATAACATCAACACTTGAAAGCACGTCTAAGGCGCGCTGGGTAATATCCCCTAAATTGCCGATTGGAGTAGGAACAATGTATAAAGTTGGGACCTCTGCCGGCAAGGTTTTGTTATCTGTCATTTGTTTACCATCACTTCAACGATTAATATAGAGACAATTTCACTCGGGATAATGAAAAGAACTCATGGCTATAAATCACCATCAGAGAATCAGTGTACCACGCTTACTCGCTCCAGTTGCATTAGCAATCACGTTAGCAGCTTGTTCGTCTAAACCTTCAGCACCCCAATATGTTGATATCACAGCTGAAGCAAACCAGCCGACACAAAATTATCTTATGAAAGCCGATAGTAGTCAGGGTAGTCTGCAAAATGACTGGTTGATTATGGCGATGAAAGCCGCTATAGCTGACAACAACACAGAACAAGCTCAGTTGCTTATCTATCGATTGTCAAAACAAAACCTAAGCGAAATGCAGCAGGCAGAGTGGCAAATGGGCAAAGCCCAACTTTCTGTGATAGCAGAACAGTACTCTCAAGCACTGAATCAACTTAACTTTGATAGCCAGTGGCAGTTAACTGACTCGCAATGGATTCAATACCATCAAATGCGAGCAGACATTTTTACTGCCTTGGATCGTCCGTTTGAGTCAAGCCGCGAACTGTCTGCACTGTATGGGTTAATTCCGGGCGATCAACAAGAGGCTATCTCTGATCAAATTTGGGCCAATTTACAACGCTATTCCGCTCAAACAATCACACAACTCACCACATTACCCGAAGAAGAGATATTAGACGGTTGGCTGCAATTAGCCATTTACGTTAAAACATTCGCTAGCGATGTCCCACAATTAAAAAATACGCTTGAGAAATGGTTAGCTGATAACTCGAATCATCCAGCAGCAACTTATACGCCGAAAAGTATTATCGACATATTAAATCTCAATATCGTTCAACCGGTTAATACTGCGCTGTTACTTCCGCTAACAGGTAAGTTTGATAAACAAGTCCAGTTAATTCGCGATGGTTTCATCATGGCAATGATGAATGATACGAAACGTGAAGACAACGCAACACTGACTATCATTGATACCAATGCTGACTCGCTAGAGACCATAAAAGCAAAAGTACAAGAGAAAAAGATTGATTTCATTGTCGGTCCGTTAATTAAAGAGAACATTGCAACGATGCAGCAAGAGCATGGCGCTGACGAACGTGCGATCCCAAGTCTTGCTCTGAATATTCCTGATGATCTCGTCGAAGGAACCGATATTTGTTATCTCGCCTTATCTCCAGAGCAAGAAGTGGCACAAGCGGCTAAACATCTTGCGGCAGAAGGCTCACAGTATCCTTTGATACTTGCACCGCAAAGCAGTTACGGCGAGCGAGTAGTTGAAGCGTTCAACGATGAATGGCGTAAATACAGCGAAAACAAAGTGGCGGTGAATCTGTTCGGTGACAAGCACCAGCTTCAACGCGATATTAACAATGTCTTTGGCTTACAAGAAAGTCAACAAAACATTGCGCAAATGGAAGGCTTACTCAATATCAGACTAGAAAGCCAACCACGTAGCCGCCGTGATATTGATTCGGTTTACATTGTGGCAAGCAGTGATGAGCTGACTTTGATCAAACCATTTATTGAAGTGGCCATTAACCCTGATACGCGCCCACCTAAGCTTTACTCCAATTCCAAAAGTAATGCTGGCGGTCGTCAATATGAAGATTTAACGGGGGTGAGCTACAGTGATATCCCGCTTCTCATTCACCCTCAACCAGAAGTGTCTGAACAAATAGAACGTTTGTGGCCCAAAAGTTCAAATGCGGAGAAACGTCTACAAGCTCTGGGGATGGATGCATATCGCTTAATGGTTGAACTTCCGCAGATGAAAACTATCCAAGGCTATACTATTGATGGTCAGACCGGTGTACTGAGTATTGATGACCAATGTGTAGTACAGCGTGAAATCAGTTGGGCTGAGCATGGCGCCAATGCAGAACAAACGCAGTAAAGGTCAGCATTTCGAACAAATGGCGGCAGATTACTTATGCCGCCATGGTTTGATCGTTATTGAAAAAAATTTCCTCGCCCGCGGCGGAGAGTTAGATCTGATCATGAAACAGCGTGATACCCTAGTATTCGTTGAAGTTAAGTATCGAAATAGCCAGGCTTATGGGCATGCCGCTGAATGTGTAACCAGACAGAAACAGCAACGCTTGATCAAAACCGCCAATTGGTGGATGCTCAAACGAGGCTTAAATGCTGACACTACAGATTTTAGATTTGATGTAATCGCTATACACGGTGACACTGTGCACAGTGATAGTAAGCATATCGAATGGATAAAAAACGCAATTACCGAAGGATAATCAATGCTCGACAGCATTAAAGACAGTTTTACTGAAAGTATTCAGATTCAAATCGCAGCAGCAGAAGCGCTGCCAGACGCCATTCTTCATGGCTCACAAGCAATGGTAGCAAGCCTACTCAACGGCCATAAAATTCTTTGTTGTGGCAATGGCGGTTCATCCTCTAACGCGCAACAATTTGTTTCATGTTTACTCAACCGCTTTGAAACTGAACGTCCTAGCTTACCTGCAATGGCTTTAACCGCTGACATTACGACGCTCACTGCGGTGGCTAACGACTACCACTACCAGGAAGTGTTCTCTAAACAGGTTCGCGCATTCGGTCAACCTGGTGACATTTTGCTGGCAATATCGACCAGTGGTAACAGTAAAAACATTATTAAAGCGATGGAAGCTGCGGTAACACGTGACATGACCATTATTGCCCTTACCGGTAAAGATGGTGGGGAAATGGCGGGGCTATTAGGTGAAAACGATGTTGAAATTCGTATCCCATCACACCGCACAGCGCGAATTCATGAAGTACATATGCTGACTCTGCATTGCCTATGCGATTTGGTCGATCAAGTGCTGTTCCCGTCCCACGAAGAATAATAGCAGAAGGTTTGTTATGAAGTCACTCCGTCTCGCTTTGCTATTGAGTTCTGTTTTAAGTTTGTCTGGATGTGCTGGTTTGTTTATTGCTGGCGCTGCTACTACCGCTAATCTGGTCACAGATCCACGTACCACACAACAGATTTGGAATGATAACCAAATTGAGTTTGAAATAGCTGGTCTGGGTAATAAAGCCCCTTATAGTGGTGATGCTCGATTCATCGCCAGTTCCTACCAAGGGACAGTTGTGATCATGGGGCAAGCAAGAAATGCTGAACTGCTTGACCAATTCGTGACTCAAGCCAGAAATGTCAAAGGTGTGAAAGAGCTTCACAACCAGGTAAAAATTGCAGAACCTTTGTCGATAAGTGCCATTAGCAACGACAGTTGGATCACCACCAAGGTGAAATCTTCCTTACTGGCGGATTCTGATCTTAATGGCACAAAAATCAAAGTGATTACCGAAGCGAAAGAAGTGTATTTGTTTGGGTATGTTTCAAGAGAAATAGCAGACAAAGCCACCGAAATCGCACGTAACATTATTGGTGTTCAACAAGTTATCAAAGCATTTGAGTACAGTAATTAAACACTGATAACAAACCCAGTATCGGCATTCCAAAATTTCGGAACGAAATATCTGGAATCTAGTCTCAACGCACGCTAGAACTAGATTCCTGCCTTCGCACAATGCTGTTCGTTTAAGAGTTCTCTTTCTTTTTTCGTGAGCTCTTCAACGGGAATTTGATAGGTTTTATCTTGACCGCCCGTTCATAATTTGGGCGGTCTTGCTTTGGCATAATAAACTCCCGTAATGACTCGGTTAAATCTTTTAAACGCGCGGGGAGTGACTGAAGATTTTTAGTTCGACAGATGGCCGTGTAATCATAAAGAACGACTTTAAATCCAAGTTTAAAGCTG
>NZ_JBKEBW010000094.1:0-24633 GCF_047973365.1 Vibrio sp. | reverse complement strand
TGTGAAGTGCCTGTAAGCTTTGCTATGGCAGCCCTTGGCGGTGAAGTTGAAGTCCCAACCCTTGATGGTCGTGTCAACCTTAAAGTGCCAGAAGAGACGCAAACAGGCCGTATGTTCCGTATGCGTGGTAAAGGCGTGAAGAGTGTACGTGGTGGCGCAATGGGTGACTTACTCGTGAAGCTGGTGGTAGAAACACCGGTAAAACTCAGCTCTCGTCAAAAAGAACTGTTACGTGAACTGGAAGACTCTTTCGGTGGCGAAGCGGGTCAAAAGCACAAACCAAAATCAGAAGGTTTCTTCAACGGTGTTAAGAAGTTCTTCGATGATCTAACCAGCTAATCTTAGTGACTCGATATAAAGATAAGGCCAGCATTGCTGGCCTTATTTGTATGTAAAATCTGGGGTTATTGAGTGTGTTTTTGCGGATAGACGGAATTACGTTCAATTAACTCCACCGCCATGTAAGAACGGATTCCACTAATGGTGCTGTGTGCTTGCTTACTGATAAGCATAGCTAAACCTTGTTTGGCTAAATCATAGTAGTTAGAGCGGATTGTCGTAAGTTGTGGCGTAACCAGAGAAGATATTGGTAAATCGTCAAAGCCGATGATCGATATATCCGCCATTTTCTTACTCTTTAATGTCTGCATGAGAGATATTGCCATCAAATCACAGATGCAGAAAACCCCATCAATATTATTAAGCAGACCATCATCAATGATTTTCGGTAGCAGATATTTTGCGCCAAAATCTCCGCCTGCAGTGCCATGAATGATTTTGTCATGCAGCTCTGGGTCATGCTTTTTCGCATATTCGACCAGATCGATCACTTTACAACTTCGCTCTGGGTGAATGTCTATTTGTCGGTGTGCTCGCTGAAAGCCTAATTGTCGGTCGGTTAACGACTGGCGAAAGTTAACTGTGATGATGCAGTTATTCCTGTTGCCAGCTTCTAACAGGTATTGACCGGCTAAGTAGCCACCGTATTCATAGTCAGGTGAAATACTTGAGAACTGCATTGAAGGGTCACTGCCATTGATAATCTGTACAGGTTTGCCGATAGATTTCAGTACATCTAGCAAGTTAGGATTTTCCATCCCGACCATAATCACCGCGTCAGCGCCTTCAAATTGCTCTTCAAGTGCTTCTTTGTTTTCTCCAAGACTGTCGATTAGTACTACTTCAATTTCTATTTCCAGTCGCTCAGCTTCGAATTTCAATCCGGACAAAACCGCATAATAAAAACTATTTGGATTAGAAAAATCATCATTAGTAATAACAACAATTTTGCTCAATGTTGAAAGCGGAAGGGATTTATAGACCTTTCTTTTATAGCCCAATTGCTTGACGGCTTGTTCCACCTTTAATTTCAGATCGTCACTCACGTATCCACTGTCATTTAACGCTCGTGATACGGTCGCAATAGAGGTGTTCGCTAATTTGGCAACGTTTTCTAGGGTAGGCTTCATGGCAAAATTTATTCGATCTGTAATTTCTTTTTATCTGAACACAGTTATTTTGGAGTGAGAAGTAATTTTTACATCGATAGTGGTAATTCGCATATTCGATCACAATCTAATTTAATTTTAGCCTTAAAAATAAAATGTGAATATTTTTACATGTAATGATCTTTTTGATTTTTTCATTAAAAACAATGGTTTAAATTGATTTTACGGTTTTCATTATTTACGTATAAAGATTAGTTTATGTGTAAATTTTACATTTACCTGTTTTTCCATGTGTAAGTTGATCGTACTCTCATTTTTATCGTTACTGATACCGAATAATAGATTTGATTATGGAGATAATCGTAATTAGCCGTTTATTTATTAGATTGAATAAACATAAATTCATTTCAGTAGATTGAGTTTATCTATGTCTGATCAAGCACTGGCCGTGAAAATAAATCCTGAAAAAGCAAAAGCTAGAAAGAATCGCAAAGTGAGAGATATGCTTACCGCATATTCTTTTATTGCTCCAAACTTTTTAGGCTTTGCAATATTTACGCTCGGACCTATTGGATTCGCCTTCTTATTAGCTTTCATGAACTGGGATGGTTCTAATCCTATGGAGTTCGTTGGGCTTGATAATTTCTTTGCGTTATTAGAAGACCGTATTTTTAAAATTTCACTCTGGAATACGATTGTTTATACGCTGTTTTCTGTTCCTCTTACTTTAGTTTCGGCGCTCGCTATCGCAGTACTGCTCAATCAAAAAATCAAAGGACGAGGTTTGTTCAGAACCGCAATGTTCTTCCCATATGTGGCATCGCTGGTGGCAGTAGCAGTGGTATGGAACATGGTCTTCAACCCTGATATGGGGCCGGTCAATATGCTGCTTTACAACTCAGGTGTTGATCCGCAAAACCTGCCTGGCTGGTCAGCAGATAAAGACTGGGCTATGCCAACCATCATCCTATTCGGTGTTTGGAAAAATATGGGTTACTACATGGTGATCTATTTGGCAGGTTTACAGGGTATCAACTCTGAATTGTATGAAGCGGCCGATATCGATGGTGCTAATAGCTGGCAGAAGTTCATCAGAATCACAGTACCTCAACTTACCCCCACCACATTTTTCGTTTCAGTAATGCTGATGATTCAATCCTTTAAAGTGTTTGATCATGTATTACTTCTTACTCAGGGCGGTCCGGGCAGCTCAACCATGGTATTGGGCTACCACCTGTACAACGAAGCATTTGTAAGCTGGCGTTTAGGTTACTCATCAGCGATTGCAATTGTTCTGTTCTTACTAGTGCTTATCGTGACCATTATTCAATTCAAATACGCCAAGAAGTACGAAGAGTAATAAGATGAAAATGCAATCTAAAACTAAGCAGGAAACAATTAAGAAGTTTGTTCTCTATGCAGTCATCATTGCTATTACGCTTGTAATGATCATTCCATTTATCTGGATGTTGTCTGCTTCTCTGAAACTCAGTAGGGATGTGTTCGTATTCCCGATTGAGTGGATTCCATCAGTACCACGATGGCAAAACTTTGTTGATATTTGGGATCAAATCCCACTGGCTTTGTTTATCTACAACACTGCTAAATTAACCGTAATCGTAACGATTCTTCAGTTGCTGACATCAAGTTTCGCAGCCTATGCCTTTGCCAAATTGCGTTTTCCGTATCGCGATGCATTGTTCCTTGGCTATGTCGCGACCATCAGTGTCCCTTGGATCTCTTACATGGTTCCTCAGTTCATCATGATGAGGGAGATTGGGCTGAACAATACCCACGCAGCGATCATCTGTTTACAAGCATTTACCGCTTTCGGTGTGTTTCTGATGCGTCAGTTCTACATGAGCATTCCGGACGAGTTGTGTGAAGCGGCGAGAATTGACGGCATGAACGAGTACCAGATTTGGTACAAAATCATGCTGCCACTTTCTAAACCTGCATTGTCGACCCTGACTATCTTTACATTCGTCTCAACGTGGAACGACTTCTTAGGACCAATGATTTATCTGACGGAAACCAAGCTTAAAACCATTCAGATAGGTCTACGTATGTTTATCTCTCAATACTCAGCAGAGTACGGCCTGATCATGGCAGCATCAGTTGTGAGCTTAATTCCCGTACTGATTGTTTTCTTAACTCTACAGCGTTTCTTCGTAGAGGGTATCGCTTCATCAGGCTTAAAAGGTTAACTAAATGAATATCAAAACACTTTCAGAGCAGAGTCTGAATAACGCGATCACGCAGGCTGTTTCTATCGTCAAAGGAAATCTCAAGCAGTTCACCTATGACAGCCAGTTCCACTCGAGTGAAAACAACTTTTATAAAGCATGTGATAACAACCTTTGGACAACTGGCTTTTGGCCGGGAGCTATCTGGTTAAGCTATGAGTTGACGCACGATCCAATTTTCAAATATGCAGCGCAGATTCAGGTTCAGAGCTTCAAGCACCGTATCGAAAACCTAATCGAAGTTGAACACCATGATATGGGCTTCTTGTATACCCCATCGTGTGTTGCAGCGTGGATGCTCACCAAAGATGAAGATGCGAAAAAAGCTGCTCTGTTGGCTGCTGATCAACTGTGCTCCCGATACCAGCCTGTGGGTGAATTCATTCAGGCTTGGGGTGAGAAAAATGCGCCGGACAACTATCGCTATATTATTGACTGTTTGATGAATGTGCCTTTGCTGTACTGGGCTTACGACCAAACGGGTGACAAAAACTACCTTGATATTGCACTGAAGCACACGGAAACCACCTACCAAAACTCAGTGCGTGAAGACGGCTCTACCTACCATACCTTCTTTATGGATATGGAAACAGGCGCTCCATCTTATGGCTCTGCATGCCAAGGTTATAAAGACGATTCAACCTGGGCTCGTGGGCAAGCGTGGGGTATTTACGGTTTCGCTCTGGCGTACCGTTACACCAAAGATGAAAAGTATCTCGATGTGTTTGAGCGAGTGCTGAAGGTGTATTTGGAGTTTTTGCCAGAAGATCAAATTCCGTATTGGGATCTGACTTTTACTGACGGAAGCAGCGAACCAAGAGATTCTTCTTCTGCCGCTATTACTGCTTGTGGTCTGTTGGAAATGGCGGATCTGGTTGAAGAGGGTAAAGCGAAAGAATACCGAGCGATTGCTTGCTCTATGATTCAAAGCTTAATCGACAATTACGCAGTAACAGACGCGACACAGTCGAACGGTTTGTTGCTACACGGAACCTATTCGAAGAAAAGTCCTTATAACACCTGTACTGAAGAGGGGGTTGATGAGTGTGTCTCTTGGGGAGATTACTTCTACCTTGAAGCATTGACACGTTTGACCACCAACTGGAACCCGTATTGGTAAAAGGAACAGAGACATGGCTGCTATATCACTACATAAAATTAATAAGACTTATGACGACAAACATGTTGTTGTTCCAAGCATCGACTTAGAAATTAAAGATAAAGAGTTCATCATCCTAGTTGGTCCTTCCGGCTGCGGTAAATCAACGACATTACGTATGATTGCGGGCTTAGAAGACATTTCCAGCGGTGAGCTGATGATTGGCGGGAAGCTCGTCAACGATGTGCCGTCAAAAGATCGCGACATCGCGATGGTCTTCCAGAACTACGCGCTTTATCCGCACATGACGGTATACCAAAACATGGCGTTTGGTTTAGAGCTGCGTAAAGTCGATAGAGATATCATCGAAGAGAAAGTTCAAGAAGCGGCTGACATACTCGATATCACCCACCTGCTTAACCGTAAACCGAAAGCTTTGTCTGGCGGTCAACGTCAGCGTGTGGCTTTAGGTCGAGCAATGGTTCGTGATCCAGAAGTATTTTTGCTGGATGAGCCTTTATCGAACCTTGACGCCAAACTGCGTGGCACTATGCGTGCTGAAATCAGTAAGCTACATAAACGCCTTAATTCAACCTTTATCTATGTGACTCATGATCAGGTTGAAGCGATGACCATGGCTGACCGAATTGTGGTCATGAAAGATGGCATTATCCAGCAGGTTGACACGCCACAAGTGCTTTACGATAACCCTGCCAATATCTTTGTTGCGGGCTTTATCGGCGCACCACAAATGAACTTCATCTCTGCAAAACTGCTACTGGATGGCAGCGATTTTAAAGCCTCGGCTCTTGGAACAACACTGGCGTTGCCAAAACGCTTCTCTGAGCAAACCTTGGATGCTCAATTGAATGAAGAGTTAGTACTAGGGATTCGCCCTGAGGATATCTACGTCAAAGCGCCAAAAGATATCGACGAGAGTTTTATTACGCCTATGGAGTTTGAAGTGGATCTGGCTGAACCTATGGGCTCAGAAGTGCATCTTAGCCTGACCTGTAAAGGGCACAAGATGGTGGCAAAAATCACTTCACGTTTGCATGCCAAAGTGGGCGACAAGTTAACCTTATATGTCGATATGACACACGCTCATTTGTTTAACGAAAAAACGACTCAGTCGTTAATGCATTTATAAGCTAAGGAATACCATGCTTCGTATATTTAAAGACAACAATTCTATACTTGCCGTTATTTTTCGCGAGCTGTGGAATTTATTTGTTCTGAATATACTGATGCTTATTTCAATGATGCTGGTTGTGACTATTCCTGCCAGTTTGATTGCTGTATACAAAATATGCGAAAGGATGGTTCAGGATAAAAGCGTGTCTGTGTACGCTGACTTTAAGTGGCATTTCAAAAAGGTCAGCATCAGAGATTGCGCTTTCCTATGGGCGATGATGATTACTAGCGGCATCCCTGCCTACAGCAGCTACATCTACTTTCAACTTACACAACATGCCACGATTTACAGCCTGCCTTTGACTGTCTCTGTACTCGTGTTTGCTATGTGGGTTGCAACAATCTTTATATACCTGAATAAGAAGCCGGAGGAGGGTAACTTACAGACACTAAAACAATCCTTGCTGAAACAAATGGGTAAACCGTCGCTAATTATAAAAATAAACATAATCGTTGGCTTATTTGTATTAATTGCCGTTGCGATGTTTCCCTTATCTATCTTATTTATTACTTCAATCATGCCTCCTCTGTGTTTGCTGTTTATAGCTAACACGATAAATAAATCCAAAAAGCGAGAAATAGAAGGAACTTGTCATGTTAAATAAAAAACTTACAACACTCTGCCTGACATCTCTGTTATCCGTAGGCGGTGTAGTTCAAGCTGCTGATGACCCGATTACCCTGAACTGGGCTCGTTGGGATGTATCAAGCGGCGTAGAACTCAACGCTATTGCAGATGCTTACATGAAAGCGCACCCAAATGTGAAAGTTAACTCCGTTGATTTAGGTAGTGCGGATTACAACTCTATGCTGATGACTCAGCTCTCTGGTGGCGCGAAGAACATAGATATCGTGACCGTTAAAGATGTTCCGGGGTACACAGACCTAATTCGTTCAAACAACGTGGTAGACATGACAAGTGCACCAACAGACGAATTAAAAAATAACGCTACTTATCAAGGCTTGATTGACGAATTCACTGTTGACGGCAAACTTTATGCACTGCCAATCCGCCTAGATTTTTGGGTGCTTTATTACAACAAAGCATTGTTTGATAAGACGAATACACCTTATCCAAGCAATGATATGACTCTAGAAGAATTTGATGCGTTAGCGGAGAAAGTCACTAGCGGTTTTGGTGCGAACAAAAACTACGGCGCTTACTACCACACTTGGCGCTCAACTGTTCAACTTCCTTCTTTGTTTGATGGCAAACAGACGTTGATCAGCAAAGACTACTCGTTCCTGAAACCTTACTACGAGCGTGTTCTGAAATTGCAACAAGAGGGCACTGTTCCTCGTTACGCTTCTTTAAAAGCAACCAGTACTCACTACTCAGGCCCTTGGTTTAACGCTACGGTTGCAATGCTTCCAATGGGATCTTGGTTTATTTCCAACCAAATTTCGAAAGTTAAAAGCGGTGAGAGTAAAGCAAGTGAATGGGGCATTGTGAAAATGCCACACCCTAAAGGTGTTGAAGCAGGTACAACAGCGGCGACGGTAACCAGTCTTGCAGTTAACGTAAACTCAGATAAGCAAGAGGCAGCATTAGATTTCATCAAGTTCGCAGCAAGCCACAACGGTGCGCTCGCTGTAGCCAAAGCGGGTGGTTTTCCTGCAAACCAAGATGCTGAGATCTTGAAAATTTCGGCTAGCCGTGACGGTTTTCCTAAAGATGCGAAGAGTCTAGCAGCACTTGAAATTGGCAAAACTTACCTAGAAATGCCTGTTGACTCTTTAACACCACGTATTGAAGTAATTTTAAACCGTACACACGATGCAATCATGACAGAAAGTGAAAGCATTGATGATGCGTTGAAGATGCTTAACAAAGACGTCGCACAAGTACTTAATTAATCTGAAATGAGCCACGTTCTGCGTGGCTCTGCTTTTAGGAATGACAATGGAACTGGTACAAGCGTTTACTAACGCTCGAACTCTTTCATCACTGACTCCTTTTCCAGCTTGCGACGACAGAAATGCGTGGCAAGCTTTACCGTCTTGGGTTCAGTCAGTGATTGAAACGAATTTGGCTAAAGCTCACGAATCGGCGTGGACACAGTTATTTGCATCGGATTATCTGGCTTTTTCACAGTCGGGAAATCGAGTGAATTTTGAAACCAAATATTTTCAGCGTCGAGAAAAGCTTATTGATTTAACGCTCGGCTATTGTCTCTCTCCCGACGAGAGATTATTGGCTCAGATTGTTGATGGCATTATCTTGATATGCGAAGAGTCGGGCTGGCAGTTACCTGCTCATAACGGATATGTTCGTGACTCAACTTTGTACCCATTCCCAGATACTACCCGCTCTGTTATTGATCTATTTGCCGCAGAAACTGGCGCATTGCTGTCACTGGTGCACTATTTACTTCAAGCCGATCTACAACATCAATATCCCTTTGTGTTAGAGAGACTCAATCTTGAAGTGACTAAACGGATTGTTGAGCCTTTCCTTGATTCTCATTTTTGGTGGATGGGAAATGGCGATGAATCTATGTGTAACTGGACGCCGTGGTGCACGCAGAATGTCTTGCTGGCTTTCTTTGTTCTTCCTCATTCACAAGAGGTGAAACAAAAAGCGATTGAGAAAGCAGTATACGCTCTGAACTGTTTTTTGAAGGATTATGGTGATGACGGTGCATGCAACGAAGGTGTGGTCTATTACCGACATGCAGGATTGTGCTTTTTCAACTGCATCGATATTTTGAATCAGGTGAGTGATGGTTTTTATCTCAATGTTTTTCAAGAAACGAAAGTTAAAAACATGGCGAATTTCATCACCAATAACCATATTAGCGAGCAGTTGTATTTTAACTTTGCAGACAGTGCTCCGCGGATAGACTCCTGTGATGTCAGAGAGTATTTATTTGGTATTGCAACAGACTCTCCTGTATTGATTCAGCACGCATTGGATGACTGGCAAAGAAGTGTGAATAACAGCGGAAAGAGCCGTTTGGCAAACGAATACAGCCTCTATTATCAGCTACAAGGTGCATTCTTTGCGCAGGCGATGAATGCCCGAATCCAACAGTCACTATCTGAACAAGAGCGTGTTAATCCGGACGTATATTATCCAAGCATTGGTCAGTTTATCTCGCGGGATAAGAGCTTTGCTTTGAGTGTCAAAGCTGGGCATAACGCAGATAGCCACAATCACAACGATGTCGGCAACATCATTGTTTATAAAGCGGGCAAACCAATTTTGATTGATATTGGTGTGGGCTCTTATACCAAAAAGACTTTTTCTGAGCGACGTTACGAGATATGGACCATGCAAAGTGCTTGGCACAACTTACCAACGTTTTCAGCCGTGATGCAAAACAACGGTAAAAATTTCGCTGCAACGGATGTCAATGTCGAGTTTTCACCTCAGGTGAGCTCTATTGCTATGGAACTGTCCAATGCTTATCCACCAGAGGCAAATCTCAAATCTTATCGACGCAAAGTCACTCATGTTAAAGGGCAGTACATTCAGGTTGAAGAGCAGGTTGAAGGTGGTAGTGAAATGGTGCTTTCACTGATTTTTTCTTCCTTCCCTCAAGTCTTTGACAAGCACATTTTAGTTGGAAGCTCTCAAATTCAGTTTGATCAATCTATCCGTGTCGACATTGATACCGTGGATATTGATGACGCCCGATTGAGGCAGTGTTGGCCTGAGAATTTATATCGAGCAAGAGTAAAAACAGAAAATCCTAAGTTCAGTTGGCGTATTTTTTAAGAGAAAAATTATGAGCAAAACTCAACAATTTCTGAGCAATAATCCATTAGCAACTCGCAACGATTTAGCCGCTTGCTGCCAAGAACTTCTTAAAGCTGTGGATCCTTTTTTTACTGCCGGATGCAGTGGATTATCTTTAGGTGAAACCACCACACATTACGGAAAGAAAATCGCTGAGATGGAAGCCTTTTCGCGCCTATTATGGGGGGGGGTTCCTCTGCTTTCTGGTGACTTTAATAGCTCTAACGTTGACCATTACTTTGATGCAGTACGAGTCGGTACAGATCCAAATCACCCTCAATATTGGGGAGAGATAAACGATTTTGATCAACGAGCCGTTGAGATGGCGGTTTATGGTTACGGAATGGCTCTGTTGGGGGAAGGTTTTTGGAAGCACTTTAGCGAATCAGAAGCAAACAATGTCCAGACTTGGTTAGAGCAATCGGCTTGGGCGGCTATTCCTGATAATAACTGGCATTTCTTTCCAATTATGGTGCAGATAGGTTTTCAGCTATCGGGTAAGCCTTACGATCAGAAGAGCCTAGATTTTCACTTTGCCAAAATTGAAGAGTATTACCTAGCAGACGGTTGGTATTGTGATGGTATTGGTCGACCAAGAGATTATTACATCTCTATGGGATTCCATTTCTATAGTCTGTTTTACGCCAAACTGATGAAATCTCATGACCCAGCACGTTCTGCTCTGTTTGTTGAGCGAGCAAAACTGTTTGCTAACGATTTTATATGGATGTTTGCAAAAGATGGGGACGCTATCGCATTCGGACGCAGCTTAACCTATCGATTTGCTGAAGCTGCATTTTGGAGCGCGGTTGCTTTTATTGATGAAGATATCTACGATCTTGGAGTGGTGAAAGGGTTACTACTGCGTCATCTGCGATTTTGGTTTAAACAGCCTATTTTTGATCATCAAGGTTTACTGACAATTGGCTACCACTATTCCAATTTAATCATGGCTGAAGATTATAATGCGCCCGGCTCAACCTATTGGGCGGCGAAAGTATTTTTGGTGGTCGCTCTTGGGGAAGAACATCCTTTCTGGCAAGCCGAAGAGAAGGCTTTGCCTGCAATGAGCGGAATACATATTCTTCCTCATGCAAATCAGATCATTACCCACAGTGATGAGTCAAAGCATGTGTGGATGCTGACGTCTGGTCAGCTAGAACTCAACAATTATGTGAATACTGAGTCGAAATACACAAAGTTTGCCTATTCCAATCAATTTGGATTTACGCTTGAGCGTGGTCGCTATCAGCTTAAACACAACGCCTGTGATTCTATGTTGCTGCTCAGTGAAGGTGACGGTTATTACCGCGGTCGCCGAGAGTGTGAGTCTGTTGACGTAATGGATCAATATATAGTCTCAACGTGGCGACCATGGAAAAACGTTGCAATAAAGACATGGTTAATTCCTTGTTCTGACTGGCACATCCGTCTGCATTGTATTGATAGTGAGCGAGAATTGGAGGCTGTAGAAGGAGGCTTTTCTATCAAAAAGCTGCCTCAATCAGTGATTGAATCGTCGCAGACTCAATGCCGTGTAGTAACGGAAGAGTTAGAGTCACAAGTGGTTGATTTACTAAATGGCGCTAAGGATATCCAGTGCGTTACCACTCCACCCAATTCCAATATCCTTTATCCTGAACAGACATATATTCCAGTCTCAACGCACGATATTCATGTTGGTCGTCAGTGGATAGCTTCTGCGATATTTGCTGGAAAAAGTAGTGCGCATATCGAAGTTCCGACACTGAGTTTTAATGGGCAAGAAATTGAGATTGTTCATTTGAACGAAACGAAAACTATCAAAATTTAGTTCAAGCTATGCCAAGAAGGTTTGGCCTTCTTGGCTCTTTGAGATTATAACCAACAAACAGCCGGTAAATTTTCACCTGTATGGGAAAGAGTTAACTTGTCATAAGTTTTATCTAAGCAAGTGTCTTTATTTTGCCCTTCTGTTGCCTTTGGTGTGGCAGTAATCAAATAGCCCGTTTGGCTGACGGTTGCTGATATCTCATATCTATCGCTATCCACTTCACAAAAATTGCCACATATTCCGTTTATCAGTACAACTCCGTAAGAGTAGCCATTGTTGTAGTTCTCTTCTAAATAAAGTTGCAATTTAGCCATATCTGACATTGCCTGCTTTCGATGACCTTTTCTGATGTAATCACTGTAATTGGGGTAGGCGATAGCGCCTAAAATCCCAATGATGGCGACAACGAAAATTAATTCGATGAATGTCAAACCTTGGTGCTTATTCGCGACGATCTTGCAGTCATTTGTACGAATCATGTCTATTACTTCTCCATATCAACCCATGCCATTTTTGGTAGCTGTTACTATCATTGCAAGTTGATTCAGACTATTTACAAGACTTACAGAGGAATTTGGGAAATGCTTCGCGGGTTCACTTTATTAGAGATGATTATCACCATTTCTATAATGACGGTACTGCTAGCTTTTGTGGCACCGAATTTATATCGCTATCAACAAAAACAAAAAATCATAAATTTAGCTTCTGAGTTGCAGGGATTTCTTATTCAAGCCAAATCAGAAGCCGTATTTCGTAACCAAGATCTTTGGGCTCATATTGGTTTATCGAGTGATCCCGCTAGGCCTGAACTATGGGAAATACGCTTAACGGACTCTGAGCAAAATAATCAAGGGCAGACGATTCAGTTGATGAGTGGCGAAAAATATCGCGATGTTGTTATTTCGTCGGGGTATAGCTCCAATCAAATCAAATTTGATGGTGTCCGAGGGAAAATCACCAACGGTCATTTGGGGTTGTCTTTCGTATTTTCAACCGGAAATGAACTACTACTAAAAAGCTCTTTCGGTGCTAGTCGAATCATTGTTTGTAGCGAAGCTGAGGCGTTATATGGTTATCCGAAGTGCGAGTAAATATGTATTAGGTAGTTCGCTAGTCGAGTTATTGGTCGCCGCTTTAATGGCAAGTATCTCATTAGTTATTGTCGGTGGTGTTTTTATTGCTACTCAGCGTTCTTCTGCTGAAAAGAGTAAACAGATCATGTTGTTGCAGAATATGACTAGCGCAATTCAGCAAATGAAAGAAGATGTTCAACGAGCCGGTTTTGAAGGCGATATTGCTAAATCAGCGATGTTTTCAGATTCAAGCGAGGTGATACATATTGGCAGTAGTAATCAGATGTTGGGCTACGTTTACAAAATTACTTCTAGCTTAGCTCCTGAGTATCTTCACGTGATTTATAAATACGATTCTTATGCATCCCGCTTACTACTGTGTGAAAAAAGCAACCTAACACCACTAAGCATAGCAGTAGTCGCTACTTCGGGTGTGATGGGTAACTGTTACTCATTGTTCGACCCGCATCAGATTCAGGTAACCGATTTCTCTATTCACCGCCAGGTACTTGAAAATCAAGCAAAGAGTGCGCTGTTAACGGTACGTTTATCAGCGGAGTTAACGAAAGATGCTAACACTAGCCAAAGCCTGGAAATTAAGGTTAAGCAGAGGAATTGGCAATGAAACAAATTTACCAGCAAGGTATTGCAACGTTAATGATTACCTCGATGTTATTAATGCTGGCACTGGTAGTCACATTGGGGTCGTACAAGAGTCTTTTCTATCAGATTAAACGTTCACAAAATGAGGTGAAGACAAGACAAAATCATTGGTTAGCCGAAGGGGCGATCGAGTGTGCTTATTCTCAGTTTCGGTCAGATAATAAAGTACCTTCGGTGGTGACTGATTGTGATTCAGGGCAGGGTGTCATGGCTCAGTTTATTCCTCGCTCCTACGGTCAACGAATTATTGCAGTAGCTAATCATAGCACTGTTCAGAAAGATATTTTGCTGAGTAGTGAAACAAAATCAGGGGCAATGCAGTCAAGTGCTGACTTGTTTTTTTATTCAAGTGCCTCTTTTTCAACGCCGGATCCCGGAAAGCTTTCACGCCATGGCTGGGAGTGTGTCGCATTGCGTTATCGAAATCGGCTTTATGCGTCAGTGGTTGATAACAAAGGGGTAATTCACGGTAAGAAACCTTATGAAAGTTTTAACTCCCAAGGTAAAGAGTGCTCTCCTGCTCATAAGTCTTTGGGGGCATCATGGGGACATCTTGGGAGAGATTTCGTTCGTGATGAAAACTTATCCTTGTTTGAACAGTTTTTTGGTATTCCTGCGGCAGAACATAATAAAGTGAAGAATAAACAGCAGATTACCGTTATCAATGGGCATGGTTTACCGAAGGTGGTACCTAACTGTGGCAAAGTAATTACTAATCATATTCGTTCTGGAAAACACTATTTGTGGATTGAAGGCGGCTGCGAAATTAAGCGCTCTGAATACAACGAGTTAGTTAATACCACAGCGATGACGGACGGTGTGTTATTACTGGTTCACGATGGACTATTGTCATTGATGGGAAAACCGAGTAGTGGAGCGACAACACAACCATTTAAAGGTGTGATGTTTCACTTCAACACTGAGTTTGTTGCCAACCCGAAACTCTGGCAAGGGTTTGAAGCCAATCGCTTCTTAAATCATGTACCAAGTGTTGTTGAAGAGTCGTATCGCATTAAGACATCTTACTATCAGCATGGGGCTTTTACGTTTGCTGGTGGGCAGTATTTTGACACTCCGGGACAAGCGGCAGTGTTTTATGACTCACTAGATTTTCAATTCAACAATGATGTCATTGATAGTATCCAAACCAATATCAATACTCCCAGATGGCGACAAGGATCTTGGTATGCGAACTAAAGAGCAAGGTTTCAGTTTAATTGAAGTGATGATCACTTTTCTATTAATCGGTGTAAGTGTTTTGGGGCTGATCAAACTGCAATCCTATATTGAGCAGAGGGCTGATTTCGCTTTACACAGTATTAAAGCTTTAAATCTAGCTGAGCAGAAATTGGAATGGTTTAGAACCCGAGGAGCGCTTTCTCCTGATGCATCGTTTGCGGTAGCTTCCTATGACAGTGATATTGTTTCTGGTACTGAACAAGCGGGGCGTTTTTATACATTAAGCTGGACGGTCACTACACCGAACAGTTTATCGGGAAGTCTTAAAACGGTAGATATAGAAGCTTCTTGGTTGGATAGGCATGGCAATAAACACGCCGTGAACTTACAAACGATGATTTCTAAGTTTAGTGAGTTTGGTTCGCAATAGTTGAGCTGGAGTGACTCTTAGTCGAAGCATGCAAATATTCGAAGCATGCAAAAAGCCCGCATTGCGAGCTTTATTTTTAGGTTGGCTGTTACTCTGCTTTGAGATATTTAGCGTGAAATTCTAGATGCTCATCGATAAACGTCTGGATGAAGTAGTAACTGTGGTCATACCCAGGTTGAATACGTAACGTCAAATCGGCTTTTGCTTCGGTGGCGGCAGATTGCAGCGTCTCAGGCTTTAGCTGTTCGCTTAAAAAGCTGTCTGCATTACCTTGATCAACCAACATTGGTGTGGTTACTAAGTGGCTTTTCATTAGTTCAACCGCATCGTATTGTTGCCACTGAGTTTTATCTTCACCTAAGTAGTTACGAAATGCCTTTTGTCCCCAAGGCACCGCCATTGGATGACAAATCGGACTAAACGCTGAAATAGACGAATAGGCTGTTGGGTTTTTAATACCGATCATTAGTGCACCATGCCCACCCATACTATGACCAGAAATCGACTTGCGCTTACTGACAGGGAAATGCGCTTCAATGAGCTGTGGTAGTTCATCAACAATGTAGCTGTACATCTGATAATGCTCTTGCCAAGGTTCTTGAGTAGCGTTGAGATAAAAACCTGCACCGAGGCCAAAATCGTAAGCTTCTTCCGGATCATCAGGAACACCTTCACCTCTAGGGCTGGTATCTGGAGCGACAATCGCAATCCCTAACTCTGCGGCTTTTTTGAAAGCGCCCGCTTTCTGCATAAAGTTTTCATCTGTACAGGTGAGACCTGATAACCAATACAGCACAGGTACAGGGTTATCTTCGGTCGCTTCTAACGGCAGATAAATAGCAAAGCGCATTTCACAATTAAGCGCGCGGGATTGATGAATGTATTGCTTGTGCCATCCATCGAAAACTTTTGCTTGGCTATGATTAATTAAACTCATTCTTCGTCCTATATGCTGATTCTATTCGCTGAAGTTCTTATTTATCAAAGTGAACAACAGAACGAATACTTTCACCGGCATGCATAAGTTCAAACGCTTCGTTGATCTCTTCTAATGGCATGGTGTGAGTGATGAACTCTTGCAGACCAAATTCGCCAGCAAGGTATTGCTCAACAATACCCGGAAGTTGTGAACGACCTTTAACGCCACCAAATGCACTACCGCGCCAAACACGGCCAGTGACCAATTGGAATGGACGCGTTGAGATCTCTTGACCTGCACCCGCGACACCAATGATAACGGATTCGCCCCAGCCTTTATGGCAACATTCAAGTGCTTGACGCATCACGTTGACGTTACCGATACACTCAAAGGAGAAATCCACGCCGCCGTCAGTCATCTCAACAATCACTTCCTGAATTGGCTTATCGAAATGTTGTGGATTGATACAGTCTGTCGCACCTAGCTGTTTCGCTAAATCGAATTTCTTCTCGTTGATATCGATACCTATAATGCGGCTTGCGCCAGCCATGCGAGCACCGATAATCGCTGAAAGACCGATACCGCCTAAACCAAAGATAGCGACAGTGTCGCCTTTCTTCACTTTAGCTGTGTTGATTACCGCGCCCATACCCGTTGTGACACCGCAACCTAACAAGCAGATTTCTTCAAGTGGTGCTTCTTTATTCACTTTCGCAAGAGAAATTTCAGGCAGTACTGTGTATTCAGAGAAGGTAGAGCACCCCATGTAGTGAAAAATAGGCTGACCATCTTTATAAAAGCGAGTCGTACCGTCAGGCATTAAACCTTTACCTTGTGTTGCACGAACCGCTTGGCATAGGTTGGTTTTTCCTGATTTACAGAATTTACACTCACCACACTCTGCGGTGTAAAGAGGAATCACGTGGTCGCCAACTTCGACAGAAGTGACACCTTCACCGACCATCTCAACAATACCACCACCTTCGTGACCAAGAATAGAAGGGAATACGCCTTCTGGATCTTCACCAGAGAGAGTAAACGCATCTGTATGACAAACACCGGTTGCCACAATACGTACTAAAACTTCACCTTTACGAGGAAGCATCACATCCACTTCTTCAATTTTAAGTGGCTGGTTTGGTCCCCACGCAACGGCTGCGCGTGATTTTATGAATTTGTCTTGTGACATGAGCGAATCCTTTTTTAGGCTTGAGTAATGAGAGATCTTTTTGCCCCTCTGAACAAGCCTTATAGTATAGAAGGTTCTCAACGATTGGAAATGAAAGGGAGGTTGCTTGACAGGATATAGTATTAACTTGCGGTATAATGCTGGGGTTAAAAAAGCAAAGAGCAGAACATAATGACTGAGCCACAAACGGAATTTACTCAACAAGACGAATACTTTATGCGCCAAGCCATAGCTTTAGCGGCTAAAGCTGAAGAGCAAGGCGAAGTTCCTGTAGGTGCAGTATTGGTTAAAGATGGAGAAATCATTGCCCAAGGTTGGAATCGGTCAATTGCCAGCCATGATGCGACAGCTCATGCTGAAATTCAGGTGTTACGTGAAGCGGGAAAGCACTTACAGAACTATCGATTACTCGATACCACTTTGTATGTCACTCTCGAACCTTGCCCTATGTGCGCAGGGGCTTTGCTACACAGTCGCGTAAAGCGCATTGTCTATGGTGCACCTGATCTTAAAGCAGGGGCGGCGGGTACAGTCATGAACATCTTTGATAGTCCCGCGGCTTACCATTACGCAACCATTGAGAAGGGATTGCTGGAAGACGAATGTCGCGAACAGCTGCAAGCGTTCTTTAAACGTCGCCGTAAAGAAATCAAAGCAATGAAAGATCGACAAAAGCAAGATCAACAAATCGAATAAGAATAGATATCAATTGTGGTGGGTATTTTGTGTGGTGGGTATTTTGGCAAACATCTACGGGCGTAGATGTTTGCTCCCTAAAATATCAGCTTGTAACGAGTACTAATCTTCCAAATGTACATACGCTCGGTGACGTGCTAGCACTTTCTTTTTAGTATTGGCTAGCATACGGCGACGGCGGTTAGCTGATACTGCTTTGCTAAGGAGTTTAGGCCTACGTTTAAGCATAAAACATCCCCCTTTCAGTACTAACTATCACAACAAACCCCAATTATTCATCCAATTAGGGCGCCAAACTGTCAAATTTACACATTAGCAAACTTATTTGACGTTTTTATGTATCCGACTCCTACTTGTTTTTATTTGTAGAGTAAGTGCGGATGCACATATCTATTTATGGGTTCCGAAGAAAAAAATCAAGTGTTTATTGTTGAATTGATGCAGGGTTATCGCTTGCCGATTCTATTTGCTCAGAATCTAAGCTCCCTTCATCATTTTGTGAATCATTAATAGACTCATCAAGCGTACTTTCGTCACTGTTATCCTCTTCTGGTAAATGAATCACCGTGATGTCATCGGTGCCTGATTCGACGCTAACCACTTTCTGTTGCTCTAAATGGCCGATGATACTTTGATAATAGCGGCGAATGTTCTCAACATAGTTTCTCGCCTCATCACCACGGGCATAACCATAAATGGTCTTCGAGAAATATTTCTTCTGCCGTAACAAAGGCAGCCTGTCTTTTACTTCTGCCCAAGTATCCGGATCACTGCCCTGTAATTTGGTGAGTCGACGCGCATCCATCATATGGCCATAACCCACGTTGTAAGAGGCGAGGGCAAACCAGATCTTTTCGTGATCAGAAATGGAATCGGGCACTTGAGCCACCATTCTGCGCAAGTACTCTACACCGCCTCGCACCGACTGTTCAGGGTCAAGACGGTTCGACACTTCAACACTTTTGGCTGTTGGTAAAGTCAGCATCATCATGCCACGAACACCTGTTGGTGATTTGGCTCTTGGGTTCCAGTGAGACTCTTGATACGCCAGTGCCGCAATCAAGCGCCAGTCAAATTCATCTGAATATTTTTGAAATAGTGGAGCCCATTTCGGTAAGCGATTATCAAGCGCACGGATAAAGGCGCGGGTATCTACGTAGTCAAAAGTGCCAATATGACCAATGTACTTTTCTTCGAGTGATGCCAACGATCCAGATTGTTTTAGTTCACCAAAGAATTCGATCATCATTGCGTACAGACTTTCATCTTGTGAACGACGCATAAACCATGAAATAGGTTGGTCTTCGGTCACTTCGAATGCAGAAGCGAGATCCGGATAAATACGCTGAGAAAGTGATACTTCTACTGAATCAGCCATAGTAAACAGCAATGAACCTTCGGAAACGCTTTTGAGCAGATCGTTTACGTCTGAATTGGTATCAATATGAAAATCAAAATCAGGGTAATCTTTCTTTAGTCCGTTGAGCGTTGTTTCAAAATGAGAATCATCAACCACACTAAAAATAGGCTGTCCTTCATTCTTGTTTTCCGGTATCTGCTGATTTTCCAGCTCTTGTTGCTTTTCCATTAACTGCTGGATATTGCGTGGACGCCATTGTCCCTTTTTATAAACTACCTGTTGAGACACGTAGTAGTAAGCGGGACCTGCGCGGTAATCTTTCAGTCGTTCTTCTGACTGACTTAGTCCTGCGGCAATGATATCGATCTCACCATTTTTTAGCGCAGGGAACAGACCTGAGAGGCGATACGCGGGCTTCATCTCAAGTTTTACGTTTAGTTGTGCCGCGAATTCTCTGGCTAACTCATAATCCAACCCAGAAGGGCCATCAGGACCTATGTAGTAAGACAGTTGGTTATTTAGCGTTCCCACGCGCAAGACTCCGCGTTCACGGATTTGGTCTAGTTCACTTTTGGGATCGGAATCAATTTGGCAGCCGCTAACTAATAAAGTCAGTAAAAATAGAGATAGGCCACGGCTGAGTGAATGATAAAAAAGCTTAGTCATTAATTCGAAATCTCTAACATCAATTAGTGCCTTTATATCAAAGGCTGCTCGGATGGCAAAGTGCTAGCGTGTTACTCCGCGTGTCGTGTTTGAAAATTGTTCAAACGAGGTGAAACTCAAAATTAATAAAAAAAATGACGCAAACGGTTGCTTTTGGTGTTACGTCACAAAAAAAAATCCTCTATAATGCGCTCGCATCAAAGAGATGAAATCGGCATAAGTTCAAAGTTGTTAGTTTAACGTACTGATAATTAGATGAATTTATGCCAATTACACCTCAATCAATGGATATAGAGACCTTTGCACATGAGAATTTTGCGTGGTTCCCCAGCTCTTTCTGAGTTTCGTGTTAATAAACTACTCGAGACGTGTCGTGAACAAAACTTACCGGTGACAGGTATCTACGCAGAGTTCATGCACTTTGCTGATCTCAAAGCGGATTTGGACGGCAGTGAAATCGAAAAGCTTGAAAAGTTACTGACTTACGGTCCAACCATTCAAGAGCACGAACCGCAAGGTTTGCTTCTTCTTGTTACTCCTCGCCCGGGTACTATTTCTCCTTGGTCTTCTAAAGCAACAGATATTGCGCACAACTGTGGCCTAGCAAATGTTAAGCGACTAGAGCGTGGTACGGCTTACTACATTGAGTCTGAAGGTGAACTTTCTGCTGACCAAATCTCAAGCATTAATGCATTGATTCACGATCGTATGATGGAAGTGGTGTTCACTGAGTTTGAACAAGCTGAAGCACTATTCAAATCAGCAGAGCCTGCACCAGTGGCATACGTCGATCTACTTTCAGGCGGTCGTAAAGCGCTTGAGCAAGCAAACGTTACCCTTGGTCTTGCACTAGCTGAAGACGAAATCGACTATCTGGTTGAAAGTTTCGTCACTAAACTTGGGCGTAATCCAACAGACATCGAACTCATGATGTTTGCACAAGCAAACTCGGAGCATTGTCGTCATAAGATCTTCAACGCAGATTGGACCATCGACGGTGTTAAGCAAGACAAATCTCTGTTCAAGATGATCAAGAACACCATGGAACTGACTCCAGATTACGTTCTGTCGGCATATAAAGATAACGCTGCGGTCATGGAAGGCTCTGAAGTCGGTCGTTTCTTCCCGAACCCAGAGACTCGTCAGTATGGCTACAATCACGAGAAAGCGCATATTCTGATGAAGGTGGAAACTCATAACCACCCAACCGCTATTTCTCCATGGCCGGGTGCTTCAACAGGCTCAGGCGGTGAAATCCGTGATGAAGGCGCAACGGGTATTGGTGGTAAACCGAAAGCTGGCTTAGTCGGTTTTACAACTTCTAACCTTCGTATTCCAAACTTTGTACAGCCTTGGGAAACGGACTTCGGTAAGCCGGGTCGTATCGTTAACGCACTGGATATTATGCTTGAAGGCCCATTAGGTGGCGCAGCATTTAACAACGAATTCGGTCGTCCGAACCTTCTTGGCTACTTCCGCACCTACGAAGAGAAAGTGACTTCTCACGCCGGTGAAGAGATCCGTGGTTACCACAAGCCAATCATGATCGCTGGTGGTTTAGGTAACATCCGTGATGAACACGTACAGAAGAAAGAAATTCCAGTCGGTGCAAGCCTGATCGTGCTTGGTGGCCCGGCAATGAACATCGGTCTTGGTGGCGGTGCAGCTTCTTCAATGGCTTCTGGTCAGTCTGCCGAAGATCTAGATTTTGCTTCGGTACAACGCGAAAACCCTGAGATGGAGCGTCGTTGTCAGGAAGTTATCGACCGTTGTTGGCAGCTCGGTGAAGCAAACCCAATTGCTTTCATCCACGATGTGGGCGCGGGCGGTATCTCTAACGCACTGCCAGAACTTGTGGATGACGGCGAGCGTGGCGGCATTTTCCAACTTCGTGATGTGCCAAATGATGAGCCGGGAATGAGCCCGCTGGAAATTTGGTGTAACGAATCTCAGGAACGTTATGTATTGGCTGTTGCGCCAGAAAATATGGCAGCGTTCGATGCTATCTGTAAGCGTGAGCGTGCTCCATACACCGTAGTAGGTATCGCGACTGAAGAGCGTGAACTGAAGCTGGAAGATACTCACTTCGACAACACGCCGATCGATATGCCAATGGATATCCTGTTAGGTAAAACACCTAAAATGCACCGTGATGCGAAAACAGCGAAGGTGAACAGCCCAGCGATTGATCGTTCAGGTATTGAACTGGGTGATGCCATTGAACGTGTTCTTCGTCTACCAGCCGTTGCCGAGAAAACATTCTTGATCACCATTGGTGACCGCAGCGTAACGGGTCTTGTGGCTCGCGACCAAATGGTTGGTCCTTGGCAGATCCCTGTGGCGAACTGTGCAGTAACAGCGGCAAGTTACGACACTTATCACGGAGAAGTGATGTCAATGGGTGAGCGTACACCTGTTGCACTACTCGATTTCGGTGCGTCTGCTCGTCTAGCGGTTGGTGAGGCAATCACTAACATCGCTGCAACGGAAATCGGTGATATCAAACGTATCAAACTATCTGCAAACTGGATGTCTCCAGCGGGTCACCCTGGTGAAGATGCGGGTCTTTACGAAGCTGTGAAAGCAGTTGGTGAAGAGTTATGTCCTGCACTTGGTCTGACTATTCCTGTGGGTAAAGACTCAATGTCGATGAAGACTAAGTGGAACGAAAATGGCGAAGACAAAGAAGTGACTTCTCCACTTTCATTGATCATCACGGCATTCTCACGTGTAGAAGACGTTCGTAAGACAGTAACACCTCAGCTACGTACAGATTTAGGCGAATCAAACCTAGTACTAATTGACCTAGGTAACGGTAAAAACCGTCTAGGTGCCACGGCACTGGCGCAGGTTTACAAGCAATTAGGTGATAAGCCTGCTGATGTAGATAACGCCGAGCAACTAAAAGGTTTCTTCAACGCTATTCAAAACCTAGTCAGCAACGATAAGTTGGTTGCCTACCACGATAAAGGCGACGGCGGTCTATTTGTGACTCTTGCTGAGATGGCATTCGCAGGTCACTGTGGTGTGCAAGTAAACATCGAAGCTCTAGGTGAAGATACTCTGGCAGCACTGTTCAACGAAGAATTGGGCGCTGTGGTTCAAGTTAAGAATGATGAACTTGAATCTGTACTGGCAACACTAGCAGATAACGGTTTAGCTGCATGTTCACATGTTATTGGCGCAGTAGAAGCTTCAGACAAGCTAGTGATCACTTTTGGTAACACAGTATTGGTCGACCGTTCAAGAACAGAACTTCGTACTATCTGGGCTGAAATGACGCACAAAATGCAAGCGCTACGTGACAACCCAACGTGTGCAAACCAAGAGTTTGCAGCGAAGAAAGACAACTCAGACCCGGGTCTGAATGTGAAACTCAGCTTCGATACTGACCAAGATGTAGCAGCGCCTTACATTGCCAAAGGTGCTAAGCCTAAGATGGCAATTCTGCGTGAGCAGGGTGTTAACTCACATGTTGAAATGGCGGCAGCGTTTGACCGTGCAGGCTTTGAAGCCACCGATATCCATATGAGCGATATCCTGACCGGTCAGGCTGTATTGGAAGAGTATCAAGGCCTTGTGGCTTGTGGTGGCTTCTCTTACGGTGACGTACTGGGTGCCGGTGAAGGTTGGGCGAAGTCAGTGCTATTTAATGCACAAGCCCGTGACCAGTTTGAAACCTTCTTCAACCGTGAAGATACCTTCTCTCTAGGTGTGTGTAATGGCTGTCAGATGCTTTCTAACCTGAAAGATCTGATCCCAGGTGCTGACTTATGGCCTCGTTTCGTTCGTAACGAATCTGAACGTTTTGAAGCTCGCTTTAGCTTGGTAGAGGTTCAGAAATCGGATTCTGTATTCTTCGACGGTATGGCTGGCTCTCGTATGCCTATCGCAGTGTCTCACGGTGAAGGTCGTGTAGAAGTTCGTGATGAAGCACACCTTGCTGCCATCGAGAACTCAGGTACAGTAGCGGTTCGTTTTGTTGATAACTTCGGTAACCCAACACAACAATACCCGAATAACCCGAATGGTTCGCCAAACGCAATCACTGGTTTAACAACTGCTGATGGCCGTGTAACCATTATGATGCCTCACCCTGAGCGTGTATTCCGCACAGTGGCGAACTCATGGCATCCAGATAGCTGGGGTGAAAACGGTGCTTGGATGCGTATGTTCCAAAACGCTCGCAAGAACTTAGGTTAATTGCAGAGCTGTGAATTAAAGCTACTAAATTTCAGATAATTAAAAACGCAAACCCTTGGGTTTGCGTTTTTTGTTTGTTGTTGTTGTTTATCGTTCCCACGGGGTGAAGTGACCCCCAATAGTTGGACAACCAATTATTGGGGGTCTTTTATTTATGTCCAAATACAGTCGCGAGTTAAAGTTCAAAGTAGCTAAAAAGTATCTTGATGGCTCCACTCCTCGAGAGCTCGCTGAAAAATATTCTGTCCCAACAAAACATGTTCGTTATTGGGCTCATGTTTTCACTATGCATGGTTCAAAGTCATTTTTAATTGATGGCCATTCTCTTAGTGCGGAAGCTAAGCTTGAAGCGTTGCAATTATTGTCGACAAAGGGCTGGTCTGTCAGACACACTAGCGCGGTGTAAAACCTCTCTTTCCCTACGACGTTAACGAGTTGGCTCCGAAAATATGAAAAGCAAGGCATTATTGGTTTGGAGAAACATAAAAGAGCGATTATTCCAATGAAGAACTCCCCGCAAACGCCACCCAAATCTGATGATGAGATGACCCTGGAAGAGTTAAAAGAAGAACTGGCGTATTTACGTGCGGAGAACGCTGTCTTAAAAAAGCTCGAGGAGTTGAAGCAGCAGCGATTTCGTCGAACAAAGAAAAAGCGTTAACCGTTTCAGCTCTTAGAAAAACATACTCTTTAAAACATCTGTTGAAAGTCAC
>NZ_JBKEBW010000129.1:0-48037 GCF_047973365.1 Vibrio sp. | reverse complement strand
TTATTGGAAAAGTAGTTAACTAATTGATTTCTAGTTAGCTTGGCTTTTTTTAGTATGCGACCAGACGAATTTTTCTCTACAACATGAAAAATAGATTTGGCTGTATCTAAACCGACTGTTACGCTTGTCATAGGATCCTCTCTTACTGTTATTGGTTGTCTTTTCATCAATCAATATGGCTCATTTGAAGCCGATTAGGTAGAGAGGGTCCATTCCATTATTCTGGAAAACTTTCTGATCAGTGAATGGGTGTCGATAAGCAAACCCTCCGAGCCATGGATGGCTCGGCGGAGCCCCATGGACGGGTTTATGCGTGTTTGTGTTCGACGCTCATTCGCTATTCCACCTATGTTCAATCTGATCATATTTTTACCTAGGATGGTATTATGTAAAAAGTGAATTATGTGTCTTGCCATAACCTTGCAAAGAAACTCACTCTGTATTGACATTTCTCATATGATGATTTGGCATTGTATTTATATATATGAGTGATGAGTTAAGGAAACTACATGGAGTTTTGCCAAGAGGATCGCAAAGCCTTGTATGATGTATGGATGTCGCAGAAAGCGAAAATGCATCTAACCCAAATGGAAATAACCAAGCGTCTTGGTGTCAGCCAGGTTGAATTTTCCAATTTGTTACGTGGTACTGAGCCATTGTCCATGTCGTTTGTGACCAAATTCTGTAAGCATTTACATGTTGATCCTGAAAACGTCTTGCCTACCTTAAGATATCAACATGGCAGAGGGGAATCGGTTGTTTATTTACAGAATCGAGTAAGCGTTGATGGTGAAATACAAAAAGTGCATGTAGAAGGCAATCAAGTCATTATTGAGTACGTGCACATTGCCAATAAATAATAAAACACCGAGCTCACATTGAAGTGAGCTCGGTGTTTTCATCTAAAGCTTAAGTTAAGCTTTGAATGATTCAGGCAGATCTGCGATATAAACGGCCGGAACGCCTTCGAAATCACTGGTAAACAGAACACCATCATCGCCAGGAGTAAATGATGGGTGTGGGTGTGTAATTTGACGGTCGCCGTCTAATACATCCCATGATGTGCTGTGTTTACAAAGTTTAGTAGCAGTTTTTGCTTTCGTGTTCAGTACATATAAGAACGGGTCGTTCTCGATGTCGTAACTTTCAGCGTCTGCAACATCTACCGGGGCATCACAACCGTCACCAACCATTAGAGATCCATCGAAGTTACTCATTAGGTGTGAACATGGTGGCATGACCATGACTTCTTCGTTTTCTAACGTTTCAGGGTTTGCTTTGTAGATAACGCGATCTGACTGCCCTTTGAAGTAAGATACGTAGGCCATCGCACTGCCATCTGGAATCCAGAATTCGTGTGTGCAAGACTCACCAGGAGCATGCTCTTTGATCTTACGAACGTTGCTGCCATCTTCGTTTACTAACCACATACGTGCATCAACCAAGTCGTGTGGACCTTCGTGACAGAAGCCAACCGTTGAATCGTCAAATGGACGATAGATAGGGTGACCTAACCATGCTTTATCTTGGTGAACGACTTCTAGTTCGCCAGTCGCGATGTCAACTTTGATTAGACGACAAGTTGGGTTTGTGTGGTAGAACTCAGCAAATTTTTCCCAAGAAGTCAGTGGAGCCCAGTCAGCTCTAAGGATCTCAATGCCGACCAGCTTAGTGCAGTCTGAGTTTGCCACCCAAGTACCGTAGCCTTTCCATTCAGGATCAACGGTATAAACAACACGTTCTTCAAGAGTTGCTAGGTCAACCTGCATTAGGTTTAGTTCAGCTTTCACATAGAAGAATGATTTGTCATCAGTTGAGATGAAACCACCAAATGTGTTGTCGCCTTTGCCTTCAGTAAGCTGAGTTGCTTTTTGAGTTTTAAGATCAACAAGGTAGTAGTTACGGTTGCCGTCAAAATCACCAGCGAGAAGCAGTTTGTCACCGTCGTTAGTGAAACACTTTTGGTAAAAATAGTTGCGATGACAGATCACGTCTTTAGGGGTGATACGCGTTACTTTTACGTTAGTGTCACTATCAATAAAAGTTTCGAATTCAAGGTTTAGGATGTCACCTTTAGCCACGATAAATCTCCTAATATAAATGAAGTAGGCAGCCTCATGCTGCCTACTTTAGATTGATTAACGAACAGAAATTGTTTCGTTTAAATCGTCAATTTTCGCACTCTTTTTCAGGCCGTAACCAACAGCAAATACCGCCGCCGCACATGCCAAGAACAGTAGGCGTCCCCAAAGTGGGTTTGGAATCAGAACCATGGTTGTTAAACCTGCCGCCATGTAAATAACTAGAGTACCTAGTTTAGCGCGTTGCATGCGGTCAACAACGTCTTGTCCTTCTTCTTCCACACATTCAGTGTCAACGTCTTTGAAGAACTCTGCCGTGACTTCCTTATGTGTGTCGTTCTCTTCTTTGTAGAATAGAGTGGTTAGACAGAAGAAACCAGCAGTTAGGAATAGGTGAGCCGCGATTGTGATCATCGTCTTCATTTCACCAATTTCACGACGAGTCAGTTCTTCAATACCGAACCAGCTTGCCACGTAGCTTGGAGTAAATACGTTTACGACTAACCAAGATACAAACATACCGAAGATAACCGTTACCCAAGGAGCCCATTTAGGCGTCTTACGGATAAGGATACCGAGGAATAATGGTACTAGGATTGGCGATTGAAGTAACGTCGCCACTTGCATCATGAGATCGAATAAGCTTAGGTGCTTCAGTGAACTGAAGAACTGAGCCATCAGGATGACTAAGATACCGTTAACAGTACAAGCAATTTGACCTGCACGTAGAAGCTCTTTGTCGTTTGCTTTGCCCTTACGAACGATAGTTGCGTAGAAGCTACGTACAAAGATACCTGAGTTACGGTTAAGCGCCGAGTCCATAGATGACATAGTTGCAGCGAACAGGCCAGCCATTAGAAGACCAACAGTACCAAGAGGCATGGTTTCACGAGCAAACACCAGGTATACCGCATCGCTAGCTTTAGCGCCTAGGTTAGGGTATGCCGCAGCTGCATCAGGATACATGATTGCAGAAGCCCATGGAGGGATAAACCAAATGATTGCACCGAACACCATCATCACTAGAGCCATCAACGCAGCTTTGCTTGCGTTTTTAGAGTCTTTAGCGTTTAGGAAACGGTAAGATTCCTGCATGTTGTTGATACTTTGAAGCTGCTTCACGATAAAGAAGATGAAAGAACCAACAAGCAGTAATGGGTAGTTCATGTCTGGGCCCATGACGAAACCGCCAGGGAAGTTGTTGATGATTTCAGAAGGACCGCCAACAAAGTATAGAGCGACAGCCGCACACGCAATTGAAATAACAGCAACGATCAGAGTTTGAATAAAGTCCGATGCTACAACACCCCAAGCTCCACTCAGTAGAGAGATGATCAGAACTGCTGCGCCTGTTACGTAAATTGTTGTTGTGATGTCTGCATTAAATACTGCTGAAGCAAATACACCTAGACCGTTCAACCAAACACCTGCGTTGATTACGCTAAGTGGGATGATAACCCAAGTGAAGAATTGCTCGTTGGTATCACCGAAACGACGTTTAACCGCTTCCGTAGGAGTGTCAACGCGCATTTGACGGAAGCGACGTGCAAAGTAGAAGTATGCAAACACATATGCAACCATGTTACCAACGAACACAGCTAGAATTGCAAAGCCATCGCTGAAGGCTTTACCTGCTGCACCTGTAAAGGTCCACGCAGAGAATTGTGTCATGAATGCGGTAGCACCTACCATCCACCAGAGCATTTTGCCGCCCCCACGGAAGTAGTCACTGGTGCTATTGCTAGCCATTTTTTTGAATAACAGACTGATCGCAACCATAAGTGCGAAATAGCCGGCTATTACAATGTAATCATATTGCATAGTGAAATCTCATAAGTTTTACATCAAAAAAATTTCCTGACATTTTCTGTCAAAAAATTAGAAAAGTATGTGATTAAAATCAAAACGTCGGTTTATTTTAAATAGATTAGCATTTTTAAAATGTTTAAGGCAATAAAAATGCACTAAAAACGGCGTGTATTTTTATAAAATAAAACAAAATTTATTCCTTTATATACAAAGAATTACATTTGCATTGAGACAGTCTTTCTTTGTATTGATGCTTGCTTTGATTTGCCTTGCCTGTCATTACATCTATCAATAACAGCGTGTTATTTGTAAAGCACAATTCTAGACCATCATCTAATGTAAAGGGCGTCAGATTTGGATTAATTCGTCTGGTGAGAATGACAATTCCCACTACTGGTAACATTCCAGCAGTGAGAATTTTGATGTTTTGGAGCGGGATTTGAAAGGCTGAAACAGTCGTTCTTCTAATGGTTTACCGCATTGACTAATAGATTCGGTTGCCAACCATTGAAAATATTTTCTAAGGTATAGGCAGCTGCTTTTTCTGTGCTCATCTGGAATCGATCCGGTTTGTTGAGTGCAGACTGAGAGTTATTAAATGTATGAAATCTCGAATCTTCCGCGTAAAACCACATTTGCGTTCCATCTTTTGCCTTGCCGTGCATTTTGTCCCAACCATTGATATGGCTAGCGAAATTGCAATCTATATAAGCGCAATGCCCAATAGCATTCGGGTTAGCATATGCGCCATCGGAAAACTCAGTTGTAGGATGCCATGGACGCCCTAAGCGGTAGCTGTTTTCAGGAACCTTATCATTCTCTTTATTTAACTCGCAGCGATAGAAAATTAAGCCATATTCTTGTTCAATAAGCGTACTTGGCGCACTGACGAATCCTAACGGCTCGTTTCCAGTAGTATCTTCCCGCCAGCGACAGATTAATTCACATTGATTAAACACGGCTGTGCCGCCACCAAAAATAAAGTCGACAGTGCCCCAAATGTCGGTGGATTCGAAATAGCTTCTGCCAGCACTGACATACAGAGTGTCTTGAAAGCTTTTTAGCGTGCAATCTCTGCACTGAACTTGGTCTCCTTTATGTCCAACAAGCATTGCCACCGCTTGTGTCGCAGAAATTCTAGAGGGATCACTGTTAGCTTTTCTTTGGTTGCCGATAAAATCAAAACTATTCTCGATAGTTAACGACTGGAAGGTGATATTGCTAGCATCAGCATTGACCACATAGCTATTGTAGGTGGCCCATATCTTTCCATCTTTCGCCAGCAATCCGTTTGCGGATGTATAGTGAATAATGGTGTTCGATTTAGATGAGCCAATCAAATGGGTGTTAGGGCGAGTAATGTGTAGTTTTTCTTCGTAACGCCCCGGTTTAATCAATATGGTAAATGGGGTGTCATTGCTCGGTGCTAAATCTAATGCTTGCTGAATTGTTCTGACATCACCATGTCCAGACGAATCCACAATTATGTTGTGTTCACTGTTCATTACTAAGCCTATGTGTTGTTAACTTATTGATCTGTTTTATTGGGTTCTACTACGGTTTACAACTGTGTTCAAATGAAAAAGGCTCAGATTCACTGAGCCTTTGGTTGCGAAATGTATTAGTTCAATAATGAACGTAGTTTTTTCACTTGTTCGGGCATCGATTCTTCATGAGTAGAAGCAACGTCACTGGCAGATTTAAGTGCTGTGACATCTTCATTCACGATTTTGCCTTTTTGATCAACCGTATGACCATCAATGTAGAATTGGTTGTTCTCTAAAGTATTGCCGTTGACAACATCGCTGTATTTGCTAGCAACAAAGAAGCGGTACGAACGGTTGCCTACGAAATTACCTTGTTTAACTTGACCAGCATACGGGCTCTTACGGAACAAGAAGTTGAAACGCTTGTTATCAATAGAAACGTTATTCTCAAGTTCTAATGAACCAGGGTTAAAGTTATCAGTAAAGCCATCCATGTTGTTTTGGAAAGCTAGGCTATTTTTCACTACGTGAGCAACAGGTAAACCTTCTCCGCCCAATTTAAAACCATTGCCTCGGCTGCCGCCTTTACCGGCAACGGTTAAGGTTCGACCATTTTTATAAGAAACAGAATCCATGATGGTTACTACGCCATTGGCACCATCTTCCACTTTGTTGAATAAGTCCCAACCGTCATCAATGTTGTGGTGAGAAATACAGCGTATGAATGTATTGCCATCACCAATGCGCATTTTGGCTGCGAAACCATCTGCGTTGATTTGAGAATCATCCATATTGTTGTAACTTTCGCTGTCGCTGACGATATTGTGACTTGCCCATAAAGCTCGACCTAGTTTGTCAGGAGAGGTAATTTGGAAGCCAGTATCGGCTGCGCTGTGCGTTACAATGTAATCGAAGTTATTGTGGCTACCCCAAACGATGTAGCGAGCACCTGAAACTTCAATGTCTGAAACATTCCAATAGCTTGCATTGTGTTGAATGTCACCAAGGAAACGAACGTTTTCACCTTTCGCTAAAAGCGTTTTTGGTAAGTCAGCAGTACCGCTAGCAGAAACGGGAATAGTGACGCCTTGGTAGTCACCATCTTCTAACGTGATAATGCCACCAGGAGCTACGAGTTCAATTGCCGTTGCTAAATCCAAATGGCCGTTACTACCGTCAGGGTTAACAGAAATATTCATTGGATCCACCAAATCGACCTTTTCAACATTCTGTTGGTAAGTCTTAGGTGTTAAATCCGGACCTTCGGTTGGTGTGTATGTAACTGTAAACGCAGTGCTAGGCGCGGTGAGTGTTGCATCAAAACGGAAAAAATCACCCGCGGCAACCTGTTGCTTTTCTACAACCACTTTACCTTGTTGGCTAACACTAAAAGTACCGGAGTAATTGGCACGTGATTGCAGGCTGTAATTTTCAATGGCGCTTTTATCAGCAGATGCCTGTTGCAGAACAACGTCAGTCAGTTTCGCGGAGTATTTAGGGGCATCAACGGTGTTTGCATCGCTGAGTTCAATGTGAACGTCGCTGACGGAAATCTTAGCGTTACGGGATGCAAAGAAACCGACATATTGGTTGTCTGGATCTTGTATGTTAACGATGTTTGCATTTGCTCCCTTGATTTCACGTGTTTCACTGATAGTACCATTGTCATAGGTTACGATGTAGCCTGAGTCTGTGCGAGTCAGAGACATCTTGAATGGCGTACCGTCAGTGAACGGAACACCTTTTAGGAACTCATCACGAGCCATTTTGTTGCCGCCAGTTCCCCAAGGCTGATAAATGCCTTCACGGTAGTTGGCGTTAACGTCAACCAATCCATTGTTTTCTTTTTTGTTTGCTCTTAGCAGGTTCATCACCATGTTTGATGCTGCTGGGAACTCTTCTAAACCTTCAGGTTGTGGGTCTAATCGTGGCTCGCCAATAATATCGCGAACCATAATACCAGCGCCTTCCTGACGGTTTGGGGTAGATCCAGTTTCTGGACCTAATTGCTCTAAAACAATTGAAGCGGATAAGGTGAAGTTTTTATTAGTAGGAAGTTTGGTGTAGTAGAAAGTCACACCTTCATGGGAGTTAGCTAGCTTACCCCCTCGACTTTCAATAGTGAAAGCGTCTGCAAGTTTGCCTGCTTTAACAGGTTTTCCATTCACTAATACCTCATTGGTGCCCACTTTTTCTGGCAGTATGGTCGAACCAAAGTTCAAATCTGTGGATTGACCGAAAGTAATGGCTTGCCAAGTTAAGTTCTCTGGTGTGACTTCAGTGGGTACAGATGAACATGCACTAAGTGCTAATACGCTAGTTATTGCGAGAGTTATTTGTGACAGTTTCATTGATCACCTCATTGTAATCAAAAAAGGCTGACCCTGTGGATAGTGAGTCAGCCTTGAAAAGGACAGTTAGGATTATTTAGTGGTTAGTTTAGAAGTTGTAAACTACACCAACACGTAGACGTGGACGCCAATTATCTTTAGTTGTGTCACTAGAATCTTTCTTCGATGGAGTTACACCGAACTCAGCAAATGGTTTCCAACCACTTTCTAAGCCATTGTACTGGCCTTTAAAGTTGATTTCGCTGATACCTTTATCTTCTCCATCCCATACCTCGGCTTTGTTGTCACCGCCAGTTACACGATAGTCAAGGGAGCCACTAACCCCCCAATCTTCAATACCTTTATAGCTAAACGCGAATGTACCTTGATTGTAGTAGTTATCATGTTGAGATTGGTTGTAACGTTGACGGTATGATACTGACCAGTCATCGTTTACTTTATAACCTAAAGTTAAGTTGAACTGATGAGCCATATCGCCGCTACCCTCAATTTTGTACTGAGGTGTTAGAGTAAAGCTATCGTTTAATTTCATTTGGTAGCTGATATTAGCTTGAGAGCCATTACTAACAAGATCATCATTATGATCTGAACTGCTATCTTCATCTTTATACTTAGACTCAACAGCGAAGCCAATACCGCTCTTGAAGCGATGAGATACTTCAATACGATCAGCATAGGTCGATTTCTGATCGCCAAATTCAGGCTTGTATTCATGACGTAGGTTGACAGAAGCAGCTTGTGCACCAGTAGCAGTTAGAGCCAATAGGATGGCAGAGGTAAGTACTTTTTTCATAATTAAAACACCGTTTTTGTAATTGTGGTTCGATATTTAATTTAACTAAAAAAACTTTTTTTAAAATGGAACTTTTCAAAATGTGTGATCTTTGAAACAGTGTTTTATATAAATACTGGTTTTCTGCGTGATCAAGTTGGCATTTACACATTATATTTAATGTTCTCTGGTCTGATGAGGCATTCAGCAAAGAAATATTTTTTGTTTATTTATCGCTAGATGTTGCTATGCAGCTATGGAAAATCGTTATTGAGTAGCAAGGTTAACTGATTTGATTCAGGGTATTCTAATGCTGTTACTTGTCCTTTGTTTTGTAACTGAATGAAAATACTGGTTATTTTCTAAATTTCAATGCGAAAGGATAGAAAGGGAAGTATGTGGTCTAATTTTCCATATCGATTGCAGTGCTTTTGGCATGAAATAAGATTTGAGCGCCAATTTCCCTTCTGACGAGTGGTGTAAAAGTTTGTTTTAGGAAAACGAATATATAAGTTCATCAGTTTTCTGGATGTTGTTAGATAAGGTGGAAGTATATTGTAAGAATAATCCTTCCCATGACAGTTATTGAGATTTATAAGTGTTAAGGCTTAAGAAATAGCGATTAGTTGTTCAAAATTTTTAACCTTAAATTACATTTTTAAACATATTACGTACCACTTCTATATGGTTATGGCAGAAAATGATGCTAAATGACTGAACGATATAAGTTTAGCTAGCAAACTCATACTTTAGTTTATTTAGCTATTTATAAATAGCGCGAATTAAACCTAAAGATAATATATTTTTCACCATAAAATAAATATTTATTGACCAAGGTCAAATAACTATTTAGTAGTATGCAATAGGGATGGATAAATGTGTAAGTCAGAGCTGACACAGTGAATCGATGATGTGGATGTGCCACATAAGTAACTAATTAATAAACAAAATGATTTTAATTGTTCCTGGTGCGACCTGTATCTAAAACCTATTTGATTTCAAGTTAAAATTCATTTTAGAAACGCATAACCTCCAAAATAGGAACTGTGTTTCACTTTTTTATAAATTCCACTCCAAAATAATATCCAAGATCACAAATTATAAGTTTTTGCATGGTAATCGTTATAAATTCGCGTTTAATAGATAACAGAAGCTGATGGGGGTCTTAGGCGAGAACTTATCTAACCCAGCGGCAGTTAAACTTAACGAGGACGAGAAAATGTATGAAAATCGTAAGCTAGGATTAGCGTACCTATCTCCCTACATCATAGGGTTGATAGTGTTTACCGCTTTTCCGTTCATTTCATCATTCGTGATGAGCTTTACCGATTATGACATGATGACTTCACCAGAATTCATCGGGATTGAAAACTATCGGTACATGCTCACAGAAGATGATACTTTTTGGAAATCAATGAGCGTTACATTCTTGTACGTTTTCTTGACCATTCCAGTAAAACTAGCATTTGCGCTGGGCATTGCCTTTATTCTTAACTTTAAGTTAAGAGGTATTGGCTTCTTCCGTACTGCTTACTACATCCCTTCAATTCTAGGTAGTAGTATTGCCATCGCGGTACTTTGGCGTGCTCTTTTTGCTATCGACGGTGTCCTCAATGGCGCTTTAGGCTTCATTGGTGTCGACCCAATCAACTGGTTGGGTGAACCTGCTTTTGCGCTATTCTCTATCACATTATTGCGTGCGTGGCAGTTCGGTTCTGCGATGGTCATTTTCCTAGCGGCACTACAAAACGTTCCTCAATCTCAGTATGAAGCTGCGATGATCGACGGTGCGAGCAAATGGCAGATGTTTATGAAAGTAACGGTGCCACTGATTACTCCGGTTATCTTCTTCAACTTCATCATGCAAACAACGCAAGCGTTCCAAGAGTTCACGGCTCCTTATGTTATCACTGGTGGCGGCCCAATGAAGTCAACTTACCTGATCTCGCTCTACATCTATGAGACAGCGTTTAAGTTCTTTGATATGGGATACGGCAGCGCATTGGCGTGGGCACTATTTGTTGTAGTGGCAATCTTTACGTCAATCACATTCCGTTCGTCGAAGTACTGGGTGTTCTACTCAGGTGATAAGGGAGGCAGATCATAATGTCTACTACAATTTCAGAAGCAGCAGTTGCTTCAAACGTAGAAAATGAACGCACGATTCGTCGTGAAAAAATCAACGCAGCAATTCGTTACACTGTATTGATTATCGTTGGTTTCCTAATGCTTTACCCACTATTGTGGATGTTTACCGCAGCAATGAAACCAAACCATGAAATCTTCACTTCTATGAGCTTGATCCCAAGCGAATGGAGTATGGAAGGCTTCATCAACGGTTGGAAAACCGGTACTGAATTTACATTTGGTCACTACATCCTGAATACGTTCTACTATGTATTACCAAAAGTGTTCTTTACTGTTGTATCTTCAACAATCGTAGCTTACGCGTTCGCGCGTTTTGAAATCCCATTTAAGAAGTTCTGGTTTGCTACGTTAATCGCAAGCATCCTGCTTCCACAATCTGTACTACTTATTCCGCAATACATCATGTTCCGCGAAATGGGTTTACTTGATAGCTATCTACCTTTGTACTTGCCACTGGCATTTGCAACACAAGGCTTCTTCGTTTTCATGTTGGTTCAGTTCCTCCGTGGCGTACCAACAGACATGGAAGAAGCAGCAATGATTGATGGTTGTAACTCGTTCCAAGTGCTATGGCACGTAGTGGTTCCGGTTATTCGCCCAGCAATTATCTCTGTTGCTCTGTTCCAGTTCATGTGGTCAGTAAACGATTTCTTAGGTCCACTTATCTATGTATCAAGCGTAGAGAAGTACCCAATTGCTCTTGCTCTGAAAATGTCTATCGACGTTACAGAAGGCGCGAAGTGGAATGAAATCCTAGCAATGGCATCTATCGCTATCATCCCGTCAATCGTCGTGTTCTTCATGTCGCAGAAATACTTTATTGAAGGCGCAGCTAGCAGCGGTATTAAAGGTTAATTTTTTGGAGTAAGTAAAATGGCAGAAGTTAAATTTAATAAACTAGAGAAAGTTTATTCAAACGGTTTTAAAGCAGTACACGGTATCGACCTAACAATCAACGATGGTGAATTTCTGGTTATCGTTGGTCCATCAGGTTGTGCTAAATCAACCACGCTACGTATGCTAGCAGGTCTGGAAACCATCAGCGGTGGTGAAATTACTATCGGCGGTACAGTCGTCAATAACCTGGCACCAAAAGATCGCGGCATTGCGATGGTATTCCAGAACTACGCTCTATACCCACACATGACGGTAGAAGAAAACCTGGGTTTTGGTTTGAAACTGCAAAAGCTACCAAAAGAAGAGATTGAGGCACGTGTTAAAGAAGCGGCTGAAATCCTTGAAATTGAAGAGCTACTCGATCGTCTACCACGTCAGCTTTCTGGTGGTCAGGCTCAGCGTGTAGCGGTAGGTCGTGCCATCGTTAAGAAACCAGAAGTGTTCCTATTCGATGAACCACTATCAAACTTGGATGCGAAACTACGTGCTTCAATGCGCGTTCGTATCTCTGATCTACACCGTCACCTAAAAGAGTCGGGTAATCCAGCAACAGCGGTTTACGTAACGCATGACCAAACAGAAGCGATGACGATGGGTGATCGTATCTGTGTGATGAAACTTGGTGAAATCATGCAGGTTGATACTCCTACTGAGCTATACAACAATCCAGTAAACATGTTCGTAGCAGGTTTCATCGGTGCGCCAGAAATGAATTTGCTTGAGGTCAACATTACAGATGAAGACAACAACATGTTCGTTGCTCTTGGTGAACAACGTCTGCAACTTTCAGAAGCGAAAGCACAAGCTCTACGCTCTAATGGTTACGATAAAACTGTATTTGGTATCCGTCCAGACAACATCACGCTTTCACTAGCCGATGACGAGAATGTTCAAACCATCGTTGGTGATGTAGTTCGCATGGAGAACATGGGACACGAAGTATTTGTTTACTTCCGCGTTGGTGACAAAGAGCTAACTGCTCGTGTGCCAGTGGACGATGTTCGCGCGAAACTAGATATGAAATTACAGAAAGGTGTGAAGTTTGCTGTTGAAATGAGCAAAGTACACATTTTCGATAAGAAAACTGAGAAAAACATTTCTCTACTAAAATAAAACTGGAGACATATCCATGAATCAAAAGGTATTGACTACACTTATCGCTGCTGCAATTGGCGCAACTTCTGCTTCAGCTTTTGCTGATGTTGAACTCCGCATGTCTTGGTGGGGTGGTAACGACCGCCACCAATCTACACTGCAAGCATTGAAAAAGTTTGAAGAGAAAAACCCAGGTATCACAGTGAAAGCTGAATACACAGGTTGGGATGGTCACACTTCACGTATGACTACTCAGGTAGCAGGTAACACTGAACCAGATGTCATGCAAACCAACTACAACTGGCTACCTCTGTTCTCTAAAAATGGTGATGGCTTCTATGACCTGAACAAGCAGAAAGATGCTCTGCACATGGCTGCATTCCCTAAATCAGCGCTAGATATGACTACTATCGCGGGTTATGTGAACGGTCTTCCAGTAAGTATGACTTCTCGCGTGTTCTACTTTAACAAAACAATGTTCGAAAAAGCAGGCGTTGATTACCCACAAAACTGGGATGAACTGATGGCTGCGGGTAAAGCATTCGAAAAAAATCTAGGTGCTGATTACTACCCACTTGTTGTTGAATCACGTGATGTGTTCGCGATGAACCGTTCATACATGATCCAAACAATGGGTAAAGACATTATCGATGCGGAAAAAGTTGTTCTGAACTATGACCAAAAAGAGATGGAATCATTCTTCCAACTTTACGTAGATCAGGTTAAGAACCACGTATTCCCATCAACTAAAGAGTTCGCTTCTTACGGTAAAGGTAACCTTTACGAAATGCGTCCTTGGATTGATGGTCGCTTCGGTGGTCTATACATGTGGGATACAGCAATCAGCAAATATGCAGCTAACCTAGATCCATCAATGTCTCTAGAACTCGCTCCATACCCAATGGCTCCAGGTGCTACTGACTCAGGTCTACTTGCTCGTCCATCAATGATGTTCTCTATGGGTCGTAACACTAAGCACCCTGAAGAAGCAGCTAAGCTGATCAACTTCCTGATGAACGATGCTGATGGCGTTAAGATCCTAGGTCTTTCTCGTGGTATTCCACTAAGCTCAGAAGGTCTGCAAGCTCTACATGATGCTAACGCAATTGACCAAAACAGCTTAGGCTACCTAGGTTACCTACAAGGTCAATCACTGCCTAAAGTGATTCTTCCAACAACTTACACTGATAACGCTCAGCTAATGGAGCTGTATGGTGAAGTAATGGAAAAACTAGATTACGGTCAAACAGATGTTAAATCTGCTGCGTCTGACTTCATCCGTCGCGGTAACCGTATCCTTAAACGTATTAATTAATAATGCGTTCGTTTAGTCTCCCTTCGGGGAGATTAAATACCCAAGTGGCGTGACGTCACTTGGGTATGCTTGTTTATAGCAAACGAGAAAATATAAGGTTTGTGTTTTCTCGCTTGTTATACCGTTCTAGAAAAATTTCTGATCAGTGAATGGGCATCGATAAGCAAACCCTCTGAGCCAAGGATGGCTCAGCGGAGCCCCATGGAAGGACATCCTTATAAAAATAAGGGCGTGTTTGTGTTCGATGCCCATTCGCTGTTCAACCAATGTCCAATTTGATCATATTTTTACCTAGGATGGTATTATCAACACCTTCCTGCTTTTGGAGAGTATTATGTCTGAGTCTCGAGTTTCTCTGCTTCCCATCATTAATCGTTTCTATCAACAGTCTTTAGAGCTTGGAAAATCTTCTCATAGCCCTTTAATGGCGGATGGTATTAATGTTAAAACGCTAAAGCCGGTTGAGTGGATTTATCCCGATGGTCATCATGTACCGATGAGCAATTTTGCCAGTCAACAAAACCTAATGCGTGGCTATTTAGCGCTAAGCATGTTAACGGGCAATAACTTGTATCTGCATGAAGCGCAAAACATCACAGAATACTTTCTCGAAAACTACGCAGATAAAATCAGTGGCTTACTACAGTGGGGTGGGCATCGCTTTGTAAACCTAGAAAATGGCGATATCGAGGGACCAGCAAGTAAAGAGTGTGTTCATGAGCTTAAGCATCATTTCCCTTTTTATGATTTGCTATTTCAAATGCAGCCAGAAGCGACTGAGAATTTTTTGCAAGGTTTTTGGGCTGCGCACGTAACGGATTGGGAAAAGCTCGATTTAACTCGTCACGGTCAATACGGTAAAGCGTTTCCTGCGGATTTATTTAAGCTTCATCAAGCAAAAGAAGTGGTTGACCCTGCAAAATGGCCAGAATTGCCGGAAACGGTGGGTTTAACGTTTGTTAATGCATCAACCGATTTAATTTACGCAGCCTGTCACTATTACCGCTACACCGGTGATGAAAACGCACTGAAGTGGGCGAAACACCTCTATCGCCAGTTTGTCGCGGCTCGTCACCCTGAAACGCACATGCCGGTGTATCAGTTCTCTTCACCGAAACAGCGTGAACCTATTCCTGAAGATGACCGTCTGACTTACTCATGGTTTGGTGACCGAGCTAAGCGTCAGTTTGGTCCTGAATTCGGCGACATTGCCCGCGAAGCAAACGTATTGTTCCGCGATTGTTGGGCTGTGGTGGTGGATAACCCGCTAGCGATGCTGTCTTGTGTACAGAATCTTAATGACGAAGAGTGGCTAAACTGGGTTATCGAAGGCATTGTGGGCTATTTCTCTCACGCTTGGGATGCGAAGACGAATGAAGTACTTCCAATGTGGACAGATGGAATGGATTTAACTGGCTTTACGTTTAAACGCCACGGTTACTACGGAGAGATGGGTACCACACTGGCTCGCCGTCCGGCAGACCCTGCTTATTTGCTGACGCTGATCCGTGCGTCACGCGCAAGCACTAATCCACAAGTGAAAGAACTTGCGGCGAAGATGTTTGAACGTTTTGCTCTTGGCTCATTGGATGTGACGTCTTTGGTGCCAACCTCTGTTGCCAAAGATACGTCAATTGCTTCAACTTACCTATTATTTGCGTTACTCGAACTCTATCAACACTGTGAGGATATACGTCTGCTTGAACTGGCTGATTGTGTTGCACAAAACTTGATTGCTAAACATTACCACCAAGAGAGTGGGTTGTTTGTTGAAGATCTTTCACAACAGAATGCTCGCTTAGATGACCCAATTGCTTATGCATTAGTGGCTTTAGAAGCAGCTTATGCAGGTGTATACGATGATATTCCGCAAATGATTTCAACCGGCGGATATTTACACGGTGATCGTAATGTAAATGGTGAAATAAAAGTGGTATATGACCGCGATGTAATATATGGTCAGCCTCACAATGAAATGGCTATGGTTGCGCGTTAATTATTAAGATTAACAGACAGTAGGAGTCGCCGTGTCAAACTCTTCTTCGGAACCAGGACCCAGCGGGCATAAACCTCATGGGTCTTTGTTTCCAAATTTGTTTTTTAAAGTTCGTTATCGTCACAAAGTTTTATTAAAACGCCATGTTTGGCCATTTACTTGGCCAATCATCCTGGAGCTTTCTTGCGTGGTACTGATGGGAATCATCAGTACTGTGCTTGTTGCGCGTTTGGGGGCGGATAAGACAGCAGCAGTCGGTTTTACTGACGGCATTACCTGGATCATTATTTCTGTAATGACGGCCGTGGCGCTCGGTGGTTCTGTTGTCGTTGCTCAATCTTTTGGGCGAGGGGATAGACCATCAGCATTATCTGCTGCGGGGCAGGTGATGGTGCTGGGGATGTTTGTTGCTCTTGTCTCCATGCTCTCAATCTTCCTGTTTTCTGGCTCAATGCTCTATATCGTTGCTTATGGTGCAGAAGATGAAGTTATTGCTCTTAGTGATAGGTATTTAAATCTGGTTGCTCTGAGTTATCCGGCGTTGGCAATTACGCTTGTCGGTAGCGGCATCTTGAGAGCGGTAGGCAATTCACGATTACCTGCTATGTCGAACATTGCCATGAATGTGCTAAACATCTTATTCAGCTATCCATTAATTTATGGACTACATGGTTTGTTTGGCATTGAATGGCAAGGGTTTGGCATGCTTGGTGCTGCTCTGGGAATTACTTTAGCTCGCTGGGCTGGCGCGGTTATCATCTTAGCCTGCCTGACTCGCAACAGTACCTTTATCGTCAGCCTCCGACAGTATTTTACTGGGTTTGATAAGAAGATCCTTTTCGATATTTTGAGTGTGGGCGTTCCAGCCAGTGTTGAATCCCTGATGTTTAACTTGGGTAAACTTATCACGCAAATCATGGTTGCCGGTTTGGGGACAGTGGCGATGGCGGGTAATGTTATTACCTTCTCACTGTTACTGTTGCTGAATATCCCAGGAAATGCATTGGCAATGACATCAACAGTGTTGGTTGGAAAACGGTTAGGACAGAACAAACCGAAAGTTGCGTTTCAGGAAATGCAGCTTATTTTCTGGACTGCAACCATAGTGCTCTGCTTGTTTTCGGCAGTGTTTGTACCTTTATCGCCATATATGGCAGCTTGGTATACAGATGAAGCCGAGGTTGTCGAAGTTATCCTTAACTTAATCTTGCTCAATGCCATTATGATGCCGGTATGGGCCGCTTCCTGGGTTCTTCCTGCTGCATTTAAAGGTGCCAAAGATGCGAAGTTTGCTATGTATATTTCGATTGCCAGCATGTGGGGCGGTCGTATTGTTCTTGGCTACATATTTGGGATTTATTTTGAATTTGGTATTTATGGCATCTGGTTTGGGATGTTTGCCGATTGGTGGATACGAGGTGTGATCTTCTATCTTCGAATGATGAGGCTAGGCTGGCTGAAGAACTATTTGAAGAAGTTAGAAAGCGCAGCATAAGGTATAAGATAAGTGCTATATTCATCCCCACGGAGGACCGTGGGGACGAGCATTTTTTGCTTATTTTTCTCTTAAAGCGTGACTAATCCAATTATGAAAAAGCTCAGGCCATTGACGTGCTGGTTTATTTTCTACCCCATGAATACCAAATCCGTGTCCACCATCATTGAACAGGTGCATTTCAACTGCAATATGTTGTGCACGTAAAGCTTGCCAAAGAAGCAGACTATTTTCTACCGGTACGGATTCATCATCGTTAGCGTGCACCAGAAAACAAGCGGGCATATTACGATGCACACATTTTTCAATAGAGTAGCGGTTGAGCTCTTCCCCGGTCATGTGCGAACCCAGCAATTCATAAGCAGAACCTTTATGTCCGAATTTTTCATCCATCGTGACCACGGGGTAGATTAGTCCACAGAAATCGGGTTTAGCTGAGAGTGAATCAAATTCGTCTAATGCATCATAGATAGAGGTATCAAATCGCGTAGCCAGTTGGCCTGCTAAGTGCCCACCGGCAGAAAACCCCAGTATTCCTACTTTTTCTATATTCCAGTTCTCGCTGTTGCCTCGTACCCAACGAACTGCGCGTTGAGCATCAGCTAATGAGGTTTCAGAACCAAAGCGATGGTTTTCACCTGGCATTCGATACGTAGCGACAAAGACGGTGTAACCCAGTTGAGACAAAGCAACGCCAATATCGCGACCTTCGTTATCAATAGAGATCCTTTGATAGCTACCTCCGGGAAAAACGACAATTCCAATACCGTTGGGCTGTGCAGGTGTAAAAACCATCAGTTCTGGTGTAGCAACACCTGCGATAAGTCTGTTTGACGAAAGGTCGAGATGGTCTCTATGCCAGACAGACGCGGTTAAGTTTTCAGTAGTCGCTGATTGTGGCCAATATTGATGTACATCATTCGTCAGGTTTAGCTGAAATAGTGAATCAAACTTCTGGCTAGATTCCATCTTGTTCTCTCTTTAAACATCAATTTCGCAAGGCATTACTATAACAACTATATCTAATAGGAAAGCGGATAAACCTATTGTTTTAACCGATAAAAAAAGCCAGTCTAAAAGACTGGCAAGGAGATCCATTCATCCCTATACGTCGGGAGCCGGAATATATACTCTTCCTACTTGAAGCTGCAGCGCTTTATGTTTTGGTATGGGGACTGCGCTCGCTCACCCCAATCACATAGTTTATCTATGCTCATGGGGATTCGCTCACTTGCCGCCTACCTGCAACTTCAAGTAGTTTGAGTATAGTTGTTATAAGAAATAGATAATTAAGCGATGAAGTCTTTACGCATTGGTGTAAAGTTATCCAGAAGAGCGCCTTTTTCCAGACACACACAGCCGTGCATAATGTTTGGCTCTTTATACAGCGCGTCACCCGCTTTCACGATTTTCTTCTCGTCACCGATAGTGAATTCAAATTCGCCAGACAGAACGTAAGTTAGCTGCTCATGTGGGTGGTTGTGCATCGCGCCAACCGCACCTTTCTCGAAGTACACTTCTACGCTCATGATGTTATCGCTGTACGCAAGGATCTTGCGAGAAACACCATTGCCCAAGTCTTCTAATTTCACGTCTTTGTTGTATACGAACATTGCTTGCCCTTACTTATATTGCTTCTGATGGAATTGCGGTTCTCTTCTTATCGCCAAGCAAGCGATAAATGGTAAGCAAGTTAACACAAATCAACGTTGCTTCCAGCATAGTCCCGCCAATCGATCCGACGATAATGTTGTTTATTAGCCAACAAACACCGCCAGTTAAGAAGGCGATACGCATAGCAATGCCTTTAAGCATAAATACTGCGTATGTACCGATAACTGTTCCAAGGATAGGCCACATGTCCCACCAATGGTTAGTAATGCTCAAGCCTAATCCAAGACCTAACACTACAAATATTGCAGCAACATATTTTGAAGACGTGTATATCGACGTCCCCGTTCTTGCCGCAGATAACGCCGCGCTTAATGTCGACGTCATTGACCCAAGTAAAAAGAAGTGAATCAAGTGATTAATGTTAAAAATCAACATGATGATTTTCAATTTACGATCATCTTTCTGATAAAAGGTAGAGATACCTAAAGCAAAACTGACAAAACCTAAAGCCTGAGCAAACGAAAATTCCATCAAACTCTCACACCAAAAAGGTTATAGACAACTGAGTTATACTCGAAAGTCACTCAGAACCGTTTTTGACTGTACTTAGCTCACCGATGTATTTGGGCGAGTTCAGGTAATCTCACTTTTGTTACTAATACTAAGCTCACAGCAACGAGTTCAGCATTAGCCTTACGGTGTTTTATGATTGGTACAGTACAGAAAAAGTTTAAATTGTGCAATTATTTTTTTAAAACTACTTTTCATTTTAGTGAAGTGTAACACTTTTCTTGTATAAAACGACAAATCTAAAATGAACAAAAACAAATGCATTCAATTTTGTATTTCTTTTTAAAAACATGATATTAAATTATGTTTCTAAGGTTAGTTATAAAGCCTTACACCGCTAATTTTTATCAAAACTTGCCAGATTTTTACATAGCAAAGCAGTATTTAAGTACTGTAAAATGGTACTATTAAAACGGTGTTTCAGTATTATAGTGCTTCCTCAGCCAAACTGAAATACATCTGGTGACAATTAGCAAGTTTTAATAGCAATTAGCAAGTGTTAATAGCAAATAGTAAGCTTTGATAGCAAATAATGAGCTTTAATCGCAAATTTGTTCGATTCGACGTGAATAGTGAAGATAGGTAAATATGGGTACTTCAATTACTCCCAACATACAGAATTTTTTGGTCAAAATAGACCCTTTTGACCGACTACCTTCCTCAGTAGTAGCAACGATCGCTAACTCGATCAAAATAAAATACTTGGTTGAGGGGGAGGTGATTGGTTTCAGCGCTTTGTGTGAACAGCGCTACCTCTACATTATTAGAACTGGTGCGATTGAACAGAGAACGCCGCTCGGTGAGCTACGCTCGCGTTTAGGTGAAGAAGACCAATTCGGATTTACTTTCTTGCAACCACTAGCGCATTCTGAAGATGGTTATCAGGCGGAAGCGATTGAAGATTCGTTATTGTATTTGATTCCCCATCAAGTCCTAAAAGATGTGTGCGAAAGTCACCCAGAGTTCGAAGATTACTTCGCAGCGAAAGCCAATATTCGTCTGAGTTCGGCGATTAAACAGGTGGCTCGTAAAGAAGACAAGGGCTTATTCTTCAGAACCGTTGGTGAAATTGCCAGTGAAAACATCACCATAGTTGATGTTGATGATTCAATCAAAGACGTTGCCCGAGAGATGTGTGGCAGACAACGCAGTTCGTGTGCGGTCGTTATGAAGAATAACGAGATTGCTGGTTTGGTTACTGACCGAGATATGACTCGCTCTGTGGTTGCAACCAGTATCGACACTGATATGCCTATCTCTATGGTGATGACACCAAACCCAGTATTGGTAGAAAGCAGTTCGAAAGTGATCGAAGCGATTTCACTGATGCTGCAATACAACATTCGTTGTTTACCTGTGGTTAATGATAGAAAAGTCGTGGGTTTATTAACCACGACGCACCTTGTACATAATCACAGAACTCAGTCACTGTTCTTAATCCAGAAAATCAAATACACCAGTTCTATTAGTGCATTGGCTGTGTTGAAAGAAGAACGTGAAACTATCTTCCAAGCCTTGGTTGAAAGTGGTGTAAGTGCTGAAATTCAGGGGCGAGTCATGTCGACTATTATGGATGCTTTTACACGTCGCATTATTCAATTGAGCGAAGATCTGCTTGGACCTGCACCTTGCGACTACGCTTGGATTGTTGCGGGTTCACATGCGCGTAATGAAGTGCACATGCTTTCGGATCAGGATAGCGCTTTGGTTCTATCTGATAATGTAACTGATGACCAAAAAGCGTACTTCACTCATTTAGCTATGAAAGTGTGTAACGGCCTAGCGGCATGCGGTTATCCGTTATGTGATGGTAAATATATGGCTGCATCACCGAAATGGTGCCAACCAATTTCCGTGTGGAAAGACTATTACAGTAAGTGGGTTTCGAGCCCGGAATACAACAAGCTACTAAGTATCAGTGTGTTCCTTGAAGTGCGTTCTATCTATGGAAACCGCGACTATGCAGAACAAATCCAGCAGCATCTGCATGACTGTATTCAAAAAAGTGGTAAGTTTATTCCAGCTCTAGTGCGTGATGCTATAGATACACAGCCGCCACTAAGCATCTTTAACAGCTTAGTTTTGGAAAAAGGGGGCGAGAATAGCAACACCCTGAATATCAAAAAGTACGCGTTAAATCTGATCATCGACTTGGCTCGCATATTTAGTTTGGCTGCTGGCGGTTCTTTAACTGGGACTGAAGAGCGTTTTCGATATGCGGCTGAACACGGCACTTTATCGGAAGATAGTTGCCAGAACATTATTGGTGCGTATCGATTTTTAACTCAGGTACGTTTCCGCCATCAACTCAATGCAATTCTCTCTGGTCGTGTACCGAATAACAATATTTCACCGGATGAGTTCAGTAGTTTTGAAAGAAAGCACTTAAAAGATGCGTTCAAAATTATCAGTGAATTACAGGATGTGGCAAAACTGAAGTTCCTAGTGGGGTAAAACATGATTCGTCGTATGTTTAAAGGGACTGAGTCTCATTCTTCGGCGTTAAAAGAATTAAGAAGGTCTGCAGCGGCCAATGAAAATTGGTCCAAGGCATTTAAAAATTATATGTCATATCCTCTAGCTGATTTAGATACATCACTCGACAAGCTTGAGTATTTGGCCATCGATTTTGAAACATCAGGGCTTAATGTGCAAAAGGATAAGATCCTATCCATTGGAATGGTTGAATTCACTCTGGAGCAAATTGAGCTGTCAAATTCTGAAGAAATTTTGATTGATAACGGAGAATACATCAAAGCGGAATCTGCAGCGATCAATGGGTTAACACCGCAAGCTTTGGCTAACGGTGTTTCCTTAGAGAAGGGCATGGAGCGTTTGCTTGAAAGGGCAAAAGGCAAAGTGATTCTTGCACATAGCTGCAATATTGAAAAAGGCTTCATTGAGGCATTTTTAGAGCAGAATTATCAGATTGATGTGTTTCCTGGCTATTTCATCGATACTATTCATATTGAGAAACGCTTTAGTTATGCAGGTAAAACAGGGTCGCACAAAAGCTACCAGCTTAACGATATGCGCCGTCATTATGAGTTGCCAAATTATCATGAACATTCAGCAGCGAGTGATGCACTTTCCTGTGCCGAACTGTTTCTGGTTCAATATAAAAAACTTAAACTGGAACATATTAAAGGAATGAGCTTGAAGAAGATTCAATCGTAATCCTCTTACTATCAACGTAAAACTAACATATTGATATACTCTTCCTACTTGAAGCTGCAGCGGTGTTGATTGCGTTCGTTCACCTGCAACGCCAAGTAGTTTAAGTATAGTATTTTGAGAATACGGTGTTATAAAAATGTTGATGATGTTATTTTGTCTGTTGGCAATTGAATGCTCAATTGTGTTTTCAAGGATATGTGTTTTTCAAGGATAACAGACAAATGCAAAAGGGATGGTTCAACCTGAGCCACGTATCGGCTGGCTTTACAGCGGTATTAGTCGGCTACACCAGTTCAGTGGTCATTATTATTCAAGCGGCAACAGCGGCTGGCGCAACATCTTCTCAAATTGAAAGTTGGTTACTGGCGCTTGGCGTTGCAATGGGGGTCACATCAATCTTGTTCTCTTGGTTTTTTAAAAAGCCAGTGTTAACCGCGTGGTCAACACCCGGTGCAGCGATGCTGGTTGCTGCTGTCGGACAATATGAGATGCAAGTTGTGATAGGGGCTTTTGTTATTTCCGGATTATTGATCGTATTAACGGGGTTGATATCGCCATTAAGCAAAGCGCTGGCGAACATTCCCCCTCAGTTAGCTACGGCTATGTTGGGCGCCATCCTGCTTTCGTTCTGTGTAAAAATCTTTAGTCCAGTAATGACAAATCCGAATATTTTCTTTGTCATGTTTGCAGCGTTCTTAATCGGTAAACGTTTTTTACCCCAATACACGATGGCAATCTTACTGGCTGTTGGTATAGCTTGCTCTATAGTAAGTGGTGCTTTCGATAATCAAAACATCACTTTAAATTTTGCTAAGCCAGAATGGATCTCGCCGAATTTTGAACTCTCAGCGATGATTAACTTAAGCCTTCCGCTTTATATCATTACTATGCTGTCTCAGAACTTACCCGGTATTGCCATGATGAGATCGCACGCTTATGAAGTGCCGGTAAAACCGCTACTGTTAGGTACAGGTGCTGCGAATATTTTGTTTGCACCTTTTGGTGGTTTTAGCGTGAACTTGGCGGCTATCTCAGCAGCAATTTGCATGAATAAAGATGCCGATGAAGATCCAGCTCAGAGATACAAAGCAGTCATCTGTGCAGGGGTGTTTTATCTCATTGCAGGCATTTGGGCAACGACAGTTGTAGCCATTTTCCTTGCTCTACCTAAAAAAGTGACGCAAATTCTGGCGGGATTAGCACTGTTGGGAACCTTGCTAATGTGTTTCCAGACAGCATTTAAGGATGAGAGTGTACGAGAATCGGCGCTATATACATTCTTGATTACGATGTCTGGCGTTACATTTCTTGGTATTAGTTCTGTTGTATGGGGGCTAGCTGCGGGATTGCTGCATATCCGATTTATGGTTAAAAAATCATCATGAGATGAAAGATAATAGCCTGATTTGCGAAGGTGCATCGTAACTTGCCAGTGTATGTGTCATTTGCCATTTGCCATCGTCATTACCAGTACTTCACTTGCCCTTGTTGATTACTACTCTATGCTTATAAGGTCGTTAATCACGAATAGGTACCTACTATGAATAAATTAGTCTTGGGAGTATTAATGTTCGGGTGTGTTTTGTCTCTTGGTGCGCAAGCAAGCGAAGACTCGGATAGCCGCCCGATAATGTCGATGCCTTCATTTGACAGTGTTGATACAGACGGAGATGGATTGATCAGTGTCTCTGAGTTAGATACATATCGATCAAGTATGCCAATGCAGCAGGCTAATTCATCTTCAGCTAAGCAAATGAACAGAAGAGACTCCGTCAGTGCTTTTGCTTCTTTTGATAAAAATAAAGATGGCAATATAGATAAAGCTGAATTTGCTGCGCACGCCAAATATTCAAACCCAGGCAATGGAACTGGAGAACTTAAAACTTACAAAAATAACAACAAAATGAACAATAGCAATAAAGAAAAGAATGAGAACAAAGGCAACGGAAAGTCTAACGGTAAAGGCAATTCAAATTAATTGTTTGGGGTAAAAGTAAGAATTGGATTAAAAAGCGCAAAAGTAGTCATTATTAACATTTTGATTCTATGAGTGTTGAATGAGTTTAGTACAATACTGATGAAACTTAATGCATTGTATTTTATACATAGAGAGTAATAATGGCTATTACGCTGAAGCCCCAGAAAGTCCTGCAGTTCTTTCTGATGATTATTGGTCTTTTGTTATTGGCGAATATTGCTGGAATTGTCGCTAAGTTCTATATGAACTTCCCGCACATTAAGAGCTTTATTCGCCTTGTTGATTTCGATACAGAAATGAACGTACCGACTTTGTATTCATCGTTCGCTATGTTCGTTGCTAGTGCATTATTAGCTCTTGTTGGATATATCCACAGAACGAGAAAAGAACCGTCTTTAGCTTGGTTTGGTCTTGCTTTTATTTTTACCTTTTTGTCAATTGATGAATCTTCAGAATTTCACGAAATGCTGGTGGGTCCTGTGCGCGAAACGCTTCATACATCTGGAATGTTTTATTTCGCTTGGGTTATTCCATATGGAATTTTAGCTATCGTATTGGCAATTGCTTATTTTAAATTTCTATTCAATCTTCCGAGAAACATTCTGGGTTTATTTGTGCTTTCCGGTTTGGTTTTCCTATCTGGCGCTCTGGGAATAGAGCTGGTTGGTGGTGTCATTGCTCAAAGTTCTGGTACCGATTCATGGCTATATGCTATTGGCTATACTATCGAAGAGCTGTTAGAAATGATAAGTATCGCATTGTTGATCTATACTGTGATGCGCTACATCGATCAGCTTTTTCCCAACCTGCAAATCAGATTTTCTAACTCACTGAATAGCTCAAAAAGAAAATGCCCCGAACAACGAGGCATTTTCATTGAAACGAATTAAGCTAGTGCTGCTTCAATCGCTTTAGCTAGGATTTCATGGTCTGGTGTCATATCCGGTGCAAAATGCCCGATCACTTCACCATCTTTGCTTACTAGGAACTTCTCAAAGTTCCATAAGATATCGCCTTCTTTTCCTTCGATACCGTAACCTTTCAGTTTTGCTACAAAGCCGCTGTCTGGAGCGGTTGTACGTTCTGGTTGAGCAGAAAATAGTTGTTGGTAAAGAGGATGACGGCCTTCACCATTAACTTCAATTTTGCTGAACAGTGGGAAAGTCACACCAAAGCGCATGGTGCAGAAAGATTGAATGTCTGCCTCTTGTCCCGGCTCTTGAGCGCCGAATTGGTTACATGGGAAACCTAGAATTTCCAAGCCATTGTCTTTTTGCGCTTGGTAAAGTTTCTCTAAAGCTTCGTATTGTGGTGTTAGGCCACACTCAGAAGCCGTGTTCACTATAAGTAATGCTTTGCCTTTAAAATCAGCCAGTTTTTGTTGTTTGCCTTCAATTGTTACTAATTCGATATCGTAAATTGAGCTCATTACTCTGTCCTTGTATTCCGGTGGAAATGTTTTTATAGATGACTAAATGAAGTTGTAGCGGTTATTGCGAAAACTTCAAATTTTAATTTTTTCTTCCACACCAAGGTATCGCACAATTATATTGCGTGCAATATATTATTGTGTTTAATGCAATAAAAAAGCGAACCATGTCGTTCGCTTTTTTGCGGAAGCCTTTTTTATTACGGAAGTCAAAGCTACTGTTTGGAATAGCGAGTTTTAAATTCGAAGACTTTTTCAGAGCAGACGTCGATACAACGCCCGCAACTAATACAGTCTTGCGCCATCACGCGAGTATCGCCATCTTTTAATGGTTCTCTCAAAACTTGTGGTTCAGGGCAGACATTAAAACAGTCCATACATTTGTTACAGGCGTTTCGGTTTGTTGCCGTCACACGCATGATGCTGTGTTTGCCAATAATGCCATACGTGGCACCCAAAGGGCATAAATGTCCGCACCACCCATGTTCAACTAACAATAAGTCCAGTAAGAAAACCAGCACAATTAGCATCCAGCCAGCCCCCATTCCGAAAATAAGTCCTCGGTGCAGTGCTGAAACAGGGTCTATCCACACCCATAAAGCACTTCCGGAAACGGCGCTGCCAATCAGCAAAACGGGGATCAGCCAGTAGCGTAGGCTTTTGGGCCACGAATAACTTGCTTTCACATTGAGTTTTCTGCGTAGCCAAGCCGCTAAATCTGTCACCATATTTAAAGGGCAAACCCATGCGCAGAATGCTCGAGGGGCAACAATCGCGTAAACCGCTACTACGATGAGTGCTCCTAGAATCGCCGTAAATTCTGGTAAATGCCCTGCAGCTATAGTCTGTAGTAGTAAAAGTGGGTCTGTAAACGGAATGACATCAAACAGAGTACTAGAAGAAAGATTTCCTTTAAAAACACCCCACGTTGGGCCTGCCATAAATAACGCAATAATAGTAAGCTGAGAAATCCGTCGAAAAATTAAAAAACGATGTGCTTTCCACCAGCCTAAGTTTTGAACAGCCGCTTTACCTGCGTCTTTAGCCAAATGTTTAGCCATTATGCATCTCCTAAAGCTGGTTGCCGTTAAATGGTTTGAGTGGCACACCACCATGCTCATCGGTATCGGTGCGTACTTCAGAATGTTCTTCCCACCCTAAACGGTAGTGTTTACCCAATTGGCCTTGAGCCAGCTCTGTCGGTACCACTTTTATTGCCGCTACATCCAATACACAGGCTTCTTCACATTTTCCGCAACCGGTACAGTAGTCAGCATGAATGGTAGGAATAAATTTGGCGTGAAATCCCGTTCTTTCATTACGTATGGTTTCAAGGGTGATGGCTTTGTCGATAGCCGGGCAAATTCGGTAGCACACATCGCAACGTAAACCCTGAAAATTCAGGCAGTTTTTTTGGTCAATGAGCACGGCTGTACCCATTCTTGCTTGGTCAATATCGGTTAAAGCAGGATCTAAAGCGCCGCTTGGACAAGCCGTGACACAAGGTATGTCTTCACACATCTCACAAGGTATTTGTCTGGCGGTGAAGTAAGGTGTGCCTGCTGCTACAGGGGATAGTAGCGACGCAAGCTTCAATGTGTCATAAGGGCACGCTTGAACACATAGACCGCATCGAACGCAAGCTTTCTCAAAATCATTACCGGGCAAAGCACCTGGCGGGCGGATAGGTACGCCAGAGGTTTCTCTTGCCTGACTTTGCAGAGATTGTAAACCGAGAAGTGAGGCTGCAGCGCCTACACCAACAGCAGTTCTGGAAGCATCTCTTAAGAACCGGCGGCGGCTTTCGGATATTTTGGGACGAGAAGTTTTCATACGCCAACCTTACATAAAGCATAAAACTCGCTACTAAAATTATAACCACATTATCCGTGTGTATAAGAAATAGTCGCTACCTCTAAAGTAGTGTACGAACATTCTGTTGACTCAGGTCAAATGAATAAGTCTATTGTAGTAAAATTAATACCGCGATGAAGCAAATTGAAGCTTTCATAAAGGTTTGCTGATAAACAAATAGCAAAAAGGTCAGCAAATCGCTGACCTTTTCTGTTACGTTTTTTAGATGATGTTAAGCCATCATAGGAACGAGAACGGTTGTACCTAAAATAACGGTAATTAAACCGGTCATTACTGGTAAGAATGTACGTTTAACCACTTCAAATGGACTCAAATGAGCCATACCAGAAGTTGCAACGATGACGCCTGAAACAGGAGAAATAGTACGACCAAGGTTTGATGCTTGCAGCATAGGGATAATCAAGAACGCAGGGTTAAGGCCTAGTTTCGCCGCCAATGATGGTGCTAACTCTACAAATGCATAGAAAGGTGCGTTACCTGAACCTGTTGCGATTGCCGCTGCAACGGTCAAGATAGTTAGGATCAGCATCAGTGCTACGCCACCTGCACCAGCCGTTTCTGCCAGGTGAAGTAGATTATCGATAGCGCCGATAGACATCAGGCCTTGAGCAAATACCCCTGCAGCAACCAATAGCATTACTACGCCTTTGAAAGCGTCAGCCATGCCGTCATAACAAACTTCGAGATCTTCTAGCGCTTCTTTACCGTTAAATTTACGTGCTACGTAATGAACCAGAGCGCCGACAAAGATAGAAGCGACAACGATAGTATAGATATCCAGAGATAAGCCTTCGATAGTCTTACCGTTAAATAAAAATACACCAATGATTGGAAGGAAAGGCAGAATCGAATAGTAAGCTGGTGCGTTCACTTCAATTTCAGATATATCAACACGTTCCATTGGCGTGTTGTCTTTCTTATCAAGATATATATTCCAGAAGTATGCGGTAATTGCCATGACGATGATGGCGCAGATTGACACTGGTAGAACGGTTTGTACCGCGAAAACATCCAGGCTCAAGCCTGATTTTTCGGCCGCGATTACAACGTCACCTGAGGTTGGTGACAAGATGATTGCCGCTGGTGAAGCACACACTGCCGCCGCCGCTGGGCGAGAAATACCCATTGCTGTCATCATAGGGAATAACGTTGCCATTAACAGTACGCCTAACCCTGTAGCAGAGCTAACCGCTAGAGACATTAAACAAGCAACGATATAAGCAGAAACCAGTAGAATGTATGGTGATTTTATGAAAGCGAGTGGTTTAGAAAACTGTTTCACCACAACGTTATTCGCGCCGATATGAGTCATGTAAGACGCGAAACCACATAACAGCATGATTTGCATACCTAAGCCACCGCCTCGGTTTTGCAGCATGTATTTCACGTATTCCAACGAATCCGTCAGCATGTTGCCCGTAGAAGCGATGCTCTTAGGCAGAACGGTATGACCGATAATACCAGTTAGTATTAGTAGCACAAGACCGCCAGTGAGTAGCACACCAGCTGCTTTGTAGCCTTTTACGATTAAGTATCCAACAGCAATCGTAACAACTAACCCGATAAGAAGTTCAAGCATAGTAATCTCCAGTCTATGAGAGTCGTGCAAGTAAGATTAAATATATGTGTTGCAAAGCGTTACGGGGAATTTACTGGAAACTTCTTTGTAGCACGAGTTCAACTTGCACTTTGCATGATCTAAAGCAATAAAAATACAACTATCATTTACCGGGTATTGTGCTTTCTATTATTAACAACTCCGAATAAAATCAATAATTTTAACTATTAGATAATATAATTATTCGCAAAAGATTTTCTAATAATAGAAAGAAGGAAAAAGAAAAGTGGTACTTAATGCACCACTTTCTAAGACAGTAGGGATTTAGGCGTATTGTGAGACTATTCTGTGCCAACGGTTTCTTTTTTCGAGGAAATTGAGCTTAACCTGCTCATATCGAATTTTGAGCATTGACCGTTCATATTTCTTAATTGCTAGATTTGTCTTACTTTCCACAAGCTGTTTTTTGATGTCGTAGTAGTTGTGAAGTTCATTGATGAATGCGTCAAATTCCTGCTGGAAGTTGTTCATTAATACCATGTGGTTTGGCAGTGACAGAATACGGTCCTGCACATAAACCAGCGCCATTTGTGCACGAGCTTTCTCAATTTTGAGTGAGGGAGCCTTACGCAGTTTCTTCGTCAGACCAATCCAAGAACATAACTTGATAAGCCATTTTGTTGGGTCGTACTGCCACCAGTAAATGCCGTTCCGATAATCGTTCTCAAAGATGTGGTGGTAATTGTGGTAGCCTTCGCCAAAAGTGAAGAATGCCAATAAACCATTGTCACGTGCGGTATTTTTATTGGTGTATGGCTGTGAACCCCAGATGTGCGCCAGTGAATTAATGAAAAAGGTGGTGTGATGGTTTAAAACCAAACGCACAGCGCCAATCATGAGCAACATACCGAATATATCATCGTAAATTATGCCCAGAAGCACGGGAACACTAAGGTTCATCACTATTGCGAGTGGCACATAGTAGCGATGTTGCCACATAACAACGGTATCTTTTTGTAAATCGCGACAGTTGCTGTAGTCGTGGTAAACCGCTTGATTGTAGTTGCGTAGCATCCATCCAATGTGTGAATACCAAAAGCCTTTTTTTGCTGAGTATGGGTCTTTGTCATTTTGGTCGACAAACTTGTGGTGCACACGGTGATCTGAAGACCAATGAAGAGCACTATTTTGCAGTGCAAAAGCGCCCCCTAAGGCGCAGATTAGACGTACTAGCCAGTGTGCTTCAAATGTTTTATGTGACCACAGGCGATGGTAGCCCATAGTAATCGATAGGTTACAGAATGAAAAACTAATGGCTAGCCAAATCCAGTGCTCGGCACTGAAGCCAAAATGCCAACCAAACCACGGTGTAACCACCGCAGCTAAAATAAAACTGAGTGAAAAAATAGCAACATTTAGCCATATGAGTGGTGGCCTTTTTGTCATGATTAAGTCCTTTGGGCTTACACGTGTGCGCTAGATTATCAGCGTACACGTGTAAGTCAAATAACATTAGTAAAATTGTGACCAGTATGTTTTGCTTTTCCATGCTAATTGAATAGTATCAATGAGTGATGTAAATCCTTACAGGAAGTTATAAGGACTATTAAATGGAAATTAGAATAGCGGAATATAGCGATTTTGAAGCAATCGCTGCTCTGCACGTACGCAGTTGGAAAACTCATTACCGAGGTTTACTAAAACAAGAGTATCTTGATAACGAAGCGCTGCCGGACAGACTGGTGATTTGGCAAACTCGCCTTACTAACCCGCCTTTTAATCAACATATCTTATTGTTAGAAGAAGAGGGTAAGTTATTAGGCTTCATTTGCGCATTCGGCAATCACGATTTTGAGCGTGGCAGCATCATTGAGTCGCTACACATTGATCCCCTATATCGTGGGCGGGGAATGGGCAAAATGCTGATTCGTGAAATGGCTCAGTGGATTGATCATTACTTCCCGGACAATGGGGTATATTTGGAAGTCCTGGAACGAAACCGACAAGCCATCGATTTCTACGATCACATTGGCGGTGAACATCAAGTTGAACAACTTTGGAAAGCACCTTGTAGTAGTGAAGTCCCAGAGTTTGTTTATGCCTGGAAAACACCTAAGTTGATGTTGGCATCTATCGAATAGCTCCCCGCTTAACATGGTCTAGTTGCAACAGAGCCCAGTCATTGCTGGGCTCTGTTGGTTGTTAAGAAGCTTTTACATTCTTGATCACATAATTCTCTATCATCGTTTAGTTGTGAATTCTGAAACGGCTTTGTCCATTTCTTTTGCTTGTTGCGACACCATATTCACTTCGGACATCACTTGTTGTGCCGATCGCATATTATCTTCCGAAATAGAGTTCAGTTCGGTAATCGATTCACTGACTTGGTTCATTACAATACCTTGCTCTTCAATTGCTGAAGCAATACGTTCTGAGTTCGCTTGAATATTGCACATATCAGACAGAATAAGGCTTAGGCTCTCATCTAACTGACGTGAGTCAATCAGTGTCTCTTGGCTTTGGGCGTTGCATTGTTCAATATCTTTCACCACTTGGCTCATTTGTGATTGAATAGCAGCAACGACTTTAGTGATCTCTTCCGTTGATTGATGCGTTCTCGTTGCCAGTGATCGAACTTCATCGGCAACTACAGCAAACCCTCGACCTTGTTCACCTGCACGTGCTGCTTCGATAGCTGTATTTAAGGCGAGCAGGTTCGTCTGTTCTGCTATACCTTGAATGATGTTTACCGCGCCGCCGATCTTTTCAACATGATTGTTGAGTGAAGATATGGAATTCTGGCTTGAATCTAAGGTTTTAGACAGTTGCTCAATATTATCGACGGTTGACTCTACAACTTGGCGTCCATTTTCAGCATTGTGAGAGGCTTGTTGTACGCCTTCAACCGCTACACTGGTGCTCTCAGAAATTTCACTGATGGCAGATACCATTTCCTGAACAGAGGTTGCCATCATAGTGGTGTGTTCTGCCTGCACATTGAAGTGGCGTAGTACATCTTCCAGTTCATTATGCATCGCTGTCGTGCTTGCTGATAATTGATTTGATTTTGCCTGAGAACCTGAAATCAGCGACTCAAATTTGTCTAATAGTTTATTGAAATAATTGCTGACAGACGCTAGTTCATCTTTACCTGTGATATCTGAGCGCAAACCTATGTTATTGGTGTCTGATATATTGTGAATTACGGTTAAAATGCGGTTGACACGATTGTTAATAGTGCGGCTGATTTGGAAGATAAGTGCGGCAATGACAATAATCACAAACACAGTGATACCATCTTCAATCATGGCAATTTTAGCGCGGCGGTCATCAACTTCTTTAGTCAGTGTTTCGGAAAAGGTAGTAAATTGTTGCTCAACATTGTGTGAAAGATCACGGGTGTTACCCAGTAAGCCCTGATTGTATTCCAGCCCGATTTTCTGCTCTTGCTGCGCAACCGCTGTTGCTGCTGTGATGAGTGCTGACATTGATGCTACTTCGCCTTCCGGCGCAACAATACCTGCGAGAACATTTTTATCAAATAGAGTCAGTTCAAGTTTGGCTTCTTTATCTACACCGTTGCTTGCTTGGTTAAGGAGTGAATAGTAGCTTTTGAATAAACCAGACTCTTTATCCAGACCTAATTGAACGTAGGCGCCGACCAGATCTTCGAAACCTTTTTTGTAAGAGAGTAGATCATTACGTAGATCTGCTGACGAACCAAGTTCATTTGAAGAGAGAATTGGCGATAACTCCGATTCCAATGCCAGAAAGAGTTCACTGTTCTTTTTAAAGCTATCAAGGTAACTTGTGTTACTGCGCAGCAAAAAGTCTTTTTCATTGCGACGTAAATTGAGTAGTCGAATTTCGAGTTTATCGACTAAGGTGATAGCATGAGTTAATTCTCTGGTTGCACTAGAAAAATAATTGGAACTGAGTAAAAGGGTAATGATACCCAAAACAGCAATGACACCTAACGAATACAGTTTTTGTTTAATATTCATATAATTACCTGGCTTAACAGCGTAAATGGATGTTGTTATTATCGTCGCAAGGACAAGGGAAACTTTCCCCCTATATGTTAGTTTCGGCTAATATATGCATTACAATTGTTAAACTTTTATGACAGGAGCTTTGGTCGGATGACTGTTGATGTAGATAAGTACAAAGGGTTGATATTTGATATGGATGGTACCCTTATTGATACTATGCCTGCCCATGTTGATGCCTGGCGTGTGACGGCGGAGAAGTTCGGCTTTCCATTTGATGGTAAATGGTTGCAAAGTATGGGTGGTATGCCGAGTATTAAAATTGCGGCTGAGATTAGTAAGGCGTACGGTATTGAGTTCGATCATCAAGCAGTGTCGGATTATAAAATGAATGCTTTCACTCAAAACGAAGAAAGTGGTGAGTTGATCACCAATACTGCGGAGTTGCTGGAAGCGAATATCGGTAAAAAGAAGCTTGCCGTCGGTACGGGCAGTCAGCGTGTAAGCGCTATTAGGTTGCTTACGCGTGTAAATATGCTGAGTAAGTTGGATGTGTTAGTGACGGCAACAGACGTTGAAAATCACAAACCACACCCTGAAACATTTCTTACTGCATGTGAATTGATGGGGCTTGAGCCAAATGAATGTGTGGTGTTTGAAGACACAGAGTTAGGTAAACAAGCCGCGCATGCTGGTGGTATGGATTGCATCATGGTAACAGAGCAAGGTTTGCGGTTTTTCCCATTTAAAGCCTAGCTAGTATGGCATTATTCAAAATAAAAAGAGCCGCTGTCTAAATCTAGAAGCGGCTCCTTTTTATCTCAATGTTATTTGGTGATTGGTATATAACAACCGTCGCTTTCAGAGAGTAATTAGTTAATTGCAATTAACTCAACGTCAAAAATCAGTGTTGCTGACGGTGGAATCGGACCTGTGCCACTTTTACCGTAGCCAAGATTTGCTGGGATGAAAAGACGCATTTTTTGTCCTTCAACCATCAGTTGAACCCCTTCTTGCCAACCTTTGATGACTTGATTTAACCCAAAGCTGATCGGTTCATTACGCTGGTATGAGCTATCGAAAACAGTGCCATCCAATAGTTTTCCTTCGTAGTGTACGGTAACTTTGCTGTTTGCTTTTGGATGAACAGAACCTGTACCTTCAGTAAGTACGAGGTATTGCAAGCCACTTTCTGTGGTATGAACGTCAGGTTTGGTTGCGTTTTCAGTTAAGAATGCCTGACCTGCAGCAATTTGCTCTTCGCCTGCTTTATGGTTTGTCCAGGTACGATAAACAAAAAAGGCCGCAAGTACAAAGATGACGATAGGAAAAACGATTTTATACATGGTTATGTTTCTTATGGTTGTGTTAATAAGTAACTGATGGTTTTGGCAATGCCTTCAACGTCTTTGTGACCGCTAGTGATCACTTGATATTTTCCTTTTACGACGAAGGTTGGAACCGCATTAATTTCACCATCATGAGTAACTTTATCTGCGGTTTGAATCATGCCAAGAACCTGCTTTTGCTGCTCTTGGGTTAAATGATAAGGCGTAGTCAGATTTCTGTCCGTAAAGACTTTTTCAATAGCGGCTTGACGTTCAGTGAGGGTAGCGCCGTCTCCCATTTGAACTGCAGCAAATAATTCATCCATCATCTTCGTATCAGGAATGTCATTTAACTGCAACACTGCTGTGTAGTAAATCATGGCGCCGATTTTTGCACCTTCGTTAAATGTAACGTGCAGCTTTCCAAAGTGTTCGTTAGTCTGATCTTCCAGTTCAGAGATAATGCCCTCCATTTTGCGGCAGTGGCCACAAGTGAGCGAAAAAATCTCGGTGACAGGTGACAAACGATAGACCGAAAGATTCGCTGGCAATAACTGGTATTGTTCACCTTCTGTTGGCGTTGAATTGTCGCTACAGCCCGCCAGAAGGAATATCAAGGTAAACAGGCTAGTTAAGCCAGTGAGCAATTTTTTCATATGAGATTCACCTTTAAAAAACACTAAGTTAGATTCTAACGGCTTAACGATGTGACGCAAACCACGGATAAACAAATTGTTATCAATTTTCTATAAAGTTTTAGTCATCAAGCCGATAAATGTATGTAGATAGATTGAAGGGTGATGTATTCGATGAAATTTTTAGTTTTCCCTCTGATGCTGATATTAGCAGGCTGTGGTTCTCTACAGACAGATCGCATGTTTAACAAAAACTTATTAGATGCTGCGCCAAAAGGTGAAACTGATGTCCGTAACCCGGATTGGGTTGCACCAGCGCGTAACGCAAATTCCGGTGTGCGTGGCCCAATGGGGCAAGTGCGTACCAGCAGTTATGCGGCACTGCAGCAATTTCTATTACACAATGGTGTGGATTATGAGGTTATGCCTGGTAATCACGTTATGGTGCGATTGAAAGAATCTGTTCAGTTTGAAACGGGGTCTTCGAAGGTTTCTCAAGAGTCTTATCACTGGTTATCTATGATGAGCGATTTTCTCTCGCAACAGCGTGGCATTGATGTCGTAATTGATGGACACGCAGATGCTACTGGTCAATCTTCATTCAACGATTTGCTTTCAGTAAAACGTGCCGATACCGTTAAAACAACGCTAATTAAAAACAACGTAGCTAAAGAAGCCATTTATACTCGCGGCTATGGTGATTATGTTCCTGCATGTACAAATCGTACGACAGAAGGTCGCGCATGCAATAGAAGAGTTGAATTACTATTGATAGTTTCAAATAATTAACTGTTCAATTATTCATCAATTTAATTGCTTTCATATCTACTCAAGATCCCAGCTACGGCTGGGATTTTTGCTTAATATCCGCAGTTTATTAGAGGAAATTGATAGCAATCTCAGTTATAGAACAAAATACGATAATATTTTTGAAACATTCGTAACCTTTGTGTAGATTTTTGCACAAAATATAACTCATAAAAAAACGAGAAGTATGTCAGCTCATCAAGTTACCTCAGATCTGGAGGTTCCAGTCGGAAAGACAGATCAACTAGTTTCTACCACAGATCTAAAAGGTGTAATTACTTATTGTAATGAAACCTTCTGTCGCATTGCTGGTTTTACAGCAAGTGAATTATTGGGGCAGAACCATAATATTGTTCGTCACCCTGACATGCCCAAAGCGGCTTTCGCGGATATGTGGGGCCATCTTAAGAAAGGGAATCCTTGGCGCGGAATTGTAAAGAACCGTACTAAATCCAATGGCTACTACTGGGTTGATGCCTACGTAACACCTATTTATGAAAATGGAAAGTTGACAGGCTATCAGTCTGTGCGTGTCCAACCAAAACGTGCTCGTGTTGAAACCGCGAGTAAAGCGTATCAGGCATTGTGTAAAAAAGAGCAAGGTGGCAAGAGCTATTCACTCAATCTGCCATCTTCAGTTCGTTATGCAATTTTAGCCGGTTCGTTGTCAGCTCCTTCATTATCATATATTGCTTCTGCAACTAGCACTGTACAGCTAATTTCTGGCTTATTACCCGTAGCGGCGCTTGGACTGTTGTTTAGAAATGAACTGGTTGAAACACCTCGCCATATTCGTAAGCTGAAAAATAAATACGACAGTATTAGCCGCCTCATCTATTCAGGTAATAGCGAATTCTCTTATGCGGATTATCATTTACGAATGTACTCAGCGCGTATCCGTACGGTTTTAGGCCGAATGGTGGATTCGGCTAAACCACTTTATGCAACGTCTGAGCAACTTAACCAAACTTGTGTTGAAGTTAATCAGGCGTTAGAACAACAAAATATTGATATTCAGAGTGTTATGAAAGCAACGGATGCTGTTGAGTCTGCAGCCGATACTGTCTCTAACAGCACTAATGAGGCGTCTGCATTGTTGGATCAAGCACAGAATCAATGCTTAAAGACAAAGCAAACCATTCAACAGACGCATAGCGATTTGATAGCACTGGCTGAACAAGCGGAGCGAGCGACAGGCACTACCCATAAACTTAATGATCAAGCCCACACAGTGAGTAAGTTGATGGAAGAAATTGACGGAATCGCGGCTCAAACCAACTTACTTGCGTTAAATGCTGCTATTGAAGCTGCAAGAGCAGGAGATCAAGGTCGAGGCTTTTCTGTCGTCGCTGACGAGGTCCGTGCGCTATCGGGTAGAACGCAAAATGCGACTCACCAGATCCAAACAAGTTTGTCTACGATGTTGAAAACGATTGAATCTTGGCAGCAGGAAATTCAAGCAAGCCAAACGCAAACACAAGCATGTGGTTTAGTTGCTGAAGAAACGGGTAACCGCCTCCATGAAGTGGAACGTATGCTTTCTGACATGCAAAATTTAGTGGGCGATATGGCGAAATCAGCGGATGCTCAACGCGGATTGACTCAAGATGTGAACCACCACATTCACTCTATTGCTTCAGCAGCGATGCAAAATGTTGCAGCTACAAATATGGTGAGCGAGCATAGTCGAGAAATGAAAGATCAGGTTGATAACTTTATTATCCTTGCTGCTCGTTTCGAAGAAAAATAAGCAATATATTCAAACTACTTGGAGCTGCAGCTCCAAGTAGGAAGAGTATAGACAGAAATAAAAAACGGGGACTTAACGTCTCCGTTTTTTATTAGCGAGATAATTAGACGTTTACATCTAGCCTCAGCCAATAGCGACGTCCACCTTCAACATCGCTATATTCTTCGTAACCTGCCGTCGTTTAATCTAGACATGGTTTACTTCTGTCGTGATAATAATTATCATTTGTGAGTGGTGGTTATTCATATTCGCAGTTTTTAAGATAGAGATATATGGAACGCTTTGTCTCGAATATGGAACTTTTGCGAGGTAAATAAATGCATGATCTGACATCAATAAGAGCGTTTGACGCCTTGCAAGAACATAAAAGTTTAACTGCAGCAGCTAAAGCTCTTAATCAGCCAAAATCAACGGTGAGTAGGCGTTTGGCACAGTTGGAAGCAGATATAGGGCAAGCACTAACGGTCAGAGAAGGGAATCGCTTAACATTAACCAAAGCGGGACAAGTTTTCGCGAGTTACAGCAAACAGATGTTAGACCTTGTCGACGAGAGCTACGACGCTATCCAAGGACTCAATAATAAAGTTTCTGGAGAGCTAACAATTGTTTGCCATTCTGCCTTTATGCGCGGTTGGTTGAGTAACGTTTTGAATGCATTTCTTAGTGATAACCCCAAGATAAAGGTTCGTCTAAGCAGTGATTTCCCCTCAAATAATACAAAGCCAGATTTAGTTATTTGGTTAGGTGAACATCCGGGGCTAGAGTGGCGCAAACAAACTTTAGGTCACTGGCGTTATGGTGTTTACGCATCGCCAAACTATTTACACAATTTCGATGCAATAAACCATCCTGAAGATCTGACAGAGCATCCATGGATTGATTTTGGTTCTACCCGAAAAAGTGGGCTTACAATTTCTAATGCAGATAACGAAGCCTATTATCTCGATCCAATAAAGAGCCGACTAGAGTGCGATAACTTAGCGTTACAAATTGATTCTATTGCTAATGGACATGGTGTTGGACTATTGCCAGAGTCTGTTGCCGCTGGCTATTTAAAACATCATCCTAATAAGATTGTTGATTGCTTACCGGGTTGGCGAACAGGAACGACAGAAATTAACTACTACGTACAAAGAGGACTTGTACCAAGACGGCTGATTAGATTATTAGACTTGATTGAAGCGAAAGTCCCGGAAGGTTGGGCGTTCAAATAACTTATTGATTAGATATAAAACCCCCGCACTAGTGAGCGGGGGTTTTAGTACTAGAAAAGCAATATTAAGCCAGTAGCTCGTTTGCTTTCTCTACCACATTTTCAACCGTAAAACCGAACATCTTGAACAGTTGGTCTGCTGGTGCAGATTCACCAAATGTGGTCATACCGATGATTTTACCGTTTAGGCCAACGTACTTGTACCAGTAATCCGCAATACCTGCTTCGATAGCGATACGTGCAGTTACGTCTGATGGAAGTACTACTTCACGGTAAGCCGCGTCTTGTTTGTCGAATGCATCGGTTGATGGCATAGACACTACGCGTACTTGTTTGCCTTCAGTTGTAAGTTGCTCAGCCGCTTTTACCGCCAATTCCACTTCAGAGCCGGTGGCAATCAGGATTAGCTCAGGTTGGCCTGCACAATCTTTCAGGATGTAACCACCCTTAGCGATGTCAGCTACTTGCTGTGCTGAGCGTGGTTGCTGTGCTAGGTTTTGACGAGAGAAGATAAGCGCGGTTGGCGCGTCTTTACGCTCGATAGCCAGTTTCCAAGCCACTGCTGATTCCACCTGGTCACATGGACGCCATGTGCTCATGTTTGGCGTTAGACGTAGAGAAGCGGTTTGCTCAACCGGTTGGTGAGTTGGACCATCTTCGCCAAGGCCGATAGAGTCGTGCGTGTACACTTGGATGTTTTGCACTTTCATCAGTGCCGCCATACGCAGTGCGTTACGTGCGTATTCCATGAACATCAGGAAGGTTGCGCCGTAAGGAACGAAACCGCCGTGTAGCGCAATACCGTTCATGATCGCCGTCATACCGAATTCACGAACACCGTAATGGATGTAGTTGCCTGATGCATCTTCTGGTGTGATTGACTTAGAGCCAGACCACATGGTGAGGTTTGACGGTGCAAGGTCAGCCGAGCCGCCCATAAATTCAGGTAGCATTTTACCAAACGCTTCGAGTGCGTTTTGCGATGCTTTACGTGATGCAATGTTGGCTGGGTTAGCTTGAAGCTCAGCGATAACCGCGTTTGCTTTCTCTTCCCACTGCGCAGGAAGCTCACCGTTCACACGACGTTTGAATTCTGCGGCTAGCTCTGGGTAGGCCGCAGCGTAGGCTGCGAATTTTTCATTCCATGCCGCTTCTTTTGCCGAGCCAGCTTCTTTGGCATCCCACTGCGCGTAAATATCTGCTGGGATTTCAAACGGTGCGTATTCCCAACCGAGGAATTCACGTGCCGCTTGGATTTCATCTGCGCCTAGTGGAGCACCGTGACAGTCGTGTGAGCCAGCTTTGTTTGGCGAACCAAAACCGATGATGGTTTTAGTACAGATTAGAGTAGGACGACCAGTTTCTGCTTTTGCCGCTTCAATTGCTGCATTGATTGCGTCAGCATCGTGACCATCAACCGCAGGGATAACGTGCCAGCCGTACGCTGCAAAACGTTTTGGCGTATCGTCAGCGAACCAACCTTCAACATGACCATCGATAGAAATACCGTTGTCATCCCAGAAGGCAATCAGTTTGCCCAGACCTAGTGTACCTGCCAGAGAACACGCTTCATGCGAGATACCTTCCATCATACAGCCGTCACCCATAAACGCGTAGGTGTAGTGGTCAACAATCTCGTGACCTTGTTTGTTGAACTGAGCAGCAAGCGCTTTCTCAGCCAGCGCCATACCCACAGCGTTAGTGATACCCTGACCCAGCGGGCCTGTCGTAGTTTCAACACCTGGCGCATAACCGTATTCTGGGTGACCTGGCGTTTTTGAGTGAAGCTGACGGAAGTTCTTTAAATCTTCCATTGATAGTTCGTAACCGGAAAGGTGCAGCAGTGAGTAAATCAGCATCGAACCATGACCGTTAGACAGAATAAAACGGTCGCGGTCAGCCCAATTCGGGTTTTGTGGGTTGTGGTTTAGGTGTGAACGCCAAAGTACTTCAGCGATATCCGCCATACCCATTGGGGCACCCGGGTGGCCAGAGTTAGCTTTTTGAACACCGTCCATGCTCAGAGCACGGATTGCATTTGCCAATTGTTTACGAGACGCCATGTCAGCTCCTGATTGATTTAAGCGAAGTGAAATATACCCATCTATAATGGGAGGTATTGTTACAAAGCCCCTAGATCACTGCAATCGTTTACTTGACCGTTGAAACAATTTTGTCGGATGTGCACGGAAAGATTGCAAATTAAAGAGAGAACACAAGCAAACGTTTAGTTATATCTAAAAGTAAAAAAGAGCTTGTAATTTAAGCATTCAAAACTAAAATAGCCGTCTAGATGTAGAAACGCCTACATAATGAACATTTTTCAAAGTAGTGAAGGACCAATCCTTTACTGCTTTTTGACCATTTATATTGGAGCTATCATGGCTAAGCACCTGTTTACTTCTGAATCAGTATCAGAGGGACATCCGGATAAAATCGCAGACCAAATCTCAGATGCGGTTCTAGATGCTATTTTGGAACAAGACCCTAAAGCGCGTGTTGCTTGTGAAACTTACGTTAAAACCGGCATGGTTATGGTTGGTGGTGAGATCACAACTTCAGCATGGGTTGATATTGAAGAACTAACTCGTGAAACTGTGCGTGAAATCGGTTATATCCATTCAGATATGGGCTTCGATGCTAACTCATGTGCAGTTCTTAACACCATAGGTAAGCAGTCTCCAGACATCAACCAAGGTGTTGATAAAGCCGATCCTAAAGAGCAAGGCGCGGGTGACCAAGGTATTATGTTCGGTTACGCAACAAACGAAACTGACGTACTAATGCCAGCACCAATTACTTACTCTCACCTGCTTGTTCAAAAACAAGCAGAAGTTCGTAAGAACGGCACACTACCTTGGTTACGTCCTGATGCGAAATCTCAGGTAACGTTCCAATACGATCAAGGTAAAATTGTTGGTATTGATGCGGTTGTTCTTTCAACTCAACACTGTGATTCAATCTCAACTCCAGATCTACGCGAAGCGGTAATGGAAGAGATCATCAAGCCAGTGCTTCCAGCAGAATGGTTAAGCAAAGAGACTAAATTCTTCATCAACCCAACTGGTCGTTTCGTTATCGGTGGCCCAATGGGTGACTGTGGTTTGACGGGTCGTAAGATCATTGTTGATACCTACGGCGGCGCAGCTCGTCACGGTGGTGGTGCATTCTCTGGTAAAGATCCATCAAAAGTTGACCGTTCTGCGGCATACGCAGCACGTTATGTAGCGAAAAACATCGTTGCTGCGGGTATGGCTGATCGTTGTGAAATCCAACTTTCATACGCAATCGGTGTTGCAGATCCAACCTCTATCATGGTTGAAACGTTCGGCACTGAAAAAGTGTCTCACGACATCATCATTGAAGCTGTTCGCCAATTCTTCGACCTACGTCCATACGGTCTGCAAGAGATGCTGAACCTACTTCAACCTATCTATAAGAAAACGGCAGCTTACGGTCACTTCGGTCGTGAAGAATTCCCTTGGGAAGCCACTGATAAAGTTGAATTACTGCGCGATTTCGCAAAGCTTAGCTAATTCATTAGAAAGCTTAACTAAGTCATTAAAAAGTTTTCTGTTAAGCCCTCACCTTTGGTGGGGGCTTTGTTTTTTCACCAGCATAACGACTTAATAGATAACTCAACCTTTAAGAGATAAAACAAGCTTGGTGTGATAACCTCTTCGGCGCAGGATATTGCCGCAGATTTTGGGAGCTAGCTTTGACAGATTATCAATTAGAATACCAAGCACTGTCACAAGTAAAGAAGTGCATAGATGTTGCTTCTCAATATTTCAAACGCCATTTTGAACTGCCCGAAATAAGCTACCAACTCCGAGGCAAAGCGGCGGGTAAAGCCTATCTACAACTGTGGGAAATTCGTTTGAACCCAGTGTTATTCAAAGAAAATCAACACGCTTTTTTGCATGAAGTGATTCCTCATGAAATCGCCCATCTCATTACTTATGCTATTTACGGTTGGGTAAAACCCCATGGTGCCGAATGGCAAGCCGTGATGAATCAAGTGTTTCATTTACCTGCTGAGACCACGCATAAAATGTCGGTGGAATCGGTGCAAGGGAAAACCTTTGCTTACCAATGCGCCTGTAATCAGTACCCGTTATCGGTGCGTCGTCACAACAAGGTACTGCGTAAACAAGCAACTTATCGTTGTCAGCAGTGCAAACAAACCCTGACTTACACCAGAATTCAACTGACTGGCTGATACCAACCTGAATAAAAATATGATCAAATTCAATATTGGTGAAATAGCGAATGGGCATCGAACACAAACACGCATGAATTCATCCCTGAAGCTCCGCCGAGCCATCCATGGCTCGGAGGGTTTGCTTATCGAAACCCATTCACTGATCAGTTAATTTTCCATATATGGTATTAGTCCGTTCCTCTCGATTAAGGCAACAATTGCGAGTCAGTTCGATAATTATTTCCTTTTAATCAAAGAAAATGCGATAGATTTCTCAACTAGCTTTCAACTTAGAGAATGTTAGACTGTAAAAAATAATAAAATACAGTCCGACATATGTTTAATTTTCGCTTTCTGCTGACATCCGCTTTGCTGCTTGCCAGCCACACTTGTTATGCTGATTTTCCGAGTTCATTTTCTAGCGCTAAAAATCAGGCACTGAAAATCTATAAAGATCATCCAACGTCTTTTTATTGCGGTTGTGATATTTCATGGCAGGGTAAAAAAGGCATTCCAGACTTGGCAAGCTGCGGCTATCAAATTCGCAAGCAGCAAACCCGTGCTAACCGCATAGAGTGGGAACATGTGGTGCCCGCCTGGCAATTTGGCCACCAACGTCAGTGCTGGCAAAAAGGTGGACGCAAACTCTGTAGCAATAATGACACAGTGTTTCGCCGCATGGAGGCCGATCTTCACAACCTGACTCCAGCGATTGGCGAAGTCAACGGCGACAGATCCAACTTCAACTTCAGTCAATGGAATGGCACATCTGGTGTCACTTACGGGCAATGCGAAATGCAGGTTGATTTCAAGCAACGTAGCGCTATGCCACCAGCCAGAGCCAGAGGAGCTATCGCCCGCACCTACTTATATATGAGCAATGAACACGGCTTTAAATTATCCTCAGCTCAAAGCAAACTGATGCAAGCATGGAATAAAAGCTATCCTGTCGATGAGTGGGAATGTGAACGCGAAAGGCGAATTTTCAAAATTCAGGGCAACCATAATCCATTTGTTTTTGAGCAGTGCCAAAGTAAAAAATAACTCATCCCACTCAACGGATAAATAAGGGGGATTCACATTCCCCCCTTGTTTTTTCGCCACAAAGCATCCATGTTAGAGGCGATATATACCACACTATTGAATAGTGATTTTGATTAGGAAACAACACATGCGCATTCCCCGTGTCTATCATCCGCAGCCGATTACCCAGTTAGGCAAAATTAACCTCGATGACGATGCCGCTAATCACATTGGTCGGGTACTGCGTATGAAAGAAGGACAAGAAATCCTGCTGTTTGATGGCAGCGATGCCGAGTTTCCAGCCGTGATTAGCGAAAGTGGCAAAAAGCACGTCACCGTTGAAGTAACGAAGCGAGTAGAAAACAGTAGCGAATCACCGCTCAATTTGCATTTAGGGCAGGTGATTTCACGTGGCGACAAAATGGAATTCACCATTCAAAAGTCGGTGGAGTTAGGTGTCAACACCATTACCCCATTACTGTCAGAACGCTGCGGTATCAAGCTGGATGAAAAACGCTTTGAGAAAAAGCTTCAACAATGGCAAAAAATCGCCATCAGTGCTTGCGAACAATGTGGGCGCAATGTTGTTCCAGAAATTCGTCCTGTGATGGAATTAGAGCAGTGGTGTGCAGAGCCAAGCGATGCATTGAAACTTAACCTACACCCTCGCGCTCAATACTCAATTAATACACTTCCTGAACCGGTGACTAGAGTTCGTTTGTTAATCGGTCCGGAAGGTGGTCTTTCTGAAAAAGAAATCGATATGACCAGCAAATACAATTTTGAAGAAACGTTGCTTGGGCCTCGAGTCCTGCGTACAGAAACCGCAGCGTTAACCGCAATAACAGCCTTACAAGTTCGTTTTGGCGATCTTGGATAACGGAGACTTCCAATGATTAAACTCGGCATCGTAATGGATCCCATTTCATCCATTAATATCAAGAAAGATTCTAGCTTCGCGATGATGTTAGAAGCGCAGCGTCGCGGCTATGAAATTCATTATATGGAGATGAATGATCTACACTTAGATCAAGGTGTGGCTATCGCAGATACAAAAATCGTCACACTGAAAGAAGATGCAAACGGTTGGTACGAGTTCAAATCAGAGCAAACGATTAAGTTATCTGAGCTAGATGCTGTATTAATGCGTAAAGATCCACCTTTTGATACTGAATACATTTACGCAACTTACATTCTAGAGCGTGCAGAAGATGAAGGTACGCTGATCGTCAACAAGCCACAGAGTCTTCGTGACTGTAACGAAAAACTGTTTACTGCATGGTTCCCAGAGCTAACACCAACCACAATCGTGACGCGTAAAGCGGAAAAAATTAAGCAATTCAGAGAGCAGCATGGCGATGTGATCTTAAAACCGCTTGATGGCATGGGCGGCGCATCGATCTTCCGTGTTAAAGAAGGCGATCCAAACGTCTCTGTAATTATCGAAACGCTAACCAATCACGGTCAAAATTACTGTATGGCGCAAACTTTCGTTCCAGATATTAGTAATGGCGACAAACGCATTCTGGTGGTTGATGGCGAACCAATGCCTTACTGCTTAGCTCGTATTCCCGCGAAAGGGGAAACGCGCGGTAACTTAGCAGCCGGTGGTCGTGGTGAACCTCGCCCACTGAGTGAAACCGATAAACAAATTGCACTTGCAGTTGCACCAACGCTAAAAGAAAAAGGTCTAATTTTTGTAGGACTCGATGTGATTGGAGATAAACTGACCGAAATTAACGTAACTAGCCCAACCTGTATTCGTGAAATCGAGGCCGTTTACGATATCTCTATCACTGGCAAGTTAATGGATGCCATTGAGACTCGCATTAAAGCAATGGCGATGTGATACCAATCGTTGAGGTTGGAGATACTATGAATCTTACTAATCATTTTCTCGTTGCTATGCCGAGCATGAAAGACCCTTACTTCAAACACAGTGTTATTTACATCTGTGAGCACAATGAAGAAGGAGCTATGGGGCTAATCATCAATGCGCCGATTGATATTACGGTCGGCAAAATGTTGAAGCAGGTAGATATTGAGCCGGCTTATCCTCAATCGCAAAGCAAAAGTCTCAAGGAACCGGTATTCAACGGTGGTCCGGTGTCTGAAGATCGCGGGTTTATTCTGCACAGACCGAAAGATCACTATGAATCAAGTATTCGCATGACGGACGATATTTCGGTAACCACTTCCAAAGATATCCTCACCGTTTTGGGTACCGATGCTGAACCAAAAGGCTATTTAGTGGCTCTTGGCTATTCCGGTTGGGAAGCGGGTCAATTAGAAAGCGAACTATCGGATAACTCATGGCTTACCATAGAAGCAGACTCGGATCTGATCTTTAATACTCCGATCGGCGATAAATGGAACAAAGCCATCCAGAAACTGGGTATAGACCCTATTCAGTTATCTGGTGAAGTTGGGCACGCTTAAACGACGATCCACTCAGTCATCCCAGAAAATGCGATGCATTTATCTGGGATCTAACACTGGGCTATCAACATAATTAGATTCCTGCTTTCGCAGGAATGACAATATTGAAATTCATTACAAAGAAAACTCTACATGTCTCGAACTATTATGGCTTTCGACTACGGAACCAAAAGTATTGGTAGCGCCATTGGTCAGGAAATCACAGGTACGGCTTCACCACTCAAAGCATTTAAAGCCAATGATGGTATTCCAAATTGGGATGACATCGAAAAGCAGCTTAAAGAGTGGAAACCAGATCTCGTCGTGGTTGGTTTGCCGACCGACTTACATGGTAAAGATCTAGAAACCATTACCCCAAGAGCCAAAAAATTTGCTCAGCGTCTTCATGGGCGGTTTGGTGTTCAGGTTGAGCTGCATGATGAGCGTTTATCAACCGCCGAAGCACGAGCTGAACTTTTCTCGATGGGCGGATACAAAGCGCTCAGTAAAGGCAATATTGACTGCCAATCCGCGGTGATCATCTTAGAGAGCTGGTTTGAAAGCCAGTGGAGTGAATAAAACCCGATGCTGAAAGTAGAGACAAAAAACGCGCTTTATCAGTACGTTTCAGACTGATATTCTCGTTCCCACGGTCCCCCGTGGGAATGCATACCAAAGCCCAAATAGGCAGTTAATCTGACTTTCTGTGAGTCAAATATGCATTCCCACGCGGAGTGAAGTGACCCCCAATAGTTGGACAACCAATTATTGAGGGTCTTTTATTTATGTCCAAATACAGTCGCGAGTTAAAGTTCAAAGTAGCTAAAAAGTATCTTGATGGCTCCACTCCTCGAGAGCTCGCTGAAAAATATTCTGTCCCAACAAAACATGTTCGTTATTGGGCTCATGTTTTCACTATGCATGGTTCAAATTCATTTTTAATTGATGGCCATTCTCTTAGTGCGGAAGCTAAGCTGGAAGCGTTGCAATTATTGTGGACAAAGGGCTGGTCTGTCAGACACA